>JBFXKG010000001.1:0-288403 GCA_050174015.1 Candidatus Krumholzibacteriia bacterium
AGGCAGAGCCGACAAAGCGCCGCGCGGGCCATCAAGATGCCTGTGGCAAAGACCACGTTCCGGCGCATGGATCGATGCCGAGGCAGCCAGACGCGTTTGATTGGACGGTCGCTCCGCTCCCGGAATCTGAAAGGAACGATGATCTCCCCGCTCCTTTCCCGAGCCCGCCTCATTACTGGAGGGCGCAGGCTCAGCCTGACTTTTGGATGGGCCGGCACAAGGACACTGATAAGTTTCTAGGTCGCAGGGCAGCGGCCCTGCAGGCCCAGGAATGTGGGCCGTGAACCTCGAAGGTGTTTGGTGCAGGGTGCTGCCTGTACCAGTACCGGGAAACCAAGACGGGGCGGCGTCAATCCTGGCTACGGCGATATGCGGTTTTCAAAGAACAGGAGGGATTAGAATACCCTCTTGACGACCGGGGGCCTCATAGGTGTTAGAAAGCTAGAACATGATGTTTCCCAAGCATCCTTTTGACTGGGCCCCATCTAGCATTTTTTTCAGATGGTCAATGTCACTAGAATATGCCGGGCTCCTTTCCCAGTTTTTTTGCTAGCAAAAATTCTCCCATCTCTTCCGAAAGAGTATCAATTGCTTTCCAGAATCTGGATAATTTTTTGTGGAATGACTTCCTTCGCTTTTCTTGCCCCTCTAATTCCAGACGGCTGTTTTCCGGAGGCATGCTTAGAATGTTTTCACAACTAAGTCCCCATATCAATAATTCAAAATGGGCCTCATTGATCTCTTTTTCTGCGGTCTCAAAACGATTTCCCCAACTTGCTCTGCCAATAAAAAGAGCACCCATAAAATCTTGGTAAGACTCATTTGTCTTTCCGAGACGGTCAAGAGCGGTGAGCCCTGCTTTGGATTCCTTAAATAACCTATCTTTGGGATATAAATAATCGCCAACTTGGTTTTCGATGCCTAGCATTTCGAAATTAAAAACAGATCGAGCCGCAGCGGCCTTATTTAAAATATCTTGCGCCACTTTATCTAGTGCATTCTCGTGCCTTTCACTCCTTCGAAGTTCAAGTTCCCTAACAGACCAAGCAATCGCACTAAGTGCCGTAACAGCCATTACAACACTTGATATTGCAGTCATCCAATCAGGTGTTGTTGCATGCACACAATCCCCTTTCGTGCCCAAACCTGGGATTTTCCAATTTCAGGGTATCCCCAATGCCAGGTAGGCCTGATTGTCTTTCTAACGCCCTGGCGATCAGCGGCGCGGCGAAGCCGCGTCCGTCTGCATCGCCTTGTTGGGCAGCCTCGTAACGACAGCGCGAGGCGATGCCGTCATGGCAGTCAAGAGTACCAACTAGACGCCCCGTCCACAACATCCGCCACCTGCCATCCGCGCTCCTTCAACGTCGCCACGTGGCCGGTCAAGGCCGCATGGTCTCCCAAAGCAGCCCGCGGAACGGCAAGGCAGACGAGGTGACTGGGGCGGGTCATGGCGACGTAGGTCTGCTGCAGGCGGGCGCGATCCCGCGTTCCGGCGCCGTTGAGGTTCACCTTCTCCCCCAGCAGCCACGGAAGCATCTTTTCCGCCGAGTGGTCGTGCCAGTAGGTGCTCAGCAGTAGAGTCGCCAGGTGAGTCTGGCCTTTCATCGAGTGCACCGAGCCGAGGCGGATGTCGACCCTCCGCCCGGCGCCATCTTCGACGCGGTAGACGTTCGGGCCCGCGTCCTGCGGGGATGTTGCCGCGGAGACCGCGAGCGACGGGTCGTACTGGTCCCAGCGGAGGAAATCGTCCGCGAGGGCGGGGGCAGTACCCGAAGCCCCGAGACCAGCAGCTACCAGGCGGATGTCGGCTTGTCGCTGCGCCCACGATGAAACCGACAGGGTCTCCCAGTCGATGAGGAACGCCCGTAGGAGGCGCCGGTACGCCGATGTCGCCTCTGCGTTCGTAGATAGTGCGTCGACCACCGAGCGGTGTCTCGGCGCCCGCCGTCCCAGCAGTTCGGCGCCACCCGCATGTCGCGCCAAACGAACGAGCCCCGAGGCAATCTTCTCTACGCCGGGCGCAAGATCGCGTCCGTCCAGCACGAAAGCCCGGGCCACACGGACGTACTGGATGAGCGTCCGCGGATGTGGGTCGCGGCGCCCGACCTCCGCGGTGTACCCGCTCCAGTAGTGTGGCACGGTCTTCGGGAATTGGGGGTTGCCGGCCGTCACGTCGCTGGCGTCTTGATGAACTGCGCCGACGGCCGTGACGTCTCCGGCGGCGAGCGCTTCGTCGCCAAAGGACGCGAGCACATGGTGGCCGTAGGCATTCAGGACACCCTGCGCCTCGGCATCCTGGAAGATGAATAGCGCGTTCGTGCAGCAGTCAGGTGCGCCCTCGACCGGGCGCGGTCCGACACCCTGGAGACCATCTGGCCCGGCCGCATCGATCGCGAAGGGTGACGCCAGCGTCGCGATCCCTGGGCCGAAGCGGAAGCTGTTCGGGATTTTCAAGCAGGTCGGTGCATCCGGAAACCCACCAGACACGGCCGTCCCGGCTGGGGCCCCGTCGAAAATGGCCTGGTTCGGATCACCGACACGCTGCAGCGAGACCTCCGAGCTTGCTCGCGGGAACACGCCCTCCAAGATGCCGACCTGGAGATCCGACGTGTCCTGCATCTCGTCGACGATGACCAGAGGGAACCGTTGCTGCAGCAACTTGGCGACGCCTGGGCAGTCCTCGAGCAGGGCCTTGGCCCAGATGAACATCTCGTCGTAGCAGAAATATCCTGCGTTGGAGGAGACCTGTGCGGCGCGCCTCGCGATCTGGTATGTCTCGGCGCTCGCCCTCGCCGGGAACGGCCGATCGCCCAGCCAAATGTCGAGGTTCCGGTCCCTAACGCGGATCCGGTCGAACCCGCTGTGCTTCCGTCGAAGGAAGTTCTCAACCTTCCAGTAGTCAGAGTTGGTGAGGACGCGATGGCGGTACGCGCTGGTCACGTCGTCGTCGACCGTTGCGGCCGGAAAGCCGTTGGAGTTCAGCCACGGCAGCGCGAGGAACCGGTTCACGAAGCCGTGGATGGTGTCGATGAAGTGCGGGTAGGAGAGTAGTTGCTGCCCGACGACCGTCCCGCGGAGTCGCCGCTGGATCTCCTCGCGTGCTGCGTTGGTGTGGGAAAGCACGCAGATACCCTTCGTCCGGTGCGACCACTTCCTGGCCATGATGGCGAGCTTGGCGACGATCAGCGTCGTCTTGCCGCTCCCCGGGCAAGCGGATACGTCGAGCGTCGTCCGCGAGCGAAGGAATTCCTGCCGGGACTGGTCGAATTCGCGCAGGCCCATGACGCGGCGAATCCACTCGACATCCTCGTCGACAACCTGCGGAATGACGGACTGCGGGTCAGCCATCCGTTCCCTCCACGGGGCACCCGTCGTCGATTGGCACCGCCGGGATAGCAACTCCAGTCGCGTGCGCGATGGCCTCGACGACATAGCGCGGCAGCTTCCCCGCGAACGTTGCTGGGTCGAAGTCGTCTTTCTCCCCTTCGGCGGTGAGGGCGTTTGCCAGGTATTGGGCGGCGATCGCCTTGGATGCAACGCCTGAGTGGAAGAGCTTGTAGATGTGGCTACAGAGCACCGCGCGATCGTCACCAGCCGCCTTCGCGAGCGCTTCGAACTCGGCCTTCGCGATCGCCTCGACGTCAGAGGTGGTCTTCTTCTCCTCCACAATCGCTGCGTCGTTCTTCGCAAGGCTGGCAGCGACGTAGACTTCCTCGGCAAGGCCGCAGTACGCGACGTCGTACTCGAGCGTCCAGTGGTCCGCGACGAACGTGCAGACGGACTGGCCGTCCGAGGCGCGTCGATGCTCGCGTCGCTCGGTCAGCGCCTGCTCCGTTGACTTGTCCTCGTCCCCGAAGTCACGCGTTGCCTTCCAGCGCCGTCCCGGACTCTCCCACCTTTCGTCATCGTCGTCTGTGACCAGGCCGAGGATGGCTGGCGCGCAGTCGGGCATCACGTCCATGTCTGCTACGCAGGCAACCGGGACGGAGACGGATGCTGAAGCCTCATCGGACCGCTGAAAGATCCTGCTGAAGCGCCGGAGTCCAGTCCCGCCGACGTTGACGACGGAGACCCCGTGCCCCGTCAGATCAGTGCCCAGGAGCCGGGCAAGCGTTGGGAGCAACAGGGCCTCGGCGTCCCCCTCAACGATGATGACGCCGTGGGCGAAGAAGAGATTGGCCTTGGTCACGTCGAGGAAGCGTTCCAGGAAACGATAGTCGCCCGCGCCCAGCTTGGTCTCGCCTTCCGCGAGGGAATAGACACGTCCGCCCTCCAACATGACGAGATTCTCGAGCGGGATGGTCGATGCCAGGTTGGGGCTGTGGGTCGACAGGATGACCTGGACGGAGCGGGGCGACTCCCTCACCTTGCCGGCGGCAGCACTCGACAGGAAGTCCATCAGCCGCAGCTGGCGCTGGGGGTGAAGGTGCGCTTCGGGTTCCTCGATGAGCAGGAGGGGCAACCCCTCGGGCTCACGCCCCAGGAGCAGTAACTCGCACGCCATGAAGAGGATGTTGTTCGAGCCGAGGCCGTAGTACCCGCGGGCGCTGGATGTCGATGCCTCGAATAGACCGAGCTCGAGCCGCTCCAGGATTCGACGCAGGCGAATCGCGTCGCTCCCGCCTTCGGTGAGGTCGATTCGGCCTTGCAGACTGTCGCCCCGCAGGAAGAGAGAGGACAGGTACTGATTGTTGATCGCGGTTTCGGCTCCGCTCACACCATGGTGGGACTTCACGCTGTGGCGGAGGTAGTCCGCCAGGCCCAGAAGGCTCAGCTTGCTCACTGCGCCTGGGTCGGCCGGAAGGTCGTTCTCGTCGAAGGCCTCGCCCTGGCTGATCTCCGGGACGTTCGCCAGGATCTGCGAGAGCCGAGAGCCGCGACCCGACGACATCTCCCGTGCTGCGTCGCGGAGCGGCCGCAGGTAGGCGCTCGACAGCAGCTCGCGCACAGACGCCTCAAACGTTGGCCCCGCGCCGTCCACGCCGCTACGAACCGATACGTCGACCCACCGACGAGCGCTCGGGGACTCGCTGCGCCTCCTGGCAGACCAATTGACGACAAGGGAGACGTCGGCGCCATCGTAGGTCAGGTACTCAGCGAAGGCACCCTTCTCATCGTCGTTGAGATCGCTCAGCCGGCACCGAATGAAGATCTCGTCGGCTTGCGCGCCAGACGCGTCGATGTGGAAGTCCTCGGGCTGGACACGGATGTAGCTCAGGTCTCGTGTCAGGAGCGCATACCGGATGGCGTCGATCACCGCGGACTTCCCGCTGTCGTTGCGCCCGACCAGCGCAGTCACGCCGCTGCTCAGCGGGAGCTCCAGCTTGTCGTCGCTGTCGCCGAACTGACGGAAGTTGCGCAGGCTTAGATGTGACAGGTACATGGTGAATCCTCACGCTGGCGCAGAGCTATCGCTGGGCAACGCAACCGTCGACCGGCGATTGTGTGACTCGCACGACCCATCACCTTTGAATAGGTTCACGCTCGGGCTTCAATCTGCGCTCGTTCCATTCGAATCCTCTGGGTGCTTCCCTGGCCTGAACGGTGCGAAGATTTCAATTCGCTTCTGACGGGACTCCCCCGTGCGAGGCTGTCTCGTCTGCCCAACAACCAATTACCCAGAACTCCCATAACTCGAATCTGGATGATTAGTCGTTCTTGATAACAACGATACAATCCCCAAAGGGCCAATTTCCCCCATCCCCGTTACCCCTAACTTCATCATCTGGAAGTCATTGTATCACACAGCCCAACCATCAACATGTTGAAAATGATACAGGTTCCCTTAATCCCCGCTCAGATCACCCCCGCCCCGATCACCACCGCGATCCCCAGCAACAGCACCCCGGTCAACGTCTGCACCGTCCCCATCGTCACCTTGTGCAGGTATCGTGTCCCGATCAGCACCCCACAGAACGCCGCCACGATCCCAGTCCCGATCAGCGGCCACTGCTCCGGCCCGATGGGCTGGCTCCCTCCGGCAAGCAGCGCCATCCCGGCGTAGGTGGCGATGCGCATGGCGTCCACCGCGAATCCGATCACCGCGTTGGTCCCGACGAAGGCCTCGGTCGCGACACCGGTCTTCACCAGGAACGCCGAACGCAGCGCCCCCTGGTGCCCGCTGAATCCCCCGAAGAACCCCGACAGCAGCCCGCCCACGGGCAGGTGCCGTTTCTCGAACTTCAGGTTCCGGAACCGCGGCAGCAATTCAAACAGGGCGAAGAACGCCATCAGCACTCCGACCGTCAGCTTCACCGGGGTGACGACCGCGGTCCGCGACCCCAGTTGGTACTCCGCCAGCGGCTCCAGGTGCGCCACCAGCCCCAGGGACGCCGCGCCCACGAACGCCGCCAGGATGGCCGGGACCCCGAATGCCAGGACCAAGCCCTTGTCTGCGTGCCGGCCCACGAGTGTGACCTTGAACAGGTTGTTGGCCCCGTGCACCACCGCGGTGGCGCCCACGGCCACCTCCACCGGGAAGAACAGGGCGAACACGGGCAAGAGGAGGGTGCCCAGGCCGAAGCCCGAATACATGGTCAGGCCGGCTGTCAGAAGGGAGACGATGAAGACGGCGAGGTAGGGGAACATGGCTACTCCAGGGTCTGAAGGCCTCCGTCACCGGCGGGGGCCTCAGCTAACCCCGCCGCTTCCGCCGGCGCCCGCCTCACCGCATCCTGCACCACCAGCCCGGCCAGCATCATCCCGAACACGGCCGTGATGTGCACCGCCGAACCGTTGATGATCTTCTTGGTCGAGCACCAGTCCTTGTGCTCGGTGCCGTCGTCGGGCGTGAAGCTGGGGCAGAAACATTGGTGGGTGCCGCAGGCCACGCTGGTGCTCTCCACGGGGGGCAGCACCTCGGGCGAGAACACGGTCAAAAAATCGCCGGTGAACTTCGCGGCCCGCAGCTTCTGGCGGATGATCCGCGCCAGGGGACACCCCGTGGTCTCCCACACCGAGGCCACCTTGATCTGCGTGGGATCCAGCTTGGACGCCGCCCCCATGGACGAGTACAGGGTCGCCCCGGCGGCCACCGACCGCATGATCAGGTCCACCTTGTTCGCGATGCTGTCGATGCAGTCCAGCACGTAGTCGAACGAGCCGAGGTCGAATTCAGCGGCGGTGTCCGGCTCGTACACCTTCTGCACGGCCTCGACCTTGCAGCGGGGATTCAGGGTGACCAGCCGCGCCTTCAGCTCGTCGGCCTTCCCCTTGCCCACGTTGCGCGTCGTGGCCTGCAGCTGGCGGTTCACGTTGGTGATGCAGACCACGTCGTTGTCCACGATCGTCAGGTGGCCCACGCCCGAGCGCACCAGGGCCTCGGCGGCCCAGCTGCCCACACCGCCCAGGCCGAAGACGGCCGCGCGGGAACGTCCCAGGTGCTCGATCGCGGGGGCGCCGGTCAGCAGTTGCAGGCGCTGGAAGAGGGGATTGCCGGCCATGGTTCGCTCGCGGTCGGGGTGAAGGGAAAATCCACACGATCGCGGCCAATGGTACACGATCGGCCGCGGGCCCGCCAGGGAACCCACACCGGGCGTTTCAACCCCGCGCCTGCAGCGCCCGCACGCCCACCAGGCCGCGCCGTAGCGCACGAATGCCGTCCACGGCCGCCCGAGCTCCGCTCATGGTCGTGATGCAGGGGATGTCCAGGGCGCGGGCCTCGCGCCTGATCGCGCTCTCGTCGTACCGGCTGCGCTGGCCCAGGGGCGTGTTGATGACCATCTGCACCCCGCCGGTGCGGATGACCTCGCCGATGTGGGGGACGTCCTCGCCGACCTTGGGCACCGTCACCGTCTCGATGCCCCGGCCGTTCAGGAAGGTGGCCGTCCCCGAGGTGGCCAGCAGCCGGAACCCCAGCTCCGCCAAGTCCCGGGCCACGCTCGCGGCGGCCTCCTTGTCGCAGTCCTTCACGCTGATGAACGCCACCCCGGCCGTCGGCAGGCCCTGCCCGCAGGCCAGCTGGGCGCGGGCGAAGGCCTCGCCGAAATCGGCGCCGCTGCCCATCACCTCGCCGGTGCTCTTCATCTCCGGGCCGAGCAGGTGGTCGGTGCGGGGGAACCGGCGGAACGGGAACACCGGGCCCTTCACATGCACCAGGCCGCCGGTCGAGCCCTCGCGGGCGCCCTGCTCGGCGAGGGTCCGTCCCAGCATGCAGCGCGTCGCGATGGCAGCCAGGTCCACCCCGGTGGCCTTCTCGATGAACGGCACGGTGCGCGAGGAGCGGGGGTTGATCTCCAGCACGTGGACGGTGCCGCGGTGCTCGGCGAACTGGACGTTCATCAGCCCCACGATGCCCAGTTCCAGGGCGATCGCCCGGGCCATGTCGCGCATCGCGGCGAGCGTTCCGGGAGCGGCGCTGTGAGGCGGCAGCACGGCGTAGCTGTCGCCGCTGTGGATGCCGGCCTCCTCGATGTGCTGCAGGATGCCGCCGATCAGCACCTCGGTGCCGTCGCAGACAAGATCGAGATCGAACTCGACGGCGCCCTCGAGGAAGGAGTCGATCAGCACGGGATGGTCGCCGCTCACCGCGGCCGCCTCGGCGAAGAACCGGCGCAGGCCTTCTTCACCGTAGACCACCTGCATGGCGCGGCCGCCCAGCACGTAGCTGGGCCGGACCATCACGGGGTAGCCGATGCCGGCGGCCACCCGGGCCGCCTCGTCCTCGGTACGCGCGCTGCCGGCGCGGGGGTAGCTGATTCCCAGGCCGTCCAGCAGCGCGCGGCAGCGGTCGCGGTCCTCGGCCCTGTCGATCGCCGCCGTGCCGGTGCCCAGCAACCGCACGCCGGCCTGCTCGAGGACGTGAGCCAGGTTCAGGGGGGTCTGCCCTCCGAGAGTGACGATCACCCCCTCGGGCCGTTCCACCTCGCAGATGTGCAGCACCTCCTCGAGGCGCAGGGGCTCGAAGTAGAGCCGGTCGCTCAGATCGTGGTCGGTGCTGACGGTTTCGGGGTTGCAGTTGACCAGGATGGCCTCGATGCCGTCCTGCCGCACCGCCTCGATGGCGTGGCAGCAGCAGGTGTCGAACTCGATGCCCTGGCCGATGCGGTTGGGCCCCCCGCCCAGCACGATCACCTTGCGGCGATCGGTGGGCCGCGCCTCGCAGGGACCGTCCTCCCAGGTGGAGTAGAGGTAGGGGGTCTCGCTCTTGAATTCGGCCGCGCAGGTGTCGACCCGCCGGAACACCGGCGCCAGGCCCGCGGCCCGCCGCGCCTCGCGCACCAGGGCGGTCCGGTCGTCCAGGGAATCGGGCGCCCCGGCGTCCCACCGCAGCAGCCGGGCGATCCGGCGGTCGCTGAATCCCTCGCGCTTGGCCTCGCGCAGCAGCTCGCCCGGCAGCTCGTCGAGCGCGTGGCCGCGCAGCCGGCCCTCGATCTCCATCAGCAGGGCGAGGTTGTCCAGGAACCAGGGGTCGATGCCCGTCAGACGGTGGATGGCCTCGGGGTCCAGGCCGCGGGAGAAGGCCTCGTGCAGGTCGGTCAGCCGCCGCGGGCTGGGCCGCGTCAGCGCGGCCTCGAGATCGGCCGTCGAGCGGCCGCTGGGGCGGCTCTCCCAGCCGTCCAGACCCACTTCCAGCGACCGCAGGGCCTTCTGCAGCGCCTCGCGGAACGTGCGGCCCATGGCCATGACCTCGCCGACGGACTGCATGCTGGTGCCCAGCAGGTCGGGCGTGCCGGGGAACTTCTCGAACGACCAGCGCGGCACCTTCACCACGGTGTAGTCGATGCTCGGTTCGAAGCAGGCGCTGCTGGTGCCGGTGATCTCGTTGGGCAGCTCGGGCAGCGTGTAGCCCACCGCGAGCAGGGCGGCGATCTTGGCGATGGGATAGCCGGTGGCCTTGCTCGCCAGGGCGCTGCTGCGGCTCACGCGCGGGTTCATCTCGATGACGATGGTGCGGCCCGATTCCGGATCCACCGCGAACTGCACGTTGCTGCCGCCGGTGACCACGCCGACCGCATCGAGCACCTTCAGCGCCTGGTCGCGCAGCCGCTGGTACTCGCGGTCGGTCAACGTCTGGGCCGGGGCCACCGTGATGCTGTCGCCGGTGTGCACGCCCATGGCGTCGAAGTTCTCGATGCTGCACACGATGATCCCGTTGCCCAGGCGGTCGCGGATCACCTCGAACTCGTACTCCTTCCAGCCCAGCACCGACTCCTCGACCAGCACGCTGCCCACCGGGGACAGGCCCAGGCCCGTGCGCAGCAGGTCGCGCAGCTCGTCCTCGTCGTGGGCGATGCCGCTGCCGGCTCCGCCCAGGGTGAAGCTGGCGCGCAGGATCATCGGGAACGGGATCATCGCCATGGCCTGCTCGACCATGGCCAGGGAGGTCACCAGCAGGCTGCGCGGGGTGTCCAGCCCGATGGCGGTCATGGCGGCCTTGAACTGCTGGCGGTCCTCGGCCATCTGGACGCTGCGCACGCTGGCGCCGATCAGCTCGACTCCATAGAGGTCAAGCACGCGGTGCTCGGCCAGCTCCACGGCCAGGTTCAGGCCGGTCTGGCCGCCGACCGTTGGCAGCAATGCGTCGGGCCTCTCCTTGGCGATGATCTGCTCGAGGATGCCGCGGTCCAGCGGCTCGATGTAGGTGGCGTCGGCCAGACCGGGGTCGGTCATGATCGTGGCCGGGTTGCTGTTGACCAGCACCACGCGGTATCCCTCGCGCTTGAGGGCCTTGACGGCCTGGGTGCCCGAGTAGTCGAACTCGCTGGCCTGCCCGATCACGATGGGACCGCTGCCCAGCACCAGGATGGTGCGCAGGTCGGTGCGCTTGCCCGCCGGCTGCGACCTAGCCCCGCGCTTCATGGGCGGCCTCCTTCGGGGCGGTCTCCGCGCGCCGGACCGCCATCCGGGCGGTGAACCTCGAGAACAGGTGCAGGCTGTCGCTGGGTCCGGGGGCCGCCTCGGGGTGGAACTGCACCGAGAAGGCGTCGCGTCCGACCGCCTGCAACCCCTCCACCGACCGGTCGTTCAGGCTCACGTGGGTCACCCGGGCCACCGCAGGATCCAGCGACTGGTCGGGCACGAAGTAGTTGTGGTTCTGGCTGGTGATCTCCACGCGGCCGGTCACCAGGTTGTGTACCGGATGGTTGGCCCCGTGGTGCCCGAACGGCAGCTTGGCCGTGGTGGCGCCCAGGGCGCGGGCCAGCAGCTGGTGCCCCAGGCAGATGCCGAACACCGGCAGACCGGTCTCCAGCAGGCCCCGCACGGTGTCGACCAGGTCGGGCCGCATCGCGGGGTCACCCGGCCCGTTGCTCAGGAACACGCCCTCGGTCGGGGCGGCCGTGAGCTCGGCGGCGGTGGCCTTGGCGGGGAACACCCGAACCCGGCAGCCCTGCAGCACCAGCCGCCGCAGGATGCTCTTCTTCACGCCGCAGTCCAGCACCGCGACCTCGAAGGGCCGCTCGCAGGCGGGGTCTTCCCCGAAAGTCGCCACGGCGGGCGTGGTGACCTTCGCCACCCAGTCCACGGCGTCGATGGCAGGCAGGGCGCGGGCCCGAGCGATGAGCGAGTCCGGATCCCCCTGCCCGATCACCCCCCGGCAGGCCCCGCCGTCGCGCAGGGCGACCGTCAGGGCGCGGGTGTCCACCCCCGTCAGGGCGGGCACGCCCGCCCGGCGCAGCACCTGGTCCAGGTCGGACTCGCTGCGGCGGTGGAAGCTGCGGCGGCAGAAATCGCGCACGATGACCGCGTGCGGATGGATCCGGGGCGATTCGCTGTCGTCCCGGTGGATCCCGTAGTTGCCGATGTGGGAGGCGGTGAAGACGACGATCTGGCCGGCGTAGCTGGGGTCGGTGAGGATTTCCTGGTAGCCGGTCATCCCCGTGTGGAAGACGACCTCGCCGCCGGCGTCGAGGGGGGCGCCGAGGCGGCGTCCGCGGAAGATCAGCCCCGTTTCCAGGGCCAGGCAGGCATCCATGGGCATTTCCTTTCGGGCTCTCGGGCCGCGATTAAAGGACCGGCCGCAGGTTAAGCGCCGGCGGGCCGCCTGTCAAGGCAGGGGGCCGGGTAGGAGCGCCCTGGGGGCTTCCCGGGGGGCCGTCCGGATCGCCGTCCCGGAGGCAAAAGAATGATTGCCAACTCCTTGCCCCTGTTCTATCATTTATCCGGCTTCTGAGAAAAGATAGACCTTCCTCGGGCCTTCCCGGCCGGTAGATTTTCTCTCGACTTCTCGGAAACTGGAACCCTCGCCCACGGCGTCGCCGTGGTCTGCGCAGGGTGAGGATTGAAGGAATCCGTTCGACTCCGGTTGGACGGCAGGATCTTCCGCAGGCCCGCTCCTGGGTCCGCGGAGGAGTGAGGTCCGGCGCGGTGCCGGATCGACGTTGAGGCTGAGGGGTTTTCCGGATAAGGCCGGCAATCCTGAAGGCTTGATTCCGCCGGTGCGACCGGCATTTGGAGAAGAAGAGAGATGAAGAAGATCTACGTGGGTAACCTGCCCTTCAGCGCCACCAACGAGGAAATCCAGGACCTGTTCGGCCAGCACGGCACGGTCCACAGCGTGGCCCTGATCAACGACCGTGAGACCGGCCGTCCCCGCGGCTTCGGCTTCGTGGAGATGGACGACGACGCTGCCATGGCGGCCATCCAGGCCCTCGACGGCCAGGAGATGGGCGGCCGCAGCCTGCGGGTCAACGAGGCCCAGGATCGGCCCCGCGGGGGTGGCGGCGGCGGCGGTGGCCGTGGCGGTTACGGCGGCGGCGGTGGCGGCCGCGGCTGGTAAGCTGCGCTTCCCGAGAGCCCACTGACGGATCCGGCGCAAGCCGACCGGAACCCCGCACCCGGACAGGGTGCGGGGTTTTTTGATGCCCGGGTGATTCCGGCTCTCGCAATCCGGCGGTCCCGCCGTTAGCGGTTGACATTCCGGCGCTTGCGGGATATGACTTGCCGGTATTCAGTTTCCGTTTAGGTCCCATCGCCCTTCCGGTCCGGGAAACCCTCGGACCCTAAGACCAGGCCACCAGGAGGTGCTTTCCATGCTGAAGGAATTCAAGGAATTCGCCATGCGCGGCAACGTGGTCGACATGGCCGTCGGCATCGTGATCGGCGCAGCGTTCGGCACCATCGTCAAGTCGCTGGTCGCCGACGTGATCATGCCGCCCATCGGGCTGCTGCTCGGAGGGGTCGACTTCACCAACCTGTTCCTGGTGCTGAAGGCGGGCGCGGATGTCGCCGCGCCCTACGCCTCCCTCGCCGACGCCCAGGCCGCCGGCGCGGTGACCATCAACTACGGCGCCTTCATCAACACGGTGATCAGCTTCATCATCGTGGCCTTCGCCATCTTCATGCTGATCAAGGGCATGAACGCCGCCAAGCGGAAGGAAGAGCCCGCCCCCGCCGCAGCGCCGACCACCAAGAAGTGCCCCAAGTGCCTGAGCGAGATCCCTCTGGCCGCCGCCAGGTGCGCCTTCTGCACCTCGGACGTTCAGTAGTCTGCCCGGTACGTCCCCTGAAGCCGCCCGCTCCGTGCGGGCGGCTTTTCCGTGGTGCGTGGACAGTCCCCGCCGAGGGCCTTACAATCGTACGGATATGACCTCGTCGCCCAGAACGAGCGGCCTACGCCGCCTCCTGCTCATCCCCCTGCCGGCGATCGTCGTCGTCGCGGTCTGCCTTCATGCGCCGCTGGCGGCCGAGGCCCGCACGCCCCTGGAGCAGGCCTGGTCCCGCTATGACGACTGGGCCCTCGCCGGTTTCCGGCTCGATGGGGCGCCTCCCGAACTCGCCGGTGATCTCCGCAGGGGGCTGGCCCTGGCCGGCGAGGGAAGGTTCCTGCGGTCCCGCAAATACCCAACCTTCACGACCCGGCGGTTGCGGGAGGATATGGACCGCATCCGGCTGTATCTGGCCCGCGAAGGCTGGCCGGCCGCGGAGGTCGAACCGGTGGCGGTGGCCCCCGATGCCGGGAAGCGGCGGTTCCGGCTGGTCCTGCGCGTGGATCCGGGGCCGGAGGTCCGCATCGCCCACATCGCCTGGGAGGGCTGGCCCGAGGCCCTGGCGCGGCCTGATTCCAGCGCGTCGGCCCTGGTGAAACAGGGCGAGCGATTCAGCGACCGTCGGCTGGAGGCCGCTCGCACCTTCCTGCTCCAGCACCTGATGGACCACGGCCATGCCCTCGCCGCAGTCGCGGCCGAGGTCAGGCCGCTGGACGCCCGGTCGGTCGCGATCGGGTTCGCTTTCGATCCGGGTGACCCCTACGACATCACCAGCGTGACCGTGAAGGGGTGCAGTCCCGACCTCGAGGGCGTGACCCGGCGGCTCATCGGCATCGACCCGCCGCGCCGGTTCTCCCGGACCCTGCTCGACGAGGCGGCCTTCGAGCTGAGGTCGACCCAGCTGTACCGGCAAGTGTCGCTGACGGTCGAGCCGGAGGCGCCGGGCAGCCTCGACCTGATCGCCGACGTCGAGAACGCCCGCATGCGGTCGGTCGAAACCAGCGTGGGCACCTGGTCGGACAATCCCTGGATGGTCCGCGCCGGCTGGAACCACCGCAACCTGCTGCGGTCCGGCCGAGGGGTCGATGCGCACGCGGCCCTGGCCACCCACACCCAGAGCGTCGGCGGGGGCGTGACCTGGTTCAACTGGCTCGCGAAACGGTCGCGGGCCCGCCTGGGCGCCGAATGGCTGCGCGAGGACGAGGACGCCTACCTGGCGAAGGAATGGCGCCTGGACCTGACCCGGAGCCGGCGGCCCCGCCGCAACGATCTGGCCCATCTCGGCGCGTCCTTGTCCCGGGTGTCCATCACGCCGTACAGCACTCTGGACCGGGCCATCGTCGACCGCGAGGGCACCCTCCTGGAACTGTGGGCCGACCGCAAGTGGGACTGGACCGACGATCCCTTGTTCCCCACCCGGGGCGGGTTCGCCAAGATCACCGGAACCTGGTCGCCCTCCATCGGCCTGTCCGAATCCCCCTACCTCGCCGTGCAGGGGGACGCCTCCGGATACCGCCCGCTGCCCGGGGATGTCGTGCTCGCCGGACGCCTGCGCGCCGGCCTGGCCTGGCCCCTGGGCGAGGCGGAAGCCCTGATCCCCAACCGCCGGTTCTACGCCGGCGGCTACAGCACGATGCGGGGGGTTGGGCGCCGCGAGCTGGGCCCCCGCGACGCCGACGATTTGGCCCGCGGCGGCGAGGCGGTCCTGCTGGCCGGGATCGAAGCCCGCATCCCGGTGGCCTGGATCCTCGAAGTGGCCCTGTTCCTCGACTCGGGACAGGTCTGGTGGAAACCGGGCGACGTCCGGCTTGCCGACCTGGAAGGCGCCGCGGGGATCGTCCTCGACGTGCGCACTCCCCTGGGGCCGGTGCGGTTCGGCTACGCCTGGAACCTGGGCCGCCCCTATCCGGGCGATCCCGACGCCCTGGCCCACTTCGGGGTGGGGTATCCATGGTGACCCGCGCCGGCATCCGAAGGGCGTTCCTGCGCTGGAGCCTGCGGGTCCTCGCCTTCGTTCTGGGAGCCGTCCTGGTCGTGGCGGTTTCCCTTGTGCTGCCCCCGACCCGGAATCTCTGGCTGGATACGGGCCTCGGCCTCGCATTGCGCACCCTGCCCGGGGAGGTCACCGGCCGCTGGTCATGGCCATCGCTGGACCGCTTCGAGGGCCGCGGAATCGTCTGGACCGTCCCGCGCATGGACGGTGCGGGCGTCGATACCCTGGCGGTCATCCGGTCGCTGACTCTCGCAGTGGGTCTGGACGCCCTGCGGGACCACGACCTTCTCGTGAAGGAACTGACCTCCGAAGCGGCCCTGCTCGACGTCCCCCTGATCCTGGAGCAGTTCCCTGCCGCGGACCCGCCCGAGGCCGACCCTGCGGCCCCCCGGGGGGCGTTCCCCTACTTCCATGAAGGCGGCGTGCCGGGCCTCCCCTCGGTCCGGGTGGAACGCCTGGAGGTGAAGGCGGACAGGCTCGTGCTGCCGGACGGTGTCCGCGTCCGCAACGCCTCTCTGGGAGGATCGGCCTCGATGCAGGCGGGCGCCTCCCCCCGGCTGGCGCTGGATTCCCTGGGCGGTCGGGCCTGGGGGGGGCTTCCGCAGCCCTGGTCCATTGAGGTGGCGTCGACGCGGGCCGCCGGCGGCTACGATCCGATCACAGGCGTCGCCGCCCTGGATTCCCTGGCGATCGAGGTGACCTTCTTCACTCTCGACCTGGACACCATGCGCATCGAGGCGGGCCCGATCACGTTGACGGGCGCGGGCGTCTGGCGGCCGGACGGCTGGCGGGCCGAGGTCCATTCCCGGTTCCGCGGCCAGGTGCCGGGACCGTACCGCCGACCCTACGCCGGTCTCGAGCTGGAGGAGGTCGGCGGCGAGCTGACGATCACAGCCGAGGGCGATTCCCTGGCGGCCGCCATGGAGGTTTCCCTCGACCTCGATCCCGGGGGAGACGTCCGGCGGGGCCGCCTGCGGGGGAGCCTGGGCCTGGATCTCGGACCCCGGCCCCGGGTCGCCCATGCCCGCATCGACACCCTGGATCTCCGCTGGCGGACCACTGACCTGGGCGGCCGGGGATCCTGGGACGGCCATGAGGTGGACGCGGAGCTGACCGCCGATCTGCCGGATCTCCAGCTTCCTGCCCTGCTGGCTCCAGGCCATTTCCCGGGGGTGACGGGCCGGGTTTCGGCAGCCGTCTCCGTGCGGGGACCCGTCGGGGATCCCGCCATCGACGCCCGCGTCGATCTGCAGGGCCGCGCGGCGTCCATCTGGCGCCTGCCCGTCGCGGCCCGCCTGGCCGAAGCCTGGCCCGCCCACGTCCCCCGCGAAGAATTCCGGACCGTGGCGGTCGCCCTCGACGTCACGGCAGGCGGTTCGCTGCAGGCCATGACGGTCGATCTGCGCGCCGATCTCGGCGGCACCCCCTGGCTGGACCGCGGCCGGCTGACGGCCCGGGCCCTGGTGGCGCCGCGTTCCCGGGCCCTGGGGGAGATCCGGGTGGACACGCTGGATCTCGCCCTGCGCGACCTTTCCCTCGGCGCCGCCGGCCGCATCGACACCACGGGCCTGGACGTCCACGCCACGCTTGGGCTGGCGGGCCTGGAACTCGTCAAGCTCTTCTCTCCGGTTCCGTTGCCTCTCACGGCTCTCGACGTCGAGGTCGGGCTGGCAGCCGCCGGCCCCTGGCGGGACCTCGCAGGCCGGGCGGCCCTGTCGGGAGGCGCGGCCCTCGACCAGGCCGACCTGCCCGTGGTCCGGGCGGAGGTGGCGGGATCGGCCCGCCGACTGGAGATCTCCGCCCGCGCCGGCGGGCCGCTGCGGCTGGGATCGGCCTGGCTGGACTCGCTGGAGGTCACCTGGGAGGGACGTGTCGATCCCGAAGGGGGACCGCCCCGCGGCGACTTCACCGCGCTGGTCATGGCGCCCCAGGGAGAGGTGTGGGCTCGGGGCTCGACCGCCGGGGACACCATCCGGACGATCACCAGCGATTCCCTGCGGATCACGGCGGCCGGCCAGTCCCTCGCCTCGGAGGGTCAAGCCGTCCTGCGTCTGGGGCCCGGGCCCGGGGAGGTGGCCCTGGGAGGCCTGCGCCTGCGGGGCGATCTGGGCTCGCTGTCCGCCGACGTCCTGGCGAGCGCCGCAGGGCTGGACGTGTCGGCGGCGGTGGACCTGCTGCTGACCCGGGAATGGCTCGAGACCGTCTCGCCTTCGCCGTTCTGGTCCGCGGGGGGCGGGGTGGACCTCGCCGTCGAGGGAATGGTGGACATGTCCACCATTCCCGGGAAGGACACCATCGGCCCCACCTTCACCGGACGGTCGCAGGTGCGGCTCATCCCCCGCAACCAGGAACCCCCGTCCTGTCTCGCGGTCCGGTTCCACACCGGGCAGGGCGACACGACCGCCCTGCTGGCGGACCTGGCCCTGGCGGTGGGCGAGACGCCGCTGCTCGAGGGGTCGCTGGTCTGGCCGGGCAGCCTGGATCGCGCGACGGGGCGCTGGCAGGCGGCCCCGGGGGCCGCCGCAGGGATCGACGTGCCCGAGCAGGAACTGCCCCTGGACTTCCTCAACCGGTTCATGCCGCCGGAGGTGTCCCTCGAGGGCGACGTCACCGTGGGGGCCGGGCTGTCCCTGGCGGTGGACGACACTCTCAAGGGACAGCCGTCGACCCGGGGGGACGTCCAGGGTCTGGTGAAGGCGCAGAACCTGCGGGTCAATCTTCCGAACCGCTCACGGGTGGATCTGGATGCCGACCTGGGTCTGGGGGGGAGGCTGGTGGATCCCCGCCTCACGGGGGAGATCACGGTGACCAGCGGCCTCTTCCGCCTGCCCGAGGCCCAGCGTGCCCTGCATCCGGTCACCGGGTCGTCCGCGCTGTGGACCGCCGCCAGGGCCGCGATCGACACCACTGCGGGGGGCGAGATTCCCCTGTGGCTGGGGGAGGAACCCCTGCGGACACCGGCCCCGCCTTACGTGCCCGATCTGGACTTGAAGGTGTCCTTGCCCGGGAATTTCAAGGTCGTGGGCTACGGCCTGGAAATCGAACTTGCTGGGAACTTCACCGTGATGCGGGCTCGGGATGCCCAGGGTCGGCCGGGCCCGGCCCTCAAGGGGCGCGTCCGGGTGGTGGAAGGCACCCTGCACGCCCTCAACCGGGTCTTCGAGGTGGAGCGGGGCGAGTTCGACCTGGAAGGGCGCGTTCCCGTCGATCCCACGGTCAACCTGTTGATGGCCACGGAGATCGACGGCACGATCATCCGCATCCGGGTGACGGGAACCGCGCTTCAGCCCAAGATCGTGCTGGAATCGGAGCCGCAGATGATCCAGGCCGACATCATGGCCTTCCTCCTGTTCGGTCGGCCCTTCAACGACCTGGACACCGACCAGCGGGGGAGCCTGGGCCAGCAGCAGACCCCGGCCCAGCAGCTCCAGCGGAACCTGCAGGGTCTGGCCCTGGTCTTCGGGGCGGCGGGCATCCAGAACCGGATCTCCGGCAGGATCGGCGTGGATCAGGTCCAGATCGGCTCGGATACGGCCGGCGGCAGCACCCTCGTCCTTGGCAAGTTCCTCAACCCTCGCCTGCTGCTGAAGTACCACCAGTCGCTCGAGCGCAGCGGCACCTACTTCATGACCCTCGAGTACACCCTCAGCCGCCTGTTCAAGCTCATCTCCACCTACGGTCAGGGCGAGGAGGCCTCGGGCCTCGAGCTGCGCTGGCAGAAGCGCTACTGATCGCCGGGGGAAGGCCCCACGGGGCGTCCACCGGGAGTCGCCTCGACCACCCGGACGGGGAACGGATCGGTCACGCTGCCGGTGTAGAGCGTGACGTGCGGGAAGGGGATCTCGATGCCCGCCTCGTCCAGGGCCCGCTTCACTTCCACGTGCATGCTGTTGCGCATCTCCAGCCACTTCTCCCGCTGGGCCCAGACCGAGAACTGGAAGTTCAGCGATGACGGGCCGAAGCCCTCGACGATGAACAGGGGTTCGGGATCGATCAGACACAGGGGATTGGCGCGCGCGGTTTCCATGAGGATCTCCCTCACGCGGTCCAGGTCCTCCTTGTAGGCTACCCCCAGCTTCATGTCGAAGCGCCGGATGGGGAAGTGGGTCAGGTTGGTCAGATGGGTCTTGATGATCTCCTCGTTGGGCACGCGCACGAACAGGTTGTCGAAGGTGCGGAGCTTGATCGACAGCAGGTCGATGCTCAGGACCTCGCCGGTGACCTCCCCGATCCGGATCACGTCGCCGACCACGAACGGCCGCTCGGCGATGAGGAACAGGCCGCTGATCAGGTTGGACGCGGAAGTCTGGGAGGCGAAGCCGACGGCGACCGTGAGGATGCCGGCGGCGCCCAGCAGCACGCCCAGGTCCAGGCCCAGGATGTTCAGGCAGGCCATGACGACCAGGCCCATCACCAGGGAATAGGCCAGGCGGCGCACCACCATGGCGTCCTGCTGGGTGGTGCGGCGGCCGACCACCCTCATGACGGTCGCGGCCACCATCTTCGCCAGCAGCAGGCCCACGACCAGGACCGCGACGGCGCGCGCCAGGGTGAGCAGACGCTCCTGGGTGAAGTAATCGCTCAGCCCGAGATCGACGATCGCCTGGAACATGTCAGTAACCTCCGCCCATCAGTCCGCTGAAGGCCCGGGTCAGCAGCCCGCGGGCGGCTCGCTGCCGGGGTCCCCCGATCCTGCGGGTGACGCCCGCCTGGGCCGGCGGGCCGTCGCTCAGGTCGAGCGGCGCCTCGTGCCTGCCGTCGGTGTGCTCCAGGGTGACCTCCTCGGTCCACAGCTGCCCGTCCTCCGCCGCGAACAGGGACATGTGAGGCAAGGGCAACAGCACCTTCTCGATGGCCAGGTTCTGCGCGGCCCGGTTGCGGACGACCAGGGCCGAGACCGCGCGATGAGGCCGCCGGGGCAGGTTCTCCAGATGCAACCGGGCCGACGTCTGCAGCGCGTAGCACATCTCCCCGTCCCGGGTGGACGAACCGAACCAGGTGTCCGAGGGGCGGAAGAGGGGAATCTGCAGGAACTCCCGGCGGTCCTCGCCGACGGTCACCTGCAGCCACAGGATGGTGCTGATGTAGAAGGTCAGTTCCTCCCCGGGCGGCAGCAGGAACGGGGTGATGGGCTTGACCACCACCGGCCGGTCGGCGGTCAGGGGCGTCAAGCTCACCAGGTCGGGAGTTCGGCGGAAACCCAGCCTGCTCGCGCCCTTCTCGGCCTCGGGAGGTTCGGGGACCCCTCCGGTGAGGTCCCGCTCCAGGGTGGGGTCGAGGGTGTCGTCCCCCGGCAGGCTGGCGAAGCGCCATTCCTGCTCGCCGTGGGTCAGCCAGATGCGCATGGGCCCGACCTGCCAGAAAGCGGTCGCCCCGGGTTGCAGCCTGTAGTCGCCGAACCAGGCATCGGGGACGGCGGATCCGTTCGTCATGAATGGGCTCCTGTTGCGGTCACAGGTACTTGCGGCGGCGGAAGAAGGCCAGCATCCCCCCGGCGCACAGGATGATGAAGACCCAGAAGACGGGATACGACCACTTCCAGCCCAGTTCGGGCATGTGCTCGAAGTTCATGCCGTAGATGCCGGCGAAGAAGGTCAGCGGCACGAAGATCGTGGCCGCGATGGTCAGGACCTTCATCACCTCGTTCATCTTGTTGCTGATGCTCGACAGGTAGAGGTCCTGCAGGCCGGACAGCATGTCCCGGAAGGTCTCGACCGATTCGGCCACCTGGACGGTGTGGTCGTAGACGTCGCGCAGGAACGGCGAGACCCGGTCCTGGATAAGCTCGCTCTCGGCGCGCTCCAGGTACCCAACCACCTCCCGCAGGGGCCAGACCGCGCGCCGCATGAGGATCATCTCGCGCTTGTAATGATGGACGAGCTGGAGGTGGGTCGGGTCGGGCTTTTCCAGGAGCTCTTCTTCCAGGAATTCGATGAGTTCGCCCGCCTTCTCCAGGATCGTGAAGTAGTGGTCCACGACCGCATCCAGCAGGGCGTAGGCCAGGTAGTCGGCGCCCCAGCCGCGGATGCGGCCCTTGCCGACCCGCAGGCGCTCGCGCACGGGCTCGAACACGTCGCCCGGTTTTTCCTGGAAGGAGATCACGAAGTCGGGCCCCAGCAGCAGGCTGATCTGCTCGGAATGGATGTCGAAGGGGCCGACCGTCGCGCTCAGCATGTGGATGACGATGAACAGGTACGCATCGTAGTCCTCGACCTTGGGCCGCTGGTGCGTGTTGACGATGTCCTCCTGGACCAGCGGGTGGATGCCGAAGTGGTCGCTGAGGACCTTGAGGGATTCGATGTCATGGAGCCCGTCGATGTTGATCCAGGTGGTGCTGTCGCTGTCGCGGAAGGGGAGGCAGGCGGCGACGTCGGCGACGCGGCGCTCCTCGAAGGCGCCGTCCTTGTAGTCGATGACGGTGATGACGACGTCGTCGGTCTTCTTCAGCCCGGTGAACTCGACGGTGCCCGGCGGCTGGGCGGGCTTGCGGGTCACCTTGCGGTACAGCTTGGCCATGGCTTGGCTCCTTCCGGATGACTCAGGATCCGTTCCCGACTGTACACGGATCCTGCCGGAAGGCGCAATGTTCTTTGGTCAGGATGCGGACCGGAGCTACCTTCCAGGCCGGAGGACCCCCATGCACGAGATGACCATCGTCACCAGCATCCTGGCCATCGCCCGGCAGCGCGCCGATGCAGCCGGCGCCGCCGTCATCACCTCCGTCGAGGTCGAGGTGGGACGCCTGGCCGGGGTGGAGATTCCCGCCCTGGAGTTCTGCTTCCTGGCCGCCCGCGGCCACGAACTGGGGGAACAGGCCGAGCTGATCATCCGCGAGATTCCCGGACTGGGCCGCTGCCCCGCCTGCGCCGCCGAGTCGGCCATGGACTTCTACGCCGCGGTGTGCCCGGCCTGCGGCAAGGCGGCCCTGGAGGTGGTCCAGGGCCGCGAGCTGAGGGTCCGATCGATCAAGGTCGAGGATTGATCCGCGGAGTCTCCGACCCTATTTCAACAGCACGGCCTTGGCCGTCGCCCGCGCCGATCCCTGAACCACCTGGATAAGGTAGACACCCGACGCCACCGGGCGGCCGGCGTCATCCCTTCCCTGCCACACGAATTCCCTCGGACCCGGAACCGCGGCGTCGATGGCCGCGCGGCGCACGGCCCTTCCCGAGAGGTCCAGGATGGTCAGCTCGGCGGTTCCGGGCCCCGGCAGGTCCATCCGGATCGTGGTCCGGGGATTGAAGGGGTTGGGATGGTTCGCCACCGCCAGGACGCGGATTGGGGTCGGCGGCGCATCCGAGATGGTCCGGTTGACGAACCCCGACAGGGTGGTCGAGACCACGCGGATCTCGTCTCCTTCGTCCCCCCAGATCGGCACCCCGAAGTCGGGATGGCCGGACGGGGCCACGTTGCCCGCGATCCGGATCACCTGGTCGGTGGCGGCCCCGTCGAGCAGAACCACGCTGACCGTAGCCAGCACGACGTTGCCCTGGGCGTCGGGAGTCAGCGGAGACATGAAGAGAACCAGACCCTCGGCGGTGGGGTCGGCGTCGTAACCGATTCCCGGTTCGAGGTTCACCTGGGGTCCGGCGAGCTGCCCCGACAGCTCGAAGGTCAGCTCGACCCGGGTCACGGCCTGGGAGCCCGGCGGCAGGTTGAGAACGAGGCTGAAGGGACCGACGAGCCCGACGGAGCCGGACGTCAGATCATGATCCGTGAAGGCCGGATCCGTGTACAGGGCAAGGGTGCCGGGGAACTGGCAGAAGTCCAGGATCTCGTCCTGGTCAGAGTCGAGGGAGGGGTCGGCGGTGAACTGGCAGGCGTCGAAGATCCCGTTCCCGTCGCAGTCGAGCGAGGGGTCCGCCGCCAGCTGGCAGGCGTCGAGCCGTCCGTCCCCATCGCAGTCGAGCGAGGGATCGGCGCCGATCTCGCAGGCATCGAAGACGCCGTCGTGGTCGCAGTCGAGGGTGGGATCGGCGGCGAGCTGGCAGCTGTCGAAAACCCCGTTCCCATCGCAGTCGAGCGAGGGATCGTCTGCGATCTCGCAGGCGTCGATCAGCCCGTTCCCGTCGCAGTCGAACGAGGGGTCGGCGGCAAGGTCGCAGGCGTCGGGAACGCCGTTGCCCGTGCACTCCTCCTCGGGCCACAGGACGATCTGGCAGGCGTCGGGCACGAAGTCGTTGTCGCAGTCGTCGGCGAGGCCGTTTCCGATCTGGTCCAGGTCGGGGATGCCGTCGCCGTTGCAGTCGTAGAACATCTCGTCCAGGATCCAGACGTATCCGAAGGGACTCTGGCTGCCCACGACCATCTCGTCGGCGCCATCGCCGTCGATGTCGCCGAGGGAGACGGCGGCGCGGCCGAAGCGGCTGAACGGATCGTCCGAGGTCGTGACCAGCATCGGTTTCTGGCCCAGGGGGCCACCGCCTGCATAGACCGCAAGATAGCCGCGGAGCCAGTTCTCGCCGGGCCCGCGGGCGCCGACCGCCAGATCGTTCCATCCGTCGCCGTCGTAATCCCCGGACGCATCGAGCATGCAGCCCAGCATGTCTCCTGACTTGCGGCCCAGCATGGCTCGATCCACGGTGGTGTCGAACTGAGTCCCGCCGAACAGGACCCAGACCTGGCCCTGGTCGCCGTAGAGGGTGGGCATGCCGATGATCAGGTCGGCCTGGCCGTCGGCGCTCACGTCGCCCATGGTCACCTTCACGGCGCTGGGATAAACCCCGTGGTAGGACGTGAAGAGAGGCTTGGTACCGAGGGGCAGCAGGTCGACGGTGAAGTCGGCCGCGGCGTCGGCGCCGGGTCCGCCGGCGTAGACGTGGACCTGGTTCGGTACCCAGCTCAGGACGGCAAGATCGGCCAATCCGTCGCCCGTGACGTCCGGTCCCAGGCAGAGGGTGTATCCGAAGTCCTCGCAGCCGGCCGGACCGTCCAGGATCATATCCGCCACGGCGTCGGCCGCCGGGCCGCCGAAGTAGATGGTGACCCGGCCGGTGCCCGAGGAGGGGAGGGCCTGGGCGTGGGCGCCCACCGCAAGGTCGGGGTAGCCGTCGCCGTTGAAGTCGTGTCCGCCGGTCACCGTGCCGCCGAACCAGTTGGGTCCGCCGTCGTCGAACAGAACCAGATCTGCCTGGCCGTCGAGAGCGGGGCCGCCGAAGAACACGTGGACTCCCGAGGTTTCGCCCGGTCTCCCCAGGGAGGTGGGCTGGCCGACGGCGAAGTCCGGATGGCCGTCCGCGTCGAAGTCTCCGAGTGCGGTCACGGACCCGCCGAACTTGGAGGAGATGAAGGGTCCCTCCATGACCAGGAGCGGCTGGGGATCGAGCGCCGGCCCGCCCCGGTACACGTAGGCGTGGCCCCGGTTGTTGGTGTTGTTGTAGTACGAGGCGGGCATGCCCACCAGGTATTCGGTGAATCCGTCCCCATCCAGATCCCCCAGGGCGGCCACGCACTTGCCGAAGTACTCGGTCTGGGCGTACCCCTCGGGCGGACGCGGAATGGTGAGCAGGATGTCGGCGGCCAGGGACGGCGCGGCCATGGACAAGGCCAGGATTATCAGCGGAATCGCCCGGAACATCTCTCGTTTCCCCCCGTCGGAGACGGCTTCTGAATGCATGTCTTCAGGATACCACAAAAACAGGATTAAACAAGTCCGGTCAAGATCCCGACGGGACCCGGCCCCGTAGCCAGGCCTCGACCGCCGTCAGGAATCGTGCGATGGGGGCGTCGCTGAGCCGCTACACCACGGTGCGATCCACGAGGGCCAGGGTGAGCAGACCGGTGAGAAGCTGCAGCCGCGAGTGTGAGTCCAGGGGGATTGGTGAAATCGGGATCCGGTCCATTCCATTGATACCCCGCTCTTGATCACGGGGTTCCCGGTCCGGCAAGCAGTCACCCTCAAAACATGCTATAATATGTCCACTATTCAACCTCGAGGGGGAGACCATGCCGATCCGTCCGCTGCGCATTCTCGTTCCTGTGCTGTTGCTTACCTGCGTGGCGGCCGCGGCCGCCATGGGTTCGTCCGACCCCCGCGCCCTGAGCTTGCCGGACGTCACGCCCACCGGCATCCTCACGGACCGGGTCGTGCCCATGGCCCGCCTGGATCAGCTTGACGGTTCGCCCGGCGCACCAGCTTCCTCGGCCGCCCGCTGGCGCCAGACCCTGTTCGAACTGCGGCGCGCCGCGGAGGAACCGGCGATGTGGCCGGCCGTGGATGAGGTCCGCGCCAAGGCGGCGCCGGGGGGCATCCCCCGGGGGGCCGCCTCCTTCGGGTTGATCCACGCGGATTACGACCGGATGCTGGCCGACGGCACGCTGGCCGCCGGTGAAGTCTTCACCTTCGCCCCGCTGAGGCAGGACGTCTACGATGGGGCCGACCTGGCCTTCCGTCTGGATGGCGATTTCATCCTTGATCGCGCGGCCGCCGCGGTCACGGCGCTGCGCCTGAACGCCGATGACGGCCTCGGCCTGCGTGATTGGCCCCTCGGCAAGGACCTGCGCGTGTCCTACGCGACCGAGGGCCGCAAGACCCTGCGCATCGAGGCCGACCTGTCCGACGGCCGCACCCTGCACGCCGCCGCGGTTCTCGACGTCCGCGCCCTGGTCACGCCCGATCCCACGGAGACCTGGCAGATCCAGGCCACCGAGTCCTACGGCGGCGCGTTCGGCAGCGGCCAGGCCTACGTGTACCTGGCGGATGGCCACACGACGGTGACCAATCCCGTGGTGGTGGTCGAGGGCTTCGACCTGGACAACACCATGAACTGGCCCGTCCTGTACGAACTGCTCAACCAGGAGAACCTGCTGGAGGACATGCGGGCGGACGGCTTCGACGCCGTGGTGCTCGACTTCACCGAGGCCACCGACCCCATCCAGCGGAACGCCCTGGTGCTCACGGAGCTGCTGGCGCAGGTCCGCGCTGCGGTCGGTCCGGCCACGACCATGCCCCTGATCGGCGCCAGCATGGGCGGGCTCGTGTCCCGTTACGCCCTGCTGTGGCTGGAAGGTCAGGGCATCGATCACCAGGTGCGCACCTACGTCTCCTTCGACTCCCCGCACCTGGGCGCCAACATCCCCCTGGGGCTGCAGTACTGGCTGTACTTCTTCCGCAACGAGTCGAGCGACGCGAGGATCCTGCTGGACAGCCTGGACAGCCCCGCCGCCCGGCAGATGCTGCTCTATCATCACCTCGGCACCAGCGGGACGACCGCCGACAGCGATCCCCTGTTCGCCGAGTTCCACGGCGACCTCGCCGCGCTTGGCGGCTGGCCGCAGCAGGCCTACAAGATCGCGGTCTCCAACGGCAGCGGGATCATGACCAATCAGGGATTCAATCCCGGCGACCAGATCATCCAGTATCGGCACCGCAGCTTCCTGGTCGACATCGACGGCAACGTCTGGGCCGTGCCCGACGGCGGCAGCGCGGTCATCTTCGACGGCATGCTCAACAAGATCTGGCCCCTGCCCGATTCCTACCTGACGGTGACCGTGGCGGGCACGCAGCCCTGGGACGGCGCACCCGGCGGCTACCGCGGGTCGATGGCCGAGATGGACGCCACGCCAGCGCCCTACGGCGACATCATCGCCCTGCACGACAACCACTGCTTCATCCCCACGGTCAGCTCGCTGGCCCTGGCAGGGGCCGGGCCGTTCTTCGACGTGGCCGGCGCGCCCGACCTGCTGTCCATGACCGGCTTCGACGAGGTCCACTTCCCGCAGGCCAACCAGGAGCACATCTTCGTCTCGCCCGAAAACAAGGTGTGGTTCATGGATGCGGTGGGGATGGGGGTGTCGGGGGTGGCGGATCGCGGATCCGTCCCCGAGGCGGCGCGCCTGCTGCCGGCCTATCCCAATCCGTTCAATCCGCGGACGGTCCTGTCGTTCGAGGTTCCCCGGCCGCTGGCGGTCGATCTGGCGATCTTCGATGCGAGGGGGCGCCTGGTCCGCACGCTTCTCGATGGTTCGCCGGTTGCGGGGGGCACCATGAATCTGACCTGGGACGGGCGGGACGACGCCGGCCGCACCGTGCCGGGCGGGGTGTACTTCGCGCGGCTGGAGGCGGGGGGTCAGGTGTCGGGGAGGGCTTTGACTCTCTTGAAGTAGGCCGATCATACAGATCGCGGGGCTCCTCAAGAAAAGTGAGAAAGATCCTGGACCCTACCAAACGTCCCCTTAACCAAGCCGAGGGAATCGGCAAGAACCGAAAATCTATTTGATCAGCACCATCCGGCCCGTCTGGTTTAGCCCGGCGGATTGGAAAGTGAAAAAATAGACACCTGCCGCGACGGCCCGGTCCCGATCGTCACGGCCATCCCATGCAGCCTCAAGGCTCCCCTGTTCAATATGCCTTTTCGAGAAGATATGTTTGACCGCCCTGCCTGCAACATCATAAATCGTCAAACTCGCCTCTCCAGAACTGGGAACCTCAAAATGAATATTGACTGTCCCGTTGAAAGGATTGGGACTTGGGAATCCGCCGGAACAATTCCCATTATTCAGGACCGAATGGTGCTGTCTCTCATCCCCGGTTCCAAGTCCCGACAGATTCCAGCCTCCGGTGGAATTATCCTCAACGGAAATACCAGGTACAATTTCACCATCCTTGGAAAAGGAAAACTCGGAAGACCGAACAACACCCAGCTCGTCAACGACAAGACATCGAAAAATATAAACACCGGCTGGAGCCCACCCGGGGACCTTCTGGACCAGACCATTTCTTCGAAATTGGGGGGCTACGGGAAAGATCCTATCGGGCACTTCATAAATGGGAAAGATCCTACCATCGGATAGTTCGGCTTCAAATTGTACGGTCGCTATTCGGGGAACTTCATAGGAATTATTGATTTCCAGGTCGAATTCGAAAATTCCACCATCCTCGGGGATTTCAACGGGAGAATAACCGACAATCATCCTGGGGTTGAGGAATTGAAGTTGACACTGAAGGGGATAGGTGCGAACCAAGCCAGGAGTTGCGGCACAAACCAAAAATCCGTTTGCCACGGAAAAATCCCTTCCAGCCACGCCGGCAGGACCGATGATTTGAGGCCGGGACTTGTCAAAAATATCGACAGCCAGAATATTCGCACCGCTGCAGACGTAGGCAATATCCCCCAGAATGGAAATCTCTCGGATATACCCCGACAATAACACCTGGCCAAGGGGGCCCGGACTGGCCGGGTCGACAAGGGAGTAGATCAGCAATCCAGCCACACTATCACCTACGTACAATTCATCGCCGTCAACCACCACGACAGTTGCGTCGCCCGGGGTGTCAATCTGTCCCAGATACTTGGAGTCTTCCGGATGCGGGGAATCAAAGATCTGAACACCCTTGTTTTCTTCGGCCACATACAAATAATCCCCATATAGGGCAACATCTACAGCATTTCCGGACGTCCTTACGGTCTTGACAGTTTTTGGATTTTCGGGGTTGGCGACGTCCAGAAGGACAATGCCGCGGGTTTCGGCGGCCACGACCACATGGTCCCCGGATAGGACCAACTGTGTGGCATAATTAACCGATTCTCTGCCGACAAAGGAGATGGCGCCGGGGTTACTGACATCCAGGATTGTCAACCCACCCATATAAATGGCACAGTAGGCCAATCCATCACGGATCACAACATCATAACCGGACGATGATGAATTCCACCGGCCGATTTGTGTCGGAATGGCCGGGTTGCTCACATCCACAATCCTCATTCCTCCGGCACCGATGAGGTAGGCTAGGTTCCCATCAATTGTCATCCCATATGGCGAAAAATTAATGGTGTCATCACCCATCCCTAGCATTTGGGGTCCGGCGAAATCCCTGAATTCAATGATCTGAAGTCCACCATCACTGTCTGCGACAAAGGCGAATCCTTGTTCTGCAAACGAATGTCGTGCAACTCCAGGAGTATCAACAATTCCAATGAATTCTGCGGTTCCGGCGGGGGAAACGTCGATGAAAGCTAGACCCGCACCACCGGCTGCAACCAGCGCAATATCCCCGAAATGGAAAATTCCGCCCAAGCTTCCCGGTATCCCACAGCTACCAACAATGCTTGCTGATTCAGGAATTTCCACATTCACAATTTGAATACCGGAATATTGAGTGGTGACAAAAGCATGATTGTCCGCCAGGGAAACATTGAATGCAGCGGAAGGCAAGGCAATCAAGTTAATCAATACTGGGCTGGCAGGATCCTGGATGTCGACAATCCTCAAACCAGAACGATGTTCGGCCACGAAAAGATAATTTCCCTGCAGGGCAACCCCATAGGCGAAGTCATCCAAGGTGACGCTGCCTTCAACTTCGGGATATTCCGGGTCAGACACATCCACAACATGCACCCCTTCATACCCATCAGCCACGAATGCCCATGGGCCCTCAACGGCCAGATCAATTGCACTAGCCGGAAGAGAAACACCTCCCGTCAAATGGGGATTCGAAGGGGTTGACAAGTTGACAATCGACATCCCAAATTCGGTGGCGACATAAGCGAACTCGTCCTGAACGATAATGGCATTCGCCCGGCCGGAAATGTTCAACTCCTTCATCACCGTTGGCCGATAGACATTATTGACATCGACAACAATCAAACCTGCATTTCCAGCGGCAACATAGGCGAAGCCATCCGCAATCTGCAAGTCATTGGCGTCCGATCGTGTATCCACGGAACCGATCAATCGCAGATAGTCGCGCGTATCGGTACAAATCGCCCAAGCAGGATGAGTACCTCCGCATAAAAGCACCCCCAAAAAATAGCCAATAAGGATCAATATAAATCTCCCAAATATCTTGGAGTTTAAACCTGGATTAAATAATGGTGGATGAATCATTATCTTCCTTCAAATGTTCATTCCCCATTCTGAAAAAGATGACCATAGGCGAAATATGGGATCCCGACCCTTCAACAACGAGAAACTGGCAATGATCCATGCAGGCCGACTGGGGGGCCACTGATCGGCTGCTCGCCCCGATTATAGCACTTTCGTTCTCTCAGGGGGGCATTTTTCAACAGCCACCAATGATGGGCCTGACCAAATGGGACGAGGTTACCCAATGGGGCGCCACGAGGCTCAGTGGGACGGCAGGGACGCCTCCTGCCGGCAAGCGGCCAGCGGGGCGTACTTCTTCAGGCTGAAGGCGGGGGAACACATGGACACCAGGCGAGCCGTGTTGTTCAAATAGCCCCCAGCCGCCCAGGCGATCCGATTCGTTTGAATCATCAGCGGATTTCTTGTCCGAGAGACCCGAAACTGCCTCACATGAGGCTATTTTGGTCCCGAAAGCGTGATTGTTCGCGTGGAGGAATCCCTCGATGGCCCACGCATCCCACCCGAAAAAAGGAGCGGCCCCCGTCCGGGGGCCGCTCCATCCCAACCCATCATCCACCCGTCAGCGCTTGACCCGGTCTCCCGGTTCGTCCGCGGGGAAGGACATGTCGTCGTGGCAGTCGGTGCAGACCGGCGGCTTCGTCATGTCCATGTTCTGGTGGCAGTTGTCGCAGTCCAGGTCCACGTGGTTCTCGCTCAATTCCAGGCCGGTCACCCGGTGGTTGAACGACCCCACTTCCCAGTGGATGTGGCAGTCGGTGCAGGTGTGCGACGGGGTGCGGAAGCTGTCCGGTTTCCCGTGGCAGACCGAACACTTCCTGCCGGTGTGATAGGGCGCCAGGTCCCAGCCGGTGGCCGCGGCGTGCTCGAACCGGGGCTGGGTGGTGGTGGAGTGGCAGAAGTTGCAGTCCCGCTCCATGTGGCAGGAGTTGCAGGTGGTCACGTGGTCGAACTTGACCCGCTCGTGCGTCCCGGTGTCGTGGCACCGCTTGCAGCTGTCGCCGCGGTGACAGTCCACGCAGGCCTGGCCGAACATCTCGACGTGGTCCTCGTGGTGGAAGGTCACCAGGGGAGCGTCCTGGTACGTCGTTTCGTAGACGTACGTCGGGGTGGCCGTGATCATGGGGTGCAGGATGCCGATGATGTCGGTCGAATCCACGACGGCCGCGGCCGCCGACCCGTCGCTCTGCTCGTGGCAGAAGCTGCAGGCGTTCTCGTGGCCCCAGTCGCGGTGGCAGTTGATGCACTGCCGGTGGTACGCGCCCTTGAGCGCCGGCTGGCCGAGGTTGACCTCGTTGCTGTCGGGGTCGTGGCACTCGCGGCAGGGCGGGATCACGCCGCTCTGCTCCGAGTAATGATGGCAGTTCTCGCATCCTCCGACCATGTTGGACATGGTGGCGTGCAGCTTGTGCGAGAAGATCACCGGCTTGTACAGGTTGGCAAGCTGGTCGATGATCACGATGTCCGGGCCCTCGTCGGCCTGGTGGTCCCCGTAGAAGTGGCTGCTGTGCCGCGGACAGGCGGCCAGGCAGGGGTCATCTTCCGTGGGATGATCGCAGGAGTGGCAATCCAGGCAGTCCATCTTGCGAGGCTCCTGGACGTCTTGGGCGTTCGGCTGGGCGTGATGGGGGTCGGCCAGCTGATCCACCGCCCAGGCCGTCCCCGTGAACGATCCGAGAATCAGGGCGATCAGGAAGAGCTTACGCATGGTGGGCCCCTTTCTCCTCGGCGGGCAGGACGGGGAAGAGGTAGACGCACACCCGGTACATGAGGACCAGCAGGGAAATCATGCCGACCGTCAGCATGATCTCGGTGACCGCCGGCACGTAGCGGTGGTCGGGATAGACCGGAGTGTAGCCGATGATGAAGACGTTCAACCGGTTCAGGGCGACCCCGAAGACCACCATGGCCGAGGCCGCGAACAGCCAGGCGGGCCGGCGGCGCATGCGGTGACTCAGCAGGATGGCCCAGGGCAGCACGACCCCGCCGACGATCTCGATCCAGTACATCACCGAGCGGCCGGTGAACTCGAACAGGTAGACGTAGGCGTCCCGTCCGACCAGGTCGATGACCTTCGCCGCGAAGTAGATCGTCAGCAGGAAGGGGATGATGCGGCCCAGCGGGCTGAGCACGTCCATCTCGGGCGCGCGCCGGAACGACCGCGACGCGATCATGCCCTCGAAGATGGCCATGGACAGGCCGACGGCGAAGGCCGACAGCAGGAACTGCAGGGGCAGGATGCTGGTGTGCCACAGGGGGTGCAGCTTCGTCGGGGCGAGGGCCATCAGCGTGCCGAGGGACGACTGGTGCGCGCAGGACAGCACCACGCCCATGATGATGAAGAAGTTCATGACCTTGCCGAGAGTCCTGTCCAGGAACCGCAGCAGGCCGTCCACCGCGCCGTTGAGCCTGGCAAGCACCCCGGGCAGGTTCACGCGCCCGATGAACCGCTCGCAAACGATGGGCAAAAACTCGATGTACAGCACGGTCAGGTAGATGCAGACGCACATGCCGACCTCGAACAGGGCCGAGTTGCCCTGCCACATCGAGGGCACCAGCACGTGCCAGATGTTGTAGAACCGGCCCAGGTCCATGACCACGCCCAGGGCCACGAAGGTGTAGCCCAGCATCGCGGTCAGCAGGGCGGGCCGGACCACCGGGTGGAACTTCTCGTGGTTCAGGATGTGGGCGATGAAAGCGGTGGTGAAACCGCCGGCCGCCAGGGCGACGCCCGTGGCCACGTCGATGGCGATCCAGATGCCCCAGGGGTACTGGGTGTCCAGGTTGGTCACCGCCCCGAGCCCGAAGAACAGGCGGACCACCATCATCACCACGCCCATGGCCGCCAGGGCGGTCAGGATGATGCTGCCGCGGGTGAAGAAGGGGACGTCGGTGTTGCCCCACAGGGGCGCGGCGTGCTCATGGTGGGAGGAGGCCCGGGACCGGGTCCGGTCCGCCCCGGCCAGGGGCATGGTCGCCGTCCCTCCGGTGTGCGAGTTAGACATGGTCGTCCTCCTTCTCCTTGCGTTTGTCCCCGGCGGACTTCATCAGGACGCTGAGCAATCCGAAGAGCATCACCGGGCCGGTGAAGCCCTTGAAGATGCCGTGCTGGATGGTCTCGGTGATCACGGGCGGAGCCTGCTCGGGCAGGGCGGGCAGGTCCATTTCCTCGATGGGCCGGTCGCCGATCATCAGCCAGCTGGTCCCGCCCACCTCGTGCTCACCGTAGATGTGGTTGTGGTAGCGGCCGGGATCGTTCCGGATCCGGTTGCGGGCGAGTTCCAGCAGTTCGCTGCGCTTGCCGTAGACCAGGGCCTCGGGGGGGCACATGTCCACGCAGGCGGGCCGCCGGCCCTCTTCCATGGTCCGCTCGAAGCACAGGGTGCACTTCATCACCTCGGGAGTGAGCTTGTTGTGGTACTCGTAGGCGGGGATCTGGAAGGGGCAAGCCACCATGCAGTAGCGGCAGCCGATGCACTCCCAGGCGTTGTAGGTCACCGGTCCGCGGGGGTCCTTCTCCAGGGCGCCGACGATGCACGCCGAGACGCAGGCCGGATCCTCGCAGTGCATGCACTGGACCTTCACGAACTTGGAGTTCTCGTTGCCCGGCAGGGGATCGTAGCGGTTGACGACGGTGAAGCTTTCGGCGTCGGGCCGCCGCATGTGTTCGAAGACGGACGTATCGTCGCACTTGGACAGGTCCCCGTGGGGCAGCCCGTTCTGCTCGGCGCAGGCCCATTCGCAGCGCCGGCAGCCGATGCAGATCGTCAGGTCGGTCAGAACGCCGACCCGGTCCGGATCAAGATGCTTGCCGTGGTCGGCGCCCAGGGCGGCGTCGACGCTTACCAGACCGGCGGCGGCCGTGGTCGCTGCGGTCCCGGTGATCTTCAGGAAATCTCTCCGGCTGACCATGATCAACTCCCGTTTGCCGTGGCGCGGGTTCTCTCCCGGGACCTTCGCCTTGGCCGTTCAGGTTCGTGGAGGCATGTCCAGCGCCTCCTTGCTGTTGCACACGAGGCAATCATTCCCGCCCCGGCCCCCGCAGCGCGGGCAGACGGTCGAGGCGTCCAGTTCGGTCGCCAGGGTGAAGCGGATCACCCGGCGCACGAAATCCAGGAGCAAGAACTTCTCCTCCCTGGTGAACTGGTCCATCAGGGATTGCTGTTTCCGGTCCAGCAGGGAGTCGTAGGCGGAGACCACCGACCGCCCCTCGTCGTTCAGCTTCACCTCGGAGCAGCGCCGGTCCTGGGGACAGGAGCGGCGGCCGACCAGCCCCCACTCCTCCAGGCGGTCGATGTTCTTGCTCACGGCGGCGTTGCTGATCTCCAGGGTCCGGGCGATCTCCAGGATCTGCATGTCCCCGGTGAAGGCGAGCATGCGCAGGATGGACAGCTGGTTCCTGGTCAGGGGGTAGGGACAGGCGTCCCTCCGGGTGTTCCCCTGGCAGGTCTCATGAATGACCTGAGCCAGGATCCGGAGGTTCTCGCTGAGGGATGTGTCCAGTCGGTCCATGCTTACCCCGGTTAATTATCAACCAGGTTAAGGATGGCATCCGTCCGAATAGCTGTCAAGAATTAAACAGCAGATTTTCGGGAAAAAATCGCCGCAATCATCGCAAAAACAACAATTTGCAGAGTAAACTGGTGTGATTTGAGAAAAGAAAGATCGAGATCAATTTATTGCGAGATCAGGGATCAGAACCTGGAAGGTCGTGCCATTTCCCTCGATGGAAGTGAAAGAGATCTTGCCTTTCAAGTACTTTTCGACAAACAACTTGCTTGAAAACGTACCCAGGCCCCGACCCGTCCCCTTGGTCGAGAAGGACCGCTGGAAAACCTGATGGGCCACCGCCTGGGGGATGACGCCGCTGTTGTTAACTTGAAAACAATATCCGCTCTCGCGGATGCGCCCATCGACCCGAACCTTTCCACCCGGAGCGGAAGCCTCGAGGGCGTTCTTGATCAGGTTGGAAAGGACACGGGTCAGGAGCACCCACCCCGTGGACAGACTCCGGCTCTCCAGGTCGTCCGACAGTTCGATCCCCTTGCCCCTCGCCACGGGGGCGGCGGCCAGGGACCGCGCCAGTTCCTCCAGGAAGGGCCCGGTCTCCCGCGCTTCGACGGTGAATTCCAGGTTGTCGTTCTCGGCGGCGAGCAGATCCCGCTGGGCGTTGATCTCCTCCACGAGCCTGCCCACGGTTTCCACCAGCAACGGGGCGTAATCCTGGACCTCTGCGGCCTCCCGGGAGTCCCGGATCAGTTCGGACAGTCCGACCAGGTTGCCGACGGTGTTCATGACGTCGTGGAAGAAGACCTTTTCCAGGACCTCCCGGCGCTTGCGGTCGGCGATGTCCTCCACCACCATGATCGTGAAGGCCCGGTCGTGATGAATGAAGGGGCTGGCCTTGACCATCAGATCCAGGGGAATGGTGCCCTTGCCGGTGAGGATCCGGCACTCCTTCCGGACCGTCCTGCCCTGCTGGGCCGCCAGGACCGCGGCCAGGGCTCCGCAGGTGGTGCAGGCCTCGCTTTCCCCGCAGCCCATGACGTGATCCCAGGCATGGATGCAATCGAGCAGCTCGCCGGGCCGGGTGCCCAGCACGGTTTCCAGATCGCTCCGGCCGTAGGTGGCGATCAGCAGGGTGTTCGCGTGCACGATGTGCCGGTTGGGATCCAGGATGGCCACCATGGCGGGCATGGCGTCGATGACCCGCTGGAGCAGCAGGTCGGACAGGAAATCCTGATGGCTGGCGAGGATCTCCTCGCTGGAGGAACGTGCGGGGAGGGGGCGCAGCGAATCGGTCAGGGCCATGGAGGTCGTTTCCTTTTTTTGGGCCGCTCTTCCTATCGGCTGAAGAACGAGAGACCTAAAGATAACCTTAGTTCCCGTCGGATCCCCCGCATTGGTGAACTCCGGCCATCACCCTACGGGGTCAGCGCAAGAAGATCAACGCTCCACCGCCCACCGCCAGGACGATGCCGACGCCGCTGAGGACCGAAGGCCGGTCCTTGAAGACGACCCAGGCGGGAATCACCACGAAGATGGGTACGGTGCCCAGCAGGACCTGGGCGATCCCCGCTTCGGTGTTCTTGATGGCGATCAGGGAGATCCAGACCGAGATGAAGGGTCCCAGCAGCACGCCGACCCCGAGGAAGAGGAGCCCCCGGCGGTCTTCGAGGCGGTGGACCAGAGCCCGCAGGTCCTGCCGGGGCAGGACGAACAGCCAGTAGGCCGCGGCGGCCCAGACCATGCGGACGAGGGTGCCGGACAGGGGGGCGGCCCCGCTGCCGGCGCTGGTCGTGCCGGTCATTCCCAGCTTGGCGAAGACGCTGCCCAGGCCCTGTCCCGCCGAGGCGAGCAGGGCGAGCAGGATTCCGGTGCGAAGGATGCCGGGTTGCAGTGAGGCGAACCGGCCGGCTCCGCCGTCCCGCCCGCGGGAGGCGGTGACGACCCCGGCGATCACCACCGCGACGCCCAGCAGGGCGACGGGGCCGAGGTGTTCCCCCAGGGCGCTCCAGGCCACCATGACGGTGAAGACGGGCGCCAGGGCCATCATGGTCATCCCCCGCCGGGGCCCGATCAGGGTGAAGGACCGGAAGAGGGCCGAATCCCCGATGGCCAGCCCCACCACGCCGCTCAGGCCGAGCCACGTCTGGTCCTGCCAGGGGAGCCCGGTGGGATAGACGCTTCCGGTGACCACGAGGTGGGAAAGCCCCAGGCACAGGGCGCCGGCGGGCAGGCGCAGCAGGTTGACGGCCGTCACCCCGAGCCGGGATCCGGCGATGGTGAAGAAGACGCTGGTCCAGGCGAAGATGAGCGCCGCCAGGATGGCCATGATCTCGCCGTAGTGGGGGATGGGGGGCTGGGTCACCGATGGCCTCGAAGGTCCCTGTCACGGGGAGCCGGAATTTGCTATACTGATGGGGTTCGCGGGACGGCTGGATGATCGTCGACCCCGGGGGAATGCACAATGAAAGCTTTCGCTGCCATGTCGGGGATCGGGCTGGCCCTGGGGATGACCCTGGGCGTTTTGCCTGCGGCGGCGGACGTCCTGGAAATTCCCCTCGATGCGATCCTGGGCGCCTATCCCGACGGCCAGATCGTCGAACGCATCGCCCCGTTCGATCTGGGGTTCAGCCCCGAGGCCGTCAGCGGGGCGTGGATCCAGTTCACCGGAGTGATCGAGGAGGCCTTCGTCGAGTGCGACGGCGGCATCGACGCCTGGCCCATGGAGTTCTACGCCATGATGCCCGATGGCGCCTCGGGCAACCGGTGGCTCGCCTTCGAACCCTCCCGGCCCACCGCCGGCATCATCGCCTTCGCCCTGCCTTTCGCCACCGATCCCGATCATGCCGCCACCTGGGACTTCCTGGCTGACGGGACCGGCACCCTCCACTTCTATGCAGGCCCGGTGGGTTTGACCGGGACCTGCCTGCCCACCGGCGGACCTCCCGTGGCCGTCCTGGACGAGGCGGTCCTGGTCCTCGATCTCAAGACCTCCGTTCCTGTCGAGGCCCGGTCCTTCGGGGCGGTCAAGGCCCTGTTCCAGGGCGGACGCTGAGCCTCAGGTCAGGACCTCGCAGAAGATGCTGCAGTCCTCCACCGTGGTGATGCTCACCCCGTGGCCAAGCCCTGCCGACAGTTCCGCGAATCGGGCCGGACCGACGGTGGTGGCCGTGAACCCGTCGCGGCAGACGATGGTCCCGTCGCCGGTGGCGTCCTCGTCGAGGGGACCGATCAGGCCGTACTCGGCCTGCAGGCGGAACCATTCCAGCCGCTCGTGCCAGAATTCCGGCGCGTAGCTGGAGAACAGGACCTTGCCCCCGGGCGCGGTCACACGGACCGCTTCGACCATCAGCGCCCGCTGGTCGACGTGGAACGCGGAGATCCCGTTCTGGATGCAGCAGACCTGATGGAAGGTCCGATCGGGAAAGGCCAGCCGGACGGCGTCCATGCACGCCAGGTGCACGCCGGGGCGTTTCCCGAGCCGCCGGCGGCCGAGGGCGAGGCTGGCCGGGGAATTGTCGATTCCCACGAGGAGGCGTTGCGGCCCGGGCAGCAGGTCCTCCAGCACCCGCCCGTACCCGCAGCCCAGTTCCAGGACCTTGTCACCCGCCCGGATGTGCCCCAGGACGTGGTCGCTTTCGGCCTTCAGGAACCGCCGGACCGCCGGCGTCGCCAGTTCGTAGCACCGCAGCAACCGCTCGGCGGCCAGCTTCGCCTTGTAGTAGGATGAATCCACCATGTTCCTCCCATTCACCGGCCGGCCGGGGTCGGCGCAGATTCGAGATCCAGCAGCACGCGCCCGGTCTTCTGCAGGTCCTTGGTGCCGATCAGGTCCATGCCCCCCGCCAGCAGGGCGGCGCAGACCTCGGCGGATCCCGGAACCGCGAAGACCCGAAGGACCCTGCCGGGCACCGCGTTCCGCGCCTGGCGGACTTCGTGCAGGCGCCAGGTGAACTCCCCGGGACGAGGCGGGCAGCCGTTCCAGGCGAATTCGTCCCGGTACTTCACGGTGATCAGCTTCAGGAGGTGGGCGGGGTAGCTTGCGTGGTCGGCCGGCAGTTCCTTGAAGTGGGACTGCACGGCCGCGTACCGTACCGGCTGGGCCGCCAGGTCGGCCAGGGGCGGGAACCAGCCGACCAGGATCACCTGGACCGGACCGGAAATGACCTCGCCGTCCCTGACCGTTGTCAGGATGTCCTCGTAGGTCGACAGCACATCGTGCAGCGCGTCGTAGGTCTCCGGGCCCTCGCGCTTGGATTCGATGTTCAGGTAGAAGACCGGTTCTCCGGGCTGGACGCAGCCCAGCCGGTCGATCCGCTCGCGCAGGGGACGCAGGTAGAGGGCCTCGAGGGTCCGGCCGGGCCGGAGGTCCTCGATGTCGTGGGCCACCAGCAGCTCCCCGTCCACCAGGAAGTAGTCGGCCTCCACCCCGCGGAAACCACCGTCCAGGGCATCCTGCAGGGGGCGGTCGTTCAGGTAGTCGTTGTGGGCGTAGGCGGGTAGGGTGGCGGGGAAACCGGCTGCGGGATCGGCGGCGGGAGCGGCTGCGGGACCGGCTGCGGGAGCCCCTCCAAGCGGGAGGATGGTTGACACGGCAACCATTCCGGCGACCCCGACCATCTTCCGAACCGATGCCCCACGCCTGTTCATGGTACCGCGTCGATTTCCAGGTTCCCGTAGCACTTGAACTCCCCGACGGTCAGCACGCAGGCATAGATGCCGTCGGGCTGGAAAACCCCCTGCTCGTCCTCCCCGTTCCAGGCCACGTGGGTGATGCCTGCGGGCTGGATCTCGTCGACGAGGGTCCGCACCAGCTTGCAATCCTGGTCGTAGATCCGGACGAAGACCTGCGCCTCCTCCACGAGCGAGAAGCGCACGATGGTCAGGGGATTGAAGGGGTTGGGATAGGCGGGGTAGAAGAAGGGCTGCGAGGGGTCAGCCCCGTTGCCGGGATGGCACCAGCCTCCGTCGCCGCTGGCGCCCGTGACCGTCCCCTCCTCGTCCGTGGGGGTGATCCCGGTGAAGGGGAGGGGAGAACAGGAGCCGCCCTCGGGTTCGGCGGGATCGTCGGAACAGCCGGGACCGGCGACGACGATGCCCAGGATGGCGAAGGCCAGGAGCAGGAACGTGCGCATGAGGGAACTCCTCGGGGGCAGGGCCATGATCATCGTGACTCCGGCCGGAGGCCCCGGCAGGCGATCAACTTTGCCGTGGCGGTGTGCAGGCGGTCCGGGTCGGGGGTGATGCCGACCCTGCCGAGGTCGAGGCGGTCCGCATCCCAGCAGGCCAGGATGGTCCAATCGTCCGTCGGCTCCTCGTGGGTGTGGTAACGGCAGGCGAAGGCCAGGCGTTCCCGGTCCACGGGCGAGATCCGCAGTTCGCTCGCGGCGAAGGTCAGGACGTAATCGGCGGCGCGGGGGCCGTGGTCGGGATCGATGCCCTCGTTTTCCCGCTTGCTGTCGTGGAAGTACGCGAACAGGGTGATCAGGCGCGATTCGAGGTCCTCCGCTGCGGCGATGCGCCGGCCGAATTCCGCGACCCGGTCCCAGTGGGGCCGGCCGTGGAAACGGTGGGTCCGCAGCGGGGCGTCGGCGAGGATCCTGGCGATCAGCTGTTCCATCTGCGCATTCCCCGGGGCTGGTGGGCGGGCGTTTTTCGGGGGGTCGGCCGACCCGCTCGGCGGGGATGTTCCCCGATTCCGGCAACCCCGGCCTGGACGCGAGGTCATCCCTGACCATAAATTAGCGCCGTTGCCGAAACAAAACCAACGGGAGTCGACATGAACGAACCCATCAGGATCTTCGTCACCGGCGGGACCTTCGACAAGGAATACAACGAGCGCGACGGGAGCCTCTACTTCAAGGACACCCACCTGCGCGACATGCTCAAGCTGGGCCGCTGTCTGGCCGACGTCGAGATCCGCACCCTGATGATGGTGGACAGCCTGGACATGGACGACGACGACCGCGACGCCATCGAGAACCAGTGCCGAAAGTGCCCGCGGGAGCGCATCGTCATCACCCACGGCACCGACACCATGGAGGTCACGGCCAGGCGTCTGGGCGGGGCCATCACCGACAAGACCATCGTGCTGGTGGGGGCGATGATCCCCTTCGCATTCGGCAGCAGCGACGGCCTGTTCAACCTGGGCAGCGCCCTGGCCTTCGCCCAGAGCCTCCCCCACGGGGTCTACATCGCCATGAACGGACGCTGCTTCACCTGGGACAACGTCCGCAAGAACCGCGACGCGGGGATCTTCGAGGAACTCGAACCCTGATCCCGCCCCGCCCGCCTCGCGCTGCGCCGCCCGTTCTGCTCAGGGCATCTGCTTGAAGAGGTCCTTCAGGGCAGCCAGGAAGGCCTCGAGATCCTCCTCGGCGAGGGTCAGGGGCGGATCGAGCCGGAGCACCGGCGCCTTGGGCCGCCGGCCGACCAGGAACCCGCGCTGGACCAGGGCCCGGTGGAGCCAGGCGGTGCGGCTCCTGAGGCTGTCGTCGCCCAGTTCGATGGCCAGCATGAGGCCGCGGGAGCGGATGTCGACGATGCGGTCGGTGCTCTCCCGGACGGCCATCAGCCCCGCCAGCAGCCGGGCGCCGGTGCGGCGCCCCTGTTCGATCAGGCCCTCTTCCTCGATGACGTCGATGACGGTGGCCGCCACCGCCGCCCCCAGCGGGTCGTTCTGGTGGGATTGGGCGTAGGCGATCGGAATGTCGCCGAGCATCCGCACCGCCCGGGGCGAAAAGACGGTGGCGCTGACGGGATAGCCGGCCCCCAGGCCCTTGCCCAGGGCGACGATGTCGGGCGCGATCCCGTAGTGCTGGAACCCGAACCACTCGCCGGTGCGGCCCATCCCCGTGGTGACCTCGTTCACCAGGACCAGCCCCCCCTCCTTCTGCACGCTCGAGGCCATGGCCTGGATGAGCTTCTTCGGCGGGAAGTGGACCAGCCCCGACGAACTGCCCGGCTCGAGCAGGTGTCCGCCGATCCTGTCGAAGGGGATCGTGGCGAAGTGCTCGCAGCCGCCCTTGCAGGATCGGGCGGCAGGGCAGCGCTTGCACACCGTCCAGTCGAAGAGGTGCCACTCTTCGGGCCGCTTGGCGTGGGCCGATCCGTAGGCCCCGAAGTAGGAGTCGGTCATCGTCAGCAACAGCGGCCGGGGGATGACCATCCGGGCGGCCCGCACCCCGAATTCCACCGCTTCGCTCCCGGAGCAGAGCAGCACGCAGCGGCCGCCGTCGAAGTCCAGCAGGCCGAGCAGCCGCCTGGCGGTGTCCGCCACCACGGGGCTGGTGTAATTGAAACCGGTATGGGCGACGGCGGCCGCTTGGCGGGCCAGGACCTTGAGGACCCGGGGATGGGCGTGTCCGATGGACGTGCACCAGACGCCCGATTCCAGGTCGAGGTACCGCTTGCCGCGGGAATCGGTGACGTGGCAGCCCTCCGCCTTGACGATGTCATGGATCAGGAGTTCGTGTCCGGGCAGCCACTGCAGGGGGTTCTGATGGGGGTTCATGCCATCTCCTGGATAAGGGTTGATGATGAGCTTCAGATTGATATCCCGGGATCGCCAAGTCAACCTCCATGTGGTTGCCGCACCTGACACCCTGACACCAGAGGGCGCGTGCCGGATTCCTTGGGCCGTTCCCCTGACCCGCGGTCCGGCGTGGCGGGCACAAAACTTCACAAGATGAAGTTATCAGATGCAGCGGGTCCACTCGCGCGAAAGGCAAAATTCGGCTTGAAACCAGTCATTGAAGCACGAATTCCGCCATTTGAGCCCCCCGGGGGCACACTCCGCCTGGGGCAGGCGGCCTGTGACCCGCACGCCATGACCAGGTTCCCGGTGTGGAGAGCCTCAAATTTCATTGCATGAAGTCAGGTTGCCCGGGTCCCGCCAGCAGATCGATTCGCCCTCCGGAACAGAGGGGAGGGGGAGGGGTGGGAATGAGCGGGTCCGGGAGGGGATCGAATGACGAGAGGTCATCAAATTGGACCTGGATTTCATTTTTTTCGTATTCAGTATACAGATCACGAAACTCATTATTATATGGGGATCACCCCCAGGATCGCAGGGATCGTGGGGGTGATCGCTCCGGGGGTGATCCCGGATCGGAGGCAGGCGATTCGTGCGCCCGCCATCCTTACCGGAACAGGCTCTTGACGGCGCCGAAGCTGCTCGCCTCGTCGGCCACCACTCCGCAGGTGGTCGTGTGGGATCCGAGGTGTGTGAAGTCGTCCTGGGCGAAGCCGTCGTAGTCGTCAGCGGGGTCGTAGGCGTCGCCGGTGTCGGTGTCGCCGGTGCAGGCATCGGCCTTGCGGACCAGGGTATGCTCGGCTGTGGTCACCGGCTCGGTGCCCCAGAACGTGCCCGGATCCTCGCCCAGCCGGCCGATGGAGTCGACCAGGACGTCGTCGAAGTACAGCAGCAGGCAGTCGTCCCCGTTGTAGAACGTGAAGGCGGAGTTGACGGTGTCGTCGGCCAGGGCGAGGAGCTCGGCAACCGCGCTGGCGTTGACGATGACCCAGACGTCTCCCGAGGCGAGCGTTCCTTCGAGGAGGGCGGTGTACCCGACGGTCAGCAACCCGTTGTTGTAGCGCTCGATGCGCACCCGGGACAGATCGAGGGTGACGTTGGTGGCGTTGTAGATCTCGACGGCCTTGTTGTTGGAGGAGCCTTCCACGTATTCGGAGAAGTAGATGGGCGTCTGGGCGGATGCGGCCGCTGCGGCGGCCAGCACGAGAAGGATCGGGAACAAGGATTTCATGAGGGAACCTCCGGGTTCGAGGATGCCGGCGGGCCGCGGCGGTGGGCCCTCTCTGCACGGCGTCAGGCATCCCACCCTACATGATCCGGCGGGAGAATGGCAAAAAATCCGGGAATCATCCCGGCGTTGCGGATTCCGGTCCCCGTCTTTATCCTGCCGGATAAGCGATCGTTCAAGCCATCCGGCGCCCGGCGCCGGTTTCCGATGAGACAAAGGAGAGGGACCCATGGCACACGTCCTGCCGGATCTTCCGTACGCCAAGAACGCTCTGGAACCCCACATCTCGGCCGAGACCCTGGAATTCCATCACGACAAGCATCATGCGGCCTACGTCAACAACCTGAACAACCTGATTCCCGGCACCGAGTTCGCAGACATGACCCTCGAGGACATCGTCCGCAATGCTCCGGCCGGGGGCATCTTCAACAACGCCGCCCAGGTCTGGAACCACACCTTCTACTTCAACGGCCTCAGCCCGGAGGGCGGGGGCGCGCCGAAGGGCGATCTGGCCAAGGCCATCGACGCGGCCTTCGGAGGGTTCGACGCCTTCAAGGAGAAGTTCAGCACCGCCGCCGCGACCAACTTCGGCAGCGGCTGGACCTGGCTCGTGAAGAACAAGAACGGCAAGCTGGAGATCCTCAACACCGACGACGCCGGCTCCGCGCTCACGCATGACGTGACCCCCATCCTGACCATCGACGTCTGGGAGCACGCCTACTACATCGACAAGCGCAACGCCCGTCCGGCCTACATCACCGCGTGGTGGAACATCGTGAACTGGGACTTCGCCGCGAAGAACTTCGGCGGCTGATCCGGGATCCTTACTCGACGACAGCGGCGGCGGCCTCGGGGCCGCCGCTTTTTTCGAGCCGGACGTCGTCGATCTCCAGGACGACGGTGTCCCCCGGGCTGTTGAGGAAGACCGAGAAGGTGGAAACGTCGCGAAGGTCGAGGAACAGGTCGGTGTTGCGTCCGATCCGGTCGCGGATTGGCAGTTCGTAGTCGGTCCATTCCGCCGTGGCGTGATGGTAGGCCAGGACCGCCCCGTCGTCGTTCTTGCCCCGATCGTCGTCCACCTTGATGGTGAAACGGGCGACCCGGTCGTCCGGTCCGCGATGGCGGGCCCGGAGCACCAGCCGGTCGTAGCCGCGCCAGTCGTAGGGGAAGAAGGACATCCGCGCCCCCGGCCAGGTGCTCGGCGGCGCCCCGGTGATGCGCAGGACGAACGTGGGTCCGCCGGGTCCGTCCGGGATGGGCGGGAAACCCACGGTCCCGTCGCCCACCCCGGTCCACATGCGGCCGAGGTGGGGGTTCTCGAAGTCCTCGAGGACCGGGAACAGGTCACGGTGGAATCGCCGCGCGCGGGCGTCGGCGGGCAGGTGACGCATCTCCCAGGGCAGGTAGAGGGCGCACAGGACCATGAGCGGCAGCCCCCAGCGCCGCCCCAGCCCCTTCCACGACACGAATCCCACGACGATGCCGGTGCCCACCATGTCCAGGACGACGTCGCCCCAGTAGGCCGAACGTCCCACCAGGAGCTGCGCGAACTCGATCGCCACTCCCATCAGCGAGGCGGCGAGCGCCGACCACCAGACGCGACCGCGCAGGGGGCCGGCCCAGTAGAGGACCAGGGTGATGGCGCCCAGCAGCAGCACGTGCAGCTGGTCGCCCAGCGGGCCGATCACCGGGTGCTTGCGCAACTCGACCGGGATGGTGAGGAAGAAAGGCAGCAACAGCAGCACGCCCAGCAGGACCCAGGTCTGCCAGCGGGTGATGAAGCGGGGAGGAGGGATGGCCGGTTCGCGTTTCCGCGCCGCGGGCCTGATCCCGAAACCAGCCATGGGGATGCTCCGGCGGCTGCAGGTCGGATCGGGGTTGTCCGGCCGGAATCCGGCCGGGCCCCATTGTACGCCGACCTGCACGGGCCTGCCAGACAAAGTGGAAGCCCCAGGATGATCCGGCCGGGGTCGGACCGCAGCCAGGCCGCGGGGATCCCTTCACCCGTGTTCGCCTTCGCCCTGTGCAGGACCGGCGGACGGAGCTTCTTGTGAGTAACATGGCCCGCATGGAGAAGTCGGAGAAGGTCAACCGCCCGCGGGTGGTCGTGGTCGGGGGCGGTTTCGGCGGGGTGGCCGTGGTCCGCGCCCTGCGCAGGACCGACGCCGAGGTCGTCCTCGTGGATCGGCAGAACCACCATCTTTTCCAGCCCCTGCTCTACCAGGTGGCGACGGCGGCCCTGTCGCCCGGCAACATCGCCGCGCCCATCCGGCGGATCTTTTCCCGGCAGGACAACTGCACGGTGATCATGAGCGAGGTGACGGACGTCGACCTGGAGGGCCGCAAGGTGACCCTCCCGGACCGGACCCTGCCCTACGACTACCTGGTGCTTGCCGCCGGCGTCCGCACCAATTACTTCGGCAACCCGGGCTGGGTGGAGTTCGCCCCGGGGTTGAAGACCATCGACGAGGCCATCGAGGTCCGGGGCCGGTTCCTGCTCGCCTTCGAGCAGGCGGAACTGGAGGGGGATCCGGAGGCGCGTCAGGCCTTGCTGACGTTCGCCATCGTGGGCGCCGGTCCCACCGGCGTGGAACTGGCCGGGGCCATGGCCGAGATCAGCCGCCAGACCCTGCGGCGGGACTACCGGCACTTCGACCCTCAGAGCGCCAGGGTGATCCTGATCGACTTCGCCGACCGGGTGCTGCCCACCTTCCCGCCGGACCTCTCCCGCCGAGCCCACCGGGACCTCGAATCCCTGGGCGTGGAAGTCAGGCTCGACACGCGCGTGGTCGACGTCGGCCCCGGCGGACTCACGGTCGCCTGCAGGGGGGATGAGCAGCGCATCGCAGCCGGGAACATCATCTGGGCCGCCGGGGTGAAGGCCGTCGATCTGGCCGGGCGGGTCGGCACCCCCACGGACGCGGCCGGGCGGCTGGAGGTGGGGGACGATCTCACCGTGCCCGGCCATCCCGAGGTCTTCGTGGCGGGCGATCTGGCGCACAGGATCGACCCGGCCCTGGGCCGACCCGTGCCCGGGGTGGCCCCGGCGGCCATGCAGATGGGCCGCTTCGTCGGCCGGACCCTCGCCGCCGAACTGCAGGCCAAGGCCGCAGGCTCAGCGGTCCCCGCGCGTCCGGCCTTCGTCTACCGGGACAAGGGCGACATGGCCACCATCGGGCGGAACCGCGCCGTGGCCGACATCCGCGGGCTGCGTTTCGGCGGGGTCTTCGCGTTCCTGCTCTGGGCTTTCGTGCACGTGCTCTTCCTGGTCGACTTCCGCCGCAAATTCACGACCTTCCTGGAGTGGGTCTGGATGTACTTCTTCTACGAAAGAGGGGTGCGCCTGATCACGGGAGAGGGGCGCACCCCCCGGCCGAAACGGCCCGGTCACGACGACCGGGTCACCATCAAGCCGGATCGAACCTGTCGAGGTTCATGACCTTGTCCCAGGCCGCGACGAAGTCGCGCAGGAATTTCTTCCGGGAGTCCTTGCATCCGTAGACCTCCGCCAGGGCGCGCAGCTGGGAATTCGAGCCGAAGATGAGGTCGATGCGGGTGCCGGTCCACTTGAGCTCGCCCGTGGCGCGATCGCGACCTTCGAACACGTCGGCGTCCTTCGAGGTCGGCTTCCACGTCGTGTTCATGTCGAGCAGATTCACGAAGAAGTCGTTGGTCAGGGCCTCCGGTCGGTCGGTGAAGACTCCGTGCCGGGACCGCCCGAAATTGGCATCCAGGGCGCGCATGCCTCCGACGAGAACCGTCATCTCCGGAGCGGTCAGGGTCAGCAGCTGGGCGCGATCGATCATCAGTTCCTCCGGTGACACGCTGAATTTCGCCTTCCGGTAGTTGCGGAACCCGTCCGCAACCGGCTCGAGCACGGCGAATGATTCCACATCGGTCTGCTTCTGCGATGCATCCGTGCGTCCCGGCCTGAAGGGCACGGTCAACTTGTGTCCGGCATTCCGGGCGGCCTGCTCGACTCCGGCACATCCACCCAGGACGATCAGGTCGGCGAGGGAGACCTTTTTCCCGCCCGATTGTGCGCCGTTGAATTCCCTCCGGATCTTCTCGAGGGCACTCAGGACGGTCTTCAATCGGTCCGGCTCGTTGACTTCCCAGTCCTTCTGGGGGGCCAGCCGGATGCGCGCGCCGTTCGCCCCGCCGCGCTTGTCGGAACCGCGGAACGTCGACGCCGAGGCCCAGGCCGTCGTCACCAGCTGGGAAACGGATAATCCCGAGGCGAGGATCTTGCGCTTGAGGGCGGCGATGTCCTTCGCGCCGATCAGCTTGTGATCGACGACGGGCACCGGGTCCTGCCAGATCATGACCTTCTCCGGGACGTCCGCACCCAGATAGCGGGAGCGGGGTCCCATGTCGCGGTGCGTCAGCTTGAACCAGGCGCGGGCGAAGGCATCCGCGAACTCCTTGGGGTTCTGCAGGTAGCGCCGCGAGATCGGCTCGTAGATCGGGTCGAAGCGCAGCGAAAGATCCGCCGTGGTCATCATCGGACGGTGCTTCTTCGAAGGGTCTTGGGCGTCGGCCACCAGGTCCTCGTCGGCCACCTCAAGGGCCAGCCACTGGTGAGCGCCGGCCGGGCTCCTGACCAGCTCCCACTCGTACTTGAAAAGCACCTTCAGATAGCCCATGTCCCACCGGGTGGGATTCGGTTTCCAGGCGCCTTCGATGCCGCTGCTGATGGTGTCTCCGGCTTTTCCGCTGCCGAATCGGCTCTGCCAGCCGAGACCCTGCTCCTCGATGGGCGCGCCCTCGGGCTCGGGGCCGACCAGGGCGGGGTCGCCCGCGCCGTGGCATTTGCCGAACGTGTGGCCGCCGGCGACCAGAGCGACGGTCTCCTCGTCGTTCATGGCCATCCGCGCAAAGGTCTCGCGGACGTCGCGTCCCGAGGCCACCGGGTCGGGGTTGCCGTTCGGCCCTTCGGGGTTCACGTAGATCAGGCCCATCTGGACGGCGGCCAGCGGATTCTCGAGGTCCCGGTCGCCGCTGTAGCGCTGGTTCCCGAGCCAGGTGTCCTCGCTGCCCCAGTAGATGTCCTCTTCCGGTTCCCAGACGTCCTCGCGCCCGCCGCCGAATCCGAGAGTCCGGAATCCCATGGACTCGAGCGCACAGTTGCCGGCGAGGATCATCAGGTCCGCCCAGGAGATCTTCCTGCCGTATTTCTGCTTGATCGGCCAGAGCAGACGGCGGGCCTTGTCGAGGTTCACGTTGTCGGGCCAGCTGTTCAGCGGCGCCAGGCGTTGACTGCCGGATCCCGCCCCCCCGCGGCCGTCATGGATGCGGTAGGTGCCTGCGCTGTGCCACGCCATCCGGATGAAGAGTCCTCCGTAATGGCCGTAATCCGCCGGCCACCAGTCCTGCGAGTCGGTCATCAGGGCGTGGAGGTCCCTTTTCAGGGCCTCCAGGTCGAGCTTCTTGAATTCCCTGGCGTAGTCGAACCTCGGTCCCATGGGGTTGCTCAGTTGGGAGTGCTGATGGAGGATCTTGAGATTCAACTGGTTCGGCCACCAGTCCCGGTTGGACGTGCCGCCGCCTGCGGTGGGGTTGTTCGTCCTTCCGGTCACCGGGCATTTGCTTCCCTGGCTCATACTGGCATCTCCTTCCCTTGCGGGCCCGATCCTCGACGGCCTCCGGCATGCTTTCCCTTGCCGGAGGTCTCATTATATTGTCAAAAACGCCCGGGGATCCTACGGAAAGCTGATTGCGCGATGTGTCCAACCCGAGCGACGGTGCTCTATGACGGCGACTGCCGCTTCTGCAAGCGGGCCATTGCCCTGATCGAGCGCCACGACCAGGCCGGTCGGTTCCGCTGCCTGCCTCTCGATGCGGCGGAGGCCGCTCCGCTGCTGGCGGCGGCCGGCGGGGATTGTGAAACGCTTCACCTGCTGGACGGCGCCGGCCATCATGAGCGTTCGACGGCCGTTCTGCGCATTGCGCGGGATCTGGGCCGGCCCTGGTCCCTGCTGTGGTGGCTGCGCCTCGTGCCGCGCCGTCTGCGTGACGCCGCGTACGGGGCCGTCGCCCGCCGGCGCCGATGTATCCCCTTGCGTGATCCGCAGGCCTGATCCTCGCCGCCATCGCGCGCGTCTTCCGGTCACTTCCGATCCAGGCTCGCAACGCCGGCGCCCCGACAGGCGATGTACAGGAACAGGAAAGCGTACACGACGGCCAGCTCCCCCTTGTTGACGGCGGGCCAGAAGGCCCCGTCAAAGGCGAATTTCCAGTGGAACTGCAGATAGGCCACCGCCATCGTGCCGCTGGCCAGAAAGGCAGCCCAGACGGTCAGGAAACCGACGGCGATCAGCAATCCGGTGACGATCTCGATCACGCCCCCGATCCAGAGCTGGGAACCGACCGGCGGCTGATGCTCCGTCAGGACGCCGAAGATCTTTTGCATGCCATGGAAGGCGAAGAGCAATCCCGCGACGATCCGCAGGGCGGCGTAGACGGCGTCGGATCGGGGTGAGAGCAGTTTGTTCAGCATTGCGATCTCCTTTTCGTCGCGTGACCGTACACAATGTCCGCTCCCGGTGGACGGTCCGCTACCCGAAGAACAGGTAGCTGACGACGATCGCCGCGATCACACCCGCCAGGTCGGCCGTCAGCCCGCAGACCACGGCGTGCCGCGTCCGGCGGATCCCCACCGACCCGAAGTACACCGCCAGCACGTAGAACGTGGTCTCGGTGCTGCCCTGGATCACGCTGGCCAGGCGGCCGGCGAAGGAATCGGCGCCGTGGGCGGTCATGGTCTCGATCATCATCCCGCGGGCCCCGCTGCCCGAAAGCGGCTTCATCAGGGCCGTCGGCAGGCCGTCGACCCAGCGGGCGTCCCCCCCGAGGGTCCCCACGGCGCCGCGTACCCCGTCCAGGATGAAATCGAGGGCGCCGCTGGCCCGGAACACTCCGATGGCCACCAGCATGGCCACAAGGTAGGGGATGATGCCGACGGCGACCTTGAACCCGTCCTTGGCGCCCTCGACGAAGGTGTCGTAGAGGTCGATCCTGCGGCGGACGGCCCCCAGCATGAAGGCGATGATGATCCCGAAGACCAGCACGTTTGCCAGGACCGAGGACTGGGTTTCCAGGGCGGCCTGATCCAGCCGGGCGAAGTAGGCGACGAGCGCGGCGATCACCGCGGTCATCGTACCGAGATAGGCCAGGATCACCGGCTGCAGCAGGTTCAGCTTCTGCCAAATCGAAGTCACGATCAGGCCGGCCAGCGTGCTGCAGTAGGTGGCGATGAGGATGGGCAGGAAGATGTCCGTGGGATCGGCGGCGCCGAGCTGGGCCCTGAAGGTGAAGATCGTCACCGGGACGATGGTCACGGCCGAGGTGTTGATCACCAGGAACAGGATCATGTCGTCGCTGGCCGTGTCCTTGTCCGGATTCAACTCCTGCAGTTCCTGCATCGCCTTCAGGCCCAGGGGCGTGGCGGCGTTGTCCAGTCCCAGCATGTTGGCGGCCATGTTCATCACGATGCTGGATCCGGCGGGGTGGCCGGCGGGCACCCCGGGGAACAACCGCCGCAGGAGGGGGCCGAACAGGCGGGCCAGGAAGTCCACGGCTCCGCCCTTCTCCCCGATGCGCATGATGCCCAGCCACAGGCACATCACGCCGGTCAGGCCGAGGGCGATCTCGAACCCCGTCCTGGCCATGTCGAAGGTGGAGCCGACCATGTCCGCCCACACGCCGGCGTGCCCCGCGAAGCTCCGGCCCACGGCGGCGAGGAAGGCGGCGAGGAAGAAGAAGGTCCAGATCCGGTTGAGCATCACGACTCCGGTTGGCGGTGGCTGATCGTCTCCAGGTCCTTTACGATGTCGCCATCGGTGGGGAGCATATCCTCGCCGGCAGGACCTGTCACCCATATCATCCGGCAGCCCCGAAAGGACCTCCCGTGGCGAACCTGTGGTCCGGCACCCTCAAGAAGATGCGCGTGGAGGCCGCGGAGCCCGTGGACTACTTCCTCAGCGACGGCTGGTGGCAGGAAGGCGAACGGGTTCCAGACCACCACCTCAATCCGCACCTCGGCTCCCGCCTGGAGATCCGGTTCACCGGGGACATCCACTGCACCGCCTGCGGTCGGGCCACGAAGAAGACCTTCGGCCAGGGGTTCTGCTTCCCCTGCTCGCAGTCCCGGGCCGAGGCCGACATCTGCATCGTCCGTCCTGAGCTCTGCCACCACGGGGACCCCGGCAACCCCTGCCGCGAGGAGGATTTCGCCCAGCGGGAATGCTTCCAGCCGCACTATCTCTACGTCTCGCTCACCTCGGGGGTGAAGGTGGGGATCACGCGCGGGAAGAACGTCCCTTCGCGCTGGATCGATCAGGGCGCCGTGGCGGCGATCCCGGTGGCGGTCCTGCCGGATCGGCGCACGGTGGGGCTCCTGGAGAAGCGCCTCAGCGACGCCGGATTCGCCGACAAGACCCACTGGACCCGGATGCTCAAGGGCGACCCGGACCCGCAGTTCGATCTGGCGGCGACGGCCGGCGAGGTCGTCGCCAGACTCACCGAGTGGGGGATCGAGGGCATCCTCGGCGAACTCGAGCGCATCGAATACCGGTTCGCCTATCCGGTCCTGACCTGGCCGGACAAGGTCACCAGCTTCAATCTGGACAAGGACCCCAGCGCCGGCGGGATCCTCCAGGGCATCAAGGGGCAGTACCTGATGTTCGATGCGGGGGTCATCAACCTCAGGAAGTACACGGGGTACAAGGTGGACGTGATGGTGGGGTGAGGGACATCCGCCCTTCCGTATCCGGGTGGCGGAATTCTTCTTGCATTTTGAATTGCAATTTGTAAAAATAATATCCCATCAGATTCCTGGGCAATAAAGGGGGACCCTCATGATGTTCCTTACAAGACTCATCCTGGCCGGCACCCTGGGCCTCGTGGCCGGCAACGCTTCGGCACTCAACATCCTTCTCGCCGATGGAGCGCCCCATCTCGGATATCCGGATGTGGCCCCCCGCCTCGTGGGCTTGGGGCACACCGTCATTCCAGGAGACCCGCTCACCTGGGACGCCGCCTTCGATTACGCGCCCTATGACGTGGTGGCTTTCCAGTACGATTCGAAGAATCCCGCCGACCTGGCCCACCTGACAGCTGCGCTGGATTCCGGGCAGATCGGGGTCGTCTTCTTCCGGGCGTTCGGGCACAACGCGACCGTGATCGGCCTGGGACTGATGACCACCACCGAGGAAGCCTGGCAATCGCCCACCGATCTGACCGTAACGGACAACACCCATCCCATCACCTCGTTCCTGCCCCTGGGAACGGTGAACCTGGGGTTTACCTACATGGGCTGGTATCTGACCCCGGCGCCCGATGCGTCCGTCCTTGCGACCGGCCCCTCGGGTCCCGCCCTGATCGTTCACGACACCCGGCGAGCGGTGTTGGTGCCGTACTTCGGTCATGCGGTCAACCACGAAGCGGAGAACGAGACCGGGCTGACCCTCACCCAGAACGCCTTGCTATGGGCTGCGAACAGCGGTTCGGTCCCTGACGAGGTTTCCTCGTTCGGATCGGTGAAGAGCCTGTTCCGCTGAAGTCGGGGAAGGATGGGGCTCCGCCGAGGTGGGGCCCTTCCTTTCAGGCCGCTTGCCGATTCTCAGTCCTTCAGCTCCACCGTCACGTCCCTGCCGATGAGCTCGGCGAAAGCCATCTTCCCGATTCCCATGGCCTCGCCGCGCGCGTACGCCGCCGAAACGTCCATCCCATGGTGCCGCACGAGGTAGGCCGCCCACATGTGGCTGGCGCGCCATCCCACGGTGCAGTGGACGAGGATGGTCCCTGGATGGGCGGCGACGACGGCCGCGAACGAATCCACCGCGGCGGGCGTGTAGGGGTACTCGTCGCCTCCGAGGGGAATGGACACGTAGACCAGTCCCAGGCTGTCCGCCAGAGCAGGTTCGTCGAAGGGAACCCGATCGCGGTTCCCGACCTCGACGGGTGTCCGCAGGTTGATCACCGCCGTCAGGCCCCTCGACGGCATCTCCAGCATGGCGTCCCGGCGGGGCTGACCAGAGATCAGGACCCGGCCTTCCCGGTGGATCCCCCCGGTAAACCCGCTCCAGTCCCCGACGGTGTCGGGGACGGCGGCCAGGTGATGGCCGACGGATTCCAGGCTGGAGGGTAGGAGGGGGGCCGTCTGCAGGTGAGGACGCTGGCCGCATCCTGCCGACAGCAATGCGCCCGCGAAGCCGAGGATCAGCAGCATTCTTCTCATCACGGTCCTTTCGGGGTCGATGGTCGGCGCCGGAAATCCAGGGATCCCCTGTAATCTTCCAAAATCCCACCAAATTGGTCTAATATGGACATGGCTGAATCGCCACCGGTCCGATCCTGGCCAACCCGAAGGGAGAATACCATGAAACCAGGTACCTTGACTCTCGGTCTTCTATTCCTGGCGGCGACCGGGGTCGCCTTGGCCCAGGACCCTCCGGTCGATCCCGGGGAGTTCGGGGACGCGCCCGAGGGGGCCATCGCCTACCCCGGCCTGGGAGTGGGCGGGCTGTTCCCCACCTGCAAGGGCGGGCCCGCCGGCTTCGTCTTCCACGCCAACCTGGCACCCCTGGCCTGGTTCGGACCGACCATGGAAACCGAGATGGACGGCAACGCCGGATTCTGCCCCCCGCCGCCCTACGAGATGGACGAGTGCTGGGGTCCTGCCGACGGCGACGGCGGCCTGGTGAACGTCACCACCTACAGCATCGTCAACAACCAGGTGACGGTCTGCGGCCAGCAGATCCCCGACCCGCTCGGCCCTCCCTGCACCGTCGTCCAGTGGGGAGCCGCCATGGACGCCCGGGTCACCAACTTCTCGGGCAACGACGCCCTGATCAACGTCCTGATCGACTGGGATCAGGACGGACGCTGGGGCGGACAATCCCTGTGTCCGGGGGGGAAGACCATCCCCGAGCACGTGGTCTGGAACCTGCCCGTTCCCGACGGCTACAGCGGCCTGCTATCCGGGCTGAGCCCCGGACCCATCGAGATCGGCCCCAACCCGGGCTACGTGTGGATGCGCCTGTCCATCGGCGATCCCATCCCCATGCCCCTGGACTGGGACGGGAGTTTCTTCTTCGACACGGGCGAAACCGAGGACTACCTGATCGAGATCGGCGACGCGCCGGACCTCGGTGCGGGTGAACTCGGCGATGCGCCCGAAGGTGTCCTCGCCTATCCAGGCGGCGTGCTCGGGGCCTTCCCCACCTGCATCGGGACCGGTCCGGCCGACACCTACATCTTCCACCGCGCGCCGATCTCCAGCCACTTCGGCCCCGACGTGGACCTGGAAGGCGAGGGCAACCACGACCTGTGCAGCTTCACCACCTACGAGAACGACGAGTGCCACGGCAAGGATGGGGACGGCGGCCTCATCACCCCCGCCTCGTACACCATGGTGGGCCCCGCGCCGGTCGTCTGTTCCATCGGGCCCAAGGCGTCCCTCGGCCCCAACTGCGGCCTGGGCGTCTGGGGCGGGGATCTGGACATCCTCATCGACAACAGCGGGGGCCCGGACATGTTCTTCAACGCCCTGGGCGACTGGAGCGGGGACGGGGCCTGGAGCGGGACCTTCACCTGCTCGGCGGGATTCACGGAGAACGAGCACTTCGCCGTCGACGTGGTGGTTCCGGGCGGGTTCGTGGGGCCGGCCTCCACCCTGACCGGACCGAACTTCGCCGTCGCCAGCGACGGGGGCTACCACTGGTTCCGGTTCAGCCTGACGGACATTCCGGTGGGCCAGAACTGGGAAGGCAAGGGCATCTTCGGGGATGGAGAGACCGAGGACTACCTCCTGTGGGTCGCCCAGCCTACCGGCACGCCCGAGATCCCGGAGCGTGGGGCGGGTCTCGACCTCCTGCCGAACGCTCCCAATCCGTTCAATCCGTCCACCGAGATCCGGTTCAGCCTGGCCCGGTCGGGTCCGGTGACGGTCACGATTCACGACCTGGCCGGCCGTTTGGTCAGGACCCTGGAGCAGGGCGTCCGTGAATCCGGCGAGCATCGGATCGTCTGGCACGGGGAAGACGATGGTGGCCGCCGGCAACCCTCGGGAGTGTTCTTCGTGCGGGTGGTTTCGGGTGACGAGGTCAGATCGCGCAAGATCATGATGCTCAAGTAAATGGCCTGCACAGACGGCCCTGTTCCGGCCCGGTCGTCCCCCCCTGGCGACCGGGCCCAGACTAAATAAGACCGAATTTGTTGACTTTTGTCACCTGAACCCGTACGATCAGGAGGATCAAGTTTTTGATTCCATCACATGAGTATGAAGTCCTGTTCGCCCATTTCATCGGAACAAGGGGGTTCTCTGATGAAAATCGCTCATTTCGCCCTTTTCGGAGTCATCTGCCTCCTGGCCACGTCGGCCGTCGCGACCGGGGTCAGGGATTTCCAGCTCCAGTCCCGACCTCCTCTCCGGGGGAGGTCCGCCGATCCGGTCAAGGCCCCCGGGGACAGCACCCTGCTCATGGGCCCCTGGGGCAGCGGCGCCCCTTACAACGGACAGTTCCAGACGGCCGGGGGTCTGCCGGCCTGGAACGGCTGGACGAGCCGGGACATCACTCAGTCCCCCGGGAATCGCTGGCGCCCGGACACCTTCCACGCCGTGAACGGGGCGTACTCCGCCTGGTGCGGTCTGGCCGACTACCCGGCCTGCGACGCAGGCGATGAGGCGGGTGGCTACGGCAACAACTGGAAGGAAAACCTCCAGTGGACCGGTCCGGTGACCGACCCCGGTCTGTCCTGCACGGTGGCAATCAACGCCGTGCTCGACCATGATACGGAACCCGGATACGACTACCTTTATCTGGAGTGTGTTCTGGGGGACGGTTCGGCGGTCCTTCTCGCCACCTGGGACGGATTGGCATCGGCCGTGCCCGTGAACGAGACCTTCACCTACCTGCCGGGGGATTATTCCGGATCCGGCGGCGACGAGGTCGTCGTCCGTTTCCGGTTCGAATCCGACGGCGGTTGGTCCGACGAGGACTGCCTCTTTCCGTCCAGCGGGGCCGCCCGGATCGACGACCTCGTCATCACCCTCACCAACGGCTCCGGCGCGGGCCACGATTTCGAGGACGGGACCCTGGGACCGTTCCAGGCGCCTCCGGCGCAGGGCGTGGGGGACTTCGCCAAGATCTGGACCGAACTGAACGATTCGGATCCATGCCGGTCGAACTTCGGTCCCCAGGTCGCCTTCATCGACGACGGGGTGGTGGTCCCCGGGACCGGGGGATCCCTGTGCATCGACCATTGCTACGGGCCGGACGGGTACGTGGTCAACTCGACGGGGGGCCTCGCGGGCCCGGATGAACACCTGGACAACGCCGTCATCTCCCCGGTCATGGCCTGGCCCGCGGGCCACGACGGCCTGGTGTTCGAATACACCGTGTTCGAAGACGACTTCCTCTTCGCCCTCAACGACGACCCCGGGATCCTGTACACCTGGTACGTCCGTTCGACGGCATCGGCTGATCCCGCCGATCTCGAGATCGCTCCCTGGGTCAACCGCGGTTTCTTCCACATCAACGACGTCTGGGACGGCCGTTACGTGCGGCAGTCGTACGTGGTCGGCGATCTCCTGGAACCCGGGGCGCAATACCTTCAGGTGATGCTCAAGGCTCTGGAGATCGGGTTCGCGTGGGGGCAGAACGGCACAAACGCCCTGCCTGCTCCCTACTTCGACGACGTGAGGGTCACGGCTTACGAATCGGCCGGTCCCAACCTGACCGCCGATCGCTTCGACCTGGCCCTGGACGCCTTCCCCGCGTCAGGGACGGTGGACATGGGCGATCCCGGGGCCCTCTCGGCCCGGTTCGACGGCGGCCGGGGCTCCGACCTGAGCGCCCCCGGCGATTCGGTGGTGGTCGATGCAAAACCCGCGCGGGCGGGAGCCGTGCTGACCGGTCCGCCCCTGATGCACTACCGCCTGACGCCCAACCCCGTGTTCGATCCCTACCGGACCAGCAGCCTGCCGTTGGTCGGCGCCGTCGCGGGTCTCGAGGGTCAGGACCAGCTGGGCCAGCCCAACGGTCAGTTCGCCTTCGACCTGCCCGACACCGCCTTCCTGTTCCCCGGAGACGTCCTTCGCTATTGCTTCACCGCAGCGGACGATCTCGGCGGCGTCGCGGCCCAATCCATCCTGCCGGCCGACACCACCGGATTCTCTTCCGCCGACCCCGGTCTGGTCTACGATCCGGACTTCACCGTGAGGGTTCTGCCGTCCATCAGCGAGAACCCCGGCAATCCGGGAACCTACCTGCGCCCGGACCTGCTGGTCTGGAGCGACGCCGAGGACGGCAAGGAATACGACCTCTGGGTGGCGACCCTTGGCCAGCTGGGTCTCCAGTGGGGGCGGGATTTCGACCTGGCGACCCGGCCCGGCATCCAGGCCCGCATGGCGGACCGGACCAGTCTGGAACAGCTCGCGTCCTATGACGACCTGATCTACCTGACCGGAGCGACCTTCCAGGGCTTCCTGCCGGACGAGGACGTGCTCCTGCTCGAAGCCTGGTTCGCCACCGGAGGAAAGGACCTCCTGGCCATGGGGCTGACCCTCCCCGGCAACCTCCAGGACATCTACGGATGGGGAGGGGGCTCCGGTATCGGCGCGACTTTCGCCCTGGACCGGATGGGCATCCTCGACGTGGGCAGAAACGTCAATGAACTGATCCTCGATCAGGACTTCCCTCAGATCGCTCCGCTGGCCGGCAATCCGGTCTTCGGGGGCGGTTTCCCCCGTTGGCTGGACAACGCGCAGTGCCAGCCGGACGGGCGGATCTTCCCCAACAGCCGGCAGGGCAACGCGGTCACTCCTGCGGCAGGTGCGACGGTTCTGGCGGAGTACACCACCCCCGGAGGCGGCCTGGGCTCGTTCCCCTACGCGGCAGCCCTGTTGATGGAGGTGGACGCGGACAGCAGCCGGGCGGTCACCATGCCGACCACGCTGCGGCGGATCTATCCGGACCCCGGGGCGGCCAAGACGGCCGCGCCGACCGCGACCCGCACTCAACTGGTCCAGGCGGTCCTGTCCTATTTCGGCCGTTCGTTCACCGGTGCGCCCAGCTCCGTGCCCGGCGCCGAGGCCTTTGAGGTCAACGCCCATCCCAATCCCTTCAATCCGACGACGGCCCTCAGCTTCACCATGCCGCAAGCCGGACATCTGAGCCTGAAAGTGTTCGATCTGCGCGGCCGTCTGGTGCGGACGCTGCTGGACGAGCGGCGCGAGGCGGGGCCCGGGCATGCGGCCTGGGACGGCCTGGATGAGGCAGGAGCCCGGGCGCCCTCGGGCGTGTACTTCTACGAGGCCCGCACCGCGGGTCAGGTCCAGGTCGGCAAGGTGACCATGATCAAATGACCTCACGCCGGAATCCACCGGCGACAACACGGCCCGCGGCGACTCCCCAGGGAGACGGTCCGCGGGCCGTCGTGTTTTAGGCCATCCACCCAAGAACCTTGAACCGCAACGGGTTGGGGAGCTCCCGGCCCGCGGGCCGACCCTTGCTCCTGGAGGGCGTTCGCGCACGGAGGCATTCGTTCCAAGGAGGAGCCGACATGAAGGAAAGACCGAATCACGAACCCGGAATCACCCCCGACCACCTGGCCGCCAGCCTGCAGCGGCTGGACATCCGGGAACTGGAGCAGCGCATGGAGTTCGCCCCGCTGCTGGTGGACCAGGGCCTGGCCACCGGGACCCAGGACCTGGACATGCCCTGCTGCGTCTGCAAGATCGGCGACCCGACCCAGCTGGACGAGAACGGCATGCTGCCCAATCTCAACCTGGGCATGGGGTCGGAGAACTGGTGACGCCCCTGAAGCATGACCGCCGGCGGCGGCCCGGACCCCCGAGGGGGACCGGGCCCGGCCGGCGGCCGGAATCCGGACCCGAAGCCGCCGGACCTGCCGCGGACCACACCTGGGAGCTGTGGAACCTGCGGGCCTTGTTCCCGGAGGCGGGTCTCGAGGACCTGCTGGCGATCAAGGCCAGTCAGGACAGGCTCCTGGCGAGGGAACGGGAGGCTCTCGCCGGGCTGTGGTCGGGGAACCGGGTCATCCTGGGCCCCGGCCACGGATTCTTCGCCGAGCATCCCGAACTGGGGACCGGGATGACGGTCTCCCTCCACCTGGGACCGTACCAGCTGCTCGCCGAGCCGTTCGCGGCGGCGGGACGCGCACCTCTGATCGTCCTCAACGCAAGCGCGCTGGCCTCGTTCAAGCAGCATGCCGAGTCCCTGCTCAGGAAGCTGGGCCACGGCGAGGGTCTGGGCTGGGCGTCGCTGGGGGATCCGGGGTTCGTCCGGCGCATCATCGCCGCGGTCAGGGACGACCGGCCGGTCCTGGTCTATCTCGACGGCAACGACGGGCAGGGAGGCATGGCCACGACCCGCGACCAGGGGCTGGACTACGACTTGCCCGGCCGGACCATCCGGGTGCGCACGGGTCTGGCGCGGCTGGCCTGCCGGCTGGGTTGCCGCGTCCACACGGTGGCGGTCCACTGGGGAGACGAGGGGCTTCCCGTCTGGGAAACCGGGCCGTCCCGTCGCTGCGGGCCCGGGGATGATCCGGCCGCCGTGACCCGGGGCCTCTTCGACTGGTGCTTCACGCAGGTCATGCGCCGCCCGGACCAGTGGCACCACTGGTCCATGCTCCGCCACTCCAGCGCCTGCTTCCGGCAGGGCCCGCTGGAGGAGGACGGCGTGCCGGCGGGCCTGCGGGAGGACTTCGGACGGGCCTTCCAGACCTGCCTGACCCGGTCGCCGGAAACCGTCCGCCTGGTCCTGGAGAACCAGGTCGAGGTGTGGCGCGAGGCCGTCCTGGCGGATCTGTCGGCGGACCGGTTCTATCCCGCCGCCGGTCTTCGCGACCAGGATCTTGAGATCCTGAGGACCGGCCGCCCCACCCTGGCTGAACTGAGCGAGTACCACGGCCGGGCGTGGGTGGGATTCCACGGGCTGCGGCTCTGCCTGCTGGGCATGGCCAGGCTGGGCACCTGACCATGCCCGGACGAACCGAGGTCCATCCCCACCCCGCCGGCCCCTGGCTGGTCATCCACGAGGGCCGCAGTTTCGGGGTGCCGCCCCGGGTCGGAGCCGGGATCCTCGATGCGTCGATTCCTGCGGCCGGCCTGGTCCCCCGGTCCCGGGAAGTCCAGAAGCCGCCATCGGCCCGGTCGGGGCTCCGCCGGATGTTCCGGGATCCTTTGTGGTTGCGATTGCCCCTCGCGTCCCCGGCAGCGGTGCGGCGGGCGGCCGCGTTCTTGAGCCCTCTGGCCGGTCCGAGGGCGCTGGGGCTGTCGGCTGCGGTCGGTCTGGGGGGTTACGGCCTGGCCTGGGCGGGGGGATGGCAGCGGGAATGGCCTGTCCTGCACGAAGGAGGTCTCGTTCCGGGTCTGGTCCTCTTCCTCGTGACGGCGGTCTGGCACGAACTGGGGCATGCTGCCGCCCTGGCCCGCCAGGGGTATCCCCCGGGACGGCTGGGGATCGGCGTGATGGTCGTCATCCCGGTGCTGTTCGTGGACGTGACGCCGGTCGCCCTGTTGCCGCCCCGAGGACGCCTCGTGGTGAACGCGGCCGGCGCAAGCTTCCAGCTCGGGATAGGGGGGATCCTGGCCCTGGCGGCGGGAACCTGCGAGGCCGGCTGGTTGCGGGATGCCTCGGGGATCGCCGCGGGTTCGGCCCTGGGAGCGGTCCTCTGGAGCCTGTGGCCGTTCATCCGGTCCGACGGCTACTGGCTCGTGGCCGATCTCCTGGGGGTCGGGGCCCTGGACCGGCCGCTCCCGCCGGAAGCAGGCTGCCGGGCCCGCACCGGGATCCTGCTCCACCGGGCGACCAACCTGGCCTTCATCGTCGCCGCGGCGGGACTGGTGACCTGGACCGCCGCATCGCGCCTGGGCCCGGCCGGACCCTGGGGAACGGCCGGAGCGGTCCTGATCGCCGCCCTGGTCTGGTGGGGGGCGGTGGCGCGGGGGTTCCGGCTGGTGGGAACCCTGAGGCGGGATTTCGGGACAAGGGCCCGGGAAGGACGCGGGGTGCGAATCCGGGCCGGGCCCAGATCCGGAAACCCGTGAGGGACCCTCCCGTCACGCGGGCGACAGAAGGGCCCCCAGGGCCTGGGCGAGGCCATCGGATTTCACGGGTTTGGCCAGTGAACGGGCCTTGCCGATCTCTGCGAGGCGCCGGGGCTCCGGGGCTCCCGGCGCGTCATGGATGAAGAGGATCGGCATCTCGGGGCAGACGGCGCGGATGTCCTGGATCAGCTCCACCCAGCTCATCATGGGCAGGGGGTCGTCGATCACCACGGCCGCCCATTCGTCTGGGGAGGCCATGAAGGTCAGACGGCTGGAATGGGTTCCGCGGCAGTGGGTGACCAGGCAGCCCAGGTTGTGCAGGCCGGTGATGATCCGGGCGGCGTCCTCCTCGGCCTGGTCGACGAACAGGACCCGGGGCGAGGATCCGCCTGCGGTCCCGATGGCCGCCCGCAGGGGAGCCGTCAGGTCGGCGTATCCGGACCACCCGGTGATGTCCTCGGTGATCCCGATGATGTACCGCGGGTTCCCCTCGTCGCCGGACAGGGGGATCTTGCGGGAGCGCACGAGGAGGGCGCCGCGGGTCGCGGAGTGGAAGGTCTCGCATTCGACCTCGAGCAGGGATCCTGTCGCCAGGACTTCCTGGTCCTGCCGGGAGAAGGCGGCGGCGTCCTCCGGATGGAAGACCTCCTCGTTGGTCTTGCCGATGACTTCGGACCCGGGAACTCCGACCAGCTCCTCGCAGGCCCGGTTCAGGTACACGAACCGGTGGGTCGTCGCGTCCTTGACGAAGACCGGCAAAGGGATGTTGGTCACCACCGAATCGAAGAACTGCTTGGCTTCGGTCAGTTCCTGCTCCATCCGGTGGCGGTGGGAGGCCCCCAGCAGGATTTCCCCCAGGAGCTGCAGGCGCTGGGGTTCCTCCCGGTCCCAGCGGCGGCCGGTCCGTCCTCCGTGGACGGCGATGAAGCCGGGATCGTGGTCTCCCAGGTCGAGGCGGATCCACAGGCCCGAGCGCACGCCGGACGACAGGGCCAGCTTCTTCTCCTGGATCCAGGCCGGGGGAATGGCGTCGGTGCAACTGAAGCTGAAAACCTTCCGCCGCTTGAGATGGCGGAACAGGTTCGCGGGCAGACGCATCTCATCCTCCCCCGGCATCCAACGCCGGACCCCTTCGGCGGTGGCCAGCAGGACGGAGGCCCGGCCCCCGCATGTCCTGCCCCCGCAGGAGAAGATCGTCAGGGCGGAATCGAAGAATTCCCCGATGGCCTGCAGCGTTCCGGGAACCAGGTCGGGGAAGTGGGATCCGGGAACCTGCAACAGGCGGCGGGAAAGATCGGCCGCCAGGGATTCGAACCGGAGCCGGTCGGCCAGGTCGGATCCGGCGGCGACGGGAGCCGAACCCCCGGGATCCCGGCCCGCGGTCCTGATCAGGGAGCTGAGGCCGTCGTGATCGGAATCCTCTTCCAGGAACAGGCCCAGGCAGTGGGTGTCCTCGGGGGCGTGTCCGGTGATGGGCATGATGGCGACGGTCAGGTCACGGTCCTGTCCGCTGCGGGTCCGGCACCGGATGCGGTTGATCCCGCCCTGGCGGTCGTCGTTGAGGCAGGACAGGAACAGGCTGCGGTTCGCCGGGGAGAGGAATGCAGCGGGCCGGCCTTCCATGTCCTCGGCGGTCCACCCGAACAGCTGTTCGGCGGCGCGGCTCCACAGGACGACCATCCCTCCGCTGTTGAGGATGACGGCCGCATGGGTCGACTCGTAGAGGGAACTGTGCATCGAAGATGCCGCCATGATGTTGCTCCTCCAGCCTATTCGGTAAGCGAGGTTGCAGCGGGAACCGGTTGCCTGATGGCATGCCGGATGTCCAGGAAGTCCTGGATGTTCGCGATGAACAGGTCGAGCAGGGCGGGATCGAAGTGCTTTTCCCGGTTGCTCTCCAGGTGGTCGACGATCCGCTGCAGGGACCAGGCCGGGCGGTAGACCCGGGTCCGGGACAGGGCGTCGAACACGTCGCAGATGGCGGTGATGCGGCTGAAGAGGTGGGTGGTGTCCTTCCACAGCCCCTGGGGATAGCCGCCGCCGTCCCACCGCTCGTGATGCTCGAGGGCGACCCTGGCGGCCACCTGCGCGCCTGGACGCCGGCGGCTGCTCAGCAGGTGCCAGCCGATGGTGGTGTGCTCCTCCATGGCCGCCCGTTCCCCGGGGGTCAGGGGTCCCGCCTTCTGGAGGATGTTCCAGCTCACCCCGAGCTTGCCGATGTCGTGGAGCCGGGCGCTCCGGGCCAGCAGGGGAATCTCCGCGGCGGGGACCGCGGCCAGCCGACCCAGATGGGCGGCGAGTTCGGCGAGGGCGTGGACGTGCTGGGCGGTCTCCTTGGACCAGCGATGCAGGGCGGACAGGACGGGATCGTGGGGGACCTGGATCCGGGTTGCGACGGTGGCGACCTGGTCATTGGCCGGAAGGCAGGGGATCGGATGAGGCATGGCCGCGCCCTTTCGGCGAATCCTTCCGATCCAACGCCGGTCCTGGGGGAACCGTGGGTGGATGAGGATTCACAGGGCTGTGGCCCCTGAGTGTCCCTCCTGGATCACCGGGAAACCTGTGGACGGGTATCTCAATGCGCCAGGAAGCTCCCTCATTGATCTGGCGTTTTACGCGGTATCCTTAATGCATTTCACGGGCCGTATCTGAAAAGATTTTTTTGTTGTAAATAAATAACTTAGAATTGGAGAAGCCAGAAGTCCCTTTTCGAGAATTCGAAAATCACGAAATTTCATGGAACTGGTTCGCGATATATCGTAACATAGGAACCTGCCGTGGTAGGGTATTCCCAAGGGGGGCGCCATGATCGCCGACGAGCCCATTTCCGTCCTGGTCATCGATGACGACGACCTGGTCCGCAGCACCCTGGTGGCGTATCTGCAGCGCCGGGGTATGCGGGTCCAGGACGCCGAAGGGGGGGCCCAAGGTCTGGAGGTCTTCCGGGACCATGCGCCCGACGTCGTCCTTCTGGATCTCCGCATGCCGGGCATGGACGGCCTGGAGGTCCTGCGGCGCCTCAGGGAGGAGGATCCTGACCTGCCGGTCATCGTCGTCTCCGGCGCCGGGATCGTCAACGACGTGGTGGATTCGCTCAGGCTGGGGGCCTGGGACTTCCTGATCAAACCGTTCGAGGACCTCGAGATCCTGCTGCACGCGGTCCGCAACGCCACGGAACAGTCCCGCTTGAGACGGGAGAACCGCAGGTACCAGGAGGAGCTCGAGAGCCTGGTGCGCAAGCGGACCGCCCAGCTCGAGGCCGCCAACTGGGAGCTGACCTCCCTGCGGGCCCGCCTGGAGATGGAGAACGAGTACCTTCGCGAGGAACTCTTCCCGGTGCGGGGATCGGATCTCTTCGTGGGGATCAGCCAGGGCCTGGCCAGGGTGCAGCGGCAGATCGAACAGGTCGCGCCCACCGAGGCCACGGTGCTGGTCACCGGCGAGTCGGGCACGGGCAAGGAGCTGGTGGCCCGCGCCCTGCATCTGAAGAGCGCCCGCCGGGATCGCCCCCTGATCAAGGTCAACTGCGCCTCCGTTCCCAGGGAGCTGTTCGAGAGCGAGTTCTTCGGTCACGTCAAGGGATCGTACACGGGCGCCGTCCAGGATCGCGTGGGCCGCTTCCAGCTGGCCCACCAGGGGACCCTGTTCCTGGACGAGGTGGCGGAGATCCCCGGCGAACTCCAGGTCAAGCTGCTGCGGGTCCTGCAGGAGGGGGAGTTCGAACGGGTGGGAGAGGGCATGACCAGGACCGTGGACGTCAGGGTCATCGCCGCGACCAACCGCGACCTTGTGCAGGAGATCGCCGCCGGGCGGTTCCGGGAGGACCTCTACTACAGGCTGAACGTCTTCCCCATCGTCATCCCCCCGCTGAGGGAACGCAAGGACGACATCCCGCCCCTGGTCCAGCACTTCCTGACCCAGGCCTGCCGCAAGTTCGGTCGCTCGGAAACGCCGCTGAAGATCAGACACGTCGTCGAGATGCAGGGCTACGACTGGCCGGGGAACGTGCGGGAACTCCAGAACTTCATCGAGCGGGCGGTGATCACCTCGTCCCCGGGATCCCTGAGAATCGACCTGGAGGGGCGGCGATCGGCCTTGGCGCAGGATGCGGAAGCAGGCCGGCCGACCGGCAGGGCGGCCGGCGTCGACGCCGGCGGGGAAACCGTCTCTGCGCCGGAACCCCGGGAGGGCATCCTGACCGAGGCCGAGATGAAGGCCCGGGAGCGGGCGAACATCATCCGGGCGTTGCAGGCGTGCGGCTGGCAGGTTTCCGGCCCCACCGGCGCCGCCCGGCTTTTGGGCGTCAAGTCCTCGACCCTGACCTCCCGGATGAAGGTCATGAACATCGAGAAACCGCGGCGTGCGGCCGAGGGCAAGGCATGACCGGGAACGGGAACCCGGAACCCGACGATGCGGTACCCCTGCCCATCGACGGGACTCTCGACCTGCACGCGTTCTCCCCGAAGGACGTCAAGGATCTGATTCCCGATTATATTGACGAATGTCTCGCCGCGGGCATCCTGGACCTGCGCATCATCCACGGCAAGGGGGTCGGGGTCCTGCGCACCATCGTCCAGGGGATCCTCGCCGCGCATCCGGCCGTCGAGAGCTTCGGTCATCCCGGGGACGGCGGGTCGTGGGGGGCGACGGTCGTCCGCCTGCGGGACTCCGCAGCCACGGATTCAGGACGGAACGGACGCTAGCATGGGACGGTTCAAGGCGCGGCGCAAAGGACAGGGCGGAGAGGGCCCGCCCAGCAAGGGCATGCGCCGCTCCATCCGCTTCGACGCCGAGCAGGAGTGGCCCGAGGGCCGGCCGCCCGGTCGGGCGCCGGACGCGCCGCCGGCGATCCTGCTGCGCCTGCTGCCCCTCGAGGAGGCGCTGCACCGTCTGGCCACCCAGCTGAGGGCCTATGCGGGGCAGGGGTGCGGCGAGGTCCTGGTGGTCCACGGCAAGGGCTCGAATTCGCGGGGCGGGGTGTCGGTCCTGGGGCCGGCCGTGCGCGAGTGGTGCAGCCGGAACGTGGACGTGGTGGCGTCCTGGCGGGAGGCCCCCGGCAAGTGGGGCGGCGCCGGCGCCATCGTGGTGACCCTGCGGTGAGAGGACGACCGGGCAGATGACCATCGATCACATCCGACCTGCTGATGAGGGTCCCCATCGGCCCGGCCCCGAGCGGGGCTTCCTGGCCGGCCGAACCGCGCTGGTGACCGGCGGGGCCCGGAGGATCGGCCGCGCCTTGGCCCTCGCCCTGGCGGGGGAGGGGGCTGTTGTCGTGCTGCATTATCGCCGTTCGGGAGCCGACGCCCGGGATACCGCGGCGGCCATCGAGGACCGAGGCGGGGTGTGCCGGCTGGTCGCCGGCGACCTGGCCGAGGCGGCCGTGGCCGGGGAATTGCCGGCCAGGGCCGAGGCGGTCGCGGGGGCGCCCATCGACATCCTCGTCAACAACGCCTCGATCTTCGGACCGGGCGAGGCCCTGGAGACCGACGCCGGAACCTGGGACCTCCACCAGGCGGTGAATCTCCGCGCTCCGTTCATCCTCGCGCGGGAGATGGCCCGCCGCTTGCCCGCAGGGAGGCCGGGCGACGTCATCAACCTCAACGACATCCGGGCTCTCAAGCCGGGAAGCGACCACTTCCCGTACACGATCAGCAAAGTGGGGTTGCACGGCCTGACGCGCAGCCTGGCCCTGGCCCTGGCGCCGCACGTCCGGGTGAACGAACTGATGCTGGGCTCGATCCTGCCCCCGGAGGGCGGGGATGCGGGCTACGTGCACATGCCCGTGGATGCGATCCCCACGCGGCGCTTCGACACGCCGGTGGAGGTATGCCGGGGCATGCTGGCCCTTCTGGCCAATCCGGCGATGACCGGGCAATCGATCTGCATCGACGGCGGCAGCCACCTGCTCTGAGGAGTCCGATATGTCCCGATTGAAGAAGACGCTCATCGTGGTCGGAGACCGGCTGCTCGTGCGGCCCGAGGACGGCGAGGAGCGGACCAACGCCGGTCTCTATCTGCCTCAGACCGCCGTCTCGGCCCGCCAGGCCCAGGGCGGCTGGGTGGTGAACGTGGGGCCGGGCATGCCGGTGGCCCAGGTGCTCGACTTCGACGACGACCCCTTCGGCGATGGGGTGGCGCCGCCCCGCTACGTGCCGATGCAGGCCCAGGAAGGCGACTACTGCCTGTTCCTGAAGAAGGCCGCGGTCGAGATCACCTTCGAGAAGAAGAATTATCTGATCGTGCCCAATTCGGCCGTTCTGGTCCTGATGCGGGAGGATTTCGACACCGAAGCGGCGGAATGGTCGGGAAACAGCAACTGACCGTCTGATCCGTTTCGGAACTTCGCCCGCATGCCCCCTGGTCGTATCCTGGACTGGATTTTGCGTATTTTTTGCCGTGATCAGGGAGGACGCGGCACATGGCAGATGATCCCATCAACACGCCTATACAACATTGCGGCCCGCTGCCACCCGCGCCACGGGAGATTCCGAGGGATCGGGACCAGCAACCGAGAACCAGGACGAAAAGAGAATCAAATTCATAAAATGTTATTGCGCATTCAATTGCGGGGAATTGGCACGTTCCCTATTTTTACCTGGCCCTGATCGAATTCGCATGGAAGTCCCGGCGTCATCTGGAGGGGATGCACCCGTGAACACCGCCGACAATGAAAGCGTCATCCGGCGACTCTACGAGATCTCCGCAGAGTACTCCGCGGGGTTTTCCGCCCAGATCCAGGCCATGCTCCAGGTGGGGCTGGAACGGTTCGGGCTGGACATCGGCATCCTTTCCCGCATCCGCGGAGACCGCTTCGAATTGCTCCATGTCCGGGGAAATCCCGATTTCAACCTGAAGCAGGGGACGATCCTGCCCCTCGGGGAGACCTACGGCAAGGTCTGCCTGTCAGCCGGCGCTCCCATCGGGATGAGCGACCTGTCCGCCGAGGGTTACCGCGAAGATCCAGCCTACGACCGCTGGGGCCTGGAGGCATACCTGGGAGTCCCCGTGACGGTGGACGGGGAGATCTACGGGACCCTGAGCTTCTCCAGCCCCAATGCCCGCCCCGTCCCCTTCACTCGGAGCGACCTGGACATCCTGGGCTTGATGGCGTCCTGGCTGGGATCGGAGATTTCCCGGCGGGAGAAGGAAGAGGCCCTGCGGAAGGCCGAGGAGAGCTTCCGCAAGGGTATCGAGGCATCTCCTGCGGGCATGATCATGGTGGACCAGCGGGGAGCGATCACCTACGCCAACAGGCAGGCCCTGGCCATGTTCGATTACGATTTCGCCGAGCTGCTGGGCACCTCGATCGAGGTGCTGGTGCAGGATTCGGTGCGGGGCGAACACGTCCGCCGGCGCGAGGATTACATGGAGGCCGCCGCGGCCCGGGAGATGGGCAAGGGCCGCCACCTGGACGGTCGCCGGAAGGACGGCATGGTCTTTCCGGTGGAGGTGGGACTGAATCCCCTCGACACCCCCTACGGCACCTACATCCTGTGCACCGTCCTGGATCTGACCGAACGCCGGAAATTCGAGGAGCAGATCCTCGAAAAGACGCGCAAGCTGCAGGAAACGAACCGGGCCCTCGCCGAGCAGGCCCTGCGGGACAGCCTGACCGGGCTGGCCAACCGCCGTGGACTGTTCGCGCAGACGGAATCCATCCTGCGCCTGGCCCGCCGGGGAAACCACCCCACCTCGCTGCTGATGCTGGACGTGGACCACTTCAAGGAATTCAACGACGCCCACGGCCACCTGGCGGGGGACGAGGCGCTCAAGGCGGTGGCCGGGGTCCTGGGGGAGGCTGCCAGGCGGTCGGATGTCGTCGCCCGCTACGGGGGCGAGGAATTCGTGATCCTGTTGCCCGAGACGGGCGCGGCAGGGGCTCGGGACGTGGCGGAGCGAATCAGGACCCGGGTGGCCGCCCTCGGCGGACTGCCGCGGCCGCTGACCGCCAGCATCGGGGTGGCGACCCTGGGGACCGGCTTCCCCGACGAGGACGACGTCCGGGGAAAGACCGACCTTCTCCTGCACATGGCCGACGAAGCCCTGTATCTGGCCAAGGAGAACGGGAGGAACAGGGTGGAGACCGCTCCCGAGGAACAGAAGGACCCCGAAGACGGGGTCCCCTGGCCGAATCCACGCTAGCGCCCGTCCGGGAGATCGCCTGGTGGGCCAGGCGCCCGAAGCCCCTCGCCGCAGGGACCGGGACTAGATCTCCAGCAACTCCCTATCTTCCCACTGGAACTCAGGCTCGGAGTCGGGGGTGACGCCCGCCTGCTTGCTGGATTTCCGGGGCCGTCCAGGCCGGGATGCCCCGGTCGAGCCGCGTGTGCCCGCGTGGACGACACGGCCTCCGACGATCCGCTGCAATTCGACCACGAGATCCTTCAGTTCCTGGGCCTGGGAGGAGAGCTCCTCGCTGGCCGAGGCCGATTCCTCGGCGCTGGCGGCGTTGCCCTGGGTCACCTGGTCCATCTGGTTCACCGCGGCGCTGATCTGTTCAAGACCCTGGGCCTGCTCGACGCTGGCGCCGGCCACGTTTTCGACCAGGGCGCCGACCGACCGGACACCCTCGGCGATCCGGCGGAGCAGGGTCTCCACTTCCTGACTCGCAGCCACCCCGTTGGCGGCCCGGACGGACGAATTCTGGATCAGCTCATCGGTGGTTTTCGCAGCTTCGGCGGATCGCTGGGCAAGATTGCGCACTTCCTCGGCCACCACGGCGAAACCCTTGCCGGCGTCACCGGCGCGGGCCGCTTCGACGGCGGCATTCAGGGCCAGCAGATTGGTCTGGAAGGCGATCTCGTCGATGGTCTTGATGATCTTGGCCGTCTCGTCGCTGCTGGCCTTGATCTCGTGGATCGCTCCGGTCATCCGCTCCATCGCCTCGACCCCGCGCTCGGCGCCGCCCTCGGTCTCCCCGCTGGTGGAGTTGGCCTGCTTGGCGCTGGCGGCGTTCTGTTTCGTCATGGCGGCCAGTTCCTGCAACGATGCGGAGGCCTCCTGCAGGCTGCCGGCCTGCTCGGTGGTTCCTTCGGCGAGTTGCAGACTGGTCGCGGCGATCTGGGTGGAGGAGGAGGCAACGGACTGGGCCGCGACGCCGAGGCGCTGGACCACGCCACCGATGCCGTTGCCGATGTTGCGGGCGGTGACCCACCAGACGACCGAAGCCATGATCACGGTGATCAGGGTGACCAGCGAGATGATGATCAGTTTCTGCCGGGTGGCGTCCGCCAATCGCGTCTCGGCCGCCCGGAATTCATCCTCGTAGCTGCCGACGCCGATGATCCAGTCCCAGGGTTCGAAGTACTTCAACCGGGTGACCTTCATACGGGCGTCGGCATCACCCTGGTTCTTCCAGGGATACTTCTGTTCAGCGATTTGACCGGGGCCGAGGACCTTGGCCTTCCGGATGATCTCCTGGATGAAGAGGTTCCCGTCGGAGTCCTTGGCTTCCCGGATGTTCTCGCCGTCGCGTTTGCCGCCCTGGGAAATCACGTAGTTTCCCTCGCTGTCCAGGACGAAGACGTAACCCGACTCTCCCACGCGCGTGGCCATGATGGATTCGCGCATCGCGCTCGTGCCCTCCACCGGAACGCCGACGTAGAGGACGCCCACCACCTCGTGCCGGTCGTTTCGAATGGGCTCGTAGGCGGTGATGTACCAGCGGTTCACGACGAAGGCGCGGCCCCGGAAGGTCTTGCCCGCAAGGACGGCGGCCAGGACCGGGTTCGGTGAACCGTCGGGATTGGTCGCGGGAATGTAGGTTCCGATGGCCCGGGTGCCGTCCGTCTTCAGGACGTTGGTCGCCACGCGCAGCATGTCGCCCCGGGGATTCATCCTCTGGAAGATGGTGCAGGTGCTTCCCTGGACGTCCTGGAGTTCGTCCACCACCGGGGTTCGCTCGCCCGGCTGGCGGTGCTGTCCGAGCCAGGTGTCGCCGACCGCCATCTTCGGCAAGTCGACCTCCACGGACTTCTTGGTGAACTGGTCGACCGCCTGCCAGCTGACGGTTTCCTCGGTGAAGCCGATCGGCCCGGCGTCGGCGATGAGCTTGCGCGCGACCTTGAGACCGGAATCCACCTTGTCCTGGACGAGGTATTGCTGGGCGACGCACATGTTGTAGACGCCCTCGGCAACGTGGTCGAGGTCCTGGACGGCCAGCTTGAGGCACTCTTCGGTCGCTCCGGCCTTGCTCTTTCCTTCCTGGAAGTAGACGACCCCGAAGACCGCCAGCAGGGGGATCAGGGTGAAGGTGACGCCGAGAAGGAGCAGCCTGGTCTTCAAGGTCAATGAGGTCATGGGTCGACTCCGGTGGTTCGTGGGGGCCGGGGCCAATCGGGACGAGTGACACCACCTGGGCGAAAACTCCCCGATTCGGGACCAATTCTGATATTTGGTGATCGGCAGGGGGATGGGTTGCTTGAGCGGGAATGCGGGGAGGGGGCCGATTCCCCCTCCCCGGGCCTGGGGGCTAACCGGTCAGCGCCAGTCCTTCGGCGCAGGATACATCGCATCCCACCATTCCGGCTGACCCTTCAGGTGCTTCGCGAAGAACGACAGGATGGTGTCGTTCCAGACGATGCGCTGGTCGTGATCCAGGATGTGGTGGTCCTGGTCCATCACCTGCACGTACTCCACCTCGCGGCCCAGCAGCTTCAGCGCGGTGAAGAGCTGGTCGCTCTCGCCCTTGGGCACGTTGGTGTCCGAATCTCCGTGCACCAGCAGCAGGGGCGTCGTGATCCGGTCCGCCTGGAACAGCGGGCTCTGCCCCACGAACAGCTCCCGGTCCTGCCAGGGGAACGAGTTCGCCAGGGCGCGGGCCCCGTAGGCGTAGCCCCACAGGCCCTCGCCCCAGTAGCTGGAGATGTCCGAGATGCCGGCGTGGCTCACCGCGGCGGCGAAGATGTCGGTCTGCGTGACGAGGTACTCCGTGAGGAACCCGCCGTAGCTGGCGCCGATGCAGCCCACGTGGTCGCGGTCGGCCCATCCGAACGTATCGAGGAGGACCTTGGTGGCCTCGATGACCTCGCCGGCGGTCAGCTTGCCCCAGTCGTTCACGTGGCGGGCGGCGAACTCCTGGCCGTACCCCGTGGCCCCGCTGGGGTTGGGCACGTAGACCACGTAGCCCTGGCCCGCCCAGACGTTCTTGGGATAGCGGCCGCCGAAGTCGCGGGTCACGGGGCTGGTGCCTCCGTAGTAGTAGACGATGACCGGATAGGTCTGCGCCGGATCGAAGTCCGGGGGATAGTAGATGAATCCGTCCAGGTCCTCGCCCTTGGGCAGCCTGGCCACCCAGGTCTCCACCTTGCCCAGGGCGATGTCCCGATAGTCGCCCGCAACGGGGTCCAGCAGCTCGCGGCTACGGTTCTTCTTCAGGTCGACGCGCATGACGCGGTTGGGACGATTGGCGTCGGTGCCCCGCGTCACGGCCACCCCGCCGGTGCGCGGCAGGGCGATGGCGTCGGTGTACTCGAGGCCGGTGTCCACCTTCTCCCAGCCGCCCTTGCCGGGATTGAACCGGTAGACGGTGCTGTACTGGGTGTCGGTGCAGCGGGCGTAGATCATGCCGTCGGCCCGGGACCAGGCGAACCAGCCGGCGTCGGGGCGGAAGTCCACGGTGATGGGGTCGGGCGTCCGGGTCGCCAGGTCGAACAGGTAGAGCTGCCCGCCGTAATCGTTGGCCTGGACGCCGTCGGGCAGGTTGCGGCCCAGCCCGTCGAAGGCGGACGGTGACCCGCTCAGGCACAGGGTCCTGCCGTCGGGACTGAACTCGGCCCCCCCGATCCAGCGGTCGTCCAGGATCTGCTGCGTCTTTAGGGTGGTCAGGTCCATCAGCCACAGCGTGCTGGTGAAGTAGGGCCGGGCGGTCAGGTCGGGTTCGCTGGTGAAGAACAGCAGATGCCGGCCGTCATCGCTCAGGCTCCAGCTCTCGGGGCTCACCGGGCCGGCGGTCAACCGCCGGCTGACGCCCCCGGGCACGAAGACCTGCTCGAGGTGGGACCGGTTGCGGTACCAGGACTGGCGGTCCGCGGGGTGCGCCACCCGCTTGACTTTCCGCTTGTCCGCCTCGGGCTCGCGGTTGATCTCGTAGACGATGGACCGGCCGTCGGGGGCCCAGCGCCAGGAGCCCAGCTTGTCCACGTCCTCCAGGACGGGGGAGGCGGTTCCGGCGGTCAGGTCGTACAGCCAGACGGTCGCCTTGCCGTCCTGGGTGGTCTGCCAGGACAGCCTGGTCCCGGAAGGATGCCACTGCAGCCGGGACAGGGTGCTCTGGCTGCGCCAGTAGGAGACAAGGCGGCCGTCGTCGGTCCTGCGGATCTCCAGCCACTGCTCCCGGTTCTTCCCGTCGCGGTACTCGCCCAGCGACACCGCCGCCAGGGACCCGTCCGGGGAAAGGTCCACGTCGGAGATGCGCGGGGCATCCAGGATGTCGTGGATGTCCACGTGACGGGTGGGATCGACCGTCGCCACGAGCGGCGCGGCAGGCGCATCGGCGGCCGCCTTCAAGGCCAGGCCGACCGACCAGTCGCCCTCGGCGGCAGGATCGCCCAGGGTGCGCAGGCAGACCAGATGCTTGCCGATAGTCAGGGTGAGTTCGCCCGAGCTGACGCCGTCCTTTTCGGTCAGCGCCACGGCCTCGCCGTCCAGCGCGGCTTTCACCGGCCGGCCGGTGGTCACCTCCAGGGTCGTCTTAAGCCAGCGGTCGGCGTCCACGTAGAAGGCCAGGTAGCGCACGCCCGCTTGACTCGGGGCCTCCCAGCCGTAGATCCCCGCGCCCGATTCCAGCCTCGTCCAGGCGGCATCATTGCCGTCGGGGCCGGGGAAGGCGCCCCCGTCCCGCGGCGCATCGGCGCCGAAGGCGAAGGGCATGGCCTCGAACAGATCCTTGATCTTGACCCCGGCCAGGTCGGCGTCGTGGAAGGCCGGCAACAGCAGGGGCAAGGAATCGGACAGGAGAACTTCCGTCACCGGAACCGGCGCGGGTTCGGGCGGGGTTTCCTCGGCCAGTGAGGTCAGGGGCAGGACGAGCAGGCAGATCAACGCGGTCAGCACGGTCTTCATGAAGTGAACTCCTTGGCGGGGCGTTCGCTGGTCGGGATCGAGGGAACAACTATAGGACGGCGGGGCCCTGGGGCCAAGCTCGGCCCGGTCGACCAGCCGCTTTATCCCTGGGGAAGCTCGACAAAACAACCTGAGTCCAAGGGGAACGGCGGCTTCTGTTTGCATAAGCAATTGTCTTGTAATAATATAAGATGATCATCCGGGATTTCGGGTCGTATCTCTCTTCCAGCCGAAACCTCAAAATTCATCCGTCATCGATTCTAACGGCCATTCCCTCAGGTCGCCCTTGCCCATGGATTCCGCGGAATTCTATCGTTTTTTCTTGCAATTTCGCCTTTTTTTCGCTATCATCCCCCGTGATCCACTCCTCCCGGATTCCCAGGAGGAGAAGCATGTCCACGAGTACCCCCCTTCCCGTCTTCCAGCCCGGCCAGCCGGCCGCCGCCGCCCACGCCGCCCTCCAGCAGGCCGTCCGGGTCATGGACCAGGCGCGCCACTGCGCCGTCCTCTGGTTCGCCGACGTCATGGCGCGCAGTCTGTACCAGGATCTCGGATTCGCCTCCATCCAGATCTACGCCCGGCAGGAACTGGGCTTTTCGAAGACCAGGACCGGGGATTTCGTCCGCATGGCCCGGAAGCTGGACGACCTGCCGCAGATCAAGCAGTCCCTGGAGACCGGGAAGATCGGCTACACCAAGGCCCGCGAGATCATCAAGGTCGCCACACCCGCCACTGAGAAGGCGTGGGTGGAGGCGGCCTGCACGACCCCGAGGGGCCGGCTGGCTGAGGATGTCGCCAGGGTCCGGGCCCAGGCCACGGTCATGAGGACCTCGCCCGGTCAGGGTGAACTGATCCCCGCGGCCCCGGCCGAGCGGCGGCTGGCCGCCGCGGTCCCCGTCAAGGTGTCCCTGGAGATGACCCCCGAGCAGTTCGCCCGGTTCGAGGCCCTCCAGGAGAGGCTGGCCAAGGCGGGGGTCGGCGGGGATCGCATCGAGCGGATTCTCGCCGGGTTGGATGCGTTGCTGGAGGACGCCCAGGCCGACGTCCAGGTCGGGGCTCAGGCTGGCTCCAAGGTTGGCGGGCAGGCCGACACCGAGGCCGGGGCCTGCGCCTATGCCTCCGCCGGCGCCTCGACCAGCACCACCGCCGGCACCACCGCCGGCGCCTCCGCCGCCCTCCCCGAGGGGGTCCCCCGGAGGGTCCCCCGGGGGACCTCTTTCCAGGTTCACGTGCGCCAATGCCCCGATTGCGGCCGTTTTTCGGCTGCGACCAGCCGGGGGGAGGTGACCTTCGGCCCGGGGGACGCCGGACGCGTGGCCTGCGATTCCCGCAGGGACGATCCCCGGACCGGCCGCAACACCGCGATCATCCCGCCCCGGGTGCGACGGCGGGTGCTGGCCCGGGACGGCCATCGCTGCCAGGGGCCGGGCTGCACCAATACGCGGTTCCTGGAGGTGCATCACGTCCAGCCGCGGGCCCGGGGCGGCACGAACAGGCCCGACAACCTGATCACCCTCTGCAGCGCCTGCCACCGGCACGTCCACGAGAAGGCGCAGGGGACGGCGGCACCCGTGGCGAAGGCGTAGGGATCGCCTTCACCCGAGGGCCGCGCAGCAGGCGCGAACCAAGCTGGATCACGTGGGGAGGTTCACGATCGAATGCGAAGGCCCTGAAGGCCGAGTCGAAGGGCCACGGGTGGGTGTCGCTGTGGCTGGACCCATGACCGATCGGAATGGAGAGCGTTGGAACGAGATCGACCCTCCGGATGCAATACCGGAGTCCTGGAGTTCTGCGCGCGGGATGAAGGAATCGCCTGGGGCCGGATTGGATTCCAGCCGCATGGGTCCGCGGAGTGCCAGGCCTGGGAATTTCCAGGTGGACTCCTGTCAACAAGATCATTGATTTCCGTTCTCCGAAACCCCATCCTATCCCGGCTATGAGCATTTCCCGGCACATCAAGAAATCCTGGCTGTTCCTGATCCGGCTCCAGCGGGAGATGGGTTACGACGACTGCATGGGAATGGCGGCCCAGATCGCCTTCTACACCATGCTGGGTCTGTTCCCCTTCATGATCTTCCTGCTGAGCGTGGTCGGGACCCTGCCCATCGGCGAGACGCTCCAGCCCGAGCTGCTGAAGGCCCTCAAGGAGCAGATGCCCGATGAGGCCGCCAACTACGTCACCAACACCGTGCTCAGTCTCCTGCCCGAGCGGAACCAGGGCCTGCTGAGCTTCGGTCTGCTGGCTTCGCTGTGGGGCGCCAGCATGGCCGTCGGGGCGCTCATCACCACCATCAACCGGGCCTACAACATCCACCAGCGCCGGAACATCGTCAGCCAGAAGATCCTGTCGATCGCGCTGGTGCTGGTGCTGTCCGGCCTGTGGCTGATGGCCATGACCATCATCCTGGTCGGGCCCAAGTACACCCAGCAGATCTTCCAGTTCATGGGCATCGCCAGCGAGACCAACACCTTCTGGACCAGCATCCGCCTGCCCATGGCCTTCGGGCTGAACCTCCTGGCCCTCTCCGTCCTGTACTACATCGCCCCGGAGGCGAAGCAGAAGTTCCGCTGGATCCTGCCCGGAGCTTTGACCGCCACGGTGCTGTGGATGACGGCCTCGCAGGGGTTCCGCTACTTCCTGTCCAACTTCGGCAATTACAACACCACCTACGGCTCCCTGGCCGCGGTGGTCATCCTGATGGTCTGGCTGTGGATCTCCGGCCTGGTGTTCCTGCTGGGCGCCGAGATCAACGCCCTGATGAAACGCATGGAAGTCCTGGATCCGCCCCGCTACGTGAGGCTTCTGCACCGGCCGCGCCCGCAGAACGGGAACGGGGAAGGGACCTGAGGGAGAACGTCGATGGGGACCGCCGACCGCATGACCGCGACCTGGACCGGGGGGATGCGCTTCGTCCACCGCTCGGGCACGGGCCACGCCCTGGTCACCGACGCGCCCGAGGAACACGGGGGAGGCGGCACCGCGCCCTCGCCCATGGAGCTGCTGATCATGGGCCTGATCGGCTGCACGGGCGTGGACGTGGCCAGCATCCTGAAGAGGATGCGCCAGCCCCTGGAGGGCCTGGAGGTCTCGGCGACCTGGGAGCGGGCCGAGAACCACCCCAAGGTCTATACCAAGATCCACCTGACCTTCGAGCTGACGGGGGACCTGGACCCCGGGAAGGTCGCCCACGCCATCGACCTGTCCGAGAGCACCTTCTGCTCCGCTTCCGCCATGCTGCGGAAGACCGCCGAAATCACCAGCGAGTTCCACATCCGGCGGCAGGGCGAGGCGGGATAGTCCGGCCCGGGAACCGCGCCGCCCCCGTTGATGAATGCCCGGATTTTTCCTATCCTGATGCGGGGCCCCGGACGGGGTCCCGTCTCGTCGCCGCCTCGGACTCCCATACCCCACGGGGGATGATTGATGAAACGGTTCGCCGCCGCCCTGTCCAGCTTGGTTTTGGTGTCCGTGTTGCTGTCCGGCGGTCCGGCCCGGGCTGTGACCATCGAACCGGGCCTGAGCGCCGCCCTGGCGGCCAAGACCTATCCCGGCAAGGTTCCCGTCCTGCTGGTGTTCGATGATCCGGCCGCCGCCGGCGACCTGGTGGACGATCTGGACCGGCTGGACGCCGCCGGGAAGCGGGGCGCCGTCCTTCGAGCGCTCCGGCAGGAGGCCCACGAGGTCCAGCGGAACGTTCTGGCCGAACTGGAGGATCCCCGCTGGGCCGGCCAGGTGGGACGGGTCCACGCCCTCTACCTGGCGGGGGCGGTGGCCTTCACGGCGACTCCGGCGGTGATCGAAGCCCTTGCCCAGCTGCCCGATGCGGCGGTGATGCACGAGGACCGGATCTTCAAGCTGACCGACGCGGCCAGGGGGACTGCCGCGCCCGGCCTCGCGAGGAAGTCCGCCGCCGCCGCCGATACGGTCTGGAGCGTGAAGTACATCGACGCCGACCGGGTGTGGAACGAGCTGGGCATCACCGGCCAGGGGATCGTGGTGGGGCACATCGACACGGGCATCTACCTGACCCACCCCGATCTGGCGAACCGGTTGTGGACCAACGAGGGGGAGATCCCGGGCAACGGCATCGACGACGACGCCAACGGCTTCGTGGACGACGTCCACGGCTGGGACTTCGGCGCCGACGACAACGACCCCAACGACGATTCCGCCGACCCGGGCCACGGCACCCACACCGCCGGCAGCGTGGTGGGCGACGGCTCGGGGGGCACCCTGACCGGCGTGGCGCCGGGGGCCCGCGTGATGGGCTGCAAGGTGTGGCAGGACAACGGGCTGGGCGGCAGCCTGGGCATGATCTGGGCCGCCGAGCAGTACTGCGTCGAGAACGGCGCCCGCATCATCACCATGTCGCTGGGGATTCCCGGCGACATCGCCCCCATCTTCATGCGCAACGAGCGCATCAACTGCAACAACATCCGGGATGCGGGCGTGCTGCTGGTCAACTCCGCGGGCAACGACCACATCCTGTACGATCCCCCCATCGAGCTGAGCCTGAGCGCCCGCGTACCGGCGCCCTGGAACGCCTTGCCCGTGCCGTACAGCAGCACCGGCGGGGTCCTGACCGTGGGCGCGACCAACTTCCAGAGCGATTCCATCTACCTGGGTTCGAGCCAGGGCCCCGCGCACTGGGGGGACGTCGATCCCTGGAACGACTGGGCCTACAATCCCGGCCCCGGGCTGACCAAGCCCGACGTCGTGGCGCCGGGAGCGAACGTCAACTCCCTGGTCATCCCCAGCGGATACAGCGGCAACACCTGGACGGGCACCTCCATGGCCTGCCCGCACGTGGCCGGGGTGGCCGCGCTGATGCTCGAGAAGAACCCCTCGCTGTCCCCGGCGGGGCTGGATTCCCTGCTGGAGATGACCGCCCGGGATCTGGGCTTCGCGGGCAAGGACAACGTCTTCGGCTCGGGTCAGATCAACGCCTGGGCCGCGGTGAACGCGGTGCCGGCGGGTCTGTCCCCCAACCTCAACTTCGCGGGGATCCTGCCCGACTTCCCCGGCGACATGACCCTCGATCCGGGCGAGATCAGCCTGGTGGCCTTCCAGCTGCTGAACAGCAGCCCGGGGACCGCTGCGGGAGGGATCTCCGCCACCCTGGGCGTGCTGCCCAACGACCACGTCACGGTGACCGACGGGGAGGGGACCTTCGGGACCATCGCCGCCGGCGGGGCCATGGGCGACAACCAGAACGATCCCTTCGCCCTGGAAGTCGACGCCGAGGCGCCCCAGGGTTATCCCTTCACCCTGGTCCTGACCGTCTCCGCGGGGGATTTCGTCCGGACCTTCGACATCCCCTGGTACGTCGGGCTGCCGGAGTTCCGCACCCACGACGTGGGCCACGTCTACCTGACCGTCACCGACCAGGGGGTCCTGGGCTACATGGGGCAGGACGGCGCCGACGGCGACGGCATGGGCGTCCGCGGCGGCCTCAGCAACCTGTTCATCGGCTCGTTCTGGGCGGGGACGGGTCCGCAGTACGTCTGCAATCGCGACTACGACGGGCTGGGTGCCGAAACCCACGAATGGATGGTGTCGAACAACAAGGACGACAGCGGCCGGGTGCGCGATCTCGGGGCCCTGTCCAGCGACCAGACCTTCCGCGCCGTCTTCCACGACGGGGGCCACACCAGTCCCATGCCCCTGAAGGTGGAGCAGAATTCCTACGCCTTCTCGGGGTCTCCCAACGAGGATTTCGTCATCCTCAAGTACACCCTGACCAACCAGGGCCAGACCCCGGTGACCGGCCTGTATGCGGGGGTCTTCTGCGACTTCGACATCGGGGATTCCGCGACCAACCTGGGCAACACCGACCAGGGTCGGAACCTGGCCTACATCTTCAGCGGGGTGGGCCCCTTCTTCGGGATCGCCTACCTGGACACGGTCCCGGCGGTCAACCTGTCCCTGGTCAACAACCAGCAATACGTCTATCCGACCAGCCGCATCACCGACGACGACAAGTTCGGATTCCTGAGCGGTTCGCTCCGCACGCCCATCGCCCGGACGGGCGACGACTGGTCGGTCATGGCTTCGGCGGTGGTCGATCTCCAGCCCGGCGTGCCGCGGGACGTGGTGTTCGCCCTGATCTACGGGGAGACCCTGGCGGACGTGCTGGCCAACACCGATGCGGCCTTCCTGGCCTACGGGGACGTCCTGGTGCCCACCTTCCTGTCCCTGTTCGACGTGACGTACCAGGACCGCAAGGCGATGGTGACCTGGCAGAGCCTCATCGACGCCGAGCCCAGCCACTACCGTCTGACCCGGACCCTCGACGGGCAGGAGCAGGACCTGGCCTTCGCCCGCGACGCCGAGGGGGTGTTCGAGGCGGTCGACGCGGACCTGCCCACCGACCGGGACGGGACCGCCCTTTACAGCCTCTACCACGGCACCGACGAACTGGACTGGAGGATCCTCGCGCAGCAGGAGGTCGACTTCAGCGAGGCGCCGCCGATCCGGGCGCACCTGGCCTCCTATCCCAACCCCTTCAATCCGCAGGCGACCATCCGATACGCCGTGGCCGAGGCCGGCCCCATGGAGCTGGCGGTCTTCAATCTTCGGGGCGAGAAGCTGAGGGTTCTGTTCAGCGGTCACCACGCCGCGGGGGAGGACCAGATCGCCTGGGACGGCGCGGACGATCGGGGCAATCCCCTGCCCAGCGGCATCTACCTGTACCGGATGACCACCGCTGCGGGGACTCTCACCCGGAAGATGACCATGGTCCGGTGATAGGGCTGGACCGCGGCCGCGAAGGCGATGGCCGCGCCCGGAATCAAATCCGGGATCATCGGCCGTCCCCTCGCCGATCAGAAGTAGCGAGCCTCGAACCGAGCCAGCTGGGCCCCGTCACGGTCGTAGAGATGAAGGTGCTGGCCGCTGACCACCCACGATGCGGTCGCCTCCAGCGCGGCCAGATAGGCCTGCTCGATGTCCCTGCCGTCGGGGCAGGCCATGAGGGTGGAGGCGACGTCCTTGAACGAGATCCTCTCCCCATCCAGGAGGTACGTACCGATGAGGCGGTTGCAGCCGCTCCATCCGGCCACCTGGCCGCCGTCGACCCGCAGGATGAGGTGGGCTTCCTTCCTACCCTCGGCCACGGTGACGGCCCGACCGGCCACCCGGGTCAGCTTCCAGTAGGTGTTCAGCAGTTCGGACCGGTGGCCGGGATTGCCGCAGGTTTCGCCCGGCCACATCCCTTCGAACTCCAGGGGGATGACCGTCCAGACCGGACCGGGGCCTTCCATGGGGGGACGCAGGGCGATCCGGGCGTTCAGCTCGGTCATCACGCCGGTTTCCGGCCGGTCCTCCAGGGCGAGGAAGGCCTTCTCCAGCGCCACGTTGTCCCCTTCGAACGCCACGGGAAACCGCCGGCCCGTGCGGCACTCCTGCAGCCACGCCGCATCGGCGTACCAGCGGTACATCCCCTGAAGTTCCAGGACCGGCTCGAAGGGGGCGAACACGTCATCCCGGGTCAGGTCGTAGTTCAGGGTCGAGACGATGTCGGTCCCCTCGCGGTCGATCAGGCGCAGGGTGCGGTCGCCGGTGATCCGCCACCGGACAGGCTCATTCCTTCCGTCCAGCAGGGTCAGTTTCCCCTCGCCGTCGAGCCCCGCCCTGCCCAGGGCGTCGGTCGAGGCTCCCTCTCCGCGTCCGAGGTAGGTGGTCCGCAGGAACCAGGTCGCATCCTCGAGCAGGACCAGGTGATGGGCGATGCCCTCGCAGTCGGCGCAGGGCAAAACGCCCTGAAAGCTCGCCGGCAGGGGAAAGGGCAGGGAATCGTCGCCCGGGGCCCCGGCCAGGACGGAAAAGGGCGGCAGGACCGCCGCCAGGACGAGGAGCACCGCGAGGTATTTCATGCTTCCGTTTCCTTCTTGAAGCGCATTCCGAGCTCCCTGACCTCGGCGTGGCGGAAGCATCCGGTGGTGTGGTCGTTCACGACCCCGACGGCCTGCAGGTAGGCGTACACGATGGTCGAACCCACGAACCTGAAGCCGCGCCGCATGAGATCCTTGCTGATCACGTCGGAAAGCGGGGTGGAGGCCGGGATCCGGGCCAGGGCGGCGTATCTGTTTTGAACCGGGACGCCGCCCACGAAGTTCCACAGGTACCGGGCGAAGGAACCATGCTCCCGCTGGACATCCAGGAAGGCCATGGCGTTGCCGATCGATGCGGCGACCTTCAGCCGGTTGCGTACGATCCCGGCGTCCTGGAGCAGGCGGGCGGTGTCCTTTTCGCCGAAGCGGGCCACTTTCTCCGGGTCGAACCCCCGGTAGGCCTTTCGGTAATTCTCCCGTTTCTTCAGGATGGTCAGCCAGTTCAGGCCGGCCTGGGCGCCCTCGAGGATCAGCATCTCGAACAGGTGACGGTCATCCCGGGAGGGGACGCCCCATTCCTCGTCGTGATAGGCGGTGTACAGGGGATGGTCGGTGCACCAGGGGCAGCGGGTCATGGTGGAACCTCCTTCAAGACCGGCATTTTACCACGACAGGGTCCAGGAGCCAGTCGCCTGTTTCGTGAAAAACTATTTCAGAACCCAAAAAACATGCCGATACCAGTCAGGAATCCCTTCACTCATCGCCCAACCTGCAAGAGGGATGGTATCGGAAAATGCAGCGGTTCCTGATGATCGACGAGGAACGTGCCCAGAGCCGCGCCCGCATGGTGATCTGCTGGCTTTCCCTGGTCGGATTCCTGGGAATGAACTATTTCGAAAGACTCCAGGGACGGGGCATCCTTTCCTGGGGCCTGGTGACGGTGGTGGGCTACCTGGCCTTCGCCACCGCCTGGTACCTCATGGTGCGGCGGTATCCGGGGAAGGCTCCCTGGCGCCGCAACATCTCGCTGGTCGCCGACCTGACCATCATGACCGTCTGGTTCCAGATGGGCGGGGGCGAAGTCGCCACCTACTATCCCATCTTCCTGTGGGTCATCATCGGCAACGGCATCCGCTTCGGGGAGAAGTACCTGCTGCGGGGGATCGTGATCGGGGCCACCGGCTTCGGGTCGGTCCTGGTGGTCAACCCGTACTGGCACGCCAATCTCGAGGTGGGCCTGGGCCTGCTGCTGGGCGTGCTCGTCTTGCCCATCTTCTACCAGGGCGCCCTGCGGCGACTGCGCCTGATGAACGACCTGAAGGTCGAGCTGGCCAAGTCCCGTCTGGCCGAAAAAGCCAAGGACCGGTTCCTGGCGACGATGAGCCACGAGCTGCGAACCCCCCTGAACGGGGTGCTGGGCATGGCCGAATCCCTGCGCGCCTCGGACCTCGACCGGGACCAGCGGACCCAGCTGGACATCATGTCCAGGTCGGTGGAGGCCCTGCTGCACACCATCAGCGACATCCTCGACTATTCCGGCCTTGCGGGCGACGAGGTGGACCTCACGACGCAGGAGTTCGACCTGCGGGCCGTGGTCAGCGACGTCGAGTGCCTGCTGCGGACCCCGGCGGAGGAGCGGGGTCTCGATCTCGAGCTGGATTACCCCGAGGGCCAGGAGCAGTTCTTCAAGGGGGATTCCGCCCGCATCCGGCAGGTGGTGTTCCACGTGACGGCCAACGCGGTGAAGTTCACGGAGAAGGGCGGGGTCAGGCTCGCGGTCCGCACCTACCGGAAGGGTGAGAGTCACCAGGTCCGGCTGACGGTCGAGGACACCGGCATCGGCATCCCCGCCGATCGCCTGGAAGCGGTCCTCAAGGGATTCCAGCAGGTGGACAACAGCACGACCCGGAAGAACGACGGGGTGGGCCTGGGCCTGGGCCTGACCAAGCGGCTGGTCGATCTGATGGGGGGCGACCTGGAGGTCAAGTCCCGGGTCGGCAAGGGGACCACGGTCACGGTGACCCTGACCCTCGAGGAGGGGAGCGTCCCCGTGCCGGTGCGCAACGAAAGCTCCGGCAGCCTGCGGTCCTTCGGCATCACCGGGCTGGTGGTCGAGGACAACAAGTTCAACCAGGCGGTGCTGGTCAGGCTCCTGAAGATGATCGGCATCGATTCGGAAGTGGCCGCCAACGGCGCCGAGGCCCTGGAAAAGCTGGAGCGGGGCGCCTTCGACATCATCTTCATGGACGTACGCATGCCGGTCATGAACGGCTACGACGCCACCCTCCGCATCCGGCAGCGCGAGGCCGGCGAGAACCACATCCCCATCATCGCGGTGACCGCCGACGTGACCCGGAACGTGGAGCAGCGGTGCCGGAACGTGGGCATGGACGCCTTCCTGGACAAGCCCGTCACGGTGAACAAGCTGGTGGCGGCCATCGAAGGGGTGGGCGCGGCCTGCAACCCGAGGGAAGGGGCGAGAGTCTGACCCGACCGGGGTGGGTCAGCCCTCCTGCGCCATCTTCCTCGCTCCGTCGGCGGCCCCGGCCTTGCGGTCCTGGGCCGCGATCAGCTTCCGGATCATCTTCAGATCCCGCCCCTGCAGCTGCAAGGCCGCCTCCACCCAGATCTCGGTGATCCGGATCAGTTCCTCGTAGGTCAGGGGATTGACGCAGCGCCGCACCTGGTTCAGCGCCAGGTGGGCGTTGTGGCGGCGCTCGTGCCGCTGCAGGTAGTCCAGGACGGTCCGCTCGCCCTGGCCGTCGTCCGCCAGGATGTCCACCAGGCCGAGATCGCGCATCTGCTCGGCGGTGAGGATCTCGCCGGTGGTGATCAGCCGGTCGGTGATGTCGGGGGTCGTGCGCCGGATGAGGAAGCTGTAGGCGCCCATGCCGGGAATGAGATTGAAGAGGATCTCGGGCAGGCCGAAGCGGGCGCTGCGCTCGGCCACCACGATGTTGCTGCTGATGGCGGCCTCGCAGCCGCCGCCCAGGGCCTCGCCCTTGACCAGGCTGATGGTGGTCATGGGCAGGTCGAAGTGGACGGCGTTGGGATAGAGGACGTCGATGCAGGCGGTCGCGTAGTCCAGCAGGCCCCGCCGGTCGCGGGCGGTGATCAGGCGCAGGAAGAGCTCCAGATCGCCCCCCAGGTTGAACACCCCCGGGGAAAGGCTGGACAGCACGGTGTAGCGGACGGGCAGGGCGAGGTCACGGGCCTGGGCCTTCCGGTTGGCGTCGACGATGGTCCGGTGCAGGTGGCGAAGCTCCGCCAGGATGCCCAGGTTGAAGCAGGGCCGAGGCCGGGGGGACAGGGCGTACCAGAGCGCCCGGAAGCGCCGGTCATACCGCACCATGACCTGCCGGTAGTCGTTGCGGATGGAGATGAAGCGGTCATCCATGACCACGAAATCCTCAGGCGATGGGACCATGCCGGGACCTGCTGGAGAAAGGGAAGGGCCCCGACCTCCGGTAAGGGGAAACCGATGACGTCCTATAGAGTATACCAGACCAAGAAGAGCCAGAAAAGATAATTGATCAAATGGCAAAGGAGGAGTCGGCGGGGAGCCTGCGAGCGAAACCTTTCGGGGATTGGGAAAAGGGTGATGGGAGGCTGGTCCAGGGCAGGACGGTGCCCCGGACTCTGCCCCGGGATTTGAAGAATCATGAAGCAGAGGGGTTCGATCCGAACCCCTCTGCGACCTGATAAGTCAAATGGGAGGGAATGCCGAATGCCATCCAGAGGCGGCTCGGCAGCCGGGAGCCATTAACCGAATCCTGTCGGTGAATTTACCTGCCGTTCATCCGATTGGTCTAGTTTATCGCCCGGAAGCCTGCGCAGCCGAAACCCTGCCCTGCCGAGGACGCGTCCATGTCATTGCGCCCCCGTGACCCCTCCCACGACGATACGGTCCTTCCCACGCGCCTGCTTCGTTCCTGTCTGAAGGCTAGACCGGATGAGGCCGAAACAGCGCCCATCGCCTGGCGGGGGAAATGACGATATTGAGTTACGGACTGCTGGCGATCGACGGGGAACATGGCCCATGATGATTCTTCAGACAGGGCGACAGAACGAGTGGGGGCTACTCGGTCCGGACCGGATCCGCCTCCCCGCTCTTCCCGTCCACGCTCTCGAGGATCACTTCCAGCGCCCGCCACGGCAGGGTGGCGCACTTGACGCGGGTGGGGAAGTCCTTCACGCCCCCGAACACCGCCAGCTTGCCCAGCCCCTCTGGGTCGGGCGTCTTCTCGCCGCTGGTCAGCATCTCCAGGAAATCGTCCAGGATGCCCCGGATCTCCTCCACCTTGCGCCCCCGGAGAACCTCGGTGAGCATGGAGGTCGACGCGGTGAAGATCGCGCAACCCTCGCCCTCGAAGCTCAGGTCCTCGATCACCCCGTCCCGCGTCTTGGCGTAGAGGGTCAGCTTGTCCCCGCACAGGGGATTGTAGCCCTCGGTGTGGCGGCACTCGGCCCCGTCGTCGCACGCGTGGATGACCCGCTTGTTGCGGGGGTGCCGTCCGTGGTCGAGGACCAGCTGCTGGTAGAGGTCGCGCAGGTCGCTCATGCTGCGAAGAACTCCTTCACGCGCTGCAGGCCTGCGGCCAGGGCGTCGAGGTCGCTGCGGGTGTTGTAGATGCCCAGGCTGGCGCGCGTGGTGGCCGGCACGCCGAACCGCTCCATGACCGGCTGGGCGCAATGGTGGCCGCTGCGCACCGCGATGTTGTCGGCGGCCAGGAAGGTGCCGATGTCGTGGGGATGCACCCCGTCGAGAACATAGGAGAACAGGCTGACCCGTTCCGGCGCGGTCCCGATCAGACGCAGGCCAGTGATCGAAGCCAGGACCTGTTCTCCATGTTCCTGCAGGGCCCGCTGGTGGCTCTCGATGGCCTCCCAGCCGATGGCCTCGACGTACTCGATGGCCGCACCGAGGCCCACGGCCCCGCCGATGTTCGGGGTGCCCGCTTCGAACTTCTGGGGCGCCGGCGCGAAGGTGGTTCCGCTGAAGCTGACCGAGCGGATCATGTCGCCGCCGCCCTGGAAGGGGGGCATGGCTTCGAGGTGCTCCAGCATGCCGTAGAGGGCGCCGATGCCCGACGGCCCGTACAGCTTGTGCCCCGAGAAGGCATAGAAGTCGCAGCCGATCTCCTGCACGTCCACCGGCAGGTGCGCCACGGCCTGGGCCCCGTCCACGAGGACGGGAACCCCCTGGGCATGGGCGAGGCGGGTCATCTCCCCGACGGGATTGACCGTGCCCAGGGCGTTGGAGACGTGGGCGAAGGCGGCGAACCTGGTGCGCGGGCCGAGCAGCCCGGCGAAGGCCTCGAGGTCGACCACGCCCCGGGCGTCGATGGGGGCGACCTTCAACTCGGCTCCGGTCTCGGCGCAGATCAGCTGCCAGGGCACGATGTTCGAATGGTGCTCGAGGTGGGTGATCAGGATCTCGTCGCCGGGGGCCAGACGGGGTTTCGCAAAGCTGCGGGCCACGAGGTTGACGGCCTCGGTGGTCCCCCTGACGAACACGATCTCGCGGTCATCGGACGCATTGAGGAACCGGCGGACGCTCGCACGCGCCCCCTCGTACCGGGCGGTCGCCGTCTCGCTCAGCTTGTACACGCCGCGGTGGATGTTGGCGTACTCGAAGGCCTCGAAATGGCGGACGGCGTCCAGTACCTGGTGCGGTTTCTGGGCGCTGGCCGCGCTGTCCAGGTAGACCAGGGGCTTGCCGTTCTCCGTCACCGCGAAGACCGGGAAATCCCCCCGCCAGGGGCTGGTCGTCCCCGGAACGGGCGCGGCGGTTTCCAGCGATTCCTTCATGGGTGTACCCAGTCCTCCCGGTTTCCGATCACAGGCCCCGGTCCAGCTTGGCGTGGACCGCGGCGATCAGTTCGTCCCTCAGTGCGGGGACCTCCACCGGTTCGACGACCTCGCCGGCGAAGGCGTACGCCAGAAGGTTCCGCGCCGTGGCCTCGTCGAAGCCGCGGCTGCGCAGGTAGAAGACCTGGTCGTCGGACAGCTGTCCGGTGGTCGATCCGTGGCTGCACTTGACGTCGTCGGCGTAGATTTCCAGGCGGGGGATGCTGCGGCTGACGGCGTCCTCGCTCAGCAACAGGTTCCGGTTGGTCTGGAAGGCCTGCGTCTGCTGCGAATCGCGGGCCACCTTGATCATGCCGTCGAACACGCCCTGGCTCTTGCCCAGGAACAGGCCCTTGTAGAGCTCGTCGGTCGTGCAGCCGGGGGCGTCGTGAAGGACGCGGGTGCGGACGTCCGCCTTCTGGCCGCCGGCCGCCAGGGTGAGTCCCGCCAGCTCGCAGGTCGCCCCGGATCCGGCCAGGGCGAGGTGCACCTCGCGGCGCAGCAGACCTCCGCCCAGCAGGAACTCCCGCGAGCGGTAGGTGCTGCCCGATTCCTGGCGGACGTGGGACGAGCCGTAGTGAAGGACGCCTTCGGTCTCGTCGAACCACTTCAGGTGGGTGATTCCGGCGTTCTCGCCGCAGATCACTTCGGTCACCGGTGCGACCAGGACCTGCCCCTCAGGGCCGCCCACGTAGCGCTCGATCACGGTGGCCTTGCTGCCGGGCCCGGCGGTGATCAGGTTGCGGGGGGCGACCAGGGCGCCTTCGGCCTGACCGTCGGTCACGAAGACCAGTTCGATGGGCTGCTCGATCCGTGCGCCGGCGGCCAGCTCCAGCTTCAGGCCGTCGTGCCAGAAGGCCGTGTTCAGGGCGGTGACGGCGGCGTCCGAGATGTCGGCGACGGTCCCCAGGGCCTTCGTGTCGCCCGCCTCGGCCAACGATCCGATCGTCAATCCGGCAGGGGGAACGACCAGCGGGGAGGACAGATCCGGCTGGAAGCGCCCGTTCACGAACACCAGGCGCAGGGCGCCGATCTCCGCAGGCAGCGCGAGACCGGCCAGGGGTTTCACCAGGCCGGGTCGGGGCATGAAGGCGCCCTCTGCCAGCGGCCGGATGTCGCCGTACTTCCATTCCTCGCGGCGGGCCACGGAGAAACCGAGGCCCTGCACGCGGGTCAGCCCCTGCTCGCGAAGGGCGGCCCCGTTGATCCCCAGGCTGCGCAGGGTCCCCAGATACCCGGGAAACAGGTCGGCGTAGCGGGCGGCGGCGTTCAGGGTGGCGGTGTTCACGGTCAGGCCTCCCCGCCGGTGGGGACGGCCTCGGCGAACTCGGCGCCCAGCCAGCCGTAGCCCTTCTCTTCCAGCTCCAGGGCCAGCTCCTTGCCGCCGCTCTTGACGATGCGCCCGGCGGCCAGGACGTGGACGAAATCGGGGACGATGTATTCCAGCAGGCGCTGGTAGTGGGTGATGACCAGGAAGCTCCGATCAGGCGCGCGCAGGGAGTTCACGCCCTTGGCCACGATCTTCAGGGCGTCGATGTCCAGGCCCGAGTCGGTCTCGTCCAGGATGGCGAAGGCGGGCTCCAGCAGGGTCATCTGCAGACATTCGTTTCGCTTCTTCTCGCCGCCGGAGAAACCGGCGTTCACCGAGCGGGTCATGAGCTTGGGGTCGAGTTCCAGCAGGCCGATCTTCTGCTTGGCGAAGTCGGCGAAGTCGAAGGCGTCCAGCTCGCTCTCGCCGCGGTGCTTGCGGTGGGCGTTGAGGGCGGCCCGCAGAAACTCGGCGTTGCTGAAGCCCGGAATCTCCACGGGGTACTGGAAGGCCAGGAAGATCCCCTCGCGGGCGCGTTCCTCGACGGCCAGCTCGGCCAGGTCGGAACCCTTGTAAAGGATTTCACCCTCGGTGACCTCGAAGGTCCCGCTGCCGGCCAGCACCTGGCTCAGGGTGCTCTTGCCCGAGCCGTTGGGCCCCATGATCGCGTGCACCTCGCCCGGCTTGATCTCCAGGTCGATGCCCTTGAGGATCTCCTTGCCCTCGACGGCGGCGTGCAGGTTGCGGATGGTCAACATGTCTCTATCACTCCTTCGGCCCGTGCGTGGCCGGTCGGTTACGGGTCAGCCCACGCTGCCTTCGAGGCTCACGCTCAGCAGCTTCTGCGCTTCCACGGCGAACTCCATGGGCAGTTCCTTGAACACCTCGCGGCAGAAGCCGCCCACGATCATGGACACCGCATCCTCGGTCTCGATCCCCCGCTGGTTGCAGTAGAAGATCTGGTCGTCGCCGATGCGCGTCGTCGTCGCCTCGTGCTCGACCTGGGCCGAGGCGTTCTGGGACTCGATGTAGGGGAAGGTATGGGCGCCGCACCGGTCGCCCAGCAGCATCGAGTCGCACTGGGTGAAGTTGCGGGCCCCGGCTGCGCCCTTGCCCATCTTCACCAGGCCGCGGTAGGTCTGGTCGGCCTTGCCCGCGGAGATGCCCTTGCTGACGATGGTGCTCCGGGTGCGCTTGCCCAGGTGGATCATCTTCGTGCCGGTGTCGGCCTGCTGGTGCTTGGTCGTCAGCGCCACGCTGTAGAACTCGCCGACCGAGTCGTCGCCCTTCAGCACGCAGCTGGGGTACTTCCAGGTGATGGCCGAGCCGGTCTCGACCTGGGTCCAGGAGATATGGGAGCGGTCCCCGGCGCACAGGCCGCGCTTGGTCACGAAGTTGTAGATGCCGCCCTTGCCGTCCTTGTCGCCCGGATACCAGTTCTGCACGGTGCTGTACTTGATCGAGGCGTCGTCGTGGGCGAAGAGCTCCACGACCGCGGCGTGCAGCTGGTTCTCGTCACGCTTGGGTGCGGTGCAGCCCTCCAGGTAGCTGACGTAGCTCGCGTCGTCGGCCACGATCAGGGTGCGTTCGAACTGGCCCGTGTTCTCGGCGTTGATGCGGAAGTAGGTGGACAGCTCCAGGGGGCACTTGAGGCCCTTGGGGATGTAGACGAACGAGCCGTCGGTGAACACGGCCGAGTTGAGGGCCGCATAGTAGTTGTCGGTGTAGGGGACGACCTTGCCCAGGTACTTGCGCACCAGGTCGGGGTGCTTCCGCACGGCCTCGCTGATGGGCATGAAGATCACGCCCATCGCGGCGAGCTTATCCTGGTGCGTGGTGGCCACCGAGACGCTGTCGAAGACGGCGTCCACGGCGACGCCCGCCAGGCGCTTCTGCTCGGTCAGGGGGATGCCCAGCTTCTCGTAGGTGTCCAGCAGCTCGGGATCCACCTCGTCCAGGCTGTCCAGCTTCTTCTGCCGCTTCGGCGCCGAGTAGTAGCTGATGGCCTGGTAGTCCACCGGCGGGAAGGTGACCTTCTGCCAGGTGGGCTCCTCGAGGGTCCGCCAGTGGGCATAGGCTTTCAGCCGGAATGACAGCAGCCACTCGGGCTCGTTCTTCTGGGCCGAGATGAACCGGATCACGTCCTCGTTGAGGCCCGGCGGAACGGTGTCCGCATCGATCGCGGTCACGAAGCCCCACTTGTAGTCCTGCTGCGAGAGGTCCTCGAGCATCTGCTTCTCGTCGCTCATGATCTATCCTCGCTCCCTTGCCGGAAGTCGTTCACGACTTGCACTGCGGGGCGGCTGCCGCCGCCATCTGCGCCAGGGTCACCCCTTCGAGGGTGGCCTGGATCTGCCGGTTGATACCGCTCCACTGGTCCTGCAGGCCGCAGTCGAGCTGCAGCTGGCAGGAACAGTTCCCGCCGCTGGAGCATTCGGTCAGGGCCAGGGGCCCCTCGAGAGCGCCGACCACGTCGGCCAGGGTGATCTCCTCGGGGGACCGCGCCAGGCTGTAGCCCCCGGCGGCGCCCCGCTGGGACACCAGGAGGTCGGCCTTGCTGAGCAGCTTGAGGATCTTGCTCACCGTCGGCAGGGACAGCCCCATGGACGCGGAGAGGTCCCGGGCGGTCATCTGGGCGGGAGCGCCCTCCCCGGCGAGGCGGGTCATCAGTCCCACCCCGTAGTCCGTCAATTTCCCCAGGCGGATCATTCCGGTCTCCTTGATACAGTACCAAAATTGTACCGTATCGGTAATGTAGGTCCGGGAAATCCGTATCGCAAGAAAAAGTTTACGGAAAATGTATTCATTAAAAGAAGATATAAGTCATTTAAAAACAACACAATAAAATCAAAATCCGGGTCCGGAAGCCGGGAACCGGCTCCAGGGGCGGTGGCGGACCGGGCAGTCGGATTGAAGGCTTCGTCCCCCTGGCAGGTCCCGGGAACTTTCTGGTATATTGCCCCTGTTATACCTGCCCCTGATCGAAAAACCCGCCGGCCCCCCGGGCCGGCTTAATCGCCCGGGGATTCGACCCCAGGGCCTGGAGGACCATCATGAACAGATTGTCGAAGACCATCCTGACCCCGGCGATCGTGGCCGTCATGCTCGCCGGGGCCTTCTCTGCAGGGGCCCAGAACCCGCCGCCGCCGTCCGGGAAGCAGAAGGGCCTGCAGAAGCCCATCTCGGGGGACGAGGTCAAGCCCGCTGAGGGGAGCCTTGGCAAGGACGTCATCCTGGTGTCCCTCAAGGGAGACCTGATCGCCGTCAACGGGCAGCAGACGACCCTGGACGGGTTCTCCGCCGCCATGACCGCCGCAGCCGCCGGGGACCGCAAGAGCAAGAAGGTGGAGTTCGAGTGTGCGCCGGAGGTGACGGCCGACCAGCTCTACGCCGTCCAGTCGCAGCTGCAGGACCTGGGCATGAGCAAGGTCCGGTTCCGGTGGGGCGGCAAGGGCGGCCAGGTGCCCCTGGTGCTGCCGTCGGACGAGGCGCTCGCCCGCATGGCGAGCCTGCCGCCCGAGGACATCCTGGAGATCCGCCTGCACGACGACAACACCATCACCGTCGAGGGCCACACCGCCGCGCCGGGCAAGCTGCAGTCGCGGATCGCCGAACGGCTGGCGGCCAACGACAAGATCGTGGTCTCGCTGATCCCCGACCACGATTGCCGCTACAACGCCATCGTGGGGGCCATCGACCGGCTCACCAACGCGGGCGCCCAGCGGATCGCGCTGAACGAGCCGCAATAACCGTCCATCCGAGCGGGGAATGGTTGCCAGGGCAACCATTTCCCGCCCAGAGGATGGATGCGGTGGGGCGCCCCCCCGGTCTCTCGACCTCCTCACCTGTATCTACTTGAGCATCATGATCTTGCATGATTCCGCATAACCTGATCCCGTCACCATCCGCAGGAAGTAGACGCCGCTGGGCATCACCGAACCGCCTGGACCGGTCCCATCCCAGCCGTACTGGTCGGAGTAGGTTCCTGCGGGGAGAACTCCGTCCAGGACGGTTTTGACCTCACGGCCCCGCAGGTCGAAGACCGCGAAAGTCACCCGATCCTCGGAGGCGAGGGAGAAACCGAAGGTGGTCCGGGGGTTGAAGGGGTTGGGGACCGCGCCATCCAGCCGCGAAATCGGATGCGGCGTTTCCGGCGCCTTGTCCGTCCCGATCCAGTCCCCCGTTGTCCAGACCGTGGAAAGGCCGAGGATGCCGGGCAGCTTCTCGAGGGGAAGGGCCTTCAGGTCGATGAGGGAATCGCTGGACGTCCCCAGCCCGATCCGGAAGGCGTAGGTTCCTACGGGGGCGGCTCCGGGAACCGTCTGGCTGATGCCTGACCGTCGAATCGTCGCGCCGGCGGGGAAGGTCACGGCCGGGTAGGTCTTCAGGAGGTGGATGCTGCCGTCGGGAAGAACGGCATCGACGCGGATTCCGGCTACGATGTCCAGGGAGGAGAGGTTCGTCACCTCGACGTCGAAGGAGAACTCGCCTCCTCCTGCGGGGATCTGGATGGGGGCGCCGGAACCGGTCAGGGTGAGGGCAAGCTGGTCCCCGCAGGGATCGCACCCGGCGGGAAGAGCGCCTATGAGCCCCATCCCGTTGCTGGTCTGCAGGGCGATGGAATCGGCGCAGGGAGCGAGATCTCCCGCGGCGGGATCGCAGAAGTGGGGATCCCCTTTCAGATCCGTCGGATCGGGGTTGAACCCGATGGCGGGGCCGGAAGCGTTGGCGAAGAAGATGTTCCGGCTTTCGGAAAGATCGTTGCCGCAGACGATGCCGTGACCCAGGGGATTGCTGCTGATGATGTTGCTCTGGATGACCACGTCATAGGTCGAGCCGACGTAGATCGAGCCCTGTGGTGATTCGTTGGCGAAAAAGCTGCAGTTGAGAATGGTGGCTGGAGCATCGTAGATGCGGACCGCCCCGCCCTGACCGCCGCTGTTGCCGAGGAATCGGCAATCGCGGGCGAACATCAGGGAACCGGCGAAGTTGGCAATGGCCCCCGCCATGGAGTCGCTGCGGTTGCCCCGGAATTCGCAACCGATGAAGAAGCACTGTGACTGCAAGGAAATCCCGACCCCGCCGGCGTTGAGGGGCGCCGTGTTGTCGATGAAGGAGCAGGACTGGAACGTGAGCACCGAACCGGAATGGCGGACGAACCCGGCTCCCCCGGTGTAGGTGGAAACGTTGTCGCGCAGGATGCAATCCTGGAGGATCGCACGCGACGCGGTGTCGACGTGGATGCCCGCTCCATCGTAGGCGAAGCCGTTAATCAAGGAGAAGCCGGTGATCGTGAGGTTCCCACCGCCGGTCACCCACAGGCAGCGGGCGATTCCGCCTCCGTCGATGACGGTGACCGGCGCGTTCTCCCGGGCCTGCATGGTCAACCGTTTCCTGACGGTCAGGCTCTCGGTCCAGATGTCAGGCCAGACCTCGATCACGTCGTCGCCCACCGCCGCATCGATCGCCGCCTGAATGGTGGTGAAGTCCCCCAGGCCGTCCTTGCGGACGGACCAGGTCGTGGCGGATACGATGGACGGCAAGGCAAGCGCGATCACGAGGAGGGGAATCAAGAACGAACGGCGGATGCGGGGCGCCATGAGGTTTCTCCTTGGCCGGGGGGATGGGTCACCTGCCATGATTCTATCACAACCTGGGATCCGACAATGAAAAAGCCCCGGACCTCGCGGTCCGGGGCTTCGTCTCGTCCTTCAGAAAAGTGCTACTTCAACAACACCATCTTCCGGGCCTCGGTGTAACCCGAGCCCGTCTCCAGGCGGAAGAAGTAGGTGCCGCTGGTGACCGGGTTGCCGCTCAGGTCGGTGCCGTCCCACCCGTACTGACCGCGGTAGTCGCCCGCGGGCAGGGTGGCGTCGATCACGGTCCGCACCAGGTGGCCGCGGAGGTCGAAGACCTGCAGCTTCACCTGGTCGCTCTTGGCCAGCGCGAAATTGAAGGTGGTCTTGGGGTTGAAGGGGTTGGGGTAGTTGGCGCCCAGGGCGGTGGCGGCCGCCGGCACCGGCGCCGGGCTCAGCCAGTCGTTGGCCGCGCCGGGGGTGCCGCGGTCGCCGGACCCGAACAGGGGGCCGTTCGAGGCCCACTTGGTGGGATCGTTGTTGTCCCCGGTCCCGATGAACTGCAGGGAGGAGCCGGTGGGGTCCTTCCACAGCAAGCCGTCGTCGTAGGACACGCTGTCGATCTCCAGCAGGAAGCCGTCCAGCAGGACGATCTCGTCGTCGGCGTTGGAGAGCTGGAAGCCGGAGTACTGGTAGAACACCGTCACGCCCTCGGCGGCCAGGGCCGTGGCGTTGCGGGCGAACACCTTGTACTCGCCCGGGCCGATGACCAGGGGACCGCCGTTGTCGATGACGTGGGACTCGATGCCCAGGTCCTTGATGGTCCAGCCGTTCATGTCCACGGCGCCCGCGCCCTGGTTGTAGACCTCGAACCACTCGCCGTCGGTGTCGCTGAGGATGAAGGGATCCTTCATGATCTCGTTGATCACGATGTCGCCCGAGCCCAGCTCGAAGATCTCGACGGTGCTGTTGGGGGCGATGGTGTTGTTCGAGTCGTCCTTGACGTTGTTCACGCGCACGCTGTGCTGGATGCCCGCAGCGCTGGCGCCGAGAGTCAGCTCGACGCTGGTGTTCCCGGTCAGCAGGACGGCCGAGACGACCGGCACGGTGTTGCCCGGGGCGGCCGTCTGGAACACGGCGTAGTTGCCGGCCGTGGCGGCCGAGACGGGATCCAGCATCTCGTCGAAGTTGACCTGCACGTGGGTGGGGTCGGTCAGCAGGGCGCTCACCAGCACCGGGGGCGTGGTGTCGGGGCCCTGGCGGTTGTTGACGAGATCCGAGGCCAGACCGACGATGACCTGACCCGCACCGGCGTAGGACCCGCCCGCGCCGGCCGCGACCAGGTTGTCGCCCACCAGCCAGGTTTCCAGTCCGGGCGCCAGATCGTCGTCCACGCGGATCACCACGGGGCCGCTGCCGTCGTCGATGGTGAAGTTGTGGGCGGGGTTGGTCCCGGTCGTGGTGGCGATGGCGGTGATCGGGCCGCTGGTGCGGATGTAGGTGCCCTCGTTGCTCAGGGCGGCGGCGGCGCCGGTGCCCAGGACGGTGGGGGTCAGGACGGGGTTGCCGCCGCTGACCAGTTCGACCTCGTAGTTCACGATCTCCAGGGTGGTGAAGTAGTAGTCCACCCGGCCGCTGATCTTCACGATGTTGCCGGTGTCGTTCAGCAGGGTCTCGCCGGTGACGCGCACGTCGCCGAAGACGTTCAGGCCGCGGCCCGAGCCGTCCTGGACGTAGGCGCTGATGCTGACGCCGTCGGCCTTGTAATCGCCGGGGATGTAGACCTGGCCCTGGACCATGACCATGGTGCCGTCGAAGCCGGCGGAATCGGCATGGATGGTGGCGATGGGCGTGATGGATTCGGGAGCCACGGTGTAGCTGTAGAACGAGGTGGGGGCGTCGAAGGGGTTCGAGCCCGACAGCCCGTCGTTGTCCAGGGCGGTCACGTAGTAGTCGATCTGGTCGCCGTTGCTGGCGCCCTGGACCGTGCCGAGGTAGGTGGAGCCGGCCGACAGGAACATGGCGGAGGTCTGCCAGGCGCCGCCGTTGTAGCTGAAGTGCAGGGTCACCGAGGAGACGGTGCCGTCCAGGTCGGTCACGTCGGCGTAGATGGTGACTTCCTCGTCGGGAACCGGCAGCAGGGGCCGGTGCATCACGTTGTCGACCTGCGGGGCCTGCAGGGGCACGTCGCCGTTGGCGGCGCCCGGGGTACCGAAGTCGCCGCCGCCGAAGACCACGTTCGACTCGGCCCAGTGCGTGCCGTCGTTGTTGTCGGTCCCGACCTCGTCCCACATCATCGAGGCGCCTGTGGGATCGGGCCAGAGGATCCCGCCGTCGTACACGACGCGGTCGATCTCGACCAGCGAGGCGTTCAGCAGGATGACCTCGTCGTCCCCGTTGGCCAGGGTGAAGGACGTGCCGTACTCGTAGAGCAGGGTCACGCCCTGGCCGGCCATGATGGCGGCGTTCCGGCCCAGCACGGCGTACCCGCCGGCGGGCACCACGGCGGAGGCGGCGATGACGTGGCTGTCGGCGCCGAGGTCCTGGATGGTCCAGCCGTTGAGGTCGACCGGGGTGGCGCCGGTGTTGTGGACCTCGAACCACTCGCCGTCGGCATCGAGCAGGACCGCGGGATTCTGCATGATCTCGGTGATCACGATGTCCGCATCCCCCGCCAGGGCCGCACCGGCCAGCAGGGTCAGGGTCATCAGCACGACCGGCAGGGCGAACAGCCGGCCGAATCCGTTAGACGTACGCATGGGGCATCTCCGATCATTCGGGACAGGAAGGCGGCCCGCCGGCCGCACGGGATTCTCCGTCTAAGTATATCACATTTGGGCGCTTTTGAGAATAATTTGGGGAATTCCAGCCGTTGGTTCTGCAAAAAAACGGCCGTTTCCCACCATCGGCGGAACCCCGTGACGGGCGTAACCTGGCGCCGATGAACACGCTATTTCGCCAGGCTTTCCAGCAGGGACAGGAACCGCGGATGCCCCCGCAAGGGGTCCAGGTCCGAGTCGTTCTCCATCCACTCGCGGTAGGAGGCCCCGATCCGCACGGTCCGCTCCAGGCAGTCGATGGCCTCGTCGATCTTCCCCAGCCAGGCGTAGGTGCATGAGACGTTGTAGAGGATGGCCGGATCGTCGGGGTCCAGGGCCAGGGCCCGGTTGGCCCACTTCAGGCCGCGGTCCCGCTGGCCCAGGCGCACCATGGCTCCGGCGCCCATGTAGCAGGCGCGGGCGTCCTCGGGGTTCAGGAGGATGGCCTTCTCCGCCAGCTCCATGCCCAGGCGGTTGGCGGCTTCCTCGTCCGCAGGGCGATCCAGGGCGTGGTAGACCTGGGCCAGCAGGATCGGGATCTGGTAGTCGTCGGGGCTGGCCTTGGCGGCCAGCCGGTAGGATTCGACGGCCTCGTCGTACTTGCCCTGGACGACGCAGTCCCGGGCGTGGAAGTAGTAGGGCTCGAACAGGCTGGGGTCCAGCTCGCCGGCGATGCGGAACTCCCGGGCTGCGGCCTGGTGGTTGCGGCTCAGGGACAGGGCCAGCCCGCGGGAGGCGTGGGCCTCGGCCAGGGCCGGATCGATGTCCAGGGCCTGGCTGCTGAGCCGGTCGGCCTGCTCCAGGTTCTCGGCGCTGCTGTCGATGTACATGTAGAGGTAGCTGAAGCAGTCGGCCTTGCCGGCATAGGCCGAGGCGAACAGGGGGTCGAGTTCGATCGCCTGCCCGAACATGCGGCGGGCGATCTCCACGTTGCGCTTGCCCCAGCGCCGGAAGAAGTCGCGCCCGCGCAGGTAGAAGTCGTAGGCGGCGGGATTGTTGGTCCGGGCCTCGACCAGCCGGGCGGTGCGGTCCGGGGCCAGCGTCAGCTGCAGGGCCTTGACGATGCACTGGGCGATCTCGTCCTGGACCGCGAACACGTCCCGCAGCTCGCGGTCGTAACGGCTGGACCAGAGGTGGCAGCCGTCGGTCACGTCGATGAGCTGGGCCATGATCCGCAGCATGCTGCCCGACTTGCGGACGCTGCCTTCGAGCAGGGTGCCCACGCCCAGCTTGCGCCCCACCTCGCGGCTGTCCCCGCCCAGGTCGCGGTACTGGAAGCTGGACATGCGGGAGGCCACCTTCAGCCCCTCGATGCGCGTCAGGGCGTTGATGATCTCCTCGGCGACGCCGTGGCAGAAGTATTCCTGGTCCTGGGTGGAGCTGAGGTCGGAGAACGGCAGGACGGCGATGGACCGGACCGCTCCCTCGTCCCCGCGGCAGGTCTGCCCGCGGATCTCCCGCAGCTCGTCCCGCAGGTCGGCCGCCCCGTTGAAGCGGGCGCCCGGATCCTTGGCCAGGCACCGCATCACCGCCTGGCTCAGGCGCAGGGGGCAATCGGCCCGCAGGCTCAACGGGGGCAGGGGCTGGTCCCGCAGGACGGCCGCCAGCTTCTCGGCCGTGGTCTGTCCGGTGAAGGGCTTGTGGCCGGTGATCAGCAGGTACAGGACGGCGCCCAGGGAGAACAGGTCGCTGCGTGCGCCCACTTCGCGACCTCGGACCTGTTCGGGGGCCATGTAGTCGGGAGTGCCCAGGATGTGCGAGCCCGTCTGGTCCAGCTTGGCCGTGACCGAGAGGTCTCCCGGGAGGGATTCGGCGCGCACCAGCTTGGCCAGGCCGAAATCGAGGATCTTCACCTGGCCGTCCGCGGTGACCATGACGTTGTCAGGCTTGAGGTCGCGGTGGACCACCCCCTGGGCGTGGGCGGCGCCCAGGGCGTCGGCCAGTCCGATGGCCACGTCGAAGAACCGGGGCCAGGCCAGGCTGGGCCCGGTCTCGGCCGCGGAAAGGGGGCTGCCCTCGACCAGTTCCATGGTGATGAAGTGGAGGCCGTCCGCCTCCTCCACGGAGTGGATGACCACGATCCCCGGATGGTGGATCGCGGCCAGGGCCCGCGCCTCCTGCTTGAACCGGCCGAGGCGCTGGCGGTCCTCGGCCATCTCCGCAGGCAGGACCTTCAGGGCCACGTTGCGCTGCAGTTCGTTGTCCCGGGCGAGGTAGACCTCACCCATGGCTCCGGATCCGATTTCGGCGGTGATCGTATAGCGGGATAGGGTCTGGCCGATCATGACAACCCCCTCTGCCCGGATCCGGGCCCTGACGGAGTCTGCGGCGCTGACGGCGAGAAGTCGGGATGTCGTTTCCGATGCCTGTCGGAACCTGGAATACGGATCAGGGCGCAAAAAGTTGCCCCGGACCGCAGCCCGGGGCAACGCGAAGCCTCCGAGGGGTTTCCCGGATCACTTGACCATGGTCATGCGCCCGGTCCACACCGATCCGTCCCCGGTTTCCAGCCGGTAGAGATAGGATCCCGAGGCCACCGGCTGGCCGCCGTCGTCCTCACCGCGCCAGGTCACCGCATGGGGACCGGCGGGAAGGGGGCCCTCGGCCAGCGTCGCCACCAGGCGGCCGTCCAGGGCGTAGACCGCCAGCCGCACGGGGCCGGGTGCCGCCAGTTCGAAGCCGATGGTGGTGCTGGGGTTGAAGGGATTGGGATGGGCCTGGCCCAGGGCCGCGGCCCGGGGGGTGCGGTCGCCCACCGCGCTGGCGGGATCCTGGCCCTGGATGACCGCGACGGTGCGGTCCGCCGCGATCGGCCCGAAGGACTGGATGGTCCCGTCGGGCCAGAAGATCTCGACCTGGTCGACCAGATCGGCGTCGCCGAGGCCGAAGTGCTGCACCAGCGGAGGATTGCAGAGGTAGCCGGCGCCCGAGATCACCAGACGGGACCGGGACACACCGCCCGCGCTGACGACGATGCGCGCGCCGATCGCGCTGGTGTTGGGGGCGTTCCCCGTGAGCGCCAGCTGCAGCCAGTGGTTGGCGTTGGCGACCTGGTTCACGAGCAGGACGTTGGGCTGGCCGTCCTTGGTGATGAAGACGTCCAGGCGGCCGTCGCCGTCGAGGTCGCCGCAAACGACGGCGTTGCTCGCACCCTCGGCCTCCGCCGGTCCCACCGGGATGCGGGTGAAGCCGCCGGCCCCGTCGTTGATCAGCATCAGGTCGCTCTGGTCCGAGCGGGTGACGTAAAGGTCGAGGAACCCGTCGTTGTCCAGGTCGGCCCAGGCCACTCCGCGTCCCTGGCCGGTGTCGCCCAGGTCGGCGCCCGGATTGAGCGAGTACTGGAACGGACCGGTGCAGCGGTAGAGGCGGTCGGCGTTGCCGCTGTTGGCGACGTACAGGTCGAAGTCCCCGTCGTTGTCGTAGTCGCCCCAGGCCGCGCCGTAGCTGTTGCTGTTGTCGTTGGTGTTGGAGCTGCCCGATACGTCCTGGAAGCCGAGGGCGGTGTTCTCCAGGTAGACGTTGGCGTTGAACTTGCGGGCCAGGTACAGGTCCATGCGCCCGTCCAGGTCGCCGTCGTTCCAGCAGTGGGCCGAGCTGTTGCCGAGGTTGTTCAGGGGGGTGCCGACGACGGGGACGAAGAGGGTGTAGCCCACGCCGGGGTCCCCGATGTTCTCCAGGACGGTGTTGGCGGCGCCGTGGTTCAGGATGAAGAGGTCAAGGTCCCCGTCCTGGCGGTAGTCGAACCAGGACGCTCCCGCCGCGGGCACGGTCACGTTCACGCCGTAGGCGGGGTCGACCGCGAATCCGCCCGATCCGTCGCCGGCCAGCAGGAGGCCGGCCTCGCCGTCCCTGGCGAGGTAGACGTCCAGGTGGCCGTCGCCGTCGAAGTCGGCCCAGGCGCCCGCGACGCCGGCGCCGGTATCGGCCAGCGGACCGGCGGCGATGTCGGTGAATGTCTCGTTTCCGTCGTTGCGCAGCAGCTGGTCGGCGGACCCCTGGTTGACCACGTGGACGTCCAGGTCGCCGTCCTCGTCCGCATCGATCAGGCTGACCGCCCGGCCGGCCCCGGCATTGCCGACCGCCCCGGCCGTCAACGGCTGGAACGGACCGTCTGAATAGGCGCCGGTGAAGGTGATGGCGCCGTCCTCGGCGACGGTCTGGACCTGGGGGTTGACCTGGGGACCGGTCCACCAGGGGGTCTCGTCCCAGGTCAGGGTGAACTGTCCGAACCGGAAGAGGTTCAGGGAGGTGTCGCCGCTGCCCTGCATGGAGATGCCGTCGGGGCCCTCGAGCAGCCAGCCGGCCTCCACGCCGTCGGGCTGGCAGTCGATGACCACGGTGGAGGCATAATCGGGAAGGGCGGAGGCGGCCTGGAGGATCTCCTTGGTGGTGTTCTTCTGCACCAGGGCGATGATGCGCAGGTCGTCCACGTCCCACGCGGGATCCATGGTGAAGGTCCGGGTCACGGTGGTGGTCTGGCCGGGAGTGGTCAGGGTGAAGGATTCGGTGGCCGGCATCAGAACGACCATGTTGCTCTGGTTGTGAAGGCCATCGATGCAGACGAAGAAATGCACGGTGTGGGTCCCGGAGACGGCGGCGTCGACGGTGATGTCGAAGCTGGCCTCGGCCTGGTCGTTGATGACGCTGAAGACGCCGCTGATGACCAGGGGGCTCGCGATGGCGGCCCTGGTCCCGTAGTCCACGTCGTAATAGGGGAACATGGTTCCCGAGGGGAGCCCGCCCACTTCGAGGATGGTCCCGTCGAACATGACGTTGGGGGTCCCGGAAATCCCGTACCAGGCGGCCCGATCATTGCCCGACGGCGTGGCGTAGGGGGCGGAGAAGTAGAAGGTCAGGGGCAGGAACTCGGCCGGCCCGTGGTAGGTCTCCAGATCATCGATTCCCGCGACCGCGGAAGGGCAGTAGGGTCAGCCGTCGGCCGAGTAGAGTTCGGCGACGACGGCGCGCTGGGCGGCGGCGCTGATCCCCGGGGCCAGGGTCAGGGCCGCGAAGGCGGCCAGGAGCAGGATCCTTGCGGACAAGGTGCTGTCGTGGGCGGTTTTCGGCATCGTTTCCCCTCCGATGGTCGAATGAATGATTCCGGATGATCATGGTAACACATAAGACCCAGGTCAACACCGGGAAATGCATCCATGATTGCAAAAAATCACCCAATGAGAACAATATTCCCTATCAAATTCCTGCCGGGATGGAAACCCTCCACCATATTTCCCAAAAAAATAATTCATGCGAATGGAAAAATTTTGAAAAACCTGCTTGACAGTCATACCCCCTGTCATTCATAACTTCATTTGAATGAAATTTGTCTTGCCGGGCTCCGGGCCTGGGGGTATCCAAAATTTTGGCGGATGTTTTCTTCATATGAAGGTGGAGATCCTGGATCCGATGCTGGGCGCACCCGCGAGGGTCGCCATCCTGGCCACCCTGGCCGACGGCCGGTCCTGGAGCTTTTCCGAACTGAAGGAAGAAACCGGGCTGGCGGACGGGAACCTCCACGTCCAGAGCCGCAAGTTGCTGGACGCAGGTTTCGCCACCTCGGAGAAGATGGTCCGGGGGCGGCGCAGGGTGACCTGCTACCGGATGACCCCAGAAGGACGCGAGCTGCTGGCCGGGTACGTGCGCCGGCTGAGCAGGGCCCTGGGTGCGGACGGGGAAAAGCCCGACCTCCCGCAGCCGGGCAGGAAGCAGACCCCTCTCAAGGACGACGGTTCGAGGGTCTGGTGAGACGGGCGGCGGCGGCCACGGACGGCCGCCGCACCCGGCCCGGACGATTCCCGGGCCAAGCAGCGAGGAAGGTGTCATGAACGTCGCCATCGGTGCCGACCACGGCGGTTTCGAGCTCAAGAAGAAGCTGGCCGAGCACCTCAAGGCCAAGGGACATCAGGTTCTGGACGTGGGCACGGACTCCGTCCAGCCCGTCGACTATCCGGTCTACGCGCGCAAGGTCGCCGAGGCCGTCGCCGCGGGGAAGGCGACCCGGGGGATCATGATCGACGGGGCCGGCATCGGCTCGTCCATGGTCGCCAACAAGGTGCCGGGAGTCCGGGCGGCCATGGCCTACGACCTGAGCAGCGCCCGCAACGGCCGCGAGCACAACGACGCCAACGTCCTGACCCTCGGCGCCGGGCTGATCGGGGCCGCCCTGGCCGTCCAGATCGTCGACGTCTTCCTGGAGACCGAGTGCACCGAGGCCCGGCACATGAAACGGGTGGCGATGATCGCCGAGGCGGGAACGCCCGCTTCCGCGGCGCCCGCGGCCCAGGCGGCCGGACCGGTCGCCGTCCTGCCGGCCGACCTCGGCGAGGAGGACATCCAGCGGATCGTGCGGCGCCTGGAGCAGATGCTCGGCGGCCGCGCCCTGGACGTCTTCCACGACGGACCCTGCGTGGGCAGCTGCCCCGACACCGCCCGCCGGTTCCTGGAACTGGGGGCGGGACGCCTGACCAGCGGCCCCGGCAATCCCGGGCGCATTCCCGAGGAACTGGCCCGTTACATCGACCACACCATCCTCAAACCCGACGCCACCGTGGCCATGATCGACAAGATCATCGCCGAGGCGCGGGAGTTCTCCTTCCGGTCGGTCTGCGTGAATCCCTGCTGGGTCAAGCGCGTGGCCGACGGCCTGCGAGGAACCCGGGTGTTGACCTGCTCGGTGGTGGGCTTCCCCCTGGGAGCCTCCACGCCCGACATCAAGGGGATGGAGGCCCGCAAGGCCATCCGGGACGGAGCCAAGGAGATCGACATGGTCATCAACGTCGGCCGGCTGAAGTCGGGCGACGACGACTACGTGCTGAGGGACGTCCTCGCGGTGACGGACGCCTGCCGGGACGGAGGCGCGGTCAGCAAGGTGATCATCGAGACGGCCCTGCTCAGCGACGAGGAGAAGCGGCGCGCCTGCGAGCTGTCGCGCCGCGCCCGCGCCAACTTCGTGAAGACCTCGACGGGGTTCGCCTCGGGCGGGGCCACCGCGGAGGACGTGGCCCTGATGGCCTCGGTGGTCCGCGGGGCCGGCATGGAGGTCAAGGCCAGCGGCGGCATCAAATCGTTCAGCGACGCCAAGCGCATGATCGACGCGGGGGCCACCCGCATCGGCGCAAGCGCCAGCATCGCCATCATCCAGGAAGCGCAGAAGACGACGGTCAGCGCCTGAAGGAGCGGAACATGGTCGACCGGAACACCGTCGATTTGCGGGCCTACTGCATCATCGACAGCCTGCAGCCCCAGTTCGCCTCGTTCCAGGCCACCGTCGCCCAGGGCTTCCTGCCCCGGGTGGGCCAGGCCAGCCTGTTCGTGGAGATCGCCCCCGGCATCGAGATCAACCGGGTCACGGACATCGCCCTGAAGTCCACCAATGTGACGCCGGGCATGCAGATCGTCGAGCGGCACTTCGGTATGCTCGAGGTCCACAGCGACAGCCAGGCCGACGTGCGGCAGGCCGGCGCGGCCATCCTCGCGGCCCTCGGGCTGGCCGAGGACCGGCGCCTGCGGCCCCGCATCGTCTCGGACCAGGTGGTGCGCCACCTGGACGACCACCAGTGCATGCTCATCAACCGCATGCGGCACGGGAACCTGATCCTGGCTGGCCAGACCCTGTTCGTGCTCGAGTGCGAGCCGGCGGCCTACGCGGCCCTGGCCGCGAACGAGGCGGAGAAGGCGGCCGCCATCAACATCCTCGAGGTGCGGGCCTTCGGCAGCTTCGGCCGGGTCTACATCGGCGGCGAGGAGAAGGACGTGGCGGTGGCGCGGCCCGCGGCCGTGGCCGCCCTGGAGGCCATCACGGGCCGGGAGGTTGGGAAATGAGGTCGGGACGATCGGCGGTGGTATTCGGAATGTTGGCAGTCTTGATTCTCGGGGCAGGGGAGTCCAGGGCACAGGAGGCCGATCCCTGGAAAGTCATGGAACCTCTGGAGGGGATCTGGGAGGGGGCCGGCGAAGGATTTGGACAGCAGGCGACGGTGACCCACACATGGGAGTTCATCTTCGATCGGACGTTCCTGCGATTAACGACCGAGTCCCGCGACTCCGCGGGCGGCGTCCACAGGGACGTCGGCTACCTGAGCCGGAACACCGACAATGGGACGTTCGTTTTCCGGCAGTTCAACTCGGAGGGGTTCGTCAACACCTATGACGTGCTGGCCGGTCCGGACGGAAGCGGGTTGAACTTCGCCTACCGGGAATGCGAGAGCGCAGGAGGCATGAAGGCCAGGATGATCCTGGCGATGTTCGGGAAGGAAAAATACGAGATGACCCTGGAGCTGGCGAGGGGAAACATGGAGTTCTCCCCCTGCCAGAGCATGACCATGAGGAGGAAGACCGATGGCTGACGCCCTGGGAATGATCGAATGCAGGAGTTTCGCGGCGACCGTCGAGGCCGCCGATGCGATGGTCAAGGCCGCCCGCGTGGAGCTGGTGGGCTACGAGAAGACCGGCGGCGGCTACACGACGGCCATCGTGCGCGGCGACGTCGCCGCGGTGAAGGCCGCCTGCGACGCCGGCCAGACCGCCGCCACCCGCGTGGGTGAGATCGTGGCGGTGCACGTGATCGCCCGCCCGCACGCCAACGTCGATGCGGTGATCCCCCTGGGTCGCCCGGGCGAAGAGTAGGCGGCCGTGAATCTGGCCAAGGTTCTCGGTTCGGTGGTGGCCACGCGCAAGGAGGAGAGCATCGAGGGCTTGAAGCTATTGATGCTCGGCGTGGCCGGCCCCGACGGCAAGACCACCGGCGCGACGGTGGTGGCCGTGGATGCGGTGGGCGCGGGCGAGGGGGAGTACGTCCTGTACGCCTCGGGCTCGTCGGCCCGCCAGACGAAGGCCACGGAGGGCCGACCGGTCGATGCGGTGGTCATGGCCATCGTGGACAGCTGGGACACGGACGGCCAGCTGCGCTACAAGAAGGGCCGTGACGGATGAGCCGGCTGACGGATCAGCAGATCGACCGTATCGCCAGGGAACTGGCCGGGCGGCTCGGAGCGGGCGCGACCCCCCGCACCGTGTCCGAGCCGCCTCCGGCCGTCCTCGGCGGCTACGTGGTCCGGCCGCAGGTGGAAAGGAGTTCCCCTGCGGCCGCGGCTCCTGCCGCCGCCCCGGGCGACGGGGTCTTCGCCACCGTGGGCGAGTGCATCACCGCGGCGCGGGCGGCCTTCGGGGAGCTCAGCGCCTCCACGCTGCACAAGCGGACGGTGATCATCGCGGCCGTCCGCGAGGCCATGCTCAAGCACGGGGACGAGCTGGCCCGGCACGCCTGGGAGGAGACCGGGCTGGGCCGGTACGAGGACAAGGTCGTCAAGAACAGGCTCGTCACGGAGAAGACGCCGGGCACGGAGGCCCTCGTCCCCGAGACCGTCACCGGCGACCGCGGCCTGACCCTCACCGAGTGGGCGCCCTTCGGGGTGATCGGGGCCATCACCCCGACCACCAATCCCACCAGCACCGTCATCTGCAACACCATCGGGATGCTGGCAGCCGGCAACAGCGTGGTTTTCAACGTGCATCCCGGGGCTGCCGGCTGCTCCATGGCCGCGGTGAGGCTGATCAACCGGGCCATCACCGCGGTCGGCGGTCCTGCCAACCTGGTGACCGCCGTGGCGAAGCCCACCATCGAGTCGGCGACCGAACTGATGCATCATCCGGGCATCAACCTGCTGGTGGTCACCGGCGGGCCGGGCGTGGTCAAGGCGGCGATGAAGAGCGGCAAGCGGGCGGTCTGCGCCGGACCCGGCAACCCGCCGGTGGTGGTGGACGAGACCGCGGACGTCCGCAAGGCCGGCCGGGACATCGTCTTCGGGGCGGGATTCGACAACAACATCATCTGCGTGGACGAGAAGGAGGTCTTCGTGGTGGCGAGCGTGGCCGACGAGCTGCTCGCGGCCATGAAGGCGGCCGGGGCCTACGTCGCCGACCAGTCCGAACTGCGGAAGCTGGAGAAGGAGATCTTCTCCGAGATCCGCGGGCCCCGCACCCACTCGGTCGTCAACAAGGATCTCGTCGGGAAGAACGCCGGCGAGATCCTGGGCCGTATCGGCGTGCGCAAGGGTCCCGAGTGCCGGCTCGTCGTCGCCGAGGTGCCCGAGGACCATCCCCTGGTCTGGTCCGAGCAGCTGATGCCGGTGCTGCCGGTGGTGCGCGTGCCGGACGTGAACCGGGCCATCGATCTGGCCCGGGAGGCCGAGCACGGGTTCGGCCACTCCGCCAGCATGCACTCGCGCAACATCGACGCTCTCAGCCGAATGGCGCGGGTGATCAACACCAGCATCTTCGTCAAGAACGGACCCATCGTGGCCGGGCTCGGGTCCGGCGGCGAGGGCACCACCAGCTTCACCATCGCCAGCCCCACCGGGGAAGGCATGACCGGCCCGCGCAGCTTCTCGCGCCGCCGCCGGTGCGTGATGGTGGATCACTTCAGGATCGTGTGATGAACAAGTCCTTGGCTCTCCTGGAATTCGGAAGCACGGCCGTCGGCATCCTGGCCATCGACCGCATGCTCAAACGTTCGCCCGTGGCCCTGCTTCGTTGCGGCACTGTGCACCCGGGCCGGTACCTGGCCCTGGTCGGCGGCTCGGTGGCCGCCGCCGAGGAGGCCCACGCCGAGGGCGGCCGCGTCGGCGCCGAGAACGCCGCCCTCATCGACGAGGTCCTGCTGCCCGACCCCCACCCCCTGCTGTCGGCCGCCCTGGGCGGCGCACGCTGCGCCCCGGCCGGCGATGCGGCCGGCGTCATCGAGGTCTCGACCTCGCCCGGTCTGCTGCGGGCCCTCGACAGGGCGCTGAAGGCCGTCCCGGTTTCCCTGGTGGAGGTGCGCCTGGCCGACGATCTCGGGGGCCGGGCGCTGGCGATCGTGGACGGCCTTCTGCCCGACGTGAAGGAGGCCCTGGACGTCGCCGTCGGCGGGGCCGGTTCCTGCGCCCAGGTGCTGGGCGCTTCCCTCATGCCGCGCCTGGACGAGACCCTGCGCGGGGTCCTGGCCGCCGGCACCCGCTTCGCGACGTGCGTCCCCTGCGAACCTGTTGGCGCCGAGACGGTGGAGGGCTGACCGTGTTCCTGGGCAAGGTCATCGGCACCGTGGTGCCCGCGGTCGTCTCCGAGGGACTCGCCGGCGTGCCCCTTCTGTGGGTGCAGCCCCTGGACAAGCGGGGCGAACCCGAAGGCAGACCCTTCGTGTGCGCCGACGGCACGCGCATGGCCGGTCCCGGCGAGAGGATCTACTGGGAAGCCAGCCGCGAGGCCGCCCTCACCCTCGATCCCAGCTTCGTGCCCGTGGACCACGCGGTGGTCGGCATCGTCGACGACCTGCAGATCGATCCGGAGCCACGATCATGATCTACGCGCGCGTTACCGGACGCATCACCTCGACCATCCACCACCGGGACATGGCGGCCCGCAAGCTGCTGGTCTGCGACAAGCTGGGCCCGGACGGGAAACCGTCCGGCGGCTACGTCATCGCCATCGACACCGTCGGAGCCGGCGCCGGGGAGACCGTGATCATCCTGGACGAGGGCAACGGCGCCCGGCAGATCCTGGGGGTCAAGGACATGCCCGTGCGGTCGGTGGTGGTCGGCGTGGTGGACGAGGTCGCGGCATCCACGCTCGACCCGGGGCCATGAAGTCCCACCCCGTTGAGGGCTCAACCCGGTGAGGGTCCGTCTCCCCGACGCTCCATCCATCCCGGGGCAACGAGGGCGATCCAGATCACCAGCCCAGCGAACTCCCCGCTCGATGTGGCGAAGCTGTAGGCCGAAACGGCCCAAATCAGCATCCGGTCCAGAGCCGCCGGAAAGTCGATAATCTGCCACGGCGTCTCATCCGTCATCAGCTTCAGGTGGATCAACCCGATCCTGGCGGCCAGCGCGACCTCCAGGAGGACGAAGGCGATGGCGGTCGGCTTCGATCGCCGACGCCAGGGCAACGGTGTGGCGAGGACCAGGGCGAGCAGGAAGGTGTTGGGGAAGTAGAAACCGGGCCCCGCACCGTAGGGGACGTTGAACAGATCCCGTCCGCCCCTCGGGACGATCCCGACGCTGATGTTGTCGGAGGAGGCGGGGGCGTGCTCCACCAATCGGTGGACGACGGCGACATCATTCCTAAGGGGGGGGGGCAGAACATTGAAGATCCCGCACAGGGCTCGGGTGCAGGGGACCGCGACCGTCGGCCAGAGGGCGAAGGCGACGGCCTGGATGGCCAGGACGATGAGGAAGGAACGGAGCAACGTCCGGGCCGTCATGTCCGTCGCCTGAACGAGATTCGGACGAAGACGAACCACAGCCCGAAGCTGAGGAGGATCATGGCCGGCTGCCAGATCCCTTCGTGGAACAGGTCGAACGAACCCGGCCAGTGGACCCCGATGAAATAGAGGGAGACGATCCGGACCAGATTGACCGCCGCGAGCGCCGCAGAACCGCACGCCGCCCCCAGGAGACGCAGCGCCCGGCCGCCGGGAATGGCCAGGACTCCTGCGATGAAAACGATGATCGCGTCCACGGCGTCGCAATCGGTGACGATGGAGAAGGCGAAGCTATTGCCGGCGACCATGTTCCCGTGGGCGACGACCTGCTCTCCGAGGACCCGGAGGACGACGGCCGAGGATTTCGCCAGGGCTTCGAGGTAGGATTCGAAGGCTGGATTCGGACGCAGGATGCCGTGGTAGAAAATTTCGCCGGCGGCGAGAACCGTGAGGAATCTTCCCAGGAAGGCGAAGTAGGCCCCCGCAGGTCCCTGCATGGCGCTGGCGATCCCTCCGGACATCCAGGATTCCAATCCGATGGGGGGTGGCGGTCGGGTTCGAACCGGAGCATCGCCCCTGAACAGGCCGCCGCAAACAAGGGCGGATTCATTGTTGACCAATTCAAACCGATTTGGTATGAATTAGTCAACCCTGGACCGGGTGCTGGGTGGTGTGTTCGACCGGTCTTTGGTCCTGGGCATGGCCGGTCCCAATCCTTTCGAAAGGAGCGGCCGCCATGCGCCCGATCATCCCTGTCTCCTGCATCCTCATCCTCATCAGCCTCTTCGGCAGCGCGACCCCTTCCCAGGCCGTGAATTACATCAACGACTGGCACTGGACCTGGACCCGGGCCACCCAGACGTTGGCGCCGAATGTCAATCCCCTCGTCCTGAACCCCGCCACCTGGGGAAGTTGGGACCCCTACATCAACTACATCATTGTGACGGCGAAGAGCGCCGAAGGCATGGGGGCCGCAGGAAGACCGACCGACAAGGCGGCATACATCATCGACTGGGACTGGGTGGTGAATCAGCAGGGAATCGCAGGGACCAACCAGAATCCCCTCGTGCTCGATCCGGCCACCTGGGTCGGCTTTTCCCCGGTCTGGACCGAGATGGTCGTCGCCGACAACAAGACCCTCGATCCGGAATGGAGTGCCAGGGCCGATGCGGCCGAGGGGAAGCCCACCGACAAGGCGGCGTACATCATCGACTGGAACTTCACGGTGACCGCGGCCGGGGTCGCCATGACGAACCAGAATCCCCTCGTGCTCGACCCGGACACATGGACGGGGTTCTCCCCGGTCTGGACCGAGATGATCATCGGGGACGGCAGCCCGTTCCCCTGGACGAGGGTCACCTTCACGCAGACCGCCGGGCCCATTCCGAACGCCTTCGATGCGGTGATCCTGAGCGGGCAGCTCAGCAACTGCGGCACCTCCATCCTGAATGCCGGGTGTGTCGAGATCGGCAACCTGCCTCCCGGTCTCTACGCGATCGACGTCGTCGTGGAACCCGGCCTGGCCTTGACGCAGGTCCAGGTCCAGGTCCTCAACCCCGGGTGGACGAGAGTCACCTTCACCCAGACCGCCGGGCCCATGCCGAACGCCTTCGACGCGGTGATCGACAGGGGCGATCTCAGCAACTGCGGAACCTCCATCCTGAATGCCGAGTGTGTCGAGATCGGCAACCTGCCTCCCGGTCTCTACGCGATCGACGTCGTTGTGGAACCCGGTTTCGCCTTGACGCAGGCCCAGATCCAGATCATCGACAACACCCCCTGGTATTCGGTCACCTTCAACCAGACCGCAGGACCGGTCCCCAACGTGTTCGGGCCCCTCACTGTCTACAACGGAGAAGTCAGCAACTGCGCATCCATACTGGATGCCCAATGCAGGTATATCGGCAACGTCCAGCCGGGCATCTACGGTATCCAGGCGACCATGACCTTTGTCGGCAATAAGGCCCCGGTGACCCGGACGATCCCGCTGGAAGTCGGGTCGGGAACCGTCGTCGTCTCGGGGGGCGCCACACCCGCGGTGAGCAGCGCGGGATTGATCGTGCTGGGATTGTCGATCCTTACCGGTGGAGGGGTCCTGGTCCGGCGCAGCCGGAAAGGTGCCTGACCCGATTCGTCCGAGCCCAGAGGTCCTTCAGTCCCTTTCGGACTCCGGGAGTCCACGGCGGGCCGCGAACCTGGCCACCTCCTCGGGGTCTGCCGCCGGGTACTCCGGTTCCAGGGACCGCAGCGTCTTCACGAGGGTCTCGGCGACCGCATCCAGCAGGGGAAGCGCCGGATTCATCAGATCCTCCTTGCCAAAAGAGACTAAACGGACCTTATTGTCCTTTAAGTTTCAGCAAGGAGGATTCCCGTGAGCGAACTGATCCACGATCGCCGCCGCCGGCAGGACCTGCTCAAGCACATGATCCTGCAGCTCCACGCCGGCGAGGCCCCCGAATCGGTCAAGCACCAGCTGGTCCAGCTGCTGGGCCGCATCCCCTACGACGACGTGGTCGTCGTCGAGCAGGAGCTCATCGCCGAGGGCACCCCGGTCGAGGAGATCCTGAAGCTCTGCGACATCCATCACCAGGCCATGAAGGGGTCCCTCGACTCCGGGTCGCAATCCGAACTTCCCCAGGGACATCCGGTCCGGGTGTTCCGCGAGGAGAACCGGGCCCTGGAGTGGGAGACCGGCCTCATCGCCAAGATCCTGGGGCAGGTCGCCGACCTGCCGGCTGACGAGACGCCCGGAGACCTGCTGGGCGAGTTGCGCATGCGCTTCAACTCCCTGATGGACGTGGAGAAGCACTACCTGCGCAAGGAGAACCTGCTGTTCCCCTACCTGGAGAAGAAGGGGATCACGGGCCCGCCGACGGTGATGTGGGGCAAGCACGACGAGGCCCGGGCCCTGCTCAAGGGCGCGGCGGAGGTCCTGGCGACGGCCGCCGCCGACGGGGTGACCGCCGGCGAGCTTACCGCCGCCCTGGAACTGACCCTCAATCCTGCCCTGGAGGCGGTGACGGGCATGGTGGACAAGGAGGAGCAGATCCTGCTGCCCATGTGCCTGGACGCCCTGACGGAGGCCGAATGGTTCGCGATCGCCGAGGGCAGCGACGAGATCGGCTGGTGCCTGGTGGTGCCCGAGGGCCGGTGGGTGCCCGCGGGGATGGACGCTCCCGCCGGAACGGCCGCTGCCGACGGCCAGAAGGTCAAGTTCCCCACGGGGATGCTCACCCCGGCCCAGCTCGAGGTCCTGCTCAACACCATCCCGTTCGACGTGACCTTCGTGGATTCGGAGGATACCGTCCGCTACTTCAGCCACGGCCGCGAGCGCATCTTCGCCCGCACCAAGGCCATCCTGGGCCGGAAGGTGCAGTACTGCCATCCGCCCAAGAGCGTGAGCATGGTCGAGCGCATCCTGGACGACTTCCGCGGCGGGCAACAGGACCACGCCCGCTTCTGGATCACCCTGGGCGGCCGATTCCTGTGCATCGAGTACTTCGCCATGCGGAGCGAGGACGGGACGTACCTGGGCTGCCTCGAGGTGAGCCAGGATCTCACCGAGAAGCGCGCCCTCAGCGGGGAGCAACGCCTGCTGAACTACGTGGGAGGAGAGAAGAACGATGGCTGACCGCGTGGACATCGCCCCCGAGACCAAGCTGGCCGACCTGCTGGATTCCTGGCCCGGACTGGAGGACGAGCTCATCCGGATCGCACCGCCGTTCGCCAAGCTGCGCAACCCGGTCCTGCGCCGGACGATCGCCCGGGTCACCACCCTGCGCCAGGCGGCCGGGGTGGGCGGCGTGCCGTTGCCCGAGCTGATCTCCCGCTTGCGGCAGGCTGCGGGCCTGCAGGAACTCGCGGTGGACGGGGAGAACGGAGCCCGATCAGCGGGGCGTCCCTCCTGGCTGGACACCGTCACCGTGGTCGAACGATACGACGCCCGCGAGGACATCGAGGCCGGCAGGCATCCGGTGGGCGCGGTCCTGGCCCGGCTCAAGACCCTGGTTCTCGGCGAAGCCTACGAACTGGTGACGGGATTCGAACCCACGCCGCTGATCGACAGGGCACGGGACCAGGGGGCTCTGGCCTGGACGAGCGCGGAGGGGGACGGGCTGTTCGTGACCACCTTCGCGGTGGCTCCGGACTAGTCCGCCGCCAGGCCGTTGTTGACCTGGTCCAGTTCCAGCAGATCGCCCAGCTTCTCCATCAGCTGGACCGACGAGAACGGCTTCTTCAGGAACGACACCTCGTGCTCCGCCAGCAGCTCGGCGGTCTCCTCGTCGCAGGGGTACCCGCTGGTCAGCAGGATCCTGGTCTGGGAGTAGCCGTCCTTCAGGCGGCGACAGATGACCTTGCCGTCCATGCCCGGCAGGACCAGATCGAGCAGCACCGCGGCGATGTCGAACCGGTTCTCGGCCATCAGGCGCAGGGCCTGGAGTCCGTCGCGGGCCTCGATGGTCTCGACTCCCCGGAATTCCAGCAGATCGCGGACCACCCGCCGGGTCATGGGATCGTCGTCGACGATCAGGACCTTCGCGGGCCGCACCCGGCGGGCCTTGAAGCCGCGGACCTCGGCCTTTTCCAGCGGGGCAGGTGGGGCATCGGTGCGGCAGTATCCCTCGATCAGGGCGTACAGGATGTTCTGGTAGAGGATGTCCACGTCCCAGATCGCCCCGACGCGTTCCTCGTGTCCTCCCGATTGCCGTTCCAGGAGGGAGAGCAGCAGGATGTTCTTGTACTGCCAGATCGCGTGGGTCAGGAAGTTCAGGGGAATGCGCAGGGAACGCAGCATGTGTCCGAAGTTGGCGACCGCCTGGAAGTAGGCGGCGAAGTCTCCCTCCTGGATCTGGGTGCGGAACCGGTCGGGATGGACGACTTCGATCTTGTCGGTGATTCCGCGGGCGAAGTCCCCGCCGAAACCGGCGAACGCCCGTCGCCACTGGTCGCCGATCCGCCGCCAGAGATCCAGGGGCAGGTCCAGCAGGCCGGAAAGATTCTCCTTCTGCCAGTCCGACAGGCTGGGGGGAATCTCAGCGATCGGATCGTCCGGGGGGGCGTCCATCTGCCGCATCAGCTGGAGGCAGCCGGGTCGATCGGCGGTGCCCTCGGCCCCCTCCTCGCGAGCGAAGTAGGCCAGGGGGTCCCGCAGCTCGGCGAGGTAGCCATCCAGGTCAGGCTCCTCACCCTGAAGCAGGCGGCTCACCAGGTCGATGGCCAGGATGGGAGCGAGGCGGCCGGTCAGGAAGTCGGGGGCGCCGTAGTGGATCTTGTACGAGCCGTCGCCGAGGTCCTTGGTCCATCCCGTGAAGACGCGGCCCTCGGAATCCGCCAGGTGGATCAGCTCCAGCAGCACGTGTTCGACGACGTGGGCGAAGTTGGTTCCGCCGACCAGCTCGGTGTGGAAACCGCCTTCCTTCCCCGACATGCACTTGTGCAGGGCGGTCGTGGGCAGGACGCGGATCAGCGCTTCGTTGAAACCCGCGGTCCGATTCGTCCGGCGGTCGCCCCAGGCCTGCAGATCGATGACGATCTCGTAGACCGAGACGCCGGATGAGGTGATTTCCATGATGTTCCGACTCCAGGTTGGCGGTTCATCGCGTCAGTCAACCTGTTAATGCGGCCGGCGGCGATCCTGATCTTCATCTATTCCACCCACGGTCTGTCTGTGCGGACAACGTCTACAGATCCTCGCCCCTCCTGATGTTCTCGGAGAGAACGGTCAGGTAATCCTTGATCAGGGTTTGCACGTCCTGGATGTTGAAGGGCTGGCCGCCGGTCCGGTTCATCGTCTCCTTGATGATCTTCTCGGACCACAGGCTGGGATTGTGGAGGACGTCACAGAAGGCATCACGGGTGTTCGTGACCATCGAGCTCATGTAGCTGGGGACTTGGTTTCTCATTGCGGACCACCTCTCAAGGTTCCGGATTCGCCGCCGGCGGACCAGGTGTGGGTGGTCTCGTCCTTGAGTCTTGAGCAGGATGCGGAGCTTCCTCTTCCACGGGTGAGTGCTGCGCCGGAGATGATCGATCCCGCAGGCCGTCACCATAATGACGATCGAGGCTGTCCGCAAGCGCGGGCGGTTCCAGTTCCGGGGAGCAGGCTCGGACTCGTCGCCCTTGACCACCCTCCTCGTCAGCGGGTATATCTGGGCGGACCCGGGGATGATCCCCCCGGGGAGCGCGGCCCGGTGAGCCTGCGGCCTTTTTGATCCGGTTCGACGAGCAGAAAGGAGCGGAGTTGGCGACCGAGGGACCGCTGGTGTTCGTCCACGTGCCCAAGACCGCGGGCACGAGTTTCCGCATGGCCCTCGAACGCCACCTGGGCTTCGAAGCCATGGCTTACGATTACGGTCCGGACTCGGAGGTGACCTCGCCGATCGTCCAGCGGCACGTCTACGACCGGCCGGATCTGAAGGAATTCAAGGCGGCGGTCCTGGACGGCCCGGTCCAGGTCGTCTGCGGCCACTTCCCCGCCGAAAAGTACCGCGACCTGTTCGGCCCCGAGAACGCGCTGGTCTTCCTTCGCGATCCCGTCCAGCGGCTGATCTCGGAATACCGGCACTACGTGACCTACAACGGCTACCTCAAGGGCTTCGAGGAATTCTACCGGGACCCGGCCTTCACCAACTGCCAGAAGGCGTTCGTCCAGGGCATTCCCCTGGACGGCTACGGGCTCCTGGGCCTCACCGAGCGGTACAAGGCCTCCCTGGAGATGGCGAACCGCCGCTTCGGCTGGAAGCTGATGAACCTGAACTTCAACCAGTCCCGCCCGACCCTGGAGGCCTCCTACGGCCTCGAAGGCGATCTGGTCCAGGATCTCCTGGACCGCAACGCCGAGGACATCGCCTTCTACGGGACGGCGGTAAAGGAGTTCGAGCGGCGGGCGAGGGCCCTGGGCTGATCCCGGCAGGCGTCGGTCAGCCCAGCAGCAGCCGCGCCGCGAACAGAACCACGACCACCAGCACCAGCTTGCGGATCCAGTCGTGCCCCTTGGCCACCGCCAGGCGCGCTCCCAGCCAGCCGCCCACCGAGTTGCCGGCGGCCAGGGCCAGGCCCAGCCCCCAGTCCACCTGCCCGTGAATGATGAAGACCGCCAGCGCGCTCACGGTGAACACCCCGACGACGAAGACCTTCACGGCGTTGATGCGAACCAGGTCCATGCCGTGCACCAGCAGGCCCGCGATGATGAGGAATCCGACCCCGGCCTGGATGAACCCGCCGTAGAAGCCGACCAGCAGGAAGGTGCCGGCCAGGGCGGCGATCCGCAGGGGACCCAGGTGGGCCTGCTCGAACTTCAGGCGGCGGGTCGGATCGACGACCATCAGCACGCACACGCCCAGCATGACCAGCGCCAGGATGCGCCGGAAGGCCGCATCGCCGATGTCCACGGCCACCTCGGCGCCCAGGATGCTGCCCACCAGGGCCGCCGGCGTGCACACCAGCGCGATCTTCATGGGGAGGTGGCCGCTGCGCCGGAAGCTGCCGACCGCCACGACGTTCTGGGCCAGGATCCCGATGCGGTTGGTCCCGTTGGCGACGCCGGCGGGCAGGCCCAGGAACAGCAGGACCGGCAAGGTGAGCAGGGAGCCTCCCCCGGCCAGGACGTTGAGCACGCCGGATACGGCGCCGACGCCGAAAAGGAGAGCCAGGTGCCAGGGGTTCACGGTGCGGTTCCTTGGTCGGGGTTGCGGAAGTCGCGGAACGTGGCCGCGATGCGTTCCATCGGTGCTGCGGGCAGGTGGGCCCGCTCGGCCCAGGCCGGCCAGTCGGTCAACGCCTGCATGACCTCGTCGAGGATGCGGTCGGGCTTCTTGACGCCGACGGTGCGGGCCACCTCCAGCAGGTCGGCGCGGGCGATGCCCTCGCGCTTGCCGGCCATGGCCAGCTGGTGGCGCCCGGTCCAGCGCCCGTTGGGGTTGTACGCGTAGGTCAGGTCGTAGGCCGGGGACAGGCTCCAGACGCCGTCGGGGTCCATGAGGAAGGCGATGTTCTTGGTGTGGTCGTCCTGGTTGCGGGCGGCGGCGTTGAACACCATGCGCCGGTACAGCTGCTCGGTGTCGGGGTAGGGCAGGCGCAGCTCGCGGCAGACCTGGAAAGCCTGTTCGTAGGAGTGGGAGGTCGGGTCGTTGTAGTCGAGATGGGCCAGCCCGCACAGGGTCTGCAGGTGCAGTCGGCCCCCCCCGGGCAGGCGGTCGAAACGCCGGGTCATGAAGTGGGCGCGCCCGCCCTCCTCGAGCAGGCGGCACTCGCTCATCGTGACTCCAGCAGCCCGGGCCATCAGGTGGTAGGCGTACTCGATGCGGCCGTAACCCTCGGGGTCGTCCAGCTCGCGATCATCGACGCCGTCGAACTTGAGGATCCAGTGGGCGTAACCTGGGGGGGCGTCCAGCTGGCCCGAGCGCACCTCGCCGGTGGCCTCGTCGACCGCGATGACGGCCTTGGGCCGGGCCCCGCCGGCCGACGTGCCCACGCGCAGGATGTCGGCGATGGCCTCGGTCCCGGCGGCCAGGTCGGCGTGGAGGCCGACGCGTTCCTGCAGGACCTCCCGGGCCAGTTCCACCAGCCGGGCGACGTCCACCCGGGCCGCCTCTTCCTGGGGTCCCCGCAGCGCGGGTTCGAATTCCAGGGCGCCCATGGCCCGCGCGCCCAGGTAGCAGAGGCGCTCGACGGGGCTGAAGTCCCCGGGGCGGCGGCCCTGGCGCGCCAGCCAGGCGTCGATGAGGCGGTTGCCGAAGCGGTCGGGCAGGGCGTCGGCGAGCAGGCCGGGCAGTCCCCGGAAGGTGGCGGGCGGCAACCCGGGAAACGAGAACCGGCCGCCGCCGCGGGCGGCTGCCGCCAGGGGCATCCTGAGCGGGGAGAGGTCCAGGCCGCTGTCGAGGAACTCCGGATCGAACTCGAAGGTGGCCAGCTCGCGGTCGGGATCCCAGGCCACCGCCCCGGCGGTGCGGCCCCAGATGCGGACGAAGGCGGCGTCGATGCGATCGGCCATGTCAGTCGGTCTCCTCGCCCTTGCGGGAGGTGGAGGCCCGGCGGCGCACCTTTCCCTGCAGGCGCGCCAGCTCCAGGGGACTGGGGCCCTGGGCGGGCAGGAAGACGTCGAGTTCGTCGAGGGCGTCGAGCACCCTGAGCACCTGGACGAAGGTCAGCAGGGTGGCCCGGCCCTCGCGTTCGAGGGCGCCCACGGTGGTGCGGTCCAGGCCGGCGCGTTCGGCGACCTCCTGCTGGCTCAGATTGCGGTCCAGGCGGCGTCGGCGGATGCGGCCGCCGATCTCGGCGAGGATGGCCTGGTCGGTGGCGGCGTAGAAGGACATGATGGATTTTACCTCCATTAAAGCTTGATATGGATGATATTGATGGAAAGATACAGCAAGGTCAAGTCTAATTGTTTTGATGAAATCTACAATCATTAAAGATATATTTCGATATATTGATGGAATAAAACATCACAACATGGAGTCGCTGTCGAAGATCCCGATCCGGTCAATCCGCCCGGAAGTGATGGATGCGGTTCAGATCCCTGCGCACCTCGTCCAGCCATGCCTTGAATCCGGGATAGGCCTCGACATCGACCATTTCCCCCTTGATGACCAGGTCCCGGTGGGCCTCCACTCCTTCCGCCGACACCCCGAAACTGGTGGCGTACCGGCACTCCCCCCAGCTGACGTCCTTTCCGGTGGGGAGTCTGGTCGGGGTGAAGTCCGGTGGGAGGACAAGGATCAGGGATTCCTTCTCGCACAGGTTCATGGCCCGAAGGTCCAGAGGAAGGGTTCTCCCGGATTTGGCGACGACGGCGCCGAACCTGCCGGTCAACTGGCTGTTCCAGGGGAGATGGAGGGACAGGATTCCGCCGTCCAGGGTCCCCAGTTCGGGAATCCTGAGCCGGGTGGTGATCGTCAGGAGGTCCGGCATGGGATCGAGACTCCCCGCCTTCGCATCCAGGACCTCCGCTCCGGGATACAGGATGGACAAGCCCGTGGTCTTGAGGGAGACCAGGGCATCTTCCGGGCCGCCGTCCAGTTCCTCCCTGATCCAGGCGATGTGGTCGATCTGATGGATGACCTCCTCCAGATCGACGAGCCCGTCCCCGTTGCTCTGGAGGCTGACCGTGGAATCGACCACGTAGGGGAATTCCCCGGGATCGGTGCCGGGAATCACCATCAGGTCGGTGATCCCAGGGGCGGCGACGAGGCTGGGCGACCCGGCCAGGTGGCTGGGAATCCGGTCCCATCGCCCGTGTCGGAAAGTCGGATCCAGCCAGAGATCGCGACCATTATCACCTCGTTTGAAGACGATGGCATGGTTGAATCGCGGCGAAGGAAGGAACGGCCGGTCGCCCGGGGCGCCGGGAGTCACCAGGGCGAACCGGAACCCGTCGTGGCCGGCGGCGGCGAGGAGGGCGATCATCAGGCAGGCCTTGTCCTTGCAGTCACCGTAGCCGTCGGCCAGGACGTCGCCGGCAAGCCGCGGGATGAATCCGGACTGGAACAGGGGTACGCTTTCATAGTTGATTTCGCCGGCAACGAAATCGAAGATTCTCGCCACGGCCTCATCCTCCGATCGGCATCCTTCCGTGAGCTCCGCGGCCCTGGCCTGGATTCCCTCCTGGGCCACCGCCTGGCCGTCGGCGATGTCGCAATACCATTGGGCAATGGTGTCCCAGCTCTCGATGGTGGAGACGTCCAGCCAGGGCATGGTGTTCAGGTCGGATGGTGCCAGGGGTTCGTCCGCCGAGGCGGGGAGATCAGCGAAAATCCAGGTGTGGCGCACCTTCATGCCGTCCAGGGCATCCTGTCTCGGGTACCCCTCGACCAGGTAATCTCCGGCGTTCCAGAGCCTGGTCCGGGCTTGCTGGCCTGCAGGCAGGATGAGCTCGTACCGTGAGCGGACACAGGGGCCGGTCGCGAAGGAGAACGAGTGCTGATCCCAGAAATTTCCGGCAAGGTTCCCAGACACGAATTCCTTCGTCCGGTAGTGCAGCAGAAGGATGTCCCCGACGGCGAGACCCGGAAACATGACCCTGTTGAGGAACCGCTTGCCCTCGGTCCTGGGTCCGACCTCCTTGATGACTTCCTTGGCGAGAACCTGGAGGTCTCCGAAAGGGTCGCCGGCCAAGTCGATGTTCTCCCAGGTCGCAGCGCCCTCCCTGGTCAGGATCTGGACGGCGAGAATGTTGTCGATGACGCCCGCCCTCCGGTCGAACAAAAGGCATCGCCTGTTGGAAAGCAGGACCACCGAGCCGGCTCCGGAGTAGTCCTCGGGCCGGACCCTCATTTCGCCGATCTCATCGCAATGCGGGTCGGGCAGGGTGTTGCTGAAGGGAGGCATCTCGAGGAGGCCGTTGATCCGGTCCCGGATCTCGAAATTTCCCGGATCCACGTCGAGCGCCTTTTGCAGGATCCTCGCCGCCCCCCGCTTCAGGATGACCTTGAGATCTTCCCGAGCCGTCAGGTCGGTGCGGAAGAGATTCGCGGAGACTTCCGCCGCGATGTCCGGAGGGAAGACCTCCTTGAACAGGTCGTTGCGGAGGACGGCACCCCACTGGGCGAGATCGGCGAGCCGCTCCAGCAGATCCAGGCTCTGGGGAAAGCTCTGCAGGGCGAAGATGTTCTGACGTAGGGCGTTCTCGGGATCGGCATCCCACAGCAAGGTCAGGATGCGGAATTTCCAGACCACGTCGTACTCGGGGGCAATTCCATCAGGTCCTCGATGGCGCCCTTGGCGTCGCCGAAGTTCTCCTGGTTGAATTCGTAATGGAACCGCATCAGCAGCCGGGTGATGGGGTCGGACAGCGCCATGACGTTTCTTCGATGGTCATTCAAGTCGTTGACGAGGTCCGATTCCTCGTCGAAGCGGACCAGGGCCCGGTACGGCCCGGGTTCTCCGGGAAAGCTGCGGGCCGCTTGAAGGGCGGAGGACTTCACGTCCTCCCAGAGACCGCTTTGTTCATAGCTTTCGATCCGGCAAAGCATGGCTGAAAGGCTGGCTGCACCTTGCCGGTAACCGGAATCGAGAATCTTCCGGGCCTCGTCTCCGCGGCCCTTCTCCAGTTCCAGGCCCGCCTTGAACAGGAGAGCTGGAGCGAGATCGGGGGCGAGCCCGAGAATCTCATCGAGACTGGCGGACCGCGATGCACGCTTGGGTTCGAAGGACCTGAAGATGGCCAGTCTGATGAGGCTGCAATCGGGATGGATGACCAGGGCCGCCGCACAATGTTTCTTGAATTTCGAAGATTCATCTTCGATCCGCCCGCGAAGGATGTTCCAGAATGCGGCTTCGGGGCCGACGGCGTTCTCGGCGATCCGGGCCAGGATGGGATTCGGAGCCGGACGAACCTTGATCCCGCCGGGAGGATTGTGGCCGTGGCCGGTCGCCTGTGTCTCCAGGTTTTCGATGGGGGATCCGTCGGGATGGGTCAGGGCGCAGGTGAACCAGGGGGATTCCTCCCGGCCGCTGATCTTGACCACGATCTGCAGCCAGCCGGGGGGAAGGTCGACCAACCAGTGCAGCGCTTCTTCGCCACCGACCTCGCGGGAGCATTGCCGGAAAAGCTCTCCGTTGAGAAAAAGATCGACATCGCCATGGTAACCCAAGGAAAGCAGATATGACCCGGATTCCGCGATTCGGACCCTGGTCTGGGCGAAAGCTGTGGTGAATTCCTTGCGATGGAAATGAAGGTTGGGGACGACCTCGCCCCCCAGGGAATGGACCTGGGGATGGAACCAGTTGATGGGTTGGCCGAATTTTCCTGAATACGTGTAGAGGGGGTTGTACCGGAAGTCCTGGACATGGTCCTTGCGGTGACCCGAGCCCGATGTGTTGTCGAAGGGGCCGAGCAGGGTCCAGTCGGTGATTCGATCCAGGGGGGACGCGCACTTCAGGATCCTCTTCCGGTCGCCGAGCAACCGGACCAAGCGCAATTCCCTGGCGGCAAGCCACCTGCGGGCTACCGGATCGGCTTCGGGGTCGTCCGCCAACTGCCGGCCGAACTCGGCCATGTCCTTCCTGAAGGATTTCCCCTCCAGGTCGGTGTTCTCGGCGATCCAATCCAGAAGGAGATCGTCGTACTGGCTGTGCCGGGCTCCCTCGAGATAGGTCGCCAGGGATTCCACAAGTCCGCGGTCGTCTCCCAGGGCGACCTGGGCGAGCATCAGCCCGCGCAGGGCCTCGGGATCGTCCCGTTCATCCCTCAGGGTGGATTGAAAGGCCTTCACCGCGCCGGTGAAGTCATTGTTCCAGAGCAGGTCCCAGGCAGGTGAGAGCGGGGAGGCGGAGTCGGTGCCGGACACCGTTCCGGAAATGAGGATGAGGACCGCCAGGAAGGCAACCGGGAGGATTCTCATGTTGGATATCCTTCGAAAAGGGTCATGGCGATGCGGTATTATCATGACCTTCGGTGAAGAATGTCAATCGATTCGGGTTTCGGCCACGGCTCAAAGACCCCGGAGCTCGACCTGGAGGGCGTTCTTGGCGGCCCATTTCCTCACCATGACCGCCTCGGCTTCCAATGCCCGGCGGTTGGACTTCCCCCGGACCTGGACCACCCTGCGTTCCCTGTTCACGACCTCGATGGTCAGCTTGCGGTTCCCGTTCATCCGGAGGGACCAGATGGAGCAGTATCCGCAACCGATGTTCCGGGCGTAGGTCGCCACGCAGTGCCTCATCGCGCTTCCCTCGTCGACCAGATCCCTGGCCGTCAGGATCTCCTGGAAGGACCACAGGTCCTCGGCGACGAGGCGGCCGTGGACCTTGACGGTCTTCCTCCAGGTCGCTCCCGCGAACCCGGAAGGGGTGAAGGATTTCATCCCGATGCGTCTCAGGTCGGCGGTCTCCCGGTGCCACTGCTCCATGGCGCGCTTGAGGCTGCCGTACGTGCGCCCCTTCAGGGAAAACCCGGGGTCCTCGGCGATCCGGTGGCTGAGGAAGTCGCAGAGCGGTCCGACCTGGACCGGATCCAGGTCCGGCTGCCGGCAGAACCAGTGGATGGCTTCCGCCCAGAATTCCTCCCTGTTGTGCGACATGACCCGCGGCAGTCCGCCGGCGATCAGGCGCGCCAGCTTGACCCCGCCGCCATAGCACAGGACCTGGGCCCGGCGGGCCGCCCCGGCGATGCTCAGGGTCTCCGGGGTGGCGGCCCAGACGTGGCACATCCGGCGGGTCAGGGTTCCGGGGAGGACCGTGCCGCGCAGATCGCGGTGGATGCTGCCGCCGTGGGCCAGCGCCTTGGCCGTCCGGAGGTGCCGGAACAGTTCGGGGGTGATCAGGCCATCACCCTGCATGGTGACCTCCAGGATGAACTTCGGCACCGGATAGGGGCCCAGGAGGTGGGCGGCGAGGGACAGGAAGTTCGCGCGCAGGCCCTTGCCCCCGGGCCGCCAACGGTCCAGGCTCCTCACTCCCGAGATCAGGATGATGGCCAGGACCGGTTCCATGATGTCCGCCGCCAGCAGCCGGGGCCGCCGGTCGGCCAGTTCCTGGATCACGGTGCGGGTATTGGAACGCTTGCCCAGGAGTTCACGCCAGGGGTGGGTGTGGAGGAGCGTCCAGGCCTCCTCCACCCGCCGGGACGGGGCGGTCGCGGGCGGCTTCCCGAGGGCCCGCGCGACATTCCTGGCGGTCCTTTTCTGTTCGATCAGCGAACGGCGTTTCTTGTCCCGGGTCCGGGCCTGATCCTCGTTGGACTTCTTCCGCATGGCGGCGCGCCGGGCCCTGGTGAGCCCTTTCTTCCCCTGGTTGCCCATCCGATTTCCTCCGCACAGCTGGGCATCGGCGCGCCGAGGCGCCGGATGCACGCAATCGTGTCCGGGCGGAAGGACCGGGCTGGACGGGAAATGGCGAGGGAACGGGAACCGTACGGAAGAGCTTATCCCGCCGTGATCACCAGATCCACGGTCCGGCAGGCGCAGGCCTGTCCGCCATCTAGATCTGGCCTCTGGGGGAAATCGGACCTCTTCACGATTCACCTCCTCGGCGTGTAGCCGGGTGGGGTGGGAAACGGGGCCGGCTGGCCGTGGGAGGATTGTAACCCAGGGCACAACCCGAAGTAAAGTCCCTCAGGGTCATGCCGATGATTTGACCTGGAAGGTTCGATACCGCCGGCCCTCGGCGGGGGGGCAATTCAAGGGGAAATCCATGCGCCTGGTCACCCGCTCCGACTTCGACGGTCTCGCCTGCGCCGTCCTCCTGGTGGAGGCCGGCCTGGTCGACACCTATCTCTTCGTCCATCCCAAGGACCTGCAGGACGGGAAGATCCCCGTCTGCCGCAACGACATCCTGGCGAACGTGCCCTTCGTGCCGGGCTGCGGCATGTGGTTCGACCACCATGCCAGCGAGCACGAACGGCTGCAGCTGGTCGCCGACAAGGACTACATCGGCTCAAGCGTGATCTGCCAGAGCTGCGCCCGGGTGATCTACAACTACTTCGGCGGCCACGAGCGATACGCCAAGTTCGACCGCAGCGGCATGATGGAGGCCGTGGACCGGTGCGACAGCGGCCAGCTGAGCGTCCAGGAGATCCTCGACCCGCGAGGCTGGGTCCTGCTCTCGTTCATCATGGACCCGCGAACGGGCCTGGGCCGGCACCGGGGCTACCGTATCTCCAATTATCAGCTGATGCAGGACATGATCCAGTACTGCCGGCGCCTGACCCCCGACGAGATCCTCCAGCTCCCCGACGTCATGGAGCGGACCGAACGATATTTCGACCAGGAGATCGCCTACACGGCCATGATCCGCGAGAATGCTCGGGTCAAGGGGAACCTCCTGATCATCGACCTGATGGACGTCCCGGACATCATGGTCGGCAACCGCTTCAAGGAATACGCCCTGTATCCCCAGACGGACGTGTCCCTGCGCATCATGCGGGGCAAGGATGCCGAGACCGTGGTCTTCACCTGCGGCCACAGCATCCTCAGGCGAACCTGCACCGTCAACGTGGGCGAACTGATGCTGCGCTACGGCGGCGGCGGCCACACGCGAGTGGGCACCTGCCAGGTGCCGGCGGCCTACTGGCAGCGGGTGCGGGACCAGCTCGTGGCCGAACTCACCGCGCTGCCCGCCTGGGTCAGGTCTTGACCCTCCCGTCCGGTTCCCCCTAAGGTCCAGCGGCCAGGGAACCTGAACCGGACAGGGGGAGTCCATGCGTTCATCCGACCGTTTCCGCCTCATCTTCATCATCCTGATCACGATCATGACCGCCGCGGGTCGGCCCCTGCCGGCTCGGGCCCTTGCCGGACGGGTCGATCCCGGGGTCGAACTGGTGTCGATCATCTTCCGGCTGGCGGGCAGTCCCGAGTACCTGGACGCGCCCGACTCGCCATACACACGAGCGGTGGACGCCCATTTCGGCGCGCTGGCCGACCATGCCGCCGTCCAGCGGGCCAAGGAACTGCGGGCTCTGGCGGGCATCTCCTACGACGCCGCGGCGGAGATCGCCCTGTACCTGGATGCCGACCGGGATTTCGCGCCGTCGATGCCGCTCGATCCCCGCCCCGGAAGTCTGGACGAGCGGTGGGTGGGACCGACGGCCGCGGACTTCGCGGTCCTGGCGGGGGAGTTCGCCCGCGATGGGGACTTCGCCGGATTCCGCAGGGGGTGGGAGGAGTTCTACGCCGAGGCCGCATCGCGTCTGGATGAGGTCCCGGGCGGGAACGACCTGGAATCCTGGATCACCTCCTGTTACGGACCTCACGACAGGACCGAATTCATCCCCGTGGTCGGGCTTCTCACCGGCCGGCACAGCTATGGTCTCAGGGTGGATCTTCCTGAGGGCCGCAGCCGCGTCCACGCCATCCAGGGGGTCTGGGCCGTGGACGAGGATGGGCTGCCCCGCTTTCCGGGGGACACGGCCGCCACCCTGGTCCACGAGTTCAGCCATTCGTTCGTCAACCCGGTCGTGAACCGGAACCTGGAGGCGCTGAAGGCCGCCGGCGAGCGGATCATGCCCCGGGTCGCCGGGGTCATGCGCGACCAGGCGTACGGCACCTGGGAGACCGTGGTCTGCGAATCCTGCGTCCGGGCGGCGACCGTGCGCTTCCTCGCCGAGACCCAAGGCGAGCAGGCCGCCCGGGACGCGGTCGCCCGGGAAAAGGCTCATGGCTTCCAGTGGATGCCGGGGCTCGCGGACCTGTTTCGGGGCCCGGACGGTCCGGACGGCGCCGAGGGGGCCTTCGCCTCCTTCTTTCCCCGGGTCGTCGCCTTTCTGGACGACCACGCGGCGGGACTTCCCGCCGGGCCCGCCCCCGTGCCCCTGGGCAGCATCAACACCGCCTTGAACGCCTTGTTGACCGGTGGCGGGGTGGTCGTGGGCCCGGGTCCGGAAGCGGGGCCCGGAGGGACGGCGGCGGCGGCCTACGTCCAGGCCGTCCACGGCAAGTTCTTCGCGCCCAGGGGCATCGCCCTGGTGGTCGAGACCGATCCCCGGGATCCGGTTCTCGCCGACGCCGGCGGGATGATCCTCTACGGGACCCCCGAGTCCTCGCCCATGATGGCCAGCCTGTTCAGCGCCTGGGGGATCGCCCTCGATGCGGGCGGAGTGGACCTTTGCGGCCGTCGCGTCGAGGCGTCCCCGCCCCTGTTGATCGCCGCCCTGCCCGACCCCGGGAGCGAGAGCCGGATCGTCATCGTCTACGCCGCCTCCTCCCTGGAACTGCTGCCTGGCATCAACAACCTGTACCACGGGCCCACGGGTTGGGTGGTCGGCTGGGGCGGGGGACAGGGGAAGCCCCAGGCCGCCGATTCGGGAGGGTTCGAGCTCCACGGCGGAATACTGAAGGTCAGTCCTTGAAAACCGGCATTCGTTTTGCGAATGTTTTCCATGTCAAACATTTAACACATGGTGCGGATTCGGGGAGAACCGCATCGGTGGCAATCCCGAGGGAGTTGGCCCATGCGTTCAGTAATGGCGTTATTTTTGATTTTGATCCCGGCGACCGCCGTGGTCGCCCGGGATGTCGCCCCTCTGACCGACCCCGGCAAGATCTTCTGGGCCCATGCCCCGTTCGAGATGGGCGAGTGCGTGATCTGCCACGAGTCGAACGATCCCCAGAACCCCGGTGGGGTGTCCGGCGAGGTCAATGATCTATGCTTCAGCTGCCATGACCTTTTCCAGGCAACGCTGAGCGAGTTCGCCAACGTCCACTATCCGGTCGAGGAATCCTGCACCAACTGCCACAATCCCCACAACTCGTCGCGGGAGAAGCTCCTCGATCTGGAACCTGCCGCCCTGTGCGGAGGATGTCACGAGGAGATTCTCGCCCGGGCCACCGGTTCGCCGGTGAAGCACGATCCTGTTCTCGAGGGTCGGGCCTGCCTGAACTGTCACGATGCCCACGCCAGCCGGGTGGAGGCCATGCTGACCGGCCTGCCCTACGATCTGTGCGTGGAATGCCATGGTCGCGATGGTATGACCGACGAATCCGGCCGGCCCCTCACCAACTTCAGGACCCTGATCTCAGGCAGCCACATGGAACACGGCCCGGTCGCCGACAAGGACTGCTCGGCCTGCCATTTCACCCACGGCGGGTCGAACTTCCGCATGCTGGTCAGCGAATATCCTGAGAAGTTCTACGCCCCCTACGACGCGGCGAACTACGACCTCTGTTTCAGCTGCCACGAGATCGACGTCTTCGAGTCCCCCGAGACCACGACCCTGACGGGATTCCGGGACGGAGACCGCAACCTGCACCATCTCCACGTGAACAAGATCCGGCGTGGGCGCACCTGCCGTGCCTGCCACGAAGTCCATGCGGCGCCGCAGGAGCACATGATCCGGGACGGGGTTCCCTACGGGCCCAACAACTGGATCCTCAAGATCAACTTCACCGGCGCTCCGAACGGTGGCTCCTGCGCGAAGACCTGCCACCCGACCAAGCCCTATGACAGGACGGCGACGCCGTGACGCTCCTGCGGTCCCGGCTGGTGCCCTGGGGGTGCGTGCTGGCGGTCCTTTTCGCCGGGTCGCCGGCAGCCAACCTGGCCTTTTCCTACGTCGCCGAAGGCGAACCCCTTCCCCCGCTGGAACTCGACCGCTCCGGCGGGGGCCGGGAAAGCTATGTGGGCGCGGCCGGTGACCTGGCCCGGGTCTTCGCCTTCGTCAAGGGAGACCATCCGCACTCGGCGGAGATCATTGCCGAGATGGCCGCCATCGCGAGGGAATTCGGGGACCGGCCGGTGCACTGGGCCCTGATCGTCTCCGACAGGCACGGCGCGGCCTGGGCCGATTCCGCCGCCGCCGCGCTTCCGGGAGTTTCGGTCCTCATCGACCACGGCGACACGCTCTATGGAACCCTCGGTGTGGCCTTGACCCCGGCAGTCGGTCTGGGCACGGCCGAGGGCGTTCTCCACGCCTACCTGCCCTACCGCAAGATCCACTTCGGAGCCGTCCTGCGGGCCCACCTGCAATTCCTGTTGGGGGACATCGATGCCGCCGGGCTGGCGGAGATCCTCGAACCGGTGCGGTCGCGGGTGGCCGATTCGCAGGAGGCGGGGTGCCTGAGGGCCCTCAAGCTGGCCGGAATGCTCACCAGGAGCGGCAAGACCGACAAGGCGCTGATCCAGATCGAGAACGCCCTCGCCGATTGCCCCGAACTGCCTGACGCTTACCAGGCCCTGGCCGAGGTCCGGAAGCTCCAGGGAGACGAGGCCGGCGCCGAAGCCGCAGCCATGCGCGCCCTGTCCTTGGACCGAGTCCGTTGACTTGACCCACGAAAACCCTGTACAATGAATCAGAAAATGACCGGTAGGGGCATTTCCTGTTTATTGCCATGTTTAGGGGGAATTCCATGTCCAGACGATCCATCGTTGTGGTGGCGTGTCTTCTCTTTTCCGCCATCACGGGAATCATTTTGCCTGTCCCCAGTTTCGCCCAGACCGAGGAATTCGCCCCCGGCGAGGTCATCGTCAAGTTCGCGCCCACGGTGAGCAGCAGCCAGGCCGCCGATTTCCTGGCCGCTGCCGGGGCGGTCAGGATCAAGGACTTCCGCCGGATCGGCGCCACCCTGGTCCGCCTGGAGGGGATGACGGTCCTCGAGGCCATTGCCGCCTACGCCGGATCTCCCGCCATCGAGTACATCGAACCGAACTACGCCCTGCGGCTGCTCAACACGCCGAACGATCCCGACTACGGGCTGCTCTGGGGCATGAACAATACGGGCCAGACCGGCGGCACCCCGGATGCGGACATCGACGCACCCGAGGCCTGGGACCAGTTCACCGGGACGGGCGACGTCATCGTCGGCATCATCGACACCGGGATCGACTACAACCATCCCGACCTTGCGGCCAACATCTGGACCAACGCCGGGGAGATCCCCGGCAACGGCATCGATGACGACCAGAACGGCTGGATCGACGACATCCACGGGTGGGACGCCATCAATCAGGACGGCGACCCCATGGACGACAACAGCCACGGCACCCATTGCGCCGGGACCATCGGCGGGGTCGGCAACAACGGCCTGGGCGTTCCCGGGGTGAACTGGAACGTCAAGCTGATGGCCCTGAAATTCCTCAGTGCGGGCGGCGGCGGCTACACCGACGACGCGGTGGAGTGTATCGAGTATGCGGTGGCCATGGGCGCCACCCTGACCAGCAACAGCTGGGGCGGGGGCGGCTATTCCCAGGCCCTCGAAGACGCGATCGCCGACGCCTACCAGGCCGGGCAGCTCTTCGTCGCCGCCGCGGGCAACTCGGGCCAGGACAACGACGTCTACCCCAACTATCCCAGCAACTACGACGTGCCCAACGTGGTGGCCGTTGGCGCCACCGATCACGACGACGATCGGGTCAACACGGGGCTCTGGGCTTCGAGCTTCGGCGCGACCACCGTCGACGTGGGGGCTCCCGGCCTGGACATCTACAGCACCGTTCCCGGCGGCGGGTACGGCTACAAGAGCGGCACCTCCATGGCGACGCCCCACGTGGCCGGCTCCCTGGCCCTGCTCAAGGGCGTGTTTCCGGCCTTGCCCCCGGAGACGGCCCGCCTGGTCCTGATCAATTCCGCCGATCCCAAGCCCCAACTCGACGGCCTGTGGGTCAGCGGGGGGCGGCTGAACGTGAACAACATGCTGGCGGGGATGGACACGATCCCCCCGGCCGCCGTGGGGGACCTGGCCGTGATCGAGACGGCCTCCAGCTGGGTCGACCTGCAATGGACGGCCTCGGGTGACGACCACCTGACCGGTACCGCGTTCGCCTACGACATCCGCTATGCGGATTATCCCCTGGACGAGACCAATTTCGACGCCGCCGCGGTGGTGGATCATGAACTGGTCCCCGTGCCGTCAGGCGGGGTCGAGACCGTCCGGGCCGGCAACCTGGACTTTTTGACCACGTATCATTTCGCCCTCAAGGTTCTGGACGAGTACGGCAACACGAGCGGCATCTCCAACCTCACCAGCGCGACCACCCTGGGCGTGCCCGCGATCATCCTTGATCCGACTTCCCTGACCGTGGCCCTGGAAACCGGCCAGCAGGCTGTCCGCAGCGTCACCGTGAGCAACGACGGGGACGGCGTCCTCGATTTCGAGGCGGCGGCGATCTCCGTCGACCCCCTGGCCGTGGCCATGCGGGACGCCGGGCTGACGGTCATCGACGGCATCGTTCCTTCCGGATCGAGGGACGAGGACGGCGAGACCGTCCCGGCCCTGAGCCCGGCGGAAGCGGACCTGCTCCTGGGGCGGTTGGCGGACTATTCAGGGGCGGTCGCCGCCTCCGGCGCGGCGTCCGGCCTGCCGGTCATCGGCGTCGGCGGCGGGTCCGGCCTGGACCTGCAGACCTTCCTGATGGGCAACGCCCAGCTGGCGGGCCTCTTCGTCTTCGAGTACGTGGATTACGTCTTCGACGACTTGACGCCCTACGACGGTCTGATCATCGCGGAGTACGACTTCAACCTCTCCGAACAGGGGGCGGTCAAGCTGGCGGACTTCACCGGGACGGGCAAGCCCCTGTTCATCGGCATGGACGACTTCGACGACGTCTGGTTCGGGACCATCCCCGGCCTGGTGGGGCCCATGCTGGGCATCGGGGCGCCGGCCGACGGGAACTTCTGCGTCAACGGGCCCGTGAACCCCAGCCACCCCGTCACGACCGGCATCCCGCAGGCGATCGTCGGCGGCAGCTGGTGCAACGACAACGACTCGTTCACCCTCGACGGCGCCGACTGGCTGTTCCGGGACGGGGCCACCGGCGCGAACTTCGGGGTGGCCTACGACGGCCCCGCCCGGACCGTGACCATGGGCGAGAACCTGGCCTCGGTGTGGTACGCCAACGAGCAGCTCAACGTCAACGCCGTGCTCTGGATGATGGAGGGTGGCGGCGTTCCGGCGGTGGATCCCGCTTTCGGTTCGATTCCCGCGGGCGGCAGCCTGGACGTGGACGTCATCTTCGACGCCGCCGACCTGTGCACGGACGTGTTCCTATCCGAGGTCGTGTTCTCCAGCAACGATCCGGGCAATCCCGAGGCCGTGGTGTCCGCCGAGATGGCGGTGACCGGACGGACGGACATCGATCTTTCCTCCGCTGCCCTGGACTTCGGGGCGGCCTTCGTCAACGGTCAGGTCCTGGACACGCTGCGGGTGAGGAACGCCGGCTGCGACGTCCTTTCCATCACTTCCATCGTGAGCGACCATCCGGATTTCACCCTGGACACCGCGGCCTTCGACCTGAGTCAAGGGCAGGGCCGGGACCTGGTCATCAGCTTCATCCCCTCGGACCTGGGCGTCCGGAGCGGGACCCTGACCATCGCCTCCACCGATCCCGACGAACCGGTAGTGACGGTCGACGTGCAGGGCGTGGGCCTCGAGGCCCCCGTCATTTCCGTCACCCCGACCTCCCTGAACACGAGCCTGCTGACCGGGCAGGTGGACGTCCAGACGGTGACCGTCAGCAACCTGGGCGGCTCGGATCTCGCCTTCAGCATCCGGTCGGCCGGGCTGGATACCCTGGGAGCTCCCACCGGGACGGCCCGCGTGCTCAATCCCGACGCGCCCGAGGTTCCCGGAATCGCCTACGAAACTGGAGCGACGCCGTTCCGTGATCCCCTGCCGGCCCCCACCGTTGCGCTCGGTCTTCCTTTGGCCGAGTCCCTGGAGATCCTGATCCTGGGTTCGGGCACGTTCACGGAATTCCAGAACGAACTGCTGGCCTTCGCCGAGATCTCGGTGGTGGACGTCTTCAACGGCGCCTCCCAGGCGCCCACCCTGGCCGACCTGGAACCCTACGACGTGGTGATCCTGGCCACCGGCAATCCTTACTACGATCCCGAAACCACCGGGAACGTCCTGGCCGACTACATCGACGGCGGGGGAGGCGTCGTGCAGGCCGTCGCAGCTTTCGTCGAGGGTTTCGAGGTCCGGGGACGCTTCCTGAGCGGACAATACGGAGCATACTCCCTGGGCTACGGTCCCATCGGGGACGGCCTGCTGGGGACCTACGACCCCACGCATCCGATCATGGCGGACGTGGACTACGTCTATGGTGATCTGCTGGCCACCGCGCCGCTGGTGCCCGGCGCCCAGCTGGTCGCCTCCTGGAACTTCGGCGAGCCCCTGGTCGCCACCCAGGGCGACAACGTCGTCGGCGTGAACATCTACTTCGCCAGCCCGGGCTACTGGGACGGCGACGCGGTGCTGCTGGTCCGCAACGCCTGCCTGTGGCTGACCGGCGGAGCCTTCTGGCTGCGGCCTGAGCCTCGCGAAGGGATCCTGGCGCCGGGCGGCAGCCTCGACGTCGCGGTCACCCTCGACGCCACCGATCTGTGTACCGACACCTACCTGGGAGAGCTCCGGATCACCAGCAACGATCCGGTGAACCCGGAGGTCGCGGTGCAGGCGGCCATGATGGTCCAGGGCGAACCGGACGTCGCGGTCTCCGACACGCTGCTGGCCTACGGCCAGGTCCTGCTGGGGAACGCGCCGGCCGACACCCTGGTGATCGGCAATCCCGGGTGCGACCTGCTGACGATCGACGCGGTCACCATCGACAACCCCGAGTTCTCGACGGTCGCCGGACCCTTCGGCATCCTGCCCGGCGGGGTGACCCCCCTGGTGGTGACCTTCACCCCCGTGACCCTGGGGGTGAAGTCGGCCACCCTGACCCTCACGACCAACGATCCGGACGAGCCGGTCGTGGTCGTTCTCTTGACCGCCGAGGTGTTGCCGGCGCCCGTCGCCGGGGTGGATCCGACCAGCCTGACCTCCGTGCTGGTTCCCGGCGGCATCGACATCCAGACCCTCGCCATCTCGAACACCGGCGGGTCGGACCTGGACTGGAGCCTGCGGGCCGTGCCGCGGAACCCGGTCGCCGCAGCGATGCAGCAGGCGGCCATCGAAGCGGTGGCGGGCCTGGAGCCCGTCCCCGCGATCAACGAGGACGGGGAGACCGTTTTGGCGCTGGACCCGGAGCAGCGGGCGGAATTCAGCCTGCGCCTGGATGCCTACCGCACCCGGGCGGAGCAGCTGGGGGCCTTCGACGTCCTGCCGGTCATCGGCGTCGGCGGGGCCGCGAGCTTCGACCTCATGTTCCAGCTGCTGGACAGCCCGGAGCTCGTGGCGGAGTTCGCGTTCCTCGAGGTCGACTACTGGTCCGACGACCTGTCTGCTCTGGCGGGTCTGGCCATCGCCGAGTTCGACGCGAACGTCACCGAGGCGTCGGCCGGCGTCCTGAGGGACTTCTTCGATTCCGGCCGGCCCATCATGATGGGCATGGACGACTTCGACTCGGTCTGGTCCGGCCCCATCGCCGCCGACCTGACCGCGGTTTTCGGCGTCGAGGCGCCCCAGGACGGGGACCTCTGCTCCAACGGCCGGCTCAACCCGGGCCATCCCATCAACCAGGGGCTGCCGGGATTCACCATCGGCGGCAGCTGGTGCAACGACAACGACCACTTCCAGCTCGCGGGAGCGGAATGGATCATCGACGAGTCCCTGCAGGGCAGGATCTTCGGCACGGCCCACCAGTCCACCGCCCGCACCGTCCTGCTGGGCGAGAGCCTGGCCTACGTCTGGAGCCCCAACGTCCAGCAGAACGTCAACGCGATCCTGTGGATGATGCAGGGCGGCGGGCTGCCCAAGCTCGACCCGTCCGCGGGAGTCCTGCCCGCAGGCGGGGTCCAGGAGGTCCAGGTCACCTTCGACGCCACCAACCTGTGCGGCGACGTGTTCCTCTCTGACGTCATCCTGGCCAGCAACGATCCCCTGCAGCCGGAGATCGTGATTCCCGCGAACTTGACGGTGACCGGGGAGCCCGACATCGAGCCGGGCGTCTCCGTGCTCGATTTCGGCCAGGTATACCTGACGGCGACGGTCATGGACACCCTGTGGATCCACAACAACGCCTGCGGCCTGCTCGAGGTCGCGTCGATCGCCATCGACGACCCCGTCTTCAGCGCCGAAGGCGGCCCCTTGACCATCCCCGGTTCGGCTTCCTATCCCCTCGCGGTGGCCTTCGCCCCCGCCGATACGGGGAGCTTCTCGGCGACCTTGACCATCACCAGCAACGACCCGGACGAGACCGTGGTCACGGTGGATCTGCTGGGGCGGGGCGTCCTGGGTCCCGAAATCCTGGTGGCACCCCTTTCCTTCACCATCGACCTGGTTCCGGGCGAGTCGGCGACCGACCTCCTGGAGATCAGCAACATCGGCCAGGCCGACCTGGTCTGGAACATCGGGGTCGCCGTCCGGGACACCATGGCCGCGGCCCTGCGTTCGGCGGCCTCGGCCGCGATCGCGGGCATCGAACCCGGGATCGCGCCGAACCCCGACGGGGAACCCGTGCCCACGCTCAGCGAGGCCCAGGTCCTGTTGCTGCAGCAACGTCTGGAGCCCTACCACGATCTGGTGGCCCAGTACCATGCCGCGGGGGACCTGCCACTGATCGGGGTCGGCGGCGCCAGCTCCTACTCGCTCATCTTGGATCTCCTGGCCGACTCCGACCTGGTGGGGTTGTACGGATTCCAGGAGGTCTTCTATCCGACGGCCGACCTGTCGGCTCTCGACGGCCTGGTCATCGCCGAGACCGACAACGGGCTCGACGTTTCCCGGGCCCAGGTGATCCGGGACTTCTTCGACAGCGGCCGCCCCGTGGTCCTGGGCATGGACGACCTGGACGCCGACTGGTACGACACCGTGCCCGCCCTGCTGGGCCCGGTGTTCGGCATCGCCACGCCGTACGACGGCGACCTCTGCTACAACGTCGGACTGAACCCGGATCATCCCGTCACCGCCACCGCCCCGCCCTTCGTGGTGGGCGGCAGCTGGTGCAACGACAACGACTACTACGTCCTCGCCGACGGGGACTGGCTCTTCCGCGACAACGTTTCGAACCGGGCCTTCGGGGTCGCCCAGGCGACCCATGCGCGTTCGGTCCTCATGGGAGAGAACCTGGCCAACATCTGGACCCCCAATCCCGTCCTCAACGCCCAGGCCTTGATCTGGGCCATGGGCGGTCAGGGTCTGCCGATGGTCGATCCCCGGTCCGGGGTCGTGGCCGGCGGCCAGACGGCCCAGGTCACCGTCACGTTCAACGCCCCTCAGGATTGCGGCCAGGACTACCTGTCCAGCATCCTGGTGTTCAGCAACGATCCGGTGAACCATACGGTCACCGTGCCGGTGGAGATGCGGGTCCTGGGCGAGCCGAACCTGGCGTTGTCCGACACGCAGCTCGTCTTCCCCCAGATCTACGTGGGAGAGACGGCGGTCGACTCCCTGGTCGTGACCAACAACGGCTGCGACATCCTCGACGTCACCTCGGTGACCATCGCGCCCGGCCAGTTCGCGACGGTGACCGATCCTTTCAGCCTCGACCTCGGGGAGAGCCGGACCCTCGTGGTGGAGTTCACCCCCACGGCCGCCGGCGGGATCGTCGGGATGCTGGAAATCCAGTCCAACGATCTTGACCAGCCCTCGGTGGTGGTCGCGCTCGAGGGCGCCGGGATGTTCGCGCCGGCCATCGGCCTCGATCCTCTCGCCTTCGACGTCCAGGTCCCTGTGGGAGGCCTCCGCACCGAGCACCTGGTCGTCAGCAACAGTGGGCAAGGCACCCTGGAATTCGCGCTGACTTCCCTGGAGTCCGCCAAGGCCGCAGGCCCGGCGCCGATGGCCGCCTCCGGTGCGAAACCAGAGGGCGACAAGGTCCTGGTGGACCTGGACGTCCTGCTGCTCGGATCGGGAGATCTGAGCGTCGTCCGGTCCCAGCTGCTCGCCCAGCCGGGCATCCGCAGCGTGGACGTGTTCGAAACCAGGTACGCCGTGCCGGTCCTGGCGGACCTCATGCCCTATCATGCGGTGATCCTGGCCAACAACCATCCGTTCCAGGATCCTGTGGCCACGGGCGACGTGGTGGCCGATTACGTCGATCTCGGGGGCGGGGTGGTCCAGACCGAACCGTCCTTCGTCGTGGGATACAACCTGGCCGGCAGGTTCTGGGACGGCGGCTATTCCGCCTTCACCCTGGGCTTCGACCCCACCGGCGTCTCCACCCTGGGCCAGTACCAGGCCAGCCACCCCATCATGGACGGGGTGGGCGCCCTGTGGGGCGATCTGCTCGCCCAGACCAACCTCTCGGCCGGCGCTTCGTGGGTGGGCTCGTGGACCAACGGGTCCCCGCTGGTGGCCACCAAGGGCAACAAGGTCGTCGGGGTGAACCTGTTCGTGGCGTATCCGGGACACTGGACCGGCGATGCGGCCCTCTTGCTGCGCAACGCCGCGTTCTGGGCCGGCGGCACAGCCTCCTGGCTCAAGCTCCCGGTCAGCATCGGGACGGTGGCGCCGGGCGACAGTCTGAGCCTCGAGGTCGTCTTCGATCCCGGCAACCTGCCTGAAGGCGATTTTTCCGCGGAGATCCTGGTGACCAGCAACGATCCGCTGGTTCCGGAGATCACCATCCCGGTCCGCATGGTCCTCGGCGGCGGCGGCGGGACCGTGGGGATGCAGATCCTCGCCCGGACGGGCGGGCTGGTCGATTTCGAGAACTTCCTCGGCGCCAGGATCGAGGCCACCGACGGTTACGACGGCGGGCTCGACCTGCCCGAGCCGACGCCTCCGCCCACGGGCTACCTGAGCGCCTACTTCCCCCATCCGGAGTGGAGCACGCCCTTCGGGGATCGCTTCATGACCGATTACCGGGCCATGTACGATCCGGCGGTCGCGGCCAAGTCCTGGGACTTCCGGGTCGAGACCGACAGTCCCGATACGGTGATCCTCGACTTCGACCCCTACTTCGCGACGGACGGCACCTGGCCGGTGAGCCTGTTCGACCATGCCGCCGGCATCACGGTGAACCTGTTGCCGACCCTGCAGTACACGTTCATGCCGACAGGTGACGACCTGTTCACCATCACCCTCGGCGCCCAGATGCCGCCGCTGGATCCCACCGCGCGGAACCTGGCGGCGGGCTGGGCCATGGTCGGTGCGCCGCTCGAACCGGCCGCCGGCGCGGCGACCTGGAACGACGTGCTGTTCGACGACCTGCCCGGTACGGGCTACCTGTTCTCCTACGAAGGAGCCGCGGGCTATGCCCAGGTCGATGCTTCCGATCCGGTGGTCCGGGGGCAGGGGCTGTGGGTGGCCACGACCGACGCCGCCGTCTGGACGATGACCGGCGACCGTGTGGAGGAGCCTCTCGCCGTCGGGTTGCGCCAGGGCTGGAACCTGGTGGGTTACCCGCTGTGGTTCCCTGCTTCGGTGGCCGGACTGACGGTCGAGAAGGACGGAATCTCCTACACGTGGGCCGGTGCTGTGGCGGCCGGGCTGGTCTCTCCCCAGGTGTACGACTTCGACCCGGTCCTCGGCGACTACCTGCTGACCGTCGGACTCGAAGCCTGGCGCGGCTACTGGATCGCGGCCCATGCGGCCGGGGTCTCGGTCGTCTTCGATTACCGGTCCATGATGGCGCCTGCGGCGACCGTGGTCGCGGTGAAGGCGGAGGCGATGGCCGGAGGGAAACCGGCAGTCCAGAAGACGGCCGGTTCCACGTGGCAGATGACGGTGCGCGCGGGCGATTCCGCCGCCGTCAGCTTCGGCCAGTCCGAGGACGCGAGCGCCGGGTTCGACGCCGCTTACGACATGCCCGTCGCTCCGGTCTCCCCTGCGGGCCCTGCCGCGGTGAGCCTGGCGATCCCCCATCCGGAATGGGGCCTGGCCACGGGTGACCGGTTCCGGTCCGACCTGACCGGGACGGAATCCGGTTCGTTGTCCTGGGAGGTCACCGTGCGTGCGGCCGAACCCGGCCCGGTGACCCTGACCTGGGACGCCTCGGCCTTGCCGGCCGATCTGGACCTGCAGGTCTACCTGCCGGGCGAGAACCGGGTGGCCGGCACGGTGAAGGACATCTCCTCGGTCGTGGTGACCGTCGGGGTCGGCCCCGAGTCGGTGGTGTTCCGATCTGCGGACGGAGTGACCGACGTACCGTGGCAGCTCGCGGGCCTGGACCTGCACAACGTGCCGAACCCGTTCAACCCGAGCACCGATTTCCGGTTCAACCTGCCGGAAGGCGGCAAGGCCGTCGTGAGGATCTACGACCTGCGCGGCGCGATGATCCGGGAGATCGACGGCGGCGTGATGCCCGCCGGTCCCGCCCGGGTGCGGTGGGCCGGCCGCGACGCCCACGGCTCCGAGGTGGCCAGCGGCATCTACTTCTACCGCCTGTTCCTGGACGGCCGCCAGCTCGGCGAGACCCGCAAGATGAGTCTCGTCAAGTAGTCGCGATGACCGCGCGCCGCGAACGCGGCGCCATTCGGAAGGCCGCCGGATCCTCAGGGGTCCGGCGGTCCGCGTTGGTCAAGTCATGGTCACCCGCTTGCTGCAGTGGTCCGGATTGAAGCTATGGAGGATTTTTTGTCCGAGAGGCGCGAAACTGCCTCATATGAGGCTATTTTGGTCCCGAGTTCGTGATGGATGGCTGTCAGGGGAGTGGGGGCGCGGGCGCCTCCGGGGCGCGTTTCGTGGTATAATAGCTGGCATATTCATGGTGATACTCTCGGCAATGGGGCGGGACATGAGGTTCAGGTTTTCCCCGGCATTTCTGATCGGACTTCTCGTCGTGTTCCTGGCCGCGATGCCAGCCAGGCCGATAGTGGGTACGGAATGGGCGGTCTTGATCCAATAGAAAACGGATCGGGAAAGGTGCGGTCCATGTCTCGCAAGGTCTTGGCGACGGTGGTGTTTCTCCTGCTTATGGGCCATGGCTCATGGGCGGGTTCCCGGACCATAACAGTGGAAAATGATGGCTCGGGGGATTTTTCCACCATTCAGCCGGCTTTGGATGCCGCGGCAGCAGGGGACACCATCCTCATCGGCCCTGGGGTGTATTCGGAAACAAATGAATACTATCTTCCCGGGAATGGGAATTGGCAGGATATTATCGGTTATGTTCCTGTTCCTGATGTTACCGTCATCGGAGCAGGGAAGGAATTAACGCGGTTGGTTTATGCCGGCGGAGTACATCCCATTAAAAGGGCTTTTGTATATTTAGACCTCGGCGGGACCTTTCGGGTGGAGGGGATGTCTATTGAAGGGTTCTCTAATGGGATTTTTATTGGAGGGTCAATTTTAAGTGTAAACAAATGTAATTTCGAGAGGAATTTTACTGGAATTTTTTGGTATTCTGCCGGATCCGGGGGGGGGGTCTTCAATTCCCGGTTTTCTTCTGATGATCCAATCAACTCCTATGGCCTGTGGCTGACTGGATTGGGCCGGGATATGGAAATTTCTGATTGCATTTTTGACACGAATCAATTGGAGGTACAAGGGGTAACCAATGCGCTATTTTCCAGATGTGAAATTTTAGGTAGTCGCACTGGGATTCAGATAGAAAATAGCGGCGAAGTTATTCTCCAGGATTGTAGCATCCATGACATCGAGGGTGTTGGCATAAGTCTAATCTCCAATTCAAGTTGCAATATTTTTGAAAGTGAAATTTCCGGAGGGTGGGATGCGGCTTGGGTGCGTAGTTATGGTAGGCTTTTTTCTCTGAATTCTGTTTTTTCTGGTGGCACAGAATCTGTCATTCTGCTGGACTATGCTCAGCCGATCTCCATGCGGCATTGTGACTTGATTAAAGGATCAAGTGAATTAACGATCAATTGCAATACCCAACCTGACTACTACCCTGTACGGCATGATTTTCGTGGCAATTTCTGGGGAACCGAAGATGGAGATCAGATCGCCGAGTGGATCTATGACGGCCACGACGACCCAACGGTTCATGCCGAGGTCCTCTACACCCCCTTCGCCACGGGTGACAGCGATCTGGTGATCGGCCTTACCCCAGTTGACCCCGAGATCATCATCCCCGAAACCGGCGGCAGCTTCCTGTACGACGCCAGCATCGAGAACAACACCGGGATCGACATCGTGGCCGACCTCACCATCGAGGCGGTTCTTCCCGATGGGACGGCGTACCCCGTGATGGATCTGCCCGGTGTGGTACTTGCGGGGGCTTCGGTTCGGACCCGGATCGACATCGTGCAGGAAGTGCCTGCGGCGGCCCCGGCCGGGACTTACACCTACCGGGTATCAGCGAGCCTGGGCGACACCCTGCTGGTGGACACGGCCGAACTTCCGTTCGAAAAGCTGGGCGGAGGGGTGGCGGCAGTCGGCCCCATGAGCTGGTCCGTTACCGGCTGGCTGGATGATGACCGGCCCCCCTTTCAGGCGGGAGCGGTGAAGCCGGTCTTGTACGGCCCCGTCCCCAACCCCTTCAACCCCACGACCACGGTGGCCTTCGAGCTGCCCACCCAGGAAGCCGTGAGCCTGCACGTCTTCGACCTTCAAGGACGGCTGGTCAGAACCCTTCTCCGCGGCGAGGTCGTCCCCCAGGGGCGCCACGAGGCCGTGTGGGACGGCCGGGACGAATCGGGCCGGCAAGCAGCCAGCGGGACGTACTTCTTCCGGCTCCAGGCTGGCGGGCAGGTGGAGACGAAGCGTGCGGTTCTCGTGAAATGACGAACTCCCGTAGGCCGGGGTCCACTTCCGGAAGTTTGGATCTTCCTGAGCGAATTCCATCACCCATGGACTTTCCCATAGAGCAAGTTTGTTGCAGCCGCGCACTTCATTTTGAACGATTATCCACCAGATGGGTTCGTACGAACCCAGCCACTGCTGTCCAAGATAAATCGGTTTTCCCCTGACCCGCCTCTGAACCCGTCCCGATTCCCTGATTTGGACGGGTTTTTCTGCCTGCCCGGGATCAGGCCCCCATTCTGCTGTCCAAAACCTAAAACCCCAAAGATATCTGTTCCCAGGGTGGCCCACCGGGCGGGGTCTGGAATGGTCGGCGGACTGACAGCCGGCCCTCCAGGGACGCAGCCTGATGGAGAACCCTCAGCAGGCGGCGCCCGGGAAGGAGGATCAGTCTACCCAGAAACGCAAACAGCACGGGAAACCGGGATTGAAGGCTGTTTTCGGGGATGTAGGTCCCCCGGGGGGCGGCTTTGGATGCCATTATCAAAAGGCCGAAAGGGGACCGAGCCAAGATCACGGCCTTTTCGGCGCAGATGGGGTTTTGACCTGGGACACCTCAATCTGAAAACCTATTTTGGACAGGTATGCGAACCCAGCTGGTTCATGATTCTTCAAGTTCTTGGGCAGACGCGAGCTTGCGAGCTGGATCATCCTGGTTGAGGCCCCGAACGGACTCCCCTCCAACCCAAGCCCGGCGGTCCGGGGTGCGTGTACCTTCTATCACTCCCAATTCAGTCCCCATTTCGATCGTAATAAGTCGTTGAATTTATTTATTTTATAATGAATTTCCAAGAAAAGATAAAAATTATCCACTTCCGGGAACTTTTCGAGGGCGCCCGTTCGTTGTCCCCGCAATGACAGCAGAAGAGGCCGGCCCCCCGGGCCGGCCGCCCACATCGAGGCCCCATCAGGGAGGACACTCCGGATGAAATTGGCAACGCACACCTTCAGCAAGATCGCCGTCCTGGCGATCAGCGCGCTCTTCTTCGGCGCGGGGACCGCCACGGCCGCCGTGGTGGATTACGTGGGCTACGGCTGGGAGACCGGCGGGCTGTCCGACAGTATCCCCGGCGACGAGCTTTCGGTGGCCACCGTGGTCACCCAGATCGATCCCCTGTTCAACGTCGATCTCGGCGCAGTCGAGGCGACACTCTTCATCGAGGGCCTGTCCAGCCAGGGCGCCGTGGTCAACAACATGAACGGGACCACGACCATCTCCTACACCGGCGGCACCATCGCCATCTATGCGGGCGCCGACCGGAACCACGACTGGGGCGTGAACCCCGCCAACGGGACCGTCCCGTCCACCTTCACCGATGGCGACCTGGTGTTCTCCGGCGCGTTCACGAGCTTCACCCTGATCCTGCAGAGCTCGGGCCTGGGCGTGTTCGAAGGCTACATCGACGGCACGGGCGGATCGGCCCTGGCCGGTCCCTGCACCGGCTGCGCCTACACCTTCGCCGGCTCGTTCACCCTGCCGACCGGGGCCCAGATCCCCTCGGGCTACGACATGCAGATCGACGGCGTGCTCGAGGTCGAGTCGGCCGTGGGTACCGAGACCGTGAACTTCGGCACCCTCAAGCAGTTCTTCAACCAGGGCCGGTAAGGCCGGGACACCGACATCGTGGAGGATGACAGACAATGAAGAAGACAATGATCGCTCTTACGCTGTGCAGCATGGCCGCCCTGGGTTCGACCGCCTCCGCCGTGCAGCTGTTCGACTTCGACGGCCAGGCCATCTGGCCTGCCGCGCCCGGCGGGACCGCCGTGGCCTACGGACGCATCGTCAACGGCGAGGCCGTGGAGGCTCCCCTGCCCTTCGACTTCGCGAACTTCGAGTACACCCTCGCGGTGACCGACCTGGTGCTGGACAGCACCGGTCCCACCAGCTTCTTCTCCGGCGGGATCGTGACCATCTACAAGGATGCCGCCACTCCCGCGGACTTCGCGGCTCCCGCGACCTTCACCGACGGCGAGGCCGTACTGAGCGGTGTCATGGCCACCTTCCAGCATGTGATGCTGACCGGGACCCTCGGCAGCGCCAACGGCTACGTGGACTGGACCGGCGGCACCATGCTGAACGACCTGGCTCCCGCGGACCAGCTGGGCTGGCCCTTCGTGACCCTGGTCTCCCGTGCGGCCACCCAGGTGCAGCCCGGGTACACCGAGAAGTGGGACGGCAAGATCGAGCCGATCGAGGAAGTGGTCGCGTCCGAGGCCGAGACCTGGTCCGGCGTGAAGGCCCTGTTCCGGTAGGGATCCGGTGGGGGGAATGGCCGGGATCCCCTGCTTCGGCAGTGGGTGGACACCGTGTGGGGATGCAGCGTGGGATCCCGGCCGCCAAATCGGATTGGGCTAGCGAAAACCGGAGGGGATGGGTTACAATGGTCCCGAGGGAGAATGGACCCGTCAGACGAAGGACCTGCACCCGGTGTCGCCCCACCTGTCCGCCCCGGAAAAGCTTCGCTTCGAAGCCGAGATCGTACCCCACCTGGACGTGTTGTACCGGATGGCGCGCAGCGTGTGCTGCGACGCCGACGTGGCCGACGACGTCGCCCAGGACGCGTTCCTGAAGGCGGTCAGGGGTTTCGGGGGCTTGGCGCCCGGTTCGAACAGCCGTAGCTGGCTCGCCCGGATCGTACAGAACACCTGCCGGGACCACTGGCGGTCCCGCGCTCGCAAGGGCGAGGCCGGCTGGGACGATGATCTGGTCGAGGAAGCGGAGACGGCGGGAGCCCAGGTCGACTGGCAGCCGGCGATCATCCGCGAGGCCTACGACGACGAGATCGAGCAGGCGCTCCGGGAACTCCCGCCGCGCTGGAGGATGTCGGTCCAGCTCGTGGACGTGGAGGGCTGGAGCTACGACGAGGCCGCCGAGGGTCTGGGCATCGGCCCCGGCACCCTGAGGTCCGGCCTTCACCGGGCCCGCAAGGTCCTGTACGGAAAGCTGCTGGCCACGGCGGGCCGGCGGATCGAACAAGGAACGGAATCGAGGGAGTGAGCGTGGACGGCAGCCTCTGCAGAAAAATCCAGGAAGGAGACCACCGCGAGCGCCGGGACCAGTCGGCCGTCGCCCACGTGGCGGACTGCCCGTCCTGCCGGGCCCACCTGGAAGGGGTCGCGGTCCTGGGGGACCGGCTGCGGGCGCTGCCGGGGTCCCGGGCCGTCATGCCCTCGTCGCTCAAGGTGAAGCTGCTGGGAAGCCTCGATGCCGAGCGGCCTAAGGGTGGAACCGCCGCGCCCCGAGGCGTCGTCCTGCCCCTGCTGCCCCGCTGGCGCAAGTTGATCTATCCCACGGCGCTCGCCGCCTCGCTGGTGCTGGGTTTCATCTCGGGCGGCCGCTACGTCCTGGGCGACTTCGGCGGCAAAACCCAGGTCGAACGCACAATCGGGATGTACATTCAGGACGTCACCCACGACCACTACCTGATCGAACGCATCGGCCGGCCCCTGGAGGTCGCCATGTCCGACGAGGCGGACCTTTCGGCGTGGCTGAGCGAGTCCCTCAGCTTTCCCATCGAATTGCCGCAGACCGGGAACGAATTCGCCCTGGAAGGCGGGCGCGTCTGGCACACGGTCGGCCGGTTGTCCGCCATGGCCTCCTACCTTGGCGGGGACGGTTCGCGCAGCATCCTGTTCGGGGTGCCCGCGGCCAACCTCGAACTGAAGGGTGCCGACTCGACGGTCATCGACGGCCGCACGGTCTTCCTGGGAGAGGCCTGGGGCCGGGAGGCCCGGGTGTGGATCGAGGGCGACCTTGCCCTGGCCCTGGTCGCTCACAAGGGCAAGCTGCCCGCGATCTGGTCCACGGAATTCCTGGGACGCGTGAATCCCTGATCCAGGGCGGCCCCCGTCACGACCAGCTGGGCGCATCCACCAGCCGGTTCCCTTCCTGGTCCATCACCGCGTACTGGAAGCCCGGCAGGATGGCGAACGAGCCGATCCGGCCCTTGCGGTCGAACGCCAGGTAACCCACCTGCAGGTCGCGCCACGCCGGGTTCTTACGCACGATCCGGGCGATGGCCTCGTGGCAGGCCTCGGCCGGGCTCATGCCCTGCCTCATCAGTTCCACGATGAGGAAGCTGCCGACCGTCTTCATGACCTCTTCACCGACGCCCGTGGCGCAGGCCGCGCCCACCTCGTTGTCCACGAACAGGGCCGCTCCGATGATGGGACTGTCGCCCACCCGGCCGTGCATCTTGTAGGCGAGCCCGCTGGTCGTGCAGGCTCCGCTGAGGTCGCCGCCCCGATCCATGGCCAGCATGCTGATGGTGTCGTGGCTGGGGTCGGAGGCCGGAGCCCAGGGATGGTACTCCGCCGTCTTAAGCCATTCCTTCCAGCCCCGTTCGGCGCGGGGGGTCAGGAGATTTTGGGGCTGGAACCCGTTCTCCTCGGCGAAATGGCGGGCGCCCTGGCCCACCAGCATGACGTGGGGGGTCTTCTCCATCACCAGGCGAGCCACCGAGATGGGATGCATGATGTCCTGCAGGAAAGCGACCGAGCCGGCGTTCCCGTGCTGGTCCATGATGCAGGCGTCGAGGGTGACGTGGCCCTCGCGGTCGGGTCGGCCGCCGTAGCCGACCGAATCGACCTCTGGGTCGGCCTCGGTGACCCTCACCCCTGATTCCACAGCGTCCAGCGCCGGGCCTCCCCGGGACAGGATCTCCCAGGCCGCCCGGTTGGCGGGCAGCCCGTGGTTCCAGGTGCTCACCACGAAGGGCGCGTCCCGGGGCTGGTCGAGGGCGTCGGCGATGATCCCGGCGGTGGGCAAGGGGCGACCGGGATCCTGGCCCCGGCCCAGGCTCGCGGCGCCCAGGGCGGCCAGTCCGGCGCCGGTTCCGATGAGGAATTCTCTGCGTGTGGTCATTGGTCATCCTCGGTGGCTGGTTCCATGGCGACGGTGGCGATCTCATGGGGGGCCAGGGGAACGACGATCTGCCGTCCCCCCCGGACGACGGCCGCAGGGCCCCGGTCCAGCGGCAAGGGATCCTCGAGGATCCCGAGCTTTTCGGCATCGAGGGCGGCGAATCCCAGTTCCAGGCGCTCCACCGTGGGCGACGGAGATTGATTGTACATTCTGACGAGCAGGCGGCCACCCTTTTCCGCGCGGGTGATTGCGGTGATGGCGGTCCGGGGATCGGTCTTCTCCAGGAGGGATCGGCCCCCGGGGCGGCCGCCCTCGGCCACCCCCTGGCCGGTCAAGGGGGGCGTCCGGAACCGTTCGCTCGCTTCCCTGACTCCGGCTTCCAGGGGATCCCCGGAAAAAGGCATCACCGCATAATGGAAGACCTGGGTGTCGAGGCACTGCGCCCCCGGCGTGAAGAGGGTGGGACCGGCGTTGAGGTTGTTGCGCGTCGACAGGTCGTCCCGGGACAGCCAGTCGACGCACCGCAGGAGCGTCAGGGCGAAGACCGCCCCCCCGTCCGGGCAGGCCCAGGCCTCGAACTCGGGCAGGCCGCGGTTGAGGATGGCCAGGCCCTCCGATCCGTCCTCGAGGAGGCTGAAGTCCTGCTGGGGCCAGGTCGCGGGCGCCGGCTGGGTCCAGTTGTCGCCTCCGGGGCGCCCCAGGGGTCGCCGGTTCAGGTGGAAGTGGCCGTCCGAGACGACGTGGCCGGTTTCCAGTCCGGTGGGGAACCAGGCGCGCAGGCGGTGGTCGCGCGCCCGGTTGACGAACCGGGTCGTGACGTCCAGCCGGTCGCCGCCCGCATCCAGTTCGATGCGCACGGTCACGTCGCAGGGCACGGTCCGGTCCTCGCGACCCAGGCGATCGGGGCGCAGGGCGCGCGGCAGGCTCCAGCGGAATCGGGCCTCGATGGCGCCCTTGAGGCCCCCCGGGTCGAGGATGACGACCTTGCCCTCGCAGCCCGCGCTGAAGACCTGGCCGCCGGTGGGGCACGGACACCAGTCGTACTCGTCGCCGCGGTCCTCCCGGTCCTCCAGCAGGTTCAATCCGGGCCAGGTGCGGCCGCTGCGGCGGTCGCTGAGATCGATCGTGCCGTCGGGGTGCAGCACTGCGGCGATGATCCCGTTGTCCAGGATGGCGCCCCCGGCCGACCGGGAGACCAGGACGGGAGCCACCGGTTCGGGCGGAGCGGGATGGCGGTCGTCGCGCAGGAAGAACCGGGCGTGCCCGCAGGCGGGCAGGTCGGCGGCCAGGAACCGCAGATGCACGAAGCAGTCCCGGGTGTCGCGGTCGGACGCGTCGCCCAGGATGCGGTCGCCGAACCGGTCGAGATAGACCTGCAGCTGGTCCAGCTGGTCGTCGCAGGACAGCTCCCTGCGGTAATCGATTCCCCAGAACCTCTCGATGAAGCGGCGGTCGAGGATCTCGCAGGGGACGTCGCGGCCCTGTTCGTCCTCCAGGCGCAGATGGTCCAGGTCGTAGCCGAGAGGCTGCAGGACCAGCAGGCGGTCGACGACCTCGGACCGGCGGCTCGGCAGGGGGTTCAGGACCGTCACCACGACGGTGCGGTCGTGCTCCTCCGTCGTCCCGAAGAGCGGGGCCAGCCGGTCCATGAAGCGCGACAGCCACTGCTCGGTGGTCTGGCGCACCGCAGCGAAGCGGGTCTCCATGTCCAGGTGGACCGCGTCGATGCTGCACCCGCAGATGGAATCGTGGGGGTGGTTCAGCAGCAGCGAGCGCCAGGCGTCCTGCAGGAGGCCCCCGGGCCAGGGGCCGCCGGCCAGGAAGTGTTCCCAGGCCGCCGCCGGTTCGAAACAGCGGGTCAGCAGCGTCTGGCAGCGCTCGTTCTGCTGCTTGAGGTACATCCGGGCGGACCACACGCCCGACAGGATGGGGTGATCGCGCGATCCGAGCAGTTCCCCCGCGTGGACGGCGCGTCGCTCGTCCGGGAGTTCCTCGCGGGCAGCAGCGAGGAAGTCGATGAAGGATCCGTGCCGCCATTCGGTGGAAGGGTAGGCCTCGGCGAGGGCAGCCATGACGGTCCCGAAGTCCTGCTGGGGAGGGAAGTGGTCGCAGCCGTTGTTCAAAAGGGCGGGTTCGGCGCCCGGCCGGCCGGCCATCGCGGCGAACAGGGTGCCCACGCGTTCGATAGCCCGGGGGATCTCGACCTTGCGCCGCGTGTGGGCGTGCCAGATCTCCGCGAAGCCCAGGCCCCCGGCGTTGCAGTAGCCTTCGCACTGGTTGACGGCCAGGACCTCGGAGCCGTCGGGGGCGGCCCAGCGGAAGATCCAGCCCAGTTCCGCCGCCTCCTCGCCCAGGCCGCGGGTGAAGATGAAGCTGTCGATACCTGCGAGCCGCAGGATCTGGGGCAGCTGGGCGACGTGGCCGAAGCTGTCGGGCATGTACCCGACCGCCTGGATGCGCCCCTCGGCCGCCGGGGTCCAGGCGCCGAATCGGAGGTTGCGGACGGTGGCCTCGCCCGAGACCAGGAACTCGTCGGGCAGGATGAACCAGGGCCCGACGGAGAGTCTGCCGGCGCGGATCAGGCTGCGCACCCGCTCGGTGCGCTCGGGGACCGTGGCCAGGTAGTCCTCCAGGACGGCGGTCTGCCCGTCCAGGACGAAGTGCCGGTAGGCGGGATCGCCGTCCAGCGCGTCGAGGATGCGATCCACCGCGGCCACCAGGTCCACGTGGAAGCGGTGCCGGGTCCGGTACCACTCGCGATCCCAGTGGGTGTGCGACACCAGGAAGGCGCGGCGGGGGGGCGCCACCACGTCACTCCCCTTCGGCCCGGCGCTTCACGGGTCTGCAGGCGGCCACGAGCCGGTCCAGGGACGAGACCGCATAGCCCACGGTCGTGTCGGCTGCGCCGTAGAAGAGGTGGACGCGGCTCTCGGCCAGGAACATCCCCGAGGGGAAGACGACGTTGGGGACCTGCCCGGTCAGCTCCCACAGCTCGCGGGGCTCCAGGAGGTTCTCGTCCGTCCGGGCCAGGACCAGGGTGGGGTCGTCGCGGTCCAGCAGGACGGCGCCCACCTGGTAGATGTTGGCGGCCTGGAAGTGCGTGGCCACGCCGTGGTAGAGGTGGAGCCAGCCATGCTCCGTGAACACGGGCGGCGGCCCCGAGCCGATCAGCTCGTCCCAGAAGTGGGGGCGGCCCTTCAGGACCACGCCCTCGGGGCGCCAGTGGACCAGGTCCGGCGAACTGCTCAGGACGATGGCGTCCCCGGTGGCCGGCATGTCACGGTGGATCTTCTTGTTCGGCCTTTCCAGGAGCAGGTAACGGCCGTCCTGGCGGACGGGGAACAGCACGCCGTTGCGCGTGTCGTGGTCGCCGACGAAGCCGATGAGTTCCAGCCTCTCCAGTCCCGCGAAATCCCCGGCGCGGGATCCGGCGGCGCGCCAGATCGCCAGGCGGCAGCCGCCCTCGGTGTCCACGGCCGTGGTGACCAGGAGTTCCCCGTCGAGCATGGTGATGCGGGGGTCGTAGACGTGGAAGACGCGCATGGCCGGCATGCCCAGTGGGCTCCAGGAATCCTGCAGGCCCACGAATTCCACGGGGTGCTCGGCGATGCGGAAGGGCTTGCCCGGCCGGGTGGCCGCCGGCACGGTGAAGGTCCGGCGTCCACGCGTCTGGACGCGCAGCAGCAGGATCACGCGCCCCGGGGAACCGTCGTCCTGGGGCAGCATGACGGCCCCGGGGTTGAAGACGCTGCTGGGATCGGTGATGTGCGGGGGCATGGCCGGGATGTCGTGCCGGCTCAGCAAGGGCCCCGTCCCGCGGCGGCGGAACGTCATGGTCTGACGCCACTTTCTCCGGCGGGTCCAGGAACGCCCTCGAGGGGAGCGCGCACCAGCCGTCCGGTCTTGTCGATGGTGAATGAACCGTTTGCGGTGGTCAGGACGGCGTGGAACAGATCGTCCTGGCCGTGCATCCGCAGCCGGGAGCGCGGAGGATCCTCCAGCAAGACGAGGCCGGGATCGAGGGGGACGAGTTCACCGAGCGACCCGGCGAAGCTGCCGTGGCGTTCGTGGTGCTCGCGCTGGGCGTAGTAGAGGGGCATCAATGCCTGGGCGTCGGCGATGCTGAGGTGCTCGGGGGAACCGTCGAACGGGCCGGCCTCACGGCCGGCCATGAACATCACCTCGCCCCACATCTCGGGGTAGTGCATGGCGATCAGACCCTGGGGGGACCAGACCCAGTTGTGCTCGGGCAGGGGACGGCCCCCGGCGGCGAGGCGCTTGGCGTAGGCCCCGTCCTCGACCTCGAGATCCCACTGGACCCGCGAGAAGTTCACCCGCCAGACGTCGCCGGGGCGGGGCGGGGAGGGCCGGCCGGCGCATTCGGCCAGCACGGCCCAGGGGATGGCGATCTCCACCGACCAGCCCGCGTCCGCGTCCCGGGGATCGTTCAGGGTTCCTTCCAGGCTGACGGCCGTCCTCAGGCCCTGGATGTCCCAGGCATTCACCGCGGGGGCCCCGTCGCGGTAAGGCTTGACCAGCAACAGGTCCCACTCGGTGCCCAGGGCGTTGATCTCCAGCTCGTAGTAGAGGTGGTTGTCGCCGTCGGGATCGATGAAGACCTCGAAGTCGTTGTCGTGGTAGATGACCGAATCCCGCTCGCGAAGTGTGGCCCACAGATGGGGTTCCTCGAGCTCGGCGCCGACGTAGAAGAAGCGGTCGTCCCAGATCATCTTGGCCCGCGTGGCGAACCGGGGCGTGGGCCGGGCGGGACCCTCGATGTCCACGAAGGGGTCGCTCCAGGGAGCGGCGTCCCATGCGGAATCGTCCAGGGACCCGTCGATGACCGGGGGGACGGCCACGGCCGCACAAAGGTACTGCCGCGGCTCGAAGGCGATGGCAGGCCGCGGGAAGGCGCCCGCTGCGGGCGCCTCGTGAAGGAGAATCCCTACGAGGACCAGCGCGGGGGCGACGACGTGGGAACTGTGCATGCGCATGGGGAAGATGCCAACCGCTCCTTGCCCTTGGGGTCGACCGGACGGGATCCTAGCACGGGAACGCCGCCCCGTCACCTTCCTGGTGGCCCCATGGCCCCGGGATTCGCGGCCGGGAAAGGGCTGGATGGTAGAAATCGCTGCGGATTTGTGGTTTAATTATGGGATGGGGTTCAGGTTCTCAACTTTGAAGGGACGACAGTTGGCCCCGAGGTTCTCCGGGAGGCAATCCCCGGTCCGCCCATCCCTGCCGTTGGTGCTTCTGACCGGGCTGGTCCTGTCCGCCGCCGGGCCGGCGCTCGGGACCGCCACCCCCCCGGTGCGGATCACCGTGGATGCGGTCCTGGGGGAGTTCCAGGAACTCGGCAACGTCCTGGGTCTCGAGGAAGGGGCCGGGATCGGCTTCGATCCGGCCCTGGATGCCCCTGAACCCGCCCCGCCCCCCGCCCGGTATCTGAGCGTCTACTTCCCCCACCCCGACTGGCCCCTGGGCCACCGCTACCTGCGGGACATCCAGGCTCCGGTGGCAGATGGGGCGGTCTGGCGGCGCTGGCGCCTGCGTCTGGAGACCGATCAGCAGGGCGCGGTCACCCTGGACTTTTCCCATGATCTGGTGGACCCCGCCGCATGGCGGCTGATCCTGCAGGACGTCGTCACGGGACGGCGCAGGAACCTGCTCCGCAATCCGGTCGTGGAATTTTCCCAGTCCCCGGGGGCCAGGGAATTCGACGTCCTGCTCATGCCCAGGACCCCGGAGGGGTTCACCCTGACGGTGGCCGGATCGTCGGGGGCCCTGACCGACGCCGGGGTTCTCATCGGCACCGAGGTCGGCGCCACCGACGGGTTCGACGGCGCGTTGGACGCTCCCCGTCCCGCTCCCCCGCCGACCGGCTTTCTGCAACTGGATCTCGAACACCCGGATTGGCCCCTGGGCTGGCGTTACGGGGTCGATTTGCGCGCACCGTTCGATCCCGCCCTGGACCGGGCGCGATGGCCGCTTGTGGTGGAGACCGACCAGACCGGGCCGGTCAACCTCACGTTCGCCCCTTCGTTCCTGCCGATCCCGGAGGTCAACCTGGCCCTGCTGGACCTGGTGACGGGGATCGTCCACGATCTGCAGCCTTCCCTCGCGCACACCTTCATTCCCGGTGGCGGCCTGCACCGTTTCGAGATCCTGGTGGGAGGCCCGGCGCTGCCGCCTCCGGCCCCTGTCGAGATTCCGGTCCCGGCCGGGTATTCCCTGCTCGGGTTCCCGCGCGTGCCGCCTCCGGATCTGGCCACCCTGGCCGACGTCCTGCTGGACCAGGCGCCTCCGGGAACGAAGGTCTTCGGGTTCGTGGACGGCTTCGGCTATGAAGAACTGTCCCCCGGGGAACCGGTGGCCGCGGGCTCGGGATGGTGGATCGAGAGCCCCGGTCCCTTCACCTGGGTCCCGCCGGGCGAACGGGCGATCTCACCCGTGGAGGTTCCCCTGCAGGCAGGCTGGAACCTCGTCGGCTCCCCCTTGTGGTTTCCCGGCGACCTGGAAGACGTCGAGGTGGTGCAGGACGGCGCGTCCCACCCCTTCTGGGGTGCGGTCAAGCTGGGCCTGGTTCACGGCGGCGTCTTCGGTCATGCGCAGGATGGTGCCCCCTGCATTTCGGTCGGCACCCTGGAACCCGGGACCGGGTGCTGGATCGCAGCTCTCGAACCCGGCCTCGTCCTGCGCTTCGATCATGCCGCATTCCTGTGGGGCGAGGACGCTCCCGGCCCGCCCCGCGACGACGGCGCCCCCTGGCTCGAGCGCTGGCGGATCCCCCTGGCCGTGGGGGACGGCGCCGGCGTGACCGCGGGCATGATGTTCGGGGTTGGTCCCTCGGCGAAGGACGGGCTCGATGTCCTGTGGGATCAACTCGCACCTCCCGCGCCTCCTGGCGGAGTCGAGCCATCCGCCTGGCTGAACCGCGGGGGCCGGCGGTTGCTTCGCGATCTGACCAGCCCCTGGGACGAGATCCTGCAGTGGGAGGTCACGGTCCGCCGGACCGCGGCCGGGGCCGTCACGCTCGCCTGGAATCCGGAACTGCTGCCCTGGTGCGTGGACCTGGGGATCCTGCGGGCCGGGGATGGACGGGTGATCGTCCCCAGCATGCAGGACGTCGGGTCCGTCACCCTGACCATGCCCGCGGGGGTGGAGTCCCTCATCATCAAGCAGGTGGACGGGGCCGCCGACAAGGCCTCGGTTCCTGCGCCGGCGTCTGGGCTGGGGGCCTTCCCGAATCCCTTCAATCCGCTGACGACCATCCGTTTCTTCCTGAAGGAACCGGGACCGGCGAGCCTGCAGATCGTCGATTTGCGCGGCCGGAGCATCACCGGCTGGACCTGGGAGGATTTGCCGGCGGGATCCCATTCCACCCAATGGAACGGTCTGGACGCCGCGGGACGGCCCGTCCCGAGCGGAACCTACCTGGGATTCCTGAAGACCCCAGGAAACGCCGGCGAATCCGTTTCCTGCAGGATGAATCTGGTGCGGTGATTGCATGGGTGAAATCAATTTGTAATTTTTCAATGCTTTTCGAATGAATTCTGTTGCGATTAACATTCATTTTTGATAGTCTCTTGGCTCCAACATGCCACCTTGTTTTTTTCCTTTGCTTTCGGGGGGGTCACCATGAAACGCTTCTCGCTCATGACGGCAAGCTTGCTCTTGCTTCTTTTGCCTTTCGCAGCCCAGGCTGAGTGCTTCATCGGCGGGAACATCGAGGCCGTGGAGAATCCGGATCCGTTCGGCCCGGCCTGGGTCTACACCCTGACGGTGACCTGGGACAACGACGTCCGCTTCGACCTGAGCCACATGGACCTTCTGCTGGATGCGGTGGGCGGCAACTGCACCCAGGCCGATTTCTCCAGCATCCTGTCCTGGGGCGATCCCATCGGCTCCTCCGACGGCAACGGCGGCTGCACGGTCCACTACCAGGCCGAGCTGACCGCCAACGGAGATCCCAGCATTCCGGACGTGACGGGGATCCTGCTGAAGTTCGAGCCTTACGAGGACGGCTGCGAGCCCGACAACGTGGGCACCGCCACCTTCGTGTTCTACTCGGATCTCGCCCCGGTCCCCGTGGACGAGGAGATCCTCTCCCTGGTCGACAAGTTCGCCGGTCAGTACTGCTTCGGGAACTTGACCGGGTCCTTCCCCGGCATGGACTGCGACCCGGTGGACAGCGAAGCCGTGAACTGGGGCTCGGTGAAGGGCATCTTCCGGTAAATCGCTGATTTTCAAGTTGTTATGCGCCCCCGGAACGGGGGCGCTTTCAATTTCGCAACTATTATCCCGATCGGCAAGAAAAATTGACATTTCATGGAGCCTGGTGATATAATCATTCATCAAGCTCAATGGCTGGAACACGAGGCCGGATCATCCGGACTGTGCCGAATAGCAACCCAAGGAGAGCACCATGAAGACACTGTTGACGATGGCCTTGCTGATCACCCTTGCCGCAGGCGGCGCATTCGCCGGGGAATGCGAAATTTCCGGAGTCATCACTTCCCAGCGGATCGACGATCCCCTGCTGCCGGCCTGGCAGTACACCCTGGTCCTGGACTGGGACACCGGCACCCCGTACGCCCTGAGCCACGCCAACCTGCTGATGGACATCCCCGGCGGGACCTGCACCTGCGACAACTTCGTGGAAGCCCTGACCTGGGCGAATCCCATGGGCAGCGGCCCCGGCGAGGACGGATGCACCGTGAACTACAACGCCTTCCTGGAATGCGACGGGGATCCCAGCATCCCCGATGTGGAGGGCATCCTGCTGAAGTTCGAACCCGTCGAGGGCCAGGATTGCGAACCCGCGAACGTGGGGACCATGACCCTGGTCTTCTACAGCCACCTGCCCCCCGCCCCGGTGGACGAGGACCTGCTGTCCCTGGTGGACAAGTTCGGCCAGAACCATTGCTTCGGTTACCTGGCCGGGGACTTCCCCTCCATGCCCTGCGATCCGGTGGACGCCGCCGGGACCAGCTTCGGCACGGTCAAGGGATTCTTCCGCTAGCCGGGAGCCCTCCCGCCTGGGATCCTGCGGCGCGCCGACCCCACCCGGGTCGGCGCGCCGTTTCATGAGGGGTGGCCGGGCCCCGGTCCGGCATCATCCCCCTTGGCGGCCGCAGGGGCGCCGCTTATCCTTTGCGTCATGAACGCCCAACGCCGCCGCGCCCACCTCGTCCTGTTGCTCGCCGCCGCCATCTGGGGCTTCGCCTTCGTCGCCCAGAGGGTCGGCATGCGCCATCTCGGCCCCCTGACCTTCAACGCCATCCGCTTCGCCCTGGGGGCCGCGGCGCTGGTCCCCCTGGCCCTGCTCCTGAAGCGGAGGGGGCGTGCGGCGCCCCCGCCGGACGGGACCCGTGCGGGACGGCTGGAGACATTCAAGGGTGGGCTGCTGGCCGGGCTGCTCATCTTCGGCGGATCGACGCTCCAGCAGGTCGGGGTCGTCTACACCACGGCGGGCAAGGCCGGCTTCATCACCAGCCTCTACGTGGTCCTCGTCCCGATCCTCGGCCTGGTCTGGGGCCAGCGGTGCGGCAGGGCGGTCTGGGCCGGCGCCCTCCTGGCCGCGGCCGGCCTGTACCTGCTGAGCGCCAGGGGCCTGGTGGGGATCGCCCTGGGGGACGGGCTCGTCCTGGTGGGGGCGGTGTTCTGGGCGGCCCACGTCATCCTGGTCGGGAAGCTGGTGGAGCGGATCGGGGTCCTCGACATCGCCCTGCTGCAGTTCACCGCCTGCTCGGTCCTGAGCCTGGTCGGGGCCCTGATGTTCGAAACCATGGGGTGGAGTGCCATCCGGTCCGCCGCGGTTCCCATCCTCTATGCGGGCCTGATGTCGGTCGCCGTGGCCTACACGCTGCAGGTGGTCGGCCAGAGGCACGCCCGCCCGGCTCCGGCCGCCATCATCCTCAGCTTCGAGGCCGTTTTCGCCGCGGTCGGGGGCTGGCTGATCCTGGGGGAGAACCTTGGCCTCCGCGGTCTGGCGGGGGCGGGATTGATGCTGGCCGGAGTGATCCTGGCGCAGACCGAGGCCGAAACGATCGTTCCGGTTGTCGGGGAAGGAAAAAGCGAGCTGGCTTGACCCCATTTCGAAGCTTGTGATATGATTATGTCAGTCACCCGGAATCGACCCGGCATCTTTCCTCTCGCCCAGGAGCCATGCTGCAATTAGCTGCTTCGCCCCGGCCTCTGTTCGCGGCCCTGGGACTTCTGTTTTTTTACCTTTCATGCCTTGTCACCCCTGCCACGGCGAGGCGGCTCGAACTCGATCCCGCCAGGGCTCCCTACGAGTTCCGGGTCTTCCACCACGCCCCGGTGGCCGAGGGATCGGGCCGGAACCTCGCCGACCTGATGGCCGACATCGACGGGGACGGCATCGACGAGCTGGTAACCTGCGATACCGACCACATCCTGGGTTTCGAACTTGAGGACGGCTACCTCAAGCCGGTCTGGCAGGTCAATTTCGAACCCGGCTGGGTCCTGCGGGACTCGTCGTCCCTGCTCGGGGTCGCCAGGGACATCGATGGCGACGGGGTCGAGGAGATCTTCCTGACGATCTGCACGCCCGGCGGGATCGATTGGCGATTCCTGGTGATCGACGGCCTCGAGGGGAAGATCGTGTCCGGAGGGGATCTGCCCAAGGGCCCCGACCGGCGCCAGGACGGGGTGTGGGACGGCCGGTACCTGGCCATGGGTGTCCTGGGGGAGGATGAGGGGCTGGGGCGGGAGGCCCTGATCCTGGCCAGGATGGTCGGGTACGACGCCTATCCCCGGGGCTTGTTGGCGGTCGATCCCCGGACGGGCGAATCGATCTGGGAATTCCTCTGTGGCCCCAACGTGAATCCCGAATCGTACCATCAGGCCGATCTGGACGGTGACGGACAGCAGGAGATCATCTTCTACGGGCATCCGCCGGACAATCTGGGCGGGGAGCGGATCAACGGGACCAGCGACGACCACGCGTACCTTTTCGTCCTGAACACCGGCGGGCAGCTGCTGTGGAGGAAGGAAATCGGTCCGGCCTTCTATTCCGGGGACGTGGACCTGGGAGACGTCGACGGCGACGGCACCCTGGAGATCCTCACCTCCAACCTGAGCGGCGCCCCCGGGGCCGGGGACAAGCTGACCATCTGGGACTGGCCCTCGCGCGAGGTCCTGGCCCAGCGGCGGGGCCACTCCTGGTACTTCGGGGTGGAGGTCGTGCCCGGCCCCCGCCCCGGCACCTCCTGGCTGTTCGTGGGGTCGAATAACGGGACCATCGACCGGCTGCTCTACGAGGACGGCACCCTGGTCCGGGACGCCGAGGCCCTGTCGGACGAGCCGAGGTGCGAGGTGCTGGGCCTGATGGACCTGCTGCCGGAGCCGGGCCCCGAGCTGATCGTGGACCACGACACCGGCAGCAACCTCCTGGTCCTCGACACGGATCTGAACACCTTGGCCGTGTATCCCGATCCCAGCCGTATGCCCAGGGAATTCGTCTTCCTCTGGGATTCGGGAACGGGCGAAAAGGTCCTGGTCGGCAATCAGACCAGATCCCAGTGGATGTTCAAGCTGACGAAGAGACCCATGGCCTGGGGTCGGATCCTCCTGCGGGCCGGGATGGGCCTGGGCCTGGCCGCGGCGCTGATGGGCGTGTTCTTCTGGGGGCGCCGTCTGGGACGGGCGGCGGCGGCGCGGGATGCGGAGGTCCGGACGCCCCAGACGACCGTGGATCGCGAGGTCCTGTTCCGCGTGTGGCAGGAACTGGACGACGTCAAGCACGAGCGCCTGATGGAGGCCAGCAAGGGGCTGCGCCGCCTGGTCTGGCTGATGGAAGCCTATGCCACCGAACTGGGCGAGGGGAGCGACCTGCGCACGAGGATCCACGCTCTCATGCGGGAGTTCCACGAGGCCGACCTGCCGCGGCTGCAGAACATCCTGCGCCGGGCCGAGGGAGAAACCTTCGCGCCGGATCTGGTCTTCACGGCCCGGCGCTCCCTGGCCTCGCTGGTGGGAAAGCTGAACGACCTGGACGGGTCCGACCTGACGGTGGCCCGGATCGCCGCCTACCAGCCGGATCTGGCCCGGGACGTGGAGCAGATCGAGGAAGGGTTCCTGGGTCTGTGGACCGCCCTGCGGGACTATTTCGCCTGCGATCCGGTCCGCATGCTCCAGGGCATGCTTGTGGTGGGTGAGGTCGAATTGAAACGGGCGGGCATCCGGGTCGAGGTGCAGCCGCCGGAGCCGGGTGTGGACCTGCGCTGCCTCATCGACACCGCGGAATTGCGCCACATCCTGGTCAACCTCCTGGACAACGCCATCAGGGCCCTGCGTGACGGCAAGCGGCGGGTGATCGCCGTTGTCTTCCGGAGATCGGGCCAGGAGATCAGCCTGGAATTCTCCGACACGGGGGCGGGCATCGATCCGGCGCAGCACGAACGGGTCTTCAGCGGGCGGTTCAGCAGCAGGCCGGGCGGGGGGCAGGGCCTCTTCCGTTCCCGGGAGATCCTCCACCGCTGGCGCGGGGAGATCGAGCTGACCCGGTCGGCTCCTGGTCAGGGGACGACCTTCACTGTCAAACTTCGGGCCGCCTACAAGGCCGGGAAATCCGCCGCCCTGGAAGCCGAGGCCTGATCACCGCCAGGCGCCGCGAAGCGGCAGGATTTTCCCTTCCAGGGCATCCGCCCCGGATATCCGGGAGTTTTCCGCACGAGTTCCCGTCCAGACCGTCCACTTCGAGGGCAGATCATTCCGACCGCGTGACCCTGAAGGAGGCCGTCCAGGGGGTACGCATCCTGCATCATGACGGATGAACCGGAACGACGCCGGACCCGTCCGGCCCCCCAACGCGAAGGAAGGACTGCGTGGTCATGGATGCCAACAAAGCGCGCGATCAGCATTTCCAGCGGCTGCAGCGGACCCTGGAGGAAGGACTGAAGGCCATCGAGGCCGCCAGGACTCCCGCCGAGGCCGAGGTGGCCCGGCTGCAGGCCAAGGCCCGAATGGAGGACCTGCAGCGCCGGTGGGAGGAAGCCTTCCCGCCCGAACCGGTGGGAAGCGGGTCCCGCTGATCCCGACGGGAGGACAGGCGGCCGCCGCTGTGGTAGAATGGAAGCCCGGACGAGTCCGCCCACTCCTGCGGCCAGGAGTGGAGGGAACCGTCCGGGCTTCGGCACGCCACAACCCGGAAGGACAACGATGCTGCGCCGAACCTCGAACCCGGCCCCGGCCGTTCTGCTCATCTTGGTGACCACAGGTCTCCTGATCCTCGCGGCCGGGGCAGCCCCGGCCGCCACGGGCGTGCACACCACCTATTTGTGGCACATGCACCAGCCGATCTACTGGCCGGATGAAAGCGTCTGGACCCCCGGCCGGTACGAGACCGCCTACGAGACCATCACCCTCGGCCACAGCCAGAACGACGAGTTCGACATCTTCAACAAGGACGACCGGGTCGCCGACTACCAGTGGTATCCCAAGGACGCCATCGCTTCGGTTCTGGACCTGCCCGACGCCGGCGCCCAGGTCTCGTTCGCGGGCGCCCTGATCGAGAACGTCTTCAGCCTGGGCGATGCGGGCTGGAACGGGGGGCGCTACGCGTCCAACTGGTACTCGTACTACCGCACGGCCATGGGCTGGACCACTTCGGCGGGCAAGCGGCGGCTCGATCCGGTGCTGGTGGGCTTCCATCACGCCATCGGTCCTTTGCTCGACGAGAACGCCCTGGCCATGGAGCTGGCCTGCGCCCGCGCGATCTGGAACCGGGCCTGGGGCCCCGGCGCGGTCAGCACCGGGTTCTTCCCGGCCGAGATGTGCTTCAGCGAGCGCATGATCCCCGCCCTGGTGGACGCCGGGGTGACCTGGACCATCGTGCCTGACCTGCACCTCGCCCGCGCCTGCGGCAACTATCCTTATCAGGCGAACCTGGACAACTGCGATCCGCCCAACCGGGCGGACATGGTCAACCCCGACCAGGCCGATTGGACCAGCCACACCATCTCGCGCGGCGTCACCCTGAAGATCCCCTATCCGTTCGGATTCACGCCCCACCGGGCGCAGCACGTCGATCCCCGTGACGGATCGATCAGCAGCCTGGTGGTCGTTCCGGCCGCCAACGCCATGGGCTGGGAGGAGGGTTACGGCCTGTTCGGGACCGGGGGCATCGACGCCATCGCCGCAGCCAACGACCCTGGGCGGCCCATGCTGGTGCTGTTCGCCCACGACGGCGACAACGCCTGGAGCGGCGGCTACAGCTACTACAACGAGAACGTGACGCAGTTCGCTCACAGCGCGGCCGCTTCGGGATACACGCCGACCACCGTGGAGACGTACCTGGCGCAGCATCCGGTGCCCCTGGGCGACGTCGTCCACGTGGAGGACGGCGGCTGGGTCAACGCCGACGGCGACTTCGGCTCGCCCCAGTTCATCAACTGGAACTGGCCCCTGGTGGACGCCTCGGGGCAGTTCGACATCCCCGGCGGCTGGGCCGAGGACGAGCGCAACTGGGCCGTCCTGACGGCCGCCCAGAACCGCGTGGAAACCGCCGCGCAGATCATCGGCAGCGTGGATCCGGCGAAGGTCGTGGACCCGCTGTCCGGGGCCAACTCGGCCGAGCGCGCCTGGCACTTCCTGCTGGCCGGCTACGAGAGCGGCTACATGTATTACGGCTCGTCGCTGGACATGGAGATCAAGGCGACCCTGGCCTGCAATCAGGCCGTCGCCCTGGCCGACCCGGTGATCGCTGGCGGCGCCGACCTCACCGCGCCCACGGTGTGGCTGCCCCAGCGGCTGCCCTGGAATCCCGGCGGCTTCGGCGGCGGCAGCCTGTGGGGCTGGCCCTCGGGCGAGGGCGCGGCGATGACCTCGGCCTTCCACGTCTGGACCTTCGCCCACGACGTCTCGGGCCTGGCGCGCGTCGAGCTGATGGTGCGCGAGGACACGGACGGCGTGAACGACCCTGTGACCACCGTGAACGAGACCTACGCCGGCGGCGCGGGGGTGAGCGCGTGGTTGCCCGTGCCGATGAACCATCGCGTCATGCCGTCGGGCGAGCCCTGGGACATCCCCGGTGTGGATTTGACGGTGCTTCCGGTACACATCGCCGACCAGTACTGGCTCGAGCTGTCGGGCTACAGCGACGTGCTGCTGGACTACTACGTCGAGGCCGAGGACGCCCAGGGCAACGTCAAACGCACGCCCATCCAGCACGTGTACGTGGGGACGGGGGACGGCGGCGGCGGAGGCGGCGACGAGGCGTTCGTCATGGACGGCGTGCTGGACGAGGACGTTGGAGCCGTGGCTGCCGGGTCCCTGAACGTATACGCCGATGTGCGGGACGGCTGGCTCTATCTCGCCACCGATGCTCCCGCCGCTGCGGCGGGCAATGACGCCTTCCTGTTCCTGGGCGAGTCGTCCGCGGGCGCGGTCGCTGCGCCGTGGGCCAAGGCCGGACAGACCGCGCCGTGGCTGCGTTTTCTGGCCCGGGAGAACGACAACGGCTGGACGGGCTGGTTCGACGCGGCGCAGACGGTCCTGGACACGCCGTCCCTGGTCAAGGGCTCGGGCGTCGTCCTCGAAGGCGCGGTCGACCTGGACGCCCTGTTCCCCGGCGGCTGGCCGGCCTCGGTGTGGGTCGCGGCCGCGGTCTACGCCACTGCGGACGGCGGTGCGCTGGCCGGTCAGGCGCCTGCGGGCGACGGCGACGGGAACCTGGAGGCCGCCGAATATGTTGAAATTCCTTTGGGCCTATCTTCGGTGCCCGGCAGAGAAACCGCCGCTGTGCGGCTGCGGGCCTGGCCCAATCCCTTCAACGCACGATTGAGCTTCACGGTGGAGGGTTCGGTCCCCGGCGGCGCGCAGATCCGTATCCACGACGCGAAGGGCCGGCAGGTGCGGGTGCTCGAGGCCGCCGGTCCCGTCGTCGAGTGGGACGGCGCGGACCAGGCCGGCCGCTCGCTGCCCAGCGGCGTCTACTTCGCGCGGGTGGTGGGCGAGGGGAACCGGGCCGTGGCGAGGGTGTGCCTGGTGAAGTAGGTCGCGATCATCATTCGATGGTGTTGTGCGGCCGCCGGGCTCTGCGGGTTCGGCGGCCGTTTCGTGGGGCGCGGCCCCCCGGCGGGCTTTTCGTGGTATAATCACAGGAGGAATATTCCAGCGGGTATCCTCGACCGTGAGGCGGAACATGAGATTCAAACCCATTCCTGCATTCCCGAGCGGATGTTTCGTGGTAGCCATGGCCGTTTTAAGCTTGGCCATCTTCTGCTTGGCCATCTCGTCGCCGGGGCATGCCGCCACGATCACCGTGATGCAGGATGGCAGCGGGGATTTTGTGGAGATCCAGCCGGCCCTGGATGCGGTGGCCTCCGGTGACACCCTGCTGATCGGGCCGGGGGAATTCACTCAACTGATACCGTCGTACATCCCCGGCTATGCCTGGGACGTGGATGTGTGTGCCTATGTTCATGTGCCGGCATTGACGATCATCGGCGCGGGTGCATCCCAAACCATTTTGGGGCCGACGACCTATTTCGGTAGTCGGGCGACTTTTTCCCCCAAGTGTTTAGTGTGGCTGGAAGGGAGTGAGCGGTATATCCAGGGGATCACTTTCCGGAATTGCTACGACGGGATTCATGTGACCAATGGTCCCGTTTTTATTGAGGATTGCGAGTTTGTGGGCAACCGAGGAATGGGTATCATTTGGCAGTCGGACGTATCTGGGGGACTGATCCGGAATTGCAGAATGTCTTCGAACTCAATTGGATCATTTGGCTTTTATGTAGTGGGTTACGGCTCGGATATGATTATCGAGAACTGTGAATTTGACGGAGTTGAGTCCTATTTGGCCACTGTCGACAACGTCAATATCATTGATTGTGAAATGAAGAATGCGCGCGTGGCCCTGCAGTTGGCTGCGGGGGCTAGCGGTGTTCTTTATAGTTGTTATTTTCACGATTTCACTAATTATGGGGTGGCGTTGACGGCAGTTGCACCGCATTTGGACATTTTTGATTCCGTTATTGACGGCGACTGGGGTTCGGTCTATGTGTCAGATGATGGATCTCTTTTGCCAGCGGGACAGAATTCTACGCTGGATATTCTCCCTTTTATTTCCAGAATTCCGGACCTGTCGAAGTCCATGATAGTCACATAATCACTCGTGGGTCATATGCGATTTATTTGCGATATCAGGCGGAGATATACGGTCCCGTCGTTCATGATTTCACCCGGAACTACTGGGGTACGACAGATGCTGCTCAGGTGGCCGAGTGGATCTGGGACGGCAACGACGATCCCAGCCTGCATGCCACGGTGCTGTTTCAGCCGATGGCCAACGGTCCGGTGGGGTCCGAAACGACCTCCTGGGGGGATCTGAAGGCACTGTGGAGGTAGCGGCGCAGTATTGACCAAGTCCTGTCCCCAATGGGCAGCCGCTTGCCCTTGAAACATTGATGGAATTTTTGTCCGAGAGGTGCAAAACTGCCTCATATGAGGCTATTTCGATCGCAGAAGTATCACGGCCCGGCCCTTCTCCTCCAAGACTCAAACCCTCCGCATGGTACAAAAAGCCCGGGGCGCATGGCCCCGGGCTTTGCTGATCTCGGTAACAATCGCTCAGTGATCGTGGCCATCGGTGCCTGGATGTTCCGGGTGCTCCGCGGTCTTCTCGGCCTCGATCTTCGCCAGGCAGCCCTTGCAGAACCACTTGCCGTCCACTTCGGTCATCTGGGCCTCGGGCACGGCCGTCATGCCGCAGCCGCCGTCGCAGTCGTGGACGGCCACGGCATCGACCGCGGGCTGGATCTTGCCGGCGCAGGCCGAGCAGTAGACCTTGCCCTCGATGGTCTTGGCATCGGCATCGGCCACCTTCATTCCACAGGTCGAACAGGACTGGGCGTTCGCGTCGCCGCCGCCGCAGCCGGAAAGCAGGGCGAGGGCCAGGATCGCCGCGAGCAGGGCGGCGGGGATCAGGAACTTCTTCATGATCTTCCTCCAGGTTCGGGGACTGGGGGCAACGGGTGCATTCTCCATGAATCGGTAGGAACTTGGCAAGCCGCAATCCCCGGTCACGTTTCGGGGGCCGCCTCGAACCGGCCGACCACGAGGAAGACCACCAGGCTCAGCGGCAGGGCGAAACAGGCCGCGTCGAGGTCCCAGGGCAGGGACCAGCCCCCGATGATGAGCACCAGGGCCGTGGTGCCTCCGGCCAGCATGGAGGCGATGGCGGCGGCGGGCCCTCCCCGGCGCAGGTAGAAGGCCCCCAGGGTGGGAATGAACAATCCCGAGACCATGAAGGCGTAGGCGTAGAGGATGGCGTCGAGCACCGACTGGAAGCGGGAGGCCAGCAGGACGGCCGCGAGACCGACCAGGGCGGTGACCAGCATGGACAGCCGCATCTGGGCGCGGTCGCCGCTGGCCCAGGGCAGCAGCCGGGCGGCCAGGTCGTTGACGAAGTTGCCGGAGGACGCCATCAGGCAGCTGTCGGCCGTCGACATGATGGCCGAGAAGTAGGCGGCGATCACCAGGCCGGCCACCCCGGCGGGCAGCACGTCGGCGATGAGCAGGGGCAGTCCCATCTCGGGATCCACGTCGGGGAACAGCACGCGGCTGGCCATGCCCAGGATCACGCCGCTGAAGGCCATCAACGGGTACTCGAGCAGCCCGGCAAGGTACCAGGCCTTGCGCGCCTCGCGGACGTCCTTGCAGGCGTAGATGCGCTGGTACAGGGTCATGCCCACGAACCAGATGGGGATGATGGTGACCGCCCAGTTGACGATCAAGGTCGGCGAGATGTGGAAGGGATCGAAGTGCGCCGCCGGCAGGGCCTTTTTCATCGCTGCCCAGCCGCCCACGTCGTGAAGCCCCACGGGAATGGCGAGGAACAGGAGGCCGCCCAGCAGGATCATCCACTGGACCGTGTCGGTGTAGATGACGGCCTTCAGGCCGCCGACCACGGTGTAGCTGATGGTGATGCCCGCGATGGCGAAGAGGGCGAACTGCAGGGGGTCCAGCCCGAAGGGCGCGGTGCGGAACACCGTGGCCGAGGCCAGCTTGGCCCCGGCGAGGATCTGACCGCCTGTGAAGCCGAGGTAGCCGATGCCCGAGATCACCGCGGCGATCAGGGCGGTCCGGTCGCCGTAGCGCCAGCGGAGCAGGTCGGGAAAGGTGAACAGGGCGAGGTCGCGGTCGAGGCCCTTGACCCGGGGGATGAGGACCACGGCCGTCAGCCAGGCCCCCACCAGTCCGGTGAACAGGAGCCAGGCGCCGGACAGGCCCATGGCGAACCCCAGCCCGCCCAGCCCGATGGAGAATCCTCCGCCCACGTCGGTGGCCACGACCGACATCCCCACGTGGGACCAGCCCATGCTGCGGCTGCCGACGTAGTAGTCGTCGAGGTTCTCGTTGCGGCGGAAATGGTAGACGCCGACGGCCATGACGCCGGCCAGGTAGACGATGAAGATGATGTTGTCGAGCAGGGTCATCCGGCTGAGCCCGCTGCGGATTCGATGCCGGGATTCCTGCACCAGATGTTCATGGATTCCCAGCCGTTGGGCATGCGGCAGTTGTTGATCAGCCGCCCGGTCCAGCGGTAGCCCAGCTTCCCGAAGACGCAGTTCATGCCGACCTCGTCCGCGCGGGCCAGGGTGTAGAGGTCCGTGATGCCCAGGTCGCGCTTCACGTCGCGGGCCAGCCGGTGCAGCAGGTAGGCCATGTGCCCGCTGCCCCGCTGGTCGGGTCGGGTGGCGCAGTCGGTCATCTCCGCCGAGGCGCGGGGGTGGTCGATCTCGGCCGACGCCGAGGCCACCACCGATCCGGTCTCATCCACCATGAAGCGGAAGACATGGGTTCCCTCGGCGATCTGGTCCCGGATGATCTCCGGGGCGATGGGGGTGGGATAGTCGGCGAAGGTGGCGTCCATCAATTCGGCGATGGCGGGCGCATGCGGGGGATCGGCACGGTGGCAGAAGAATCCCGGGGCGGGTTCGGGCTGGATGGGATCCTTGGCCGCCGCGATCTGGACGATCCGATCGTGCTCCGCGTCCCGCGGAGCATCGCTGCGCTGTTCGTCGCCGAAGGCGGCCCAGATGTGGGCGTCGTCGCCGTCGGCGAAGAACCCCTGGATGATTCCTTCGTGGAGGTAGCCGGCCGTGACCCAGGACATCTCGTCGCCGGGCCGCGCGTAGACGGTCAGCTTGGTGTACAGGTCGGCGCAGGTGCGCAGGCCGTCCTTCCAGCCGCGCAGCTCGGGTTCCTTGGCCTCGTCGGCGGTCGGACCGTAGAGTTTAAGGCGCCGGTTGGGGACGTCCAGGACCAGGTCGGCGGGTTCGCCGTCGCCGGGGGAGGCTTCCGACCTCCGGTGGCCCGCCAGGGGCAGGCTCGTGCCGCCCAGGTCCCCACCGAACAGGGATTCCAGCCGCCTACGGGCGTCATTCATGCGAACGGAATGGATGGCTTCATCCTTTCTGCAGCTCAGTCCTGGGCCGCCAGTTCCATGCCGCTGAGGCCCGAGGCCAGCAGGGCTTCCTTGATCATGCGATCGTGCTCGCGCGACTGCTCCCAGCGGGCGCGGCCTTCGGCCGGCAAAAGATCGATGGGGTCGAAGTAGAGGTAGACCCGGGAATCGTCCACGGCGGGACTGCGGTAGACGCTGATCCCGGTCGTCTCGTCGTAGTAGTCGAAGCTGTGCAGGTCCCGCTTGCCGCCGCCTCCGGGGACGTCGGTCACGAAGGTCGGGGTGTTGAATCCGGCGGTCGAGCCGCGGACCTGGCGTTCGATCTCCATGGAGTCCTCCAAACGCGTCCGCAGCTCCTCGACGCCCTTGACCATGTCGTGCTGGTAGACGTAGTAGGGCTGGACGTTCATGTAGGACAGCTGCTTGACCAGGCGCACCATCTCCTCGGCCGAATCGTTGACCCCGCGCACCAGAACGCTCTGGTTGCGCACCTTCACCCCGCGGCGGAACAGCAGATCCATGGCCTGCCGCGAGATGTCGGTGATCTCGTGCGTGCTGTTGAAGTGGGTGTGGACGCAGACCTCCTTGCAGAGCTCGCGCCCCTTGTCGACCATCTCGCAGAGGGCGTCGGTCCAGCGATGGTCGGTGAGGATCTTCATGGGCATCACGGCCGGACCCTTGGTGGCGATCCTGATCCGCCGGATGTGGGGGATGGCCAGCAGGACCTCGAGGATCTCGCGCAGGCGGCGCGGGGGCAGCATGTAGGCGTCGCCGCCGGAGACCACGACGTCCTCGATCTCGGGCCGGGAGGCCAGGTAGGCGAAGGCCGCCTTCCACCGCTCGTCCTGGGGCTTGTAGCCCTCCTTGTCCACGGTGTCGGTGCTGCCGCCCACGGCGTAGCTCCGGGTGCAGTAGCGGCAGTAGACCGGACACACGTCCAGGGGCAGGAACAGGGCCTTGTCGGGGTAGCGGTGCACCAGGCCGGGGGTGGGGGAGTCCTCGGTCTCGTGCAGGCTGTCCAGGGACAGCCGGGGATGGTCCGGCCGCCGGGTGGAGGCCACCGGGAGGAACTGGATGCGGATGGGATCCGGGTAGGGGTCGTCCCAGTCGGCAAGGCTGAGCAGGTAGGGCGTCAACCGCAGGTTCATGGGGGCCTCGTGGAGGCCCTGCTCGATGTCGGCCAGGAAGTCCTCGCTGACCAGGCCGGTCAGCAGTTCGCGCACGTCCTTGGCGCTGGTGACCGTGTTGCGCATCTGGAAGGAGGCGCTCAGGAATTCCTCGCGGTCCACCCCGGCGTAAGCGGGGATGTGCTTCCAGAAGGGGGTCTCGTCGAAGTCCCGGTGTTCGAGGGACCCGGACTCGACGGGATCCTTGTCCCCGACAGGAACCTCCACGTCGGCGAGATCCTCCAGTTCGGGGCTGCCCAGGACCTCGGGGGCCACGTCCTTGACGGTGGGATTCCCCTCTTTCAGGCGGGGCTGGGAATTGCGCGGGGTCATGATCTCTTCCCTTCGGGATGCGCCGGGGCGGGGGCCGGGTGTTCGGCCGCAGCCGTCTGCGCTTCGATGATGGGCCCTGCTTCGAGCAGGGGGGCCACCTGCTGCTGGCCCATTTCCAGCAGGTCGACGATGGTTTCCAGGGACTGGGCGATGACCAGTTGCTCACGCTCGGGCAGGCGACGCAGGCCCTGGGCCAGGCGGTCCTGCAGGAGGCCGGGCGCCTCGGCCAGGAACTTCTCGCCGGCCGGGGTGATGTCCACCAGGACGACCCGGCGGTCCCCGCTGCCGCGCTGACGCACGATCCATTCCTTCTGTTCGAGCCTGTCCAGGATGCCCACCACCGTGCTGTTGCTCAGGTGGATCAGCTTGGCCAGGGCCGAGGTGGTCAGGGGTCCGTCGTCGTGCAGGGTCTGCAGGCAGAGCAGCTGGGGACCGGTCACCATGAACTCGGCCGACAGCTTGCGGGAATGGATGTCCACCGCCCGCATGATCCGCCGCAACGAGCGGAAGATCCACAGATCGAAGGAACTGGATTCGGACATGGCGGCCCATTCCCTTTCAGGTGAAACCATTTGTCTAAGAATATTTCGTGTAGAAACTAAAATAAGAAAGGGAAGAGTGTCAAGGGTGATTTTTCTCGTGGTTTATGTAAGCTTATGGGAGGAAACAAGATGTTACAGGTTGCGCGCGCCCAGGTTGGCCCCCAGCACTTCCTGGGGGGAGTAGATGGTCACGAAGGCCTCGGGATCGGCCTCGTTGATGCGCCGCTTCAGGCGGGCCACCTCGGACCGGGTGACCACGATGTAGAGGATGGAGCGGGATCGGCCTGTATACCCACCCCGGCCCCGCATGAGGGTGACGCCCCGGCGCAGGTGGCGGGTGACGGCCTCGGTGATGGCCTCGGGTCGCTCGGTGATGACCAGCGCCGACCGGGTGGCGACCAGGCCGTGCAGCACCGAGTCGAGGCTCTTGGTCATCACGAACGAGACCATGAGGGCGACCGCCGCGGGTTCCAGGCCGTAGATGAGGGCGGCCAGGCCGAAGACCAGGACGTTCACCGCGAGCATGGTCCTGCCGAGGCCCGTCTCGAACCAGAGGTGGATCAGGCGGGAGAGGATGTCGGTGCCGCCGGTCGTGCCCCTGCCGTGGAAGACCAGGGCCAGGCCGATGCCGCTGAACAGGCCGCCGTAGAAGATGATCAGCAGACGGTCCTCGGTCAGGGGACCGATGCTGGCCGAGACCAGGTCGATGCTCAGGGCCGTGACCAGGACCCCGATGAGGGTGCGGATCAGCATGGTGCGCCCGCCGAGGTACTTCCAGCCGAAGTACAGCAAGGGCAGGTTGAGCACGATCAGGACCGAGCCGTAGGGTACCCCGAGCTGGTCCTTGATGATCATGGCGAGCCCGGTGATCCCTCCGGGCACGACGTGGTTGGGTTCGAGCAGCAGGCCGATGGCGCCGCCGCAGATGGTCGCGCCGAGGATGATCGCCGCGTAATCCCACCACCAGCGCCAGTTCTTCCAGGACGTCATGGTCGAGACTTTCGATTCGTGTTCACGCCGCCACCTGCTAACATACCCCATCATCCGGGGCGGTCAAACCGCCAACCGGCCCCGGCTGGGAAAGGAACCGTTCATGACGCTGAAGAAATCGATCCTGCCGGCCGTGCTGGCCGTCATCGTGGTGATGCAGCTCATCCCCCTGGGCAGGGACAATCCTCCGGTCATCGCGGACTTCGACGGGCCGCCGGAGGTGCGAGCCGTGCTGGCCCGATCCTGCTTCGACTGCCACTCCCACGAAACGAAGTGGCCCTGGTACAGCTACGTGGCCCCGGTGTCCTACCTGGTGGTCCACGACGTCAAGGAGGGCCGCGAGCACCTGAACTTCTCGGACTGGAAGGGCGGACCGAAGGTGGCCGGGGAGATCCTGGACGAAGTGGCCACCGGCGAGATGCCCCTGGGCATCTACCTGCCCCTGCACCCGGAGGCCCGCCTGACCGGGGCCGATCTCAACGTCCTGCAGGGCTATTTCGGAAAGGGCGAAGGCCAACAGGGCGACTGACGACGCCTGGGCCATGCAACCTCCCGGACCGGGCGTGCGTATGCTTGCGGCGAACGATGCCCGAGTTCTCGATCCGGGAGGAACGCCCATGACGAAGCTGGATTTGATGCGATCGGCGCGCCGCGCCGGCCTGGTGCTGGTGTTGCTGGCCGGCGTGGGGACGGGGTCGGTTCTGGCCCAGGACTACTCCTTCGATTCCGACGAACTCACCGTCCACAACATGATCGGGCGCGTGGTGGTGACCCAGGCCGAGGGCGACCGCTTCGAAGTCCGCGTGGACGTGCGCGGCGAGGACGCGGGGCAGGGCCTCGTGGAAATGGTGACCGAGGAGGGGCGCAAGGCCCGCCTGGCCGTCAAATTCCCCATCGACCAGGAAGACGACTACGTCTATCCCGAGCTGGGTCGGAACTCCAAGACCACCATCACCTACGAGGACCAGGGGGACCACGGCGGCTCCTGGTTGAAGAAGGTCTTCGCCGGAATGACGGGCAAGCGCGTGACCGTGCGCGGCCACGGCCGCGGCCTGGAAGTCTGGGCCGACATCACCGTCGCCGTGCCCCGGGGGGCCTTCCTGACGATCGAGAACCGCGTAGGCGCAGTCTCCGCCGCGGATGTGGAAGCCGATCTTGTCCTGGACACCGGCAGCGGGTCGGTCGAGGCCGCGAACATCACCGGCGACCTGGTGGCCGACACCGGCAGCGGTCCGGTGACCCTCACGGGGGTCCGGGGCGAGGTCCTGGCCGACACCGGCAGCGGGTCGGTGGAGATCCGCGACGCCGTGGGAGACGAAATCAAGGCGGATACCGGCAGCGGGTCGGTGTTCGTGGAGGGCCTTGAGGCCGCGACCGTCCTGATCGACACCGGCAGCGGCAGCGTGCAGGCCGACCAGGTCGTCTGCCGGAAGCTCACCATCGACACCGGCAGCGGCGGCGTGAAGGCCCGGGGGATCGAAGCGGAGGCGGCCCTGATCGACACCGGCAGCGGTTCGGTGGTCCTGCAGCTCGACCGCATGGGCGAGGGAGAGTACAAGATCGACACGGGCAGCGGCAGCATCGATCTGGTCCTGCCCGGGGACGCCTCGGCCCGGATCACCGCCGACACCAGCAGCGGCGGCGTCCACAACGAGTTCGAGGGCGCCGAGATCGGGCACCTGGACCGGGACGAGATGGAGCTGGTGGTCGGAGGCGGCGAGGCCCGCGTCATTCTCGATGCCGGAAGCGGATCCATCACCGTCAGCAAGCGCTAGCGCAGGCCCAGCACCTCGATCTGGTAGTTCGGCAGCCCCCGCTTGAAAGGCGCGCCTGAGGCGTCGCAGCTGGCCAGGTGCTTCAGGCGGGAGCCGTCGAGCAGGCGGCGCCACTGGCGGCGATCGTAGCAGCGCAGATCGTAGCGGTCGTCGCGGTGCTCCTCGCCGGCGGGTCGGGTGATCGTCAGGTGACTGATCACCGTCTCGATGCGCGCCCGTGCCCCGCCGGGTTCGGGCGGCAGGTAGTTCACCAGCTGGCTGACCCGGCAGCGTCCCCGCGCCCCCTCCCACAGATCCTCTTCCTCTTCCAGCCGGTGGTAGTCGGTGAGGCTGATCCCCACGGCGTAGATCCCCCGGGGGGCCAGCAGCCAGGCGATCTGGGCCAGGTGGGCCAGGACGGCGGCGTCCGAATCCAGCAGCCGGATGGTGTTGACGGGGTTGAAGGCGAAGTCCACCGAGCCCGGACGCACGCCGGGGGGCATGGGATCGGTCATGGAGGCGACCCTGACCGCGGAACCCAGGCGGCGGGCGGCGAAGGCCGCCATGCCGGGATCCAGGTCGTAGCCGCCGACGGCGCGGCCCCGGGACCGGGCCACCCGCAGGTAGCGGCCGGTGCCGCAGGCCGGCTCGTACCACAGGCGGTCCGGCGAATCGGCGGACGGCAGGAAGCGGGCCTCGATGCGCTCGAAGGCGTCCACCTCGGCGGCGGTGCCGGGGCTCTGCAGGATGTCGTAGACGACGGGGTCGGCGTAGATCCCGCCCGCTGGCCTGTGCGCGCTCATGCTAGGTGTATCCGATCACGACGGCGAGGATCAGGAACGCCGCCGAAAGTGCCATCAGTTGCAGGAAGAGCGGGACCATGAACCGCAGCCAGGCGCCGTAGGGGACCTTGGCCAGCGAGAGCATGGCCATGAGGATGCCGCTGGTGGGGATGATCGTGTTGCTGAACCCGTCCCCGCAGGTGAACGCCAGCACCGCGGTCTGGCGGGTGATGCCCAGCAGGTCGGCCAGGGGAGCCATCAACGGGACGGTGACCGCGGCCTGTCCCGAGCCCGAGGGCACCAGCACGTTCAAGGTCGATTCGAACGCGAGCATCCCCAGGACGGCGACGTGCCTCGGCACGGTCTGCAGCACGGTGGCGGCCCCGTGCACGATGGTGTCCATGATCTGGCCGTCCGTCAGCACCACGCTGATGCCGCGGGCGAAACCCACCACCAGGGCGGCCACGACCATCTCCTCCATGCCCTTGACGAACGCCTTGACCCCCTCGTCCAGGGGCAGGCGCGCCAGGAACATGGCCACGATCCCCATGAGGAAGAACCCGCCGGCCATGTCGGCCATCCACCAGCCGTAGCGCTGGACCGCATAGAGGATGAACAGGAACAGCAGCCCGCACACCACGATGATGGCGGTGTGGTGGTGGCCGTAGTCGTCGGCCCCCGCGTGCTCGCCCTCGAGTTCGAAGGGATCGCCGGCCATCAGGGACCGGGAGGGATCCCGGCGGATGCGGGCCCCGTAGCGCAGGACGTAGACCAGGGCCACCAGGAGGGCGCAGAAGAAGAACGCGATCCGCAAGGTGAGGCCGCTGCTCAGGGGGATCTCGGCGATGCCCTGGGCCACGTTGACCGTGAAGGGGTTGGTGGTGGAGGCGGCGAAGCCCACGGCTGCGGCCACGTAGACCAGGGCCATGGCGTAGATGCGGTCGTAGCCCAGGCGCTTGCTCACGAACAGGAAGACCGGGACCAGGGGGATGAACTCCTCGCCCATGCCCAGGGTCGATCCGCCGGCCGCCATGAGGGTCATCAGCACGACGGTCAGCAGGGGTCCGCGGTCGCCCAGACGGGCGAGCATCCGGCCCAGGGAAGCGGTGATCACTCCGGTGCGCTGGAGGATCCCGAAGGCTCCCCCGATGATGAAGATGAAGAAGATGATGTCGGCGGCCTGCTCCATCCCGCGGGGGATGGCGGTCAGGAAGCCCTGCAGGCCCACGGGGGCGGCCTTGCCGTCGGGCGCCTCGCCGCCCCCCAGCAGCACGCCCTCCAGGGAGAGATCCTTGTCCAGGTGCCGGAACGTGCCGGGCACCAGCAGAGTGCGCTCGTGTCCCTGGACGTCCCTGGTGACCCGGTCGAACCGGCCGGAAGGGATGATCCAGGTGGCGGCGGCGCACAGGGCGATGACCAATGTCAGCAGCACGAAGACGTGGGGCACCTTGAAGCGGGGGCGGGTCCGGGTCACTGGGGGCTCCTCGTCATTCCGGGGGGGCGAAGGTCGAGACGTTGGCGGTCTTCTGCCACCGGCCCCGGACCTTCCTGTAGGTCATGATGCCCGCATAGACGGAGGATTCGGCGCTGCGGCCACCTGCGCCGTCAGGTTCCAGACGTTCGATGCGCATCCGGGAGATGACCCACCCCATCGTACCGTCGTCCGAGACCTCGGCGTGGGGGACCTGGAGGTCCTCGTAGACCAGGTACTCGGCCCCGGCGAAGACCTCCCGGAAGCGGGCGGCCAGCTCGTCCTTCGTTCGCACGGTCACGGCGCCGTCGCGGACCATGCGCAGGTCGGGTCCGACGGTGCGCAGCAAGCCCTCGACGTCCCGATCCTTGTGGGCCCGGATGTCGGCCAGGTGGACCTGGAGCAGCTCGATCTTCTCCTGGTCCAGGTCGGGTGGCTCCTCGCAGCAGCCGGCAAGCACGATCGCCGTGAGGACGGCGGCCAGCAGCGGTGTGACGGTCGGTCCGGGTCTTCGGTTCATGTCCTCGCTCCCTGGTGGGACAACATCCTGAATCCACCTTGCCCCGCGCGCGGAAGAAGTGCAACAATCTTTGCGCCCTTGCGAATGATACACCGTTTTTGCCGACCGCGGAGGATGGGTTCGTCCCGTCCCGCCGCAGGCTTCCTTTTGCCCGACCCAGGGAGGTTTCCCCGTGAACCGCACGCTCACCGTCCTGTCCCTGATCGTCCTGCTGGCCTGGGGCGCGGCCGCCCAGGAGGACGAGGCCCCCGGCTACGTGATGCGCTACGCCGACATAGGCTTCGGCAAGATCGTCTTCACCTACGAGGACGACCTCTGGCTCGTGCCCGACACGGGCGGCCCGGCCCGGCGGATCACCAGCCATCCCGGCCGGGAGACCGGCGCCAAGTTCTCCCCCGACGGCGCCCGGCTGGCCTTCACGGGCAGCTACGACGGCGGCAACGACATCTACGTCATGGACGTCGAGGGCGGGGTGCCCCGGCGGCTGACCTACCATCCGGCGGGGTCGATCCTGCTGGACTGGTGCCCCGACGGTTCGGGCGTGATCTTCACCGCCAACCGCGAAGCCCCGGGCTATTCCAGCGAACTGTACAAGATGCCCATCGAGGGCGGGATGGCGATCAAGCTGCCGGTGGACCGCGGGGCGCTCGCCTCGGCCGCTCCGGACCACAGCGGCCTGGCCTACAACCGCATCGGCCGGCACGTGCGCACCTGGAAGCGCTACGAGGGCGGCCTGGCTCAGGACGTCTGGGTCAAGGACTTCAAGTCGGGCGACATCACGAAGATCACCGATTGGCGGGGCAGCGACCAGTTCCCCATGTGGGGCCGGGACGGCATCTACTTCGCCAGCGACCGCGAGGACGGCACCCTGAACATCTACCGGTACGATCCGGCCACGAAGCAGACCACCCGCCTGACCGGCTACGCGGATTACGACGTGAAGTACCCCTCCCTGGGCGGGGACAAGATCGTCTTCCAGTACGGCTCAGGCCTGAACGTGCTCGACCTCGAGACCGGCAAGGCGGCCGCGGTCCCCATCACCATCCCCTCCGACCGTCGCCACGTCCGCACCGAGCTGATCACTCCCGAACCCAGCACCGGGTCGTTCGGACTGTCTCCCGCGGGCGAGCGCGCCCTGATCGAGGCCCGCGGCGAGATCCTCAACCTGCCGGCCGACGAGGGCGACCCCCACAACCTCACCCGCAATTCGGGCACCCGCGAGAAGAACTCCGCCTGGAGCCCGGACGGCCGCTGGATCGCCCTGGTCAGCGACCGCACGGGCGAGGAACAGATCTACCTGGTGGACCAGCACGGGCGCGACCAGTGGCGGCAGCTCACGAAGGGCGATTTCCGGTTCATCCTTCAGCCGGTCTGGTCTCCCGACAGCAAGTCCCTGATCTTCGCCGACAAGTTCATGAAGCTCCACCTGGTGGACGCGGCCTCGGGCGGCGTGAAGGAGATCGCGCAAAGCGACTACGACGACGCCTGGGAGCGCTGGGGCATCATGGACTACGTCTGGTCGCCCGACAGCCGCTGGATCGCCTACACCAGCCAGACCGGCAACATGAACGAGGCCATCTGGCTGTACGATACGCAGTCCGGCCGGAGGACGAAGCTGACGGACGACATGACCCAGGACTGGTCGCCCTCCTTCTCGCGGGACGGCAAGTACCTGTATTTCCTGTCCAACCGCACCTTCAACCCCATCATGGACCGTCAGGATCAGAACCACATCTTCCCGAAGGAAGCCCTGCCGTACGTGGTCCTGCTGCGGGCCGGGGAACGGTCCCCCTTCTACAAGGATGACGTCCTCGTCGAGGTGAAGGGCGAGGGTGACGCCAAGGAAGAGGCCAAGGAAGAGGCCGAGGAAAACGAAGGAACGGTCATCGACCTGGACGGCATCCAGGATCGCATCCTGGCCTGCGAGGGCTTCAAGGCCGGCAACTACTTCAGGCTGGAGGCGATCGAAGGCGGCTTCGTCCTGCTGGACAAGAAGGACCCGGAGTTCATCAAGTACCAGAACGTGAACGACGGCACCGGCGGGGCCCTGGACCTGGTCGGCTACAAGCTCGAGGACGCCGAGACCGAGGACCTCATCCCGGGCATCGCCAACTTCCACCTGAGCGCCGACGGCAAGAAGCTGATCTACCGGGCCGGATCGAAGTACGGCGTGGTGGACGCCGGCAAGCCCGCCAAGGTGGGGGACGGCAAGCTGGACCTCGGCGCGGTGAAGCTGCGCATCGACCGCCTCGAGGAGTTCCCCCAGATCTTCGCCGAGGCCTGGCGCATCCAGCGCGACTGGTTCTACGACAGGAACATGCACGGTGTGGACTGGCAGGCCATGTACGACAAGTACGCCCCGTTCGTCGACGGATGCGGCACCCGCGGGGACCTGAACTACCTGATCGGGGAGATGATCAGCGAGCTCAACATCGGCCACACCTACATCTTCGGCGGGGACTTCGAGGACGGAGGTCCCCGGGTAGGCACGGGCCTGCTGGGCTGCGACTTCGCCGTCGAGGAGGGCAAGGACTACTACCGCATCACGGACATCGTGGGTGGCGTGTCCTGGGATCCCCGCTACCGGTCGCCCCTGCGCGAGCCCGGGGTCGGGGTCGCCGAGAGCGACTTCCTCATCGCCATCGACGGCGCGGAGGTGAAGGTCGGCGACAACGTCTACGAGCGCCTGGTGGACCGCGCCGGCGCCATGGTCACCCTGACCGTCAACGGCAAGGCCGAGGCCAAGGGGGCCAGGGAGGTCCGGCTGCGCACCCTGCCCGGCGATTACGGCCTGCGCTACCGCGACTGGGTCGACCGGAACCTGGACCACGTCACGGCACGATCCGAAGGCAGGATCGCCTACCTCCACCTGCCCGACATGGGCGAGAACGGCCTGGTGGAGTTCGGTCGCTCCTACTATCCGCAGACCGGCAAGCAGGCCATGATCATCGACGACCGCTTCAATGGCGGAGGGTTCGTCGGCGACATGATCATCGACCGCCTGGAACGCCGGTTGTGGGCGATGACCCAGCCCCGCGAGGGCCTCAACGGCCGCAATCCCGAGCGCGTCTTCCACGGTCCCCTGGTGGTCCTGATCAACGAGGACACCTACAGCAACGGCGAGTTCTTCGCAGAGGCGGTCAAGCGCCTGGAACTGGCCACCCTGATCGGGGTGCGGACGTGGGGCGGTTCGACCGGCATCGAACCCCACCAGGACATGGTGGACGGCGGGGGCACCACGCCGCCCCAGTTCGGCCTCTACGGTCTGGACGGCACCTGGCCCATCGAGGGTTGGGGGGTCGAGCCGGACATCATCGTGGTCAACTGGCCGAAGGACGTGGTGGACGGCAAGGACGCCCAGCTCGACTACGCCATCGACTACCTGCTGAAGCAGCTGGAGGAGAACCAGGGCAAGTGGGATGTTCCCGGACCGCCGGCCTATCCCGACAAGGCCAAGCCGAAGATGAGCGGGGCCCGGTAGCACCTCATCGGAGGAACCCCCCAGGCCCCGGACGGTTCGTCCGGGGCCTCTCTCATGGGCCGCCGGAAGGCCGTCGCGGGCAACGGGACCGATTCCTGCACCGGATCGGGTACGTGAGGAAATCCCGCGCATCCCGAACGGAGCGCGAAATCAGGGAGAAGAAGCCATGAGAAACCACCTTCCCGAACTGGCCCTGGCTCTCCTGCTCGCGGCACCGGGAGTCGTCCTCGGAACGACCCTGGATGGCGTCCAGGCCACGGCAGATTGCAACGGTTGGACCACCGAGGTGCAGGTGACCTACAGCTCCAGCGCCTACATGGCCCATCTCACCAGGACGGTGGTCCTGCTGGACGAATCGGGAGCGGAACTGGACCGCTCCGAGACCTCGGGCATGATCCAGGTCGCCCCGGGCGAGACCGTGACCTACCCGGATTCGGGGGCCTGGTCGTTCGCCCTGGACGGCTCCTACCGCCTGGCGGTCTCGGTTGCCTTCGTGGACATCGTTCCCGACGGCGGCAACACCTACACCGCGGAGACCGAGGTCCCCTTCGGCTGCGGCGTCGAGGTGGTCATGCCCGGACCGGTGTGCCTGCACCCGCGGTCGTTCTGGGTGCGCCATCCCGACGCCTGGCCCGTCACGAGGCTGGAACTCGGCGGCGAGGTGCTCGATCAGGACGAGCTGATGGGCCTGCTGCGCCGCCCGCCACGCGCCGACGTCCGCTTCCTGCTGATCCGCCAGCTGATCACGGCCAAGCTGAACCTCGCCAACGGGGCCGAGGACTCCGCGGCCGAGGCCGTCGCCCTGGCGGACGCCTGGCTGGCGGACCATCCGGTGTTCAGCCGCCTGCGGGGACGCGACCGCCTGGTCGCCGTCAAGCTCACCCTGTCCCTCATGTGGTACAACCTGCAGGGGTGCCCGGAGGACGCCGCCAAGGCCTTGACGATGGACCAGGACGAAGATCTGCCCCTCCTCGAATCCCTGGAAAAGGAATTCGTGGAGCCCCAGAGCTTCGGGGCCGTCAAGTCCATGTTCCGCTGATCGTCCCCCCGGACCGGACCGGGGCCGGCTCTTCTGCCGGTCCCGGTCCAGGTCGTCAGACCTGCGGCGTCAGGGCGCCTGCATTCCCAGGAAGTGCATCAGGAAGGCGGTCTCCTCGGCGCGCTGCTCGATCTGGGTGGTGATGGTCGTGCCTCCCCCGTGGCCGCTGGCGCCGCGGATCAACAGGCAGACCGGACCCCCCGCCCCCAGGGCCTGCATCCTGGCGGCCATCTTGCGGGCGTGCAGGGGATCGACGCGGGCGTCGTTCTCGCTGCCGGTCACCAGGAAGGCCGGGTATTCCACGCCCTCGCGGATGTTCTGGTAGGGCGAGTATTCAAGCAGGTACTCGAACTGTGCGGGATCGTCGCTGCTGCCGTACTCCTCGGCCCAGATGTTGGCCAGGCCGTAGCGGTGGTAGCGGACCATGTCCAGCAGGGGGACCCCGCATTCGACGGCTCTGAACAGGTCCGGCCGCTGGGTGGTCACCGCACCGGTCAACAGACCGCCGTTGCTCGCGCCCGAGACGGCCAGCTTCTCGGGGTTGGTCCAGCCTTCGCGGATGAGGTATTCGGCCGCGGCGATGAAGTCGTCGAAGACGTTCTGCTTCTTCTCCCTCATGCCGGCCTGGTGCCATTCGCGGCCGTACTCGCCGCCGCCGCGCAGGTTGGCGACGCAGTAGACGCCGCCGGCCTCCAGCCAGACGAGGATCGAGGTTGAGAATTGCGGATTCATGGAGACGTCGAAGCCTCCGTAGCCGTAGAGCAGGGTGGGGTTGGTCCCGTCCAGCTTCGCGTCCGCGTGGTGGACGATGAACATGGAGACCGGGGTGCCGTCCCTGCTCTCGTACCAGACCTGGTCGGCCACGACCCCGTCGACGTCCACCTCGACCGGGAAGGCCCGGTACAGGTCGAGTTCGTTGCGCGCGAAGTCGTACTTGAAGGTCGTGGAGGGATAGGCGTACGAGGAGAAGTACACCCAGACGTCGGGCAGTGACCAGCGGCCGCTGACCCCCCCGCTGCCGATGGTGGGCAGGGGCAGGTCCCGGATGAAGTTGCCGTCCAGGTCGTAGATCTGGATCCTGGTGTAGGCGTCGTGCATCCAGGTCACGTAGATGTGGCCGGCGATGGGCTGGATCCCCAGCAACTTGTCCTTGTCGTGCTGGGGGATGAAGACCTTCCAGCGCTCGCGCTCCGGGTGGGCCGCGTCGGTGACGTAGACCATCTTCCGGGGGGCGTTCTCGTCGGTGGTGATGAGGATGGTGTCGCCGATGAAGTCGGCCCCGTACTCGAACTTCATTCCGGTGGCCAGGGGGATGAGCGGATCGTCGGAACCGGTGGGCCGGAAATAGAGGTCGTTCACGTTGAAGAGGCCCCGGTTGAAGACGGTGTACTTGCCGTCCTCGGTCACTCCGACGTTGTGCCACAGTTCCTTGGTCTGATCGTCCCAGAAGACCTTCACGTCCTCGGCAGGGTCGGTGCCCAGCCTGTGCATCCAGGCGGAGTGCCAGTACTCGTGCTCTCCCTCGGGAACCTCGCCCTCCAGGGGCTTGCAGGTGTAGTAGAACCCGCTGCCGTCGGGCAGCCAGCTGGCGACGGATTGCTTCCAGCCCCGCAGGCGGTCGGGCAGGATCTCGCCGGTCTCGGTCACCATCACCTGGACCACGGGGTTCTCGTCGCCACCGTGAGCGGTGCCGAAGGCCACGTACTTCCCGTCACGGCTGGGGCTGATCCCCGCCAGGGTGTCGGTGGGGGGCCACTGGTTGGGGTCGATCACCACCTGTTCGGGAGCGCCTTCGCGGGCGCGGGTCACGAAGACCCACTTCTCGTCGTCCTTCTTCTTGGTGTGGTAGAACAGGCGTTCGCCGTCGAGGACTCGGCTGGGCACGCTCTCGTCGTCGTAACGCCAGAGGGCGTTGAAACGATCGGCCAGCCAGGCCTTCTGGGGAAGGTCGGCGGTGATGGTACGCGTGAAGGCGTGCTGGGCCTCGGTCCACGCCTGGACCTCGGGGTCGTCGGCGTTCTCCAGCCACTGGTACTCGTCGACCAGCACGGTGCCGTGGAAGTCCTCGCTCACGGGTTTCTGGGGCGTGGGCGGATAGGAGGGTGCGGCGGTTGCGGGCGCCGCCGCGGTGGCGGCATGCTCGCCGCCATTGCCGGTGCAGCCGGCCGGGCCGGCCAGGGAGGCCAAGCCGGCCAGCCCGCAGAGGATCACCAGGATGCCCAGGCGCTTCTTCGTCATCGGTCACTCCTTGGGAAGGGTCGGGTCGGGGTCGGGAGTCACTTTAGAGCCGCCGCCAGGACGATGTCCAGGACCGAGAAGGCGGCGATCCCCCACATCAACGGATGGACTTCCCGCGCCCGCCCGGCCGCGAGGGAAGCCAGGACGTGGGCCGTGAACCCGAAGGCCAGCCCCATGCTGATGCTGTAGGTCAGGGGCATCAGGATGATGGCCAGGAAGGCGGGTACTGCCGACTCGAAACGATCCCAGGCGATCCTCGAGACGTTGCGGAACATGGACACGCCCACGACGATCAGGGCCGGAGCGGTGGCGAATCCTGGTACCATGCCGATCACCGGCGTGAAGAAGAGGGCGAGCAGGAAGAGCAGGGCCGTGGTCACGCTGGCCAGGCCGGTGCGGCCGCCCTGGGCGATGCCGGCTCCGGATTCGATGTAGGTGGTCGTCGTGCTCGTCCCCAGGAGCGCACCGGCGACGGTGGCCACGGCGTCGGCCTCGAGGATGCGGTCGATGTCCGCGATGGATCCGTCCTCGCCCACCCGCCCCGCCTCGTAGCTGCAGGCCACGATGGTGCCAACCGAGTCGAACAGGTCGACGAACATGAACGAGAAGATCGCCCCCCACATCCCCCACTTCACCGCGGCCGCCAGATCCAGGCGGAACAGGACGGGTTCCAGGCTCGGCGGCAGCGAGACCAGCGCCGGGGGAGGCGCCACCTCGCCGAGCAGGACGGCCATGACCGTGGTGACGAGGATGCCTGCCAGGATGCTTCCGGGGATGCGGCGGATCTCCAGCACGGTGATCACCAGCAGACCGGCCAGACCCAGGACCACGGGCCTGCCGAGGGGACCGAGGGTCACCAGCGTGGCCTCGCTGGCCTGGACCAGGCCCAGGTTCTGCAGTCCGATGAACGCGATGAACAGTCCGATGCCCGCCGCGATGGCCAGGCGGAACTCGCCGGGAATGGCGGCGATGATGTGGCGCCGGATCCCCAGCAGCGTCAGCACCAGGAACACGATCCCCGAGACGAACACCACCCCCAGGGCGGTCTGCCAGGAAACCCCCTGGCCGATGACCAGGCTGTAGGCGAAGAAGGCGTTGAGACCCATGCCCGGGGCCATGGCGAAGGGCACGTTGGCCCACAGGCCGGCCAGCAGGGTGCCCAGCGCGGAGGCGAGGATGGTGGCGGTGATGACGGCGCCGGGGTCCATGCCCGCCGCCGACAGGACGCCGGGATTGACGAAGATGATGTAGGCCATGGTCAGGAAGGTGGCGGCGCCGGCGGCGGCTTCGCGGGCGGGGGTGCTGCCGCGGGCGCGGATCCTGAAGAATCGGTCGAGCATGGCGCGCTCCCGGGGGAGGGTGGATCACGGGTCCGGGGCGGAGCATAGGGCAGGACCCGGAAGAAGGAAACCCCCGGGGCGGGGTGCCCCGGGGGTCGGCCGGAGGGGATGGGGCTGACCTCAGATGCCGTCGCAGGTCTCGACGTCGGCCCCGCTGTCGTAGGCGTGGCCGGCCAGGGTGATTCCCGTGACGCAGAAGGTGAAGCTGATGCCGGGTTTGCCCGCGACCGAGCAGGTCAGTTCGATCCAGCCGTCGGCCCCGGTCACGCCCGACTCGGTCGAGGAGATGCTGCCGCTGAACGACCCGGTGACCGAGGCTCCGGCCACGGGATTGCCGAGGTCGTCGATGACCAGCACGGCGGCATGGCCGTACTCCTTGTTGCGGACCAGGGTGGCGGACGGGTCGATGGCCGCCACGTGCATGGGGATGGTCGTGCCGCCGCCGGAACCGTTGAAGACCTGATTGACGTTCACCAGCCCGTCGGTCTTGCCCAGGGGGCCCTCCCAGGTGAAGTCCGCATAGGCGGAACCGGATCCGGCCAGTTGCAGGGAGGTGCGGCGCGGGGCGGTGTCCGGTTCGCTGATCCCGATGTCGGTGGAGGTCATGCCGTCGGCGGGCCCTCCGCTCGCGGTGAAGCTGCCCTCGTAGCTGAGGAACTGGATCACGGCGCCCTGGGGATCGACCAGGGCCAGCCCGTCCGGGCTGCCGTTCTGCATGCCGACCATGGCGGCGGCCTGGACCCCGAACCCGCCCTGCTGATCCGCAAGGACGCCGCTGAAGCCCACCGTCAGGTAGGCCGAACCGTCGGCCCCGTTGTAACCGACCACGGTCCAGCCCGTCAGATCGGTGCCCGCGGGTCCGGCCACCTCCACGAACTCGTTCCGGTCGGCGCCGTCGTTGTCGTAGTGGAACTCGTTGATCCAGACCAAGGGCCCGCCCCCACCGCCGGAAGCCTGGGGGGTGGCGGAGGTCTCGTTCCCGTAGGCGGACTCGTTGCCCTCGCCGTCGCTGGCGGTGACGACGTAGTAGTAGGTGGTCCCGTTGGCCGCCGTGGCGTCGGTGAAGGTGGTCGCCGTCACCAGACCGCCGTGGAGGGCCGTGTAGGGCCCGCCGGAGCTATCGCCCCGATAGACCGTGTAACCGGCCAGATCGGCGTCTCCCACCGCGTCCCAGGCCAGGCCGACGCTGCCGTCGCCGGGTGTCGCGCCCAGGCCGACCGGGGCCGCGGGGGCGGTGGTGTCCGAGATGGTCGCCGAGGTGATGTCCACGCCCGTGGCACCCTGGTCGTCGGTGACGGTCAGGGTGACGGTGAAGACGCCTGTGGACGCGTAGGCGTGGCCGGGATCGGCGAGGGTGCTGGTGGCCCCGTCGCCGAACTCCCACAGGTAGCCGGCGATGGACCCGTCCGGGTCCTGGGAACCGGCGGATGAGAAGGTCACCGCGACGCCCTTCTCACCGGAATAGGGGCCGTTGGCCTGAGCGGTGGGATCCTGGTTCACGGGTCCGCCGCCGGCGAAGGTCTGGCCCGTATTGACGGCGCCCTCGGTGCCGGCTCCGGGAGCTTGCCAGGTGAAATCCCCGTAGGCCGATCCGTCCCCCGCCAGTTGCAGGGTCCAGCCCACGGGACTGTCCGCGGGCTCGAAGACGCCGATGTCGGTCGACGTGATCCCGGCGGCAGGCCCGTCCACGGCCGTGATCTGCCCTTCGTAGCTGATGAACATGACCACGGAGGCGGCGGCGTCGACGAGGGCCAGGCCGTCGGGACTGCCGTTCTGCATTCCGGTCATGGGGAAGGCCAGCACCCCGAAGCCGTTCTGCAGGTCCGGCAGGGTTCCCGCCAGGTTGACCGTGTCGTAGACCAGCCCCCCGTTGCCGTTGTAGCCGATGACGCTCCAGCCGGACAGATCGGCGCCGGCCGGCCCGGCGATCTCGAAGAATTCGCCGGTGTCGGTGCCGTCGTTGTCGTAGTGGAACTCGTTGATCCAGATGGCTGGACCGCCGCCCCCGCCGCCGGTGGGCGTGGCCTGGACCTCCGGGCTGGAGGGGGATTCGTTGCCGCTGGAGTCCTTGGCCGTCACCACGTAGTAGTAGGTGACCCCTCCGGTCAGGCCGGAATCGGTGAACTGGCTGACCGTCGCCAGGGCGGTGACCTCGGCGAAGGGACCGCCGGAGGCGGTGGCGCGGTAGACGGCGTAACCCATCAGGTCCGGTTCGCCGTTGTCGGCCCAGTCGAGACCGACGCTGCCGTCCCCCGGGGTGGCGACCAGACCGGCGGGCGCGGCCGGAGGCGTGATGTCCCCTCCGCCGCCGCAACTGCCGGCGAAGATGCAGTCCACCCACTCGGGATGGTCGATGAAGGGGTTGCGGTTGCCCTGGAAGGAGTAGACGACGTCGTTGCGGGAGGCCTCCTTGGCGTCGACCGGGTCCTGCTGATGCCATTGCAGGAGCACCGACACCATGCCCATGTAACCGACCGCCTCGTTGGCTCCTGTGTTCGAGGCCGCGATCAGGGCCTCGTCGTCCGTCAGGATCAGATCGGGTTCGCTGTACCCGGTCACCCCGTGGACACCGCCCTCGTATCGCACGTCCAGATAGAACAGGGCGCGGGCCACGTCTCCCCGACGGTCGATCCAGGTCTCCCAGCTGCCCTCGGTGAAGCTGCCGCTGGTCCAGTTGGAGTTGCCGGGATAGACCCCGGTTCCCCCGCCGACGCCGTTGTACTCCAGGGTGGGTTTCTCGTCGCACCCGGAGGCGCAGGATCGGAAGGGTTTGTTGCTGCGGGAGGTGTTGTAGCTGTCGTTGGCGAGGAAGAGGTGATGACAATCGGTATAGGGATAGTTGGCGACCACGTCGTTGGGAAACCCGTAGCTCTTGGGCCAGGAGTGCTCCCGGTTGTACTCCAGGTTGCCCTCCCCGTACTTGACGTAGCTGGCGTTCAGGTAGATGTCGAGGATGCGCCCGCTGTCGTTGGGATCCTCGTCCGCGAGTTCCAGGACGTCCCAGGTGTCGGTCCCGGTGGCCGTGTAGGGGATCCGGGTGTGGTCGTCGATCACGGCATGGAGGCTGGCCCGCAACGCCGCGGGGGTCGAATCGTCCACGGTGTCGTAATACCCCGCCGGGGCGACCTTGAGCTGGACTTCGCTTCCCGGGCCCGGAAGGGGGGGCTGCAAGGGGTTGGGTTCGTGGGAGCAGCCGAACAGCAGGGTGAACAGGAACAGGAGTGCGACCAGGGAGCGAAGGGGAGAGGGAACGCGCATTGCAGGCCTCCAATGTCTGCAGGAAGAGGTGGCGAGTGGGGGGATTCTACCGGCGGAGTTGGATTTTAAAAAGGGAGGATTGCGTCATTCCGGCAGGATTTTTTGCGGACTTGTCTTGATTCGCGCGGCCCCCGGCGGGCACCGGGGGCTCGCTGATGTCTTCAGGGCGGATGATCAGGGCAACGGTTGCTTCTCCAGGAAGGGCCGGTCGAACCCGGAGGCCGGAACCCGCACCTCCCCGCAATCCTTGAGGTTGGCCCCCGCATCATAGGTGGCGTCGGCCTTGGCGGCGTCATCCACGCAGAAGGAGAAGGTCATGGGAGCCGGGGCCGAGGTCGCGCTTGCGAGCAGGGCGATCCCGTCGGCGTCGGTCACGGCGCTGTCGGCGCCCGACACTCCCCCGCCGAAGGTCCCGGTCACGGTGACGCCGGCCACGGGATTCCCCTGATCGTCCAGGACGAGGACCTCGGCGGCGCCGAAGATCTTCCGGCCGTCCGGGGCGGTCTTCAGGGCGATGCCGCCGACGTGCATGACCACCGGCGGGGTGGTGTCCGTGATGTTCGCGGAAGTGGTGTCGGTGTGCTGGGCGCCCTGGTCGTCGGTGACGGTCAGGGTCACGGTGAAGGCTCCGGGGGTCGTGTAGGTGTGGTCGGGATGGGCGGCGGTGCTGGTTCCGCCGTCCCCGAAGGTCCACAGGTAGGAGACGATGGATCCGTCGGGATCGTAGGAACCGGCGGACGTGAAACTCACGGCAACGCCCTTTTCCCCGCCGTAAGGACCGCCGGCGGCAGCGACAGGGTCCTGGTTGATTGCGACGCCGACGAAGACCTGTCCCGTGTTGACGGCGGCGGGCGTGTCGGTTTGCGGCGCCTGCCAGGTGAAGTCGCCGTACTGCGAGCCGGTGCCCGCCAGCTGCAGGGAATGCCCGATGGGAGTCGTGCCGTCTTCCGCCACGCCGACGTCGGCGGCGGTCAGGCCGGAAGCGGGGCCGTCGGTGGCCGTCATGGGCCCCTCGTAGCCGATGAAGAGGACCACGGCACCCGTGTCGTCGACGAGGGCGAGGGCGTCGGGGCTCCCGTTCTGCATGCCGGTCATCCCGAAGGACAGGGCCCCGAACCCGTTCATCAGGTCGGGCAGGGTTCCGCTCAACGCCACGGTGTCGTACTGGCCGCCCCCGTTGCCGTTGTAACCGACCACCGACCAGCCGGACAGGTTCAGACCCGCGGTTCCGGCGATCTCGAAGAACTCGCCGGCGTCGGTTCCGGCGTTGTCGTAGTGGAACTCGTTGATCCAGGCCGTGGGGTCGCCGCCGATTCCGCCGCCCTGGGGAGTGGCCGAGGCCTCGGAACTGCTGGGGGACTCGTTGTCGCCGGTGTCCAGGGCGGTCACGACGTAGTAGTAGGTGGTCCCGTTGACCAGGCCGCTGTCCTGATACGAGCTGGAGATGACCAGACCTCCCACCTGGTTGTAGGGACCGCTGGGGGCGGTCGCCCGGTAGACGGCATAGCCGGTCAGGTCGCCTTCCGTGTTGTCGTTCCAGTCCAGGGTGACGGAGCCGTCGCCGGGGGAGGCGGTCAGGCCGGTCGGGGCCGCGGGGGGCGTGACGTCTCCGCCGCCGCAGATCCCGTTGAAGAGGCAGGACACCCACTCGGGATGGTCGACGAAGGGATTGCGGTTGCCCTGATAGGAATACACCACGTCGTTGCGGTTCATTTCCCAGGCATCGACGGGATCCTGCTCGTGCCATTCCAGAAGGACCGAGAGCATGCCCATGTAGGCGACCGATTCGTTGCTGCCTGTGTTCGAGGCGTCGATGAGGGCCTCGCTGTCGGTCAGCCGCAGGTCGGGTTCGCCGTACCCGGTGATGCCGTGCACCCCGCCCTCGTAACGGACGTCCATGTAGAACATGGCCCTGGCGATGTCTCCCCGGCGGCTCATCCACACTTCCCATGAGCCCTGGGTGAAGGAACCGCTGGTCCAGTTGGAATTCCCGGGATACACGCCGGTGCCGCCGCCGATCCCGTTGGTGAAGAGGGTGGGCTTCTCGTCGCACCCGCTGCTGCAGTAGCGGAACGGCTTGTTGCTGCGCGACCCGTTGTAGGCGCCGTTGGCGAGGAACAGCTGGTGGCAATCGGTGTAGGGATAGTTGCTGGAGGTGTCGTTGGGGAAGCCGTAGCTCTTGGGCCAGGAGTGCTCGCGGTCGTAGTCGGTATTGCCGGTGGTGTACTTCGGATAGCTGGCGTTCAGGTAGATGTCGATGATCCGGGCGCTGTTGGCGGGGTCCTGCTGAGCCGGCTCCAGGACGTCCCACGTGTCGGTGGACGTGTCGGTGTACGGGAACCTGGTGTGATCGTCGATCACCGCATGAAGGGTGGACCGCAAGGCGGCTGCGTTGGAGTCGTCGACGGTGTCGTAGTAACCCGCGGGGGCCGATTTGACGGCGAGGTCAACGGTCGCCGGTCCGGGATCCGGGACCAGCGGCGATGGCTCGGGCGAACATCCGGATAGGGCGAGGGCCAGCAGGCACGCAGGCAGGAACAGGGCGAAGGTCCGGCGGGCGATCGGGTGCATCGGGCATCCTCCGACGATTTCAGGCGACTTCAGGGTGATATGCCATTATAAACGATGAAGAAGACATAAAAAAGCAAAAATAAAGGGAATTGGAGAAATCCCGGGTGAGCCGGGCTCCGTCCCGGCTCCTGGGTGGGATCAGACCGATTCGGGGTCCAGTTGCTTCAACCAGCGGTAGAGGGTGATCCGGGAGATCCCCAGGTTGCGCGCCACCCTGGCCTTGTTGCCGCCGGCCCGGTCGATCAGGGCGTTCAGGGAGGTCCAGGTCATTCCCGATTGGTGCCCGTCGGGCTCGTGTCCCGAGCCGACCTCGGCCTCCTCCAGGTCCAGGGTGCCGCCCCCGGCGGCTTCCCTGCGGCGCAGACGCACGGGGCGTCCGAGGTCCCGGTTCAGCCAGGCCTGGTGTGCGATGGCCTCGACCTCGGCCACGTTCCCGGGCCAGTGGTGGTCGGTCAGGGCCTCCATGCCGGGCAGATCGAAGAGATCCCGGGCGTTGAGCGTTGATCCGTTCAACCGCGTCAGGAAGTGCTCGAGCAGGGGCACGACGTCCTCCGGACGATGGCGCAAGGCGGGGACCCGCACGGCCATCTGGCGCAGCCGGAAGTAGAGGTCGGGGCGGAAGTAGCCCTGGTCCGCCCGCAACGAAAGGTCGGATTCGCAGGTGACGATGACCCGGATGTCGGCCAGGTGCTCCCGCGAGTCGCCGACGGGGCGGAAGATGCCTTCCTGGATCAGCCGCAGCACGTGGCCCTGCAGCTCTCGCGGCAAATCCTCGATGCCGGCCAGCAGCAGGGTGCCGCCTTCGGCCTGGGACACCAGACCGGGCAGGTTGCGCGTGACGTGCGGAACGGCGCCGGCGGTGACCCCGAAGATCTCGCGCGCCAGGACGTCTGCACCCAGCCCCGAGCAGCTGATGCGGACGAAGGGGGATGCCCCGCGCGGGCTGTTCTCGTGGATGCGCCGGGCCAGCAGCTCCTTGCCCGTTCCGCCCTCGCCCTCGATGAGCACGGGGTTCTTGTAGCGGGAGAATCCGTCGCAGCGTTGCAGGACCTGGCGGAAGGCCGCCGAGACCGCGATCACCCGGGTGGTGGGCGCCCGCCTGGTGGAGAAGGAGGCGATGGGAGCCTTCTGCTGCTCGCCCAGCATGCGGCGGCGCGCCATGCCCATGACCAGTTCGCCGATCTCCTCGGCCAGCACCGGGGTCTCCAGCTCCCGGTTCAGCTGCTGGGCCAGCAAGGCGTGGGTCCAGGCCTCCTCGAGCAGTTTGCCCGAGGCCGCGCCGGCGTTGCCGGAATCGATCTGTCGCAGCAGGACGCGGGCCAGGTGCCAGGAGGCCAGCATGGTCTCGTGCCGTCCCCGCAGGTCCCGCAATTCCTTGATGGACTCGCGCAGGTGCCGGGCCGCGAGCTTCCAGCGGCCGAGGTTGGCCGCGCAGACGCCCAGGCACCGGCGGACCACCGCGATCTCGAAGCGGTCGTTGACGGCGTTGCCCATCTCCAGCGCGTCGGCCAGCAGGAAGTGAGCCTCCTCGTGGCGGCCTTCCAGATCCAGGCACTCGCCCTCGCGGCGCATGATCTCCATGACCAGATCGCCGCGGGGCGCCAGGGCCCTGGCCACGGCCAGTCCGCGCTGGTAGTAGCGGCGGGCCTCCGCGGGAGAGCCCTCGTCGCGGAAGACGTCTCCCAGGAATTCCAGGGCCAGGGCCTCTTCCCTGGCGAAACGGTGCTCGGTGGCCAGGGAGTAGGCTTCGAGCAGGCTGCTGCGGGCGGCCATGGGCTCGCCCTTCAGGCGAAGGATGTTTCCCAGGGCGATGCGGGCGCGGCAGGTCATGTCGGGGTGATCGGCGACCAGCTTCAGCTCCTTCTGGAGAAGCTCGACGCCCAGGTCGTAGTCGCCCTGCTTGTAGCAGACGATGGCCAGGTTCTGGTAGGTCTGGGCCATGCGCAGCGAAGCGCCCAGGCGGCTGTGCAGGTCGAGGCTCTTCTCGAACCAGCGCCGGGCCTCGTCGAGTCGGCCGCGCGAGAGCTGGGTCCAGCCGAGGAAGTTCGCGGCCACGGCCGTGCGTCCGTCCTCGCCCAGGACCGTGAAGGCCGAACAGGCGAACTCCACGTGGGAGGCGGCTTCCTCGAGCCGTCCCTGCCAGCGCAGGGAGGCGCCCAGGATCAGGCGCAGTTCGGCGTTGATCAGGTCGGCGGGATGGCCCGGGGACTGCAGGAGCTGTTCGGCGGCGGCCTGGACCTCGGCGTATTCCTCCCGGTACAGCTGCATGTTCAGCTCGACGACCCGCACTCCGGGATGGTCCTGGTCGATCCAGCCGTGCCCCTTGGCCCGGTCGAGCCACCGGAGGCAGCCCTGGTGGTCCTTCTGCTCCAGATGGCACCAGGCCTTCAGCAGGATGGCTTCGGCGGGATCGGTCGTTCCGGGCAGGTCCAGCCGGGTCCGGCCTTCGGGAAAGATCCCCTCCAGGATCTCCAGGGCCCTGTCGGCCCGGCCAAGGCGCAGGTGCTCCCTGGCCTCGGCCACCGGGCCGTCATTCCCGGGACGAGCCGGGGACGGATTGCCGGAGGATTGTTCGTTCAGTGCCGCAGAGAGGTGGCGGTTGCGTTCAACGGACATCGCCACACCTCCTTGCGCCTGCCGGGAACCATTCACGCAAGTATCCTTGGAAGCCTGAAACCGCAGGGTGAGCGGGAAACCATACCATAGTTCCGTGGAGGGTGCCACCGAACCGGTCGGTCGGTATCAGGACCAGGGAAATGGACCCTCCGGGTGCGAAGACCAGGGTCGGGACGATGGCGGCTGTCGCTCCCTCGACGTAGGTGCCGCCTCCCGAACCGGAGGAGGTGTAGCTTTCGGGGCTGAGGTTCCCGTCGCCGGGATCCCCCTCGGTGGCGATGGCACGCTCCTTTTTGGCGAAGGCAGGAGCCGCGGCGAGGGAGACGAGCAGGAAGGCGGCGAGAAGGAGGATGGCGCCCCGGAGGCGAGCAGGGACTCGAGAGATCATTTCCGCTCCTGGGAGGGGGAAGCGTTGCAGATTTCTTCAGGACTGTCAGACTAACATTTGCGTGACATTGCGGTCAAGATATTTTTCTTTTTACTATTAATGCTGACCAGTTGTAACAAAATTCGCCTTTATGGCCTGGTCGTTTTTTGCTTTTTGATTCGAAATGTGTAACATCCCGGGTGTTACACTGGCACGGTCGAGGAGGGGGAAAATTTTTCCTGGGGACGAACAAGGGTTTGGACGGTTTTGTTTTCCCTGAGGGCCCCCGCGGAAGGGTTTGCCGATTGCCCGATCCCGATCCTCCGCCCGCCTGACCAAAGGCCAATTGGCTCCCCGGTGAAATAAGGCGTGGCCAGGACTGAGGATGAGAATTAGAGTCAACAGGGGGAGCCCTCCCGGGAGGGTCTCCCCATCGTCAAACGGCTAACAATTATTAGGCGGAGCACCGGTTGGGAATTATATTTTTCCTACCAAAACACTCGCCTAATTCCGGCCACCCCGCCCCGGGCGTAGCCCGGTCCCGGCGGCCTGGATACCCGCTCTGCAACCCCAGGTGGTAAGCGTGAAGTCATTCTGGAAAAACCCCGTGATCGCCTTGCTTTCTTCACTGAAGCTCAGCGCGGCCCTCATGGCGATCGTGGCCATCGCTTCGGCCAAGGCGACCTTCATCGAATCCGATTACGGCCGGGAAGCGGCCTACGACCTGGTCTATGCGGCCCGCTGGTTCGAGGGCATCCTGATCCTGCTGACCATCAGCCTGATCCTGCTCTTCTTCAAGCGGTGGCCCTACCGTCAGCGGCAGTGGGGATTCGCCCTGGTCCACATCTCCATGGTCGTGATCCTCGTGGGGGCGGGCATCACCCGCTACTTCGGTTACGAGGGGATCATGGCCATCCGGGAGGGGGAGTCCGTCGATTACATCTACTCGGACAAGGCCCACCTGCAGGCGACCATCGGCCAGGAGACCGGATCCTTCCCGGTCCGGCTCTGGAAGCCGGGCGAGAATTCCGTGTGGGGATCGGTCGCCATCGGCGGGGAAACCTATGACCTGGGCGCCACCGGGTACTGGCCCCGCTATGCGGAGGGCTACCAGGAGGGTCCCGGCGGCGTGCCGGCCCTGGAATTCGCCGTGACCCAGGACGGGGACGTCACCAGCGACACGCTGCCTCTCGGGCGCAACACGACCATCAACGGGGTGGACGTGCGGTTCCTGACGGGCGACTTCACCGGCGAGATGAGCAATTCCCCGCGGGGCGACCTGCGCCTGCACATCGCCGGCGAGACCTGCACCTTCCCCGTGGTCCTGCCGGGCGGCGAACCCTTCCGCTGCGGCGACTACACCTTCGAGGTCCTCGAGTTCACGACCAGCTTCCGGGTCGGGGCGGACCCGGTCCTGGACGGTCCGATGGTCAATCCCATGGTCAGGATCAGGATCACCGGGCCCGACGGGGCCACCGGGGAGCGGATGCTGTTCGCCCTACATCCGGACTTCTCCATGGGTCACAGCGGCAATTCGGCCCAGTTCGAGGACCTGGACATGCTGTACCAGGTGAGCATGGGGCTGGAACTGAGTCCCGGCGGCGAGACCGGCATCAGGGCCCGCGCCTCGTTCCCCCTCCAGACCATGGACATGGAATCGGAGCAGAGGGGCGAGATCCCCGCGGGCCAGGTGTTCCCCTTGCGGGAATCCATGCTGTACCTCAACGACGGCTCGGACTTCTCGTTCGTCGCGGTGGACATCATGCAGTCGGCGGTGCTCGGGCCGATCCAGACGGACAATCAGAACGCCCGGCCGGCCGCCCGCATGGTGATCAGGGACGCTCAGGGCAACCAGGCCGAAGCGATCGTCCGCAAGGACACGCCGGGCGAGGTCGTGGATCTCGGCGGAAAGAGCGTGCGCCTGACCTTCGCCCCGGTGATCGTGCACCTGCCCTACTCCGTCCACCTGGACGACTTCGTGCTGCAGACCTACCCCGGCAGCGACAACCCCGCCACCTACGAGAGCTACGTCTCCCTGAGCGATCCCGAGAAGGGCATCCAGGGGGAGAAGGTTCACATCTACATGAACTACCCCATGATCCACCGCGGCAGCAAGCACTTCCAGTCGTCCTACGATCAGGACCGGAAGGGCACCGTGCTGTCGGTGAACCACGACCCCGGGAAACTCCCCACCTACATCGGGTATTCCCTCATCTCACTGGGCTTCCTCCTGATCCTGTTCAAGGAGGTCTCGGTGCTGTTGAAGGACCTGATGGCGGTGGACAAGCATAAAAGGAAGGAGACCGCCGTGAAGTCCCTCCTCGTCGCCCTGCTGGCCTCCGGCGCCCTCGCCCTGGTAACCCCCTCGGCGTTCGCCCAGGCCCACGACCCCAACGACGGCCAGGATCACACCGGCCACAACCACGGGCCGGCCACGACCGGCTTCGTGACCCTGTCCGATCCCGCGCGCGAGGCGGCGTCCCGCCTGATCATCCAGGACTTCCGCGGCCGCATGAAGCCCCTGGACACCCTGGCCCGCGAGACGGTGATGAAGGTCGCCAAGCGGTCCAAGTACGAGGGGCGCGAGCCCGTGGATCAGTACCTGAGCTGGTCGCTGAACCCCAACTTCTGGTGGGACAAACCGCTGATCGGCGTGCGGTACCCCGGGGTCAAGGACGTGCTCGGCGTGGACCACTCGGTGAAGAACGTCTCGGCCGCCAGCCTCTTCGACTCCCAGGGCCGGTACAAGCTGGCCGCCCTGGTCGAGGAGGCCCACCGCACCTCCGACCGTGAACGGACCAAGACCCAGCGCAAGCTGATCAGCTTCGACGAGCGCTTCCAGATCCTCTACATGACCTTCCAGGGGACGATGCTCAAGCTCTTCCCCATCCCCGGCGATCCGAACCACAAGTGGGAGACCTTCGCCAAGGTCGAATCCCGGCTCGACCCCGAGCAGGCGCAGGCCTACTCCGCCGCCTACAACGCCCTGGCCGGAGGGGTCCAGTCGGGCGACAACGGGATGATCAGCGACGCGGTCGCCAGGATCCACGACCTCCAGGCCCGCTTCGGCGCCGAGGTCGTTCCCTCGCGGATGCGGATCGATTCCGAGCTGACCTACAACCGATCGCACCTCTTCTCGTGGATGATGGTGCCCTTGCTGGGCGCATCGTTCGTGCTGATGGTGGTCTTCTTCTGGCGCCTGTTCCGGGGCAGCACCCTGCAGGCCAGTTTCCGCAACCCGTTCTACAGCCTGGGCATGGCTCTTTATACCTTCGCCTTCGCGGGGATGATCTACGCCTACGTCCTGCGCTGGATCGCTTCCGGCCGGGCGCCCCTGAGCAACGGCCACGAATCGCTGCTGTTCATCAGCTTGGCCGCCGCCCTGGCCGGGCTGCTCTGCGAGTTCGCCTTCCGGCTGGCCGCTCCCGGCAGCCTGGGCTCCCTGCTGACCGTCGTGATCCTGGGCGTGTCGATGCTCTCCACCTTCGATCCGGCCATCGGCCCGCTGGTGCCCGTGCTGGTGTCGTACTGGCTGAACATCCACGTGACGATCATCACGGCCAGCTACGGATTCCTGGGGCTTTCCGCGCTGCTCGGGGCTCTGGTGCTGATCCTGATCATGTTCAAGTCGGCGAAGAAGGAGAACCTCCACGAGGCCGTGAAGATCCTCGACAGGATCAACCGCTTCGTGCTGGTGGCGGGTCTGGGTCTGCTGACGGTCGGCACCCTGCTGGGCGGCGTCTGGGCCAACGAGTCCTGGGGCCGTTACTGGGGATGGGACGCCAAGGAGACCTGGTCGCTGATCACCATCCTGGTCTATGCGGTGGTGCTGCACTTCCGCTGGATTCCCGCCATGCGGTCCGTCTGGCTCAACAGCGCCGGCAGCCTGGCGGCGGTCAGTTCCGTCGTGATGACCTACTTCGGGGTGAACTACTTCCTGTCGGGCCTGCACAGCTACGCCCAGGGGGATGCCGCCAAGGTTCCGGATTGGGTCTACATCTTCGCCGCGGTGATCATCGCCATGATCGCCCTCTCGGGCTACATCAACAAGAGCCGGCCCTGGGGCGCCAAGGCCTGACCCGTTGTCGCGTGCCAACCTTCGGTCCAGAAAGGGGATCCGGCCGGCCGGATCCCCTTTCTCGTCCCCGGCCGGATTGACGCGAGGGCCGATTTGTGGGAAGATGGTTCCGGATCGAACCTCCGGTCCGGCACCCTTTGCAGTCAGGCCCCATGATGATCCACCCCACCGGATCCCCACGCAGGCCCGCCGCCGTTATTTTTATCGCGGCGACTCTCGCCGCACTTCTGGTCCGGGTCCTGTACGTCCTGCAGATGGCCGATCCGGCGCTCAATCCGGCCTTCGTGCGGCCCATCCTGGACGCCGCGGTCAACCGGACCTGGGCCCTCGGCCTGCTCGACGGATCCTGGCCCCCCGCCGAGCCATTCTTCCGCGCACCCCTCTACCCCTACTTCCTGGCCGGTCTCTATGCCGTCTTCGGCCCGGATCGTCCGCTGCCCGTCCAGCTGGCCCACGCCCTGGTGTCCTCCCTGGGCGCGGGCCTGGCCGCCCTGTGCGCCCTGCGGATGTGGGGGCGGCGCGCCGCCTGGTTCGCGGGCCTGGGATTCGCCTGCCTGTGGCCCAGCATCTTCTTCAGCGGCGAGTTGCTGGACGTGACCCTGGGAGTGACCCTGAACCTCCTGCTGCTGTGGCTGCTGCTCGACCCGGAGAAGGACTGGAGGCTGGGCGCTGCGGGCCTGGCCTGGGGGCTCTCGGCCGTCTGCCGGCCCTTGATCCTTGCCGTCGCCCCGGTGGTGGCGGTCTACCTGCTCCGCCGGGGCCTCCGGTGGCGTTCCCGGGGGATGCTGTTTCTCGCGGCGGGCCTGACGGCGGCCGTCCTGCCGGTCACCGCGCACAATCTCCTGCGCGGCGGCGAACCGGTCCTGATCGCCGCCTCGGGCGGCGTGAACTTCTACATCGGGAACAATCCCGCCGCCGACGGACGGGTGGCCTTCCTGCCGGGAGCGGAGCCCGACTGGCAAGGCAAACCCCAGGAAGTGGTCGCTTTGGCTGCCGGGGAAGGGGGGCCGGCCGCGACGATCGTGGCGGCCGACCGGTATTTCCTCGGCAAGGGGATGTCGTACCTGTGGTCCGAGCCGCGCGATGCAGCCGCGCTCTACGCCCGCAAGGCCTGGCTCCTGCTGGCCGCGGGGGAGCGATCCAACAACAAGAACCTGGCCTTCTGGCGCGATCGGTCGTCCCTGCTGCGGCTGCCCGTGTGGCTGGGGTGGGCTCCGGTCCTGGCCTTCGCCCTGGTGGGGCTGCTCCGGAACGACCATGACCGGAGCCGGGGCTTCCTGATCCGGGGTCTCCTGGTCGCCTATTCCCTGGCCTTGCTCCTCTTCTTCATCAACGCCCGTTTCCGGTTGCCCCTCCTGGCGTGGCTCGTGGTCCCGGCAGGGGCCGGCGCCGACAGCATCCTGCGCGCCATCCGGCTGCCCGCCTGGCGTCCGGGGACGCTCAAGGCCGCGGCGATGGCGGCCGTGGTCCTGCTGGCGGTCTGGGTGCCGGACGGGCTCACCTTCAGGCAGGAGCCCGGCACGGACTTCGAGAGTTTCCGCATCCTGGGGGACGGTCATCTGGCCGCCGGGAGAGCCGACCTCGCCGAGGAGGCCTACGTCTCCGCCCTCGCCGCCGACGGCCAATCGCCCGGCCCCGCTGCCGCCTGGTCCCTGCCCGCGGTCTACGGGCGCCTGGGAGGGATCCTGCTCCAGGAAGGCCGGTACCAGAGCGCCGAAAGCCTGTTCGCCGCCTGGATCAAGCGGTTGCCCGACGACGCCGGCGGCCGCCTGTACCTGGCCGACCTCATGCTCAGGACCGGCCGGCCCGAACAGGCCTGGCCCCACCTGGAGGAGATCCTCGCCCGCGATCCCGACAACCTCCAGGCGAGGCTCGGCAGGGGCTGGGCGCGCCTGAGGACCGCCGATGCGCAGGGGGCCCTGGAGGATTTCCGGGTGGTGGAAAGCCGAACCGACGATCTCGCCGCCACCTTCGGCGCCGGCATGAGCCTCATGGAAATGGGGGCCTGGAGGGACGCCGAAAGGACGTTCCTGGCCTTGCTGAACCGGGAGCCCGGTTACTGGCAGGCCTACGGCAATCTGGCCGGACTGTACGAGAAGACGGGCCGACCCGACGACGCCATCATCGCCTGGGAGAGGCTGCTGGAAGTCAATCCCGCCGACGCCGGGGCGCGAGCCAGGCTCCAGGAACTCCGCAGCGAAATCACCACCACGAACTCCTCCGCCCGCAGGTGATCCCCTCCGGCATCAACCGCGCGGGGCATGGGCCCGCAGTTCCTCCCACGCCTCTTCCACGTGGATCCGCCGGGTTGCGGTCTGGCCGATGGCCAGACGCAGGGTGAACCTGCCGTCGAGCACGGTGTGCGTCAAGTAGATGCGGCCGGCCGCGTTGACCGCGTCCATCAGGGCCTTGTTCCCGGCGTTGAGGGCGTCCGGGTCGAGGGCGCGATCCCGGGGATTCCAGCGGAAACACACCGTGTTCAAGGGCACGGGGGCGAGCAGTTCCCAGTCGGGATCGTCCCCGATCCAGCCTGCGAACTCGCCGGCCAGCGCGATATGGGCGGCGACCATCTCCCTCAGCTTGCGGGCCCCGAACCGGCGCAGGACGAACCAGAGCTTTAGGGCGCGGAAGCGGCGCCCGAGCTGGATGCCCCAATCCCGGTAGTTGTGGACCTCGTCGTCGCGGTCGGTCTTGAGGTAATCGGGATTGATGGTCAGGGTGCGTTCGAGATGCTCCGGGTCCTGCACGAAGAAGGCGGAGCAGTCGAAATTGGTGAACAGCCACTTGTGGGGGTTGAAGACCAGGGAATCGGCGTGCTCGACGCCCTCCAGGATCCAGCGCATCTGCGGGAGGATGGCCGCGGTGCCGGCCAGGGCGGCGTCCACGTGCAGCCACAGGCCGTGCCGGCGGGCGATCGGCCCCACGGCGGACAGGGGATCGATCGCGGTGGTGCTGGTGGTCCCCACGGTCGCCACCACGCAGCAGGGCTTCAGGCCCGCGGCCAGGTCGGCCGTGATCTTGCGGTCCAGGTCGCCGGGATCCATGGCCCTGGCGGCATCGACGGCGACCGGGACGAGGGCCGCCGCCCCGAACCCCGCGATCTTCGCACCCTTGACCACCGAGGAGTGGGCCTCGCCGCTGCAATAGATGCGCAGGGGGCCGGTTTCGGCGAGCCCGCGGTCGTTGGCTGCGAATCCGGTGGCCCGCTCCCTGGCGCAGAGCAGGGCGCACAGGGTCGCCGTCGAGGCGGTGTCCTGGATCACGCCCTGGAAGGATTGCGGCAACCCGACCAGGTCGCGCAACCAGACCATCATCATCTCCTCGAGTTCGGTCGCCGCGGGGCTGGTCTGCCACAGCATGGCGTTGACGCCGAGCCCGGCGGATAGCAGTTCGCCCAGGATGGACGGGCCGCTGTTGTTGGCGGGGAAATAGGCGAAGAACCGGGGATGGTTCCAGTGCGTCACCCCCGGCAGGATCCCCTCCTGGAAATCCCTGAAGATCCGGTCCATCGGCTCGCCCTCCTCGGGCGCCCGAGGCGGGATGAGATCCCTGATCTCCCCCGGTTTGACCCCGGACATGACCGGGAAGCGGTCGGCGTGGTCGAGGTAGTCCGCGATCCAGTCGATGATCTCGTGGCCCTGCCGGCGGAATTCCTTGCTGTCCATGACCTCTCCAGCGTCGGCCCCGGGAGGGCCGGCGGGAACGGGATTGGGCTCTCGCGATCCGGTCACGAAAAAAACCGGGCCGGCAGATGCTGGCCCGGAATCCCTGCTCTGTCAACCTGCGTCGACTCTATTTGGGCTTGGTCAGGACGAAGACGTTGGGCTTATCCCCGGCCGGTTTTCCGATGGGGGATTCCGGCGCCGGAGCCTCGGTCTCCGGGGCCGCGGTATCCACTCGAGGTTCTTGCACTGCGGCGGCGGGTTCGGCGCTGGTTTCTCCCGCGGGCCGGGCCACCTCGGGCATCTTCAGGTTGTAGATGTTGGGGCGCGCGGGCGCCGGCGCACCCGTTTCCGCCGCGGGAGCGGAAGCCTCGACCTCGGGGAGCGCTCCGGCAGGCGGCTTGGTCTCGCCGGGGGACTTCTTGGGCCTGTTCAGCAGGAACACGTTCCCGTTGCTGCCGGACGGGGTTTCCTTCTCCGCCGCCGGAGGGGCCGGCGTCTTCGGGGCCTCGGCAGGGGCAGGTCGCGTCGGGGCGGGAATCTCCGCCTTGGCGGCAGGTTGCTGGGCCTGGGGTTGGGCGGCCGGCTTGGCGGCGGCCTTGGGTTTTCCCAGGATGAAGACGTTGGCGTTGCTCCCTGCCGTCTTGACCTCGGGCTCGGCCGGGGACTGGGAGGCCTCGGCGATGGCGTTGGTCGTCTCCTCGGCCAATTCCTCCAGGGAGGGTTCGGGTTGGGTGGGTTCATCATCACCCAAGGAGAAGGCCGGCTTCCGCACCGGGGGCGCGGGGGAGGGTTCCGGTTCGGGGGCACTGGGGACTTCCGCAGCGGGGGCCGGGGCGTCGGATCCGATGGGATCCGGTTCGGGTTCGGGATCGGCGGCCTGGATGGGCTGCCGGAACGGGTCGGGTGCGCCAACCGGTGGTTCGGCGACCTGAGGCTCCGCGGGAGCAGGCGCGGCCCTGGGGGGTTCGGGCCGGAGCGCGGCCGATGGGGCCGGCGGGGCTCCGGGAATCACCCGGGGCGGGGGGGAGATCATCAGTTCGCCCAGGTGCTGGCTCACCTTGTTGATGGCGCTGATGTTCTTGATTATTTGGCCGATGGCCTCCTCGTATTGCCGGGCGGTCTGGAGGATATCCGAGACGGTGGCCTCGATCTCCTCGGTGGCTTGCGAGGTCTGGCGCGACAGGCCCTTGACCTCGGAGGCCACCACGGAGGTGAAGGCGGCCCCGGTCTGGCCGGTCACCACGGCCTCCGCGTCGATCTGGCCGGCCACGTGCCTGGTCTTCGTGGCCAGCTGGGTCACGCGGGCCACGACCCGGCTCATCTCCCTGGCGGACTCCACCAGTTCGGAGGCTGCGTCGGCTGTGAAGCTCGCCGCGTTGTTGGCTCCGCGGACGATCTTGTAGCCTTCGGCCGTGTCCTGGGCCATCTCGTTCAGGGAGTAGAGCATCCCCTGGAGGGCATGGCCGACCGAATCGATGGCCAGTCGCATCTTGTCGGTGCTGCTGGCGATGGTGCTCATGTCCACGGACATCTGGTCCACCGAGGCGCTGACCGAATCGAAGTCCACCGGGGCGGCGAAGTGGGTTTCGGGCTTCTTCCGGTTTTCGGCCGCCCGCCGCTCCTCCCGCGACCGGGTCGGCGAACCTGGAGGCGTCAGGGATGCGGCCAGGGCCCCGGCGACCTTGCGCGGGGATTCATCAGGATCCTTCGTCGAGCAGTCGGCGGCAGGCGCGGCGGCCTTGCGGACGTCCCGGATCCGCAGCCACACCAGGGCGCCCAGGATGAGGACGGCGAAGCCGGCTCCGAAACCGGCGGCCCTGGCCATGGCCCGGCGGGTCGCGGCGCCGTCCCGCAGGGCGTTGGCGGTCATGCCCATCTGCTGCATCAGCAGGATGTTGTTGTCGGCGAGTTCCTGCACCGCGTTGCGGCCGGCGGCGCTGAAGACGGAGAATTCACCGGCGGCCAGATCGGCCAGGGGGGTTCCGGTGGCGCGCCAGAGTTCCGCAGCCTCTTCGAGGGCGGCGCGGGCGGCGCGGTTTCCGGTGCGGGCCACGGCCAGCTGGGCGCCGTCGGGCCCGTTGATGAGGCCGCCCTGCAGCAGGGCCGCCAGGTTCTGATCGAACTGGAGAACGGTCCGGCCGACCTCCCGGCGGGCCTGGGCCACGGTCTCGAATTCGTCGGCTGCGGCCAGGGCGTCCACCTGGCGACTCAGATCCTGGATGATCATCTGCTGGCGCTGGGCCAGGTCGATCTGGGTGACGGTATCCTGCTCGTATCGTCCCTGGCTGAAGGCGATGACGAGGGAGGCCGTCAATACGATGGCGACCGCGCCCTGGGCCAGGTTCAAGATCTGCCGCGTGGACATGCAATTCCTCCGTGAATGCAGGCTGGATGGCGGGCGGAAACCCGGAACTCCACGTTCCAGATCGGCAGATCTCATCAGGGGTTAACAAAAAACCCGGGGCAGAACTCCCAGCCGGATGTTATCTTTCGCCCCCGAACCCCGACCATCCACAAGGAGATGTCCCATGCGATCAGGTACCGTTCATTCCCTGTCCGTGCTGATCCTGGCCCTGTCGATCGCCCTCGTCGGATGCGCCTCGAATCCCGCGCCGGAGGCCCCGCCCGCTCCGCCCGCTCCCGAGGCGCCCGCGAAGATCGCCATCGCGAACCTGGCCGACCTGCCGTCCCACAGCTACCCGCTGACCGGCACGGTGATGGAACTGCTGCAGGATCCCGGCACGATGGCCGAACTGCGGGCCGCGGTGCGCCGCGACGTCGAATCGGACCTGGCGACCTACGACATCACGGACGAGGCCACCCTTCAGGGGAAGTACAGCAGTCTCGTCACCCTGAACATGCTGGACGGGAACGACCAGGGAACCCTGGAATACCTCGACAAGGTCGCCGCCCTGGAGGACAAGGAGGCGGCCCGCCTGATGAACGGCCTCACGGCGAGGTCCATGATCGACGCCAAGGCCGCCGCGGGTACCGCCGACGTCAACGATCCGGCCTTCCGGGATGCCTTCCGCGCCGCCCTCGCCGGCCGGGTGAACTCCCTTCCCTGGGACGTGGTGCAGGATGCGGCCAAGAACAACAAGGGCCGCGCGGAGTTCATGAACGAGAACCTGCTGCTGGGCGTGGTGCAGGCCCAGATCGAGCCCGCAGCGGCCGCCATGGGCGAGCTGAGCGCCGATCTGGCGGGTTCGGTCATCGGCATCCGCTTCGCGCTGGACCAGGTGTTGCCCCTGAACCCGGTGATCGCCGAGGTCTACGCCGACTACATCGAGAAGAACGACAAGGTCAAGGCCGACATCTGGCCGGACCGAGACGTGACCCTGGATTCCGGCCGCGGCCTCGCGCCCGTGGTGGTGGGGATCTGGGATTCGGGCGTGGACACCGCGGTGTACGGCGACGCCATGTTCACCAACCCCGGCGAGACCGTCGACGGCAAGGACAATGACGGCAACGGCTTCATCGACGACGTCCACGGCATCGCCTTCGACCTCGACGGCGTGGCCAACCCCCACATGCTGCATCCTCTGGGCGACCAGGAGGGCAAGCTGGACGTCATGTTCGAGTCCATGCAGGGCTTCCAGGACATGACCTCGGCGATCGACAGTCCCGAGGCCACGGCGACGCGAGCCAAGCTTGGTGAGATGGCTCCCGAGCAGATGGGCGACTTCCTGACGACCCTGAGCTTCGGCGGCCTCTACAGCCACGGGACGCACGTGGCGGGCATCGCCACCGCCGGCAATCCCTTCGCGAAGATCCTGATCGCCCGGATCACCTTCGACTACCACAACACCCCCCAGGCCATGACCGTCGAGACGGCCAGGCGTCTGGCCGAGGACTACCGCAACACGACGCAGTACTTCGCCGACCACGGCGTGCGCATCGTGAACATGAGCTGGGGCTGGACCTTCAAGGAGATCGAGGGCGGGCTGGAGGCCAACGGCGTCGGCAAGGACGCCGAAGAGCGCGCCGCCATGGCCCGCGAGATGATCGGCATCCTCAGCGACGGCCTGCGGGAGGCCATGGCCGCCACGCCGCAGATCCTGTACGTCGCCGCGGCCGGGAACGAGGACAACGACGTCGAGTTCGACGTGGTGATCCCCAGCAGCTTCGACCTGCCGAACCTGATGGTGGTCGGGGCGGTGGATCAGGCCGGCGACCCCACCAGCTTCACCAGCGGCGGCCGCAACGTGAAGGTCTACGCCAACGGCTTCCAGGTGGAGAGCTTCGTGCCCGGCGGCAAGACCATGAAGATGTCGGGCACCTCGATGGCCTCGCCCAACGCCTGCAACCTGGGCGCCAAGCTGTTCACGCTGGATCCCTCGCTGACGCCGGAGAAGGTCAAGGCGCTCATGGAGCAGGGCGCCGACCCGCACCCTGAGCACCCGGAGATCCTGCTGATCAATCCGAAGAAAACGGTGGAGGTGCTGGGGTAGGGAGGCCGGCCGGCCGGCCGGTCGAATCGTGAGGATGGGAAACGGGGCACCCGCGGCGGCGGGTGCCCCGCTGTTTGGGGTTATTTCCAGGGTTTTCCCCAGAATCAAAGGCCGTTTTGGTCTTTAACCCCAGTCATTTGCCGCCGGCTAAAATTTTCATGACCTTTTCAAAAAAACACTCCCAAAACATTTTCAATGGGATGACATCGGTCCCGGCCCGCCGACTACTCCCGGCCCCTTCGGGGGTTGGTGCGCCCAACGTCGAAATGGCGGAAACCCGGTCCTCATTGAGGATCTTTTGCCTCTTGCCCCGTCAGCCAGGTGAAGAAACCATTGATTTTGATTTATTATGCCACAAGGGGGTTCAAATGAACCATTCCACTGCTGTCCAAAACCTAAAACCCCTAAGACATCTGCTCCCATGGCGGACCACCGGGCGGGGTCTGGGACGGGTCGTTCACCCATTCCCACCAATCCCGGTAGCCAACATGTGGTTGGAACCCTGAAACTAAGACCCATGGCCGGCGGACTGCACAGTCGGTACTCAAGGGACGTGGCCTGACGGAGAACCCTCGGCTGTCGGCGCCTGAGAAGCAGGATCGATCTATTCAATAACTCCCAAACAGCACTGAAAACCGGGATTGAAGGCCGAATTCAGGGATATAGGCCCCCCGGGGGGCGGTTTTGGATGCCATTATCAAAAAGCCGGAAGGCGACCGAGCCAAGATTACAGCCTTTTCGGCCCGGATGGGGTTTTGATTTGGGACAGGGGACCCAGCGGGGGCAGAATCATCGCGATACTACCAGTCGGACCACCACCGCCAGCAGGAGGACGGCGAAGATCCGCCGGAACATCAGCGATCGCGTGCGCCGGTTGACCCACGCGCCGAGCTGGGCCCCGGGAATGGCGGTCAAGGCGAGCAATCCGGCCACAGGAAGGCCGCCGTACCCGGTGAAGCCCGGGCCCAGGGGGGACGGTGGCGACGCCGTCAGGTACCCCAGGGCCGCGGCCAGGGCGCTCCACAGGATCACGGCCGACGAGGTGCCTGCCAGCCAGCCGGAATGCACGCCCAGAAGCAAGGCCAGAGCCGGAACCAGCACGATGCCCCCGGCCAATCCGCTCAGGCCCGCCACCATGCCCACCAGGATCCCGACCAGCAGGCCCTTCCACCACGCGACGGGGGTGGCGGGGCGAGCCTTGACCTCGTTCTCGGTGAGCATGCGGATCGCCGCCAGGGTCATCAATCCGGCCAGGACCAGTTGCAGGGCCCGGCCGGGAAGCCGGGTCGCCAGCCGGGCGGCCGCCCAGCCCCCGGCCATGCTGCCGGGAATCAGGGAGGGGACCAGCCGCCACAGGATCCGCTTCTGGCGGTGGTGGCGCACGATGGCCGAGGCCGTGGCGAACACCGCGACGCAGAGGCTGGTGGCCATGGCGGCCTGGACGACCGAGTCGGCGGGAAGTCCCCAGCGCCGGAAGACCTCCAGCAGGACGGGCACCATCACCACCCCGCCCCCGATGCCCACGAATCCGGCCACGAATCCCGCCACCAGGCCCAGAAGGAGGATCATCAGCACCAGGGGGGCCGACCAGTCCATCAGGACTCCCTCCCCGGCCGCGTGGGCAGACCCGCCCGGTGAACGAGCCAGGCCGCGCCGACGATCATCACCCCGCCCAGGATGCTCCAGGCATCGGGCCTCTCCCCGAACAGGATCAGACCCGCCACCACAGCGAAGATGACGTGCAGGTAGGTGAAGATCGAGATGCGGGAGGCGGGAGCGTGGTGATAGGCGAACGTCAATCCGTACTGGCCGCCGGCCGCGAACACGCCGGTCCCCGCCAGCGCCAGCCACTGGGCAATCGGCACGTGAGGTGGATCGAGGATGACGAACGGCAGGGTGGCCCCGCAGCTGACCAGCGAGAAGTAGAAGATGATGCGGTTGGGATCGGCCCGGCCCTTGAGGGAGCGGACCAGCACGTAGGCCGTCCCTGCGAATCCTCCCGAGGCCAGGCCCGCCAGGGCGGGCAGCATCTGGTAGTCGAAGCTGGGCTTGATCACGAGGATCGCCCCGGAGAAGGCGATCACCAGGGCGGGCAGGATCCCCTTGTGGAAGGGCTCCTTGAGGATCACCACCGCCAGGACGGCCACGAAGAAGGGCGAGGTCTTGTTCAGCAGGGAGGCGTCGGCCAGCTTGAGACCGCCCAGGGCGACGAAGTAGAAGTACACGCCGCCCAGTCCGCACAAGGCCCGCAGCAGGAGGATTCTCAGGTAGGGAGTGGGACCGAAGGGGTTGCATCGGGAGCGCAAGGCCACCGAGGAGGTGATGCCCAGGGTCACCAGGTTGCGGAAGAAGACCTTGCTCGTCACCGGGGCGTCGGCCGCGAGCTTCACCATGGCGCCCATGAGCGCGAAGCTCAGGCCCGAAAACACCATGAAGGCCATGGCGCGGGTCAGGCTGTCGGGGCGGGAATCCGGGACGACCTCAGGGGAACCCATCAGGACGACGAGGGCCGAGGAGCGGGGTCGGGAAGCATCCGCCCCGCCTCCTGCGCGAACCTGAGGATGTGGTCGCTCCAGTGGGAGGCCGCCCGCGCCGACTGGCCGGTCCGGACCAGGTCGTACATCTCGTCGAACGACGCCATCAGGGCCTCGGGCAGGAATCCCGCCCTCAGGGCGGTGAACCAGTACCGCCGGGACAGGGCCTCCAGCCGCTGGACGTCCTGCCTCAGGATGGCGTTGGGGCAGGACTCGACCAGCAGCAGCCCCCAGCGGAACACCAGCTCCATCAGGGCGGTAGCCTGGTCGGGCCCCGGCCGCAATACATGCATCTTACTGCGGTTCAAGAGGTTGTTCAATTCCATGATCCGCTGGCCGGGTAGGGGCATGACCGAGGACAGGGCCAGGGGGGCCAGCCGGGCCAGGACCTCCTGAAGGCCGGCGAACTCCCTGCGGGTCAAGGCGGGGACCACGAAGCCCTTGCCCATGTCGCTCAGCAGGAATCCGCCCGCCTCGAGGTGCAACATGGCCTCGCGCAAGGGAGTGCGGCTGATCCCCAGGTCGGCCGAAAGGTGGGTTTCATTGATGCGTATGCCGGCCGGAAGGCGTCCATCGGACAGCCGGGCCAGGATCTCCCGCTGGACGGCCTGCCTCAGGGGTTGGCGTTCGAACATGGTCCCATCCCGGGTTGAAGGCCTTGCCGGACCGGTCCGCTCTCTCCAGACCAGCGGCGACAAGGCATTATCACACCGGTATCAGGAAATATCCAGCCCCAACCGTATACAGTTGGCCGTCAGGGGACCACCACGGAGTTCTCGGCGTCGGAGAACCCGCTGGGGGCGTACCCATCCGCCTCCTGGTCGTTGGCCCAGACCTGTCCGTCGATGAGGTAGCGGAAGTTGTAGGGCTTGCCCTGTTCGAGGTCCAGCGTGACCTTGAATTCCCCGTTCTTGAGCTTCTGCATGGGGGTCGCCTTGGGGCTCCAGTCGTTGAAGTCCCCCACCAGGGCCACCTTGCGGGCCTTGGGAGCGGCGTCGGAGGACAGGCGGAAGGTCACCTTGCTGACCGGCTTCGTCTTGAGCGGGCGTTTCTGAAGACTCATGTTCTCTCCCTCGCTTGGATTCCGGAGCCTCCAGGCCCCGAATCTGGAATCGTGTGGCCATAGGATACTCCGAACCGGCGGGGATGCAAGCGGAACGCAGTTTTTTAACAATGGGGGGTTGCACCGGGTTCCCGGAGGGCCATAATGCTCCGAGGACCACCTCGAACCGACCCCCATCCCTCGTGGAGCGGACATGTCGCACCCCCGCATTCTCGCAGCCATCCTGCTGCTGTTGCCCTGTCTGGCAGGCGCCCAGGAGGACGCCGGAACGGCCGCCGCCGCCACTCCGGACACCACCCTGGTGGCCTCGCAGATCCTGCTGCTCGGCCCGCTTCCCCCCGATCCGGTCGCCCCCACTTCGGGCCTGCTGCGGGGTTCCCAGGTCCTGGTGCCCGAGATCGACCCCGGCAGGGTCCTGCCGGCGGACGGCCGGGACGGCTGGCGCCTGCGAGAAACCGGAGCGGACGGCCGTATCGCCCTGGCCCTGCCCGGGATCTACTGGGTGGGGGCGAGGCTGCGTGCCGAGGGGCGCGCCGAGGCCGTGATCCGGCTGGACCATGGGTCGGCGGTCCACGGCAACGGCGAGGAGCTGATTGCCAAGGGGCCGGGGGAGGCGGATCCCGTGCTGGAAACGGCCGTCACCCTGGATCGCGGCTGGTTGACGGTCTTCGCCCGCATCATCGTGCCCGAGGACGACCTGGGGTTCGGCCTCGCGGTCGAGAGCGATCCGGGGGCCGGGATCCGGTGGACCCTCGAACCGGACGACGCGTGGACCCGTTTCGCGGACACGGCCGGACTCGCGACGATCGGCGGCCTCGCGGTCGCGGACGAAGGCCGCTACCTGGCCCGCCGCATCCATCTCCGCAGCGACGGGATCGATCGCCTGGACGTCTTCGACGGGGACGGCTACCTGGTGGCCGCCGACGCCTGCGGCTCGGGCGCCCGGCCGCTCGGTTTCCTGCCCGGCGACCATCGCCTGCTCGTCCGCCGGGGGTCCGACCTGCTGCTGTGGGCTGTGCCCGCCGGCGCGCCGGACGTGCTGCTCGAGGACGAACCGGGGCTGGGATTCGTCAAGACCGACGGTGACGGCAGGCGCCTGCTGTTCGCCTCGGACAAGGGGTTCGACGCCGGGACCCCCGCAGAGGGCCCTGGCCGTCGGTACACCGCCCTGCGGGAACGCATCGCCGACTTCGGGCCCGCGGGCCACCTGCACCTGCTCGACCTCGATACGGGCCTGCGCCGGGTCCTGACGCGCCCCGGGGACTTCGTCCTGGACGATGCGGTCTTCACGGCGGACGGGCGCGCGGTGATCTACGGCCGCACCCTGCCGCAGGCCGCTCGTCCCTGGTTCTTCTCCGAGATCCGGCGAATCGACCTGACGGCCGGCACCGACGAGTTGCTGGCGGCCTTCACCTCGGGCTGGGAGGTCAGGCCCGGGCACTTCGCCGCCGCCCCCGATGGCCGGACGTTGGTGTTCCTGGGTCCGCCGGCCGAGATCGGCGACTACGGGAGCGGCCGTCCCGAACACAACGTCTACAACAAGCAGGTGTGGACCCTGGATCTGGAGTCGGGCGCGGTGCGGCGAGTGACGCAGGGGGAATCCTACAGCTTCGACGGGGGCGGGGGAACGCCGGCGTTCGACCAGGAGGGCCGCCTGCTGGTCAGGGTGACCGACCGATCCGGCATCCGGCTGGTCCGCATGACCCGGGACGGGGGCCGCTGGGCCACCCGCGTGCTTCCGCAGAACGGGGACAGCCTGGACGACCTCGCCGTCAGTCCCGATGCGGGCGGGGTGGCTTACACGGCCAGCAGTCCCGACGCGCCCGAGATCCTGTACCTGGGGAGAACCGGCGAGCCCGGCGCGCCCATCGAGGATCCCAACGAGGACCTCGGCGGCAGGATCAGGTGGTCCCCCGCGGAATCCCTGGCCTTCACGGGCCCGGGCGGCGAGACCATCGACGCCTGGCTCCACCCCCCCCTCGTGATGGACCCGGACGGCGGCGCCCGCTTCGGAGCGCCGGCGCGGGGGAAGGCCCCGTTGATCGTGTACTACTACGGCGGTTCGGCGGCGACCCTGCGGACCTTCAACACCACTTTCCAGTTCTTCGCAGCGAACGGTTACGCGGTCCTGGTGGTCAATCCCCGCGGCGCCGCAGGCTGGGGCGAGGCCTTCGCCGACCACCACGCCGGGGACTGGGGACCCCTCGCCGGGGCGGACGTCATGGCGGCCACCCGGCACGCCCTGGCGGAGCGCCCCTATCTCGACGGGAGCCGGGTGGGGATCTATGGCGGATCCTACGGCGGCTTCATGACCAACTACCTGGTGACCCACACCGACATGTACGCCGCCGCGGTCAGCATGTACGGGATCAGCGACCTGGCCACCTACTGGGGCCAGGGGGCGTGGGGCGTCACCTACGGGGACATGGCCCTGGGCGGGCGCAACCCCTGGGACGATCCGGGGTACTTCACCGGCAACTCGCCCCTGTTCCAGGCGGACCAGGTGCGAACGCCGCTGCTGCTGCTCCATGGCCAGTCCGACGGCAACGTCACCCCCGGCGAATCGGCCCAGCTCTTCACGGCGCTGTCGGTGCTGGACAAGCCGGTGGAGATGGTCCTGTTCCCCGGCGAGGACCACGGCATCAGCGGATCCTGGGACAACCGCGTGGCCCACCGCACGATGATGCTCGAGTGGTTCGACCGCTGGTTGAAGGACCGGCCCGAGGCCTGGGAAGCCCGGTGGAAGTGAGGCGGAAGGGCGTGGTCATCGGGAGGGAGGGGGGCCGCGGGGTCCCTGCGCTCCTGGCCCTGGTGACCCTGGTCCCTACGATCCTGGTCCCCGCGATCCTGGCGCCGGCGGGCTGTTCCGGCCCCGAGCCGCCGGGAAAGGACGAGGGCCTGCCGCGGGTCCTGATCATCGGGGATTCCATCTCCATCGGGTATACCCCCCACGTGGCGGAGGCCCTGGCCGGACGGGCGACGGTGGTCCACAATCCCGGCAACGCCCAGCACACCGCGACCGGCCTGGAGGAGCTGGACCGCTGGCTCGGCGACGGCCGCTGGGACGTCATCCATTTCAACTGGGGGCTATGGGATCTCTGCTACAAGCGGTCCCGGTTCCTGCGCGGCAGCGTCCGGGACAGGGAAAAGGGCTCCGTCCTGGTCGAGCTGGACCGTTACGAGGCCAACCTCACCGAGCTGACGGCCCGCCTGCAGAAGACCGGAGCCACCCTGATCTGGGCCTCCACCACGGTGGTGCCCGAGGGGGATGTCGGCCGCTTCCCCGACGACGACCTGCGCTACAACGAGGCTGCGGGCCGCGTCATGCGGGCCGCCGGGGTGACGGTCAACGATCTGAACGCCGCATCCCGCGAGTTTCCGCCGGAGCTCTTCGTGCAGCCCGGGGACGTCCACTTCACCGATGAAGGCTACAGGCGTCTGGCAAATCACGTCAGCGCAGCCATTTCCGCCGTTCTGCCCTGATCCGGCCGATCCGGCCCGCCCCCTGCAAGTTTTTCCCTGCAAGCCTGCTTACGGAAGCAAAAGGAACGACAGGACACAGGGGAGAGGGCAAAACACAAGACGCGCACCATGCGGATTGGAAATTGCCCGACGAGGTAGAAGCCATGAGTGAACTCCGCCATCTGCTCGAATACCGGGGGGACAACATCTTCACCGCCATGGGGGCGTGCCCTTCGGTCTGTGCGGCCTACAAGCTGCTGCTTGACGGGGACCACGAAGGGGCCGAGCAACGGTTCCGGCGCATCCTCAAGGACAATCCCGAGGACCACGAGGCCCTGGCCGGCCTGGCGGTCTGCGTCGCCGAGGACGGCGGCAAGTTCCTGACCGCCGAGAAGCTCGCCAAGAAGGCGACGAACATGAACAGGAAGTCGGCGGCGGGATACATCGCCCTCGGATACATCAACCTGCGGGGCGGCCGGCTGCAGGACGGCTACGGATACCTGATGAAGGCGAAGCACCTGGCCCCGAAGGATCCCCGGCTCCAGGCCGGATTCGCCATCTACGACCGCGAACGTCCCCCGGTCATCACCGGCCTGTCCCGGCTGCACCCGGTGAACCGGACCCTGAACGGGGTGCGCAACCTGCGGCGGAATCCGGCCGCCATGGCGCTGGCGGTCGTCGGCACCCTCGGCTGCCTCTACCTCGCGGGCAACCTGATGGCCTGACGGAACCTACTTCCCGCCTCCCGGCGCGGCCGTCCTCGTGGGCAGGCCGCGCCCGCTCGTCAGGTACATCGCGTAGGTCCCCAGCCAGTGTCCCCCTGCATAGAACTCCCCGGTGACCGCCGCGAGCCCCGCCTGACGGTGGGCGCCGGCCGCGGCGTTCAGGGCCCCGTGACGCGGATCGCCCGCAGGCAGGCCGGCCGCGATGCCCTCGAGCATCCAGGCGCGGCTCAGGTTCAGGCCGTCCAGATGGGCCAGCTTGCCGTCGCTGCGGTCGGTGACCAGGGCGACGGGCAGCCAGGCCGATCCGCCGTCGGAGGGAACCTGCGGCAAGAAGGCGTCCAGCCAGCCGGCGAACGCGGCGGGATCGAGCACCCGGCGCATCAGGTCGGCCTCGGCCAGGGCGGGGGAGAGGAAGTCCTGCCCAGAGGGCTCGAAGGCCAGATCGACGCCCCGGTCGGCCAGGTAGAGGCGGCGGGCGGTCTCCTCGACCAGGACGGCCAGCTCAAGGTCGCCCGCCCCTCGGGCGTAATCGAGGACCAGGCCGAAGGCGAACGCGGTCTGGCTGTGTTCCCCGGTGCGGATGGGATAGGCCAGCTTGGGCAGCCAGTCGGACAGCCGTGTGACGCAGGCGGCTTCCAGCGGGTTCAGGGCCGTGGACCAGCGTGCCGCGCCGGGATCGTCCCATTCCCGGAGCTCGGCCGCCAGCTGCAGCAGCCAGGCCAGACCGTAGGGACGCTCCCAGGAGGCGCGGTCGGGCCCCAGCAGGTAGGCGGTCTCGGCGGCGATGCTCTCGGGTGTCAGGTGGGCGTCCAGGATGGCCCGGGCCTCCGGCGCCAGTTCGTGGGCGGGATGGAGGCGGGCGAACCGGGCCAGCAGCCAGTGACCGTGCACGCTGGAATGCCAGTCGAAGCACCCGAAGAAGGCGGGGTAGAGGGACCGCGGCGTGCCCTGGTCCTCATCCGACTGCATGACGTGGGCGATCTTGTTGGGGTATTCCTGGACGGCGCATTCCAGGGCCAGGCGCACGAAGGGGGCCGCCTGGTCGGCGGTGAATTCCGCTGCGCCGGCGGCGGCGGACGCGAACATCAGCACCAGGGCGAGTCGGGGGATCATGAGGGCCTCCCGGACCGGGGGAATGACGGGGAACTTCAAAAAAGCATGGTGCCCCGGATCATTCCTGCTGTATACTCATTCCATGGACGGTTCGACCGTCCCGTGCCCGATTCACACCGTGGTGTGACGGTCCTGAAGGCCAGGGCGGCCCAGGGGGCCGGGCGAGGTGGGTCTCGCCGCGGATGACACGCCCGATAAGGAGGTGATCCAGTGGGTAGTCATAGATCCGGCTCAGTGGAGGTGGTGTCCCTGCATTGACGGGGCCTCTCCAGAGCGTGGTTTTGATGGATGACCCCTGAGCGGGGGAACCCAACACCACCGAAGCTGATGCATCAGGGCGCCGGCGTGAAAACGCCGGCGCCCTTGCCGTGGGGCCGGACCCGCGCCCGCCTCGGGGCGCCTTGATCAGGGCATCCGGATGCCGCCGCTCACCGGGATGTAGGCGCCGCTGACGAAGCCGCAGGCATCCCCCGCCAGGGCCGCCACCAGGCCCGCCACGTCCGCCGCCTCCCCGACCCGCCGCAAGGGGGTCATGCCGGCGAGGCCTGGACCTGGCCCTCGGCCATGTGGGCGGTGGCGTCGGTCCTGGTCAGGCCCGGGGCCACGGTGTTGACGCGGATCCCGTGGGGACCGAGTTCGAAGGCCAGGGACTTCATCAGCCCGTCCACCGCCGACTTGCTGGTGGTCAGAATGCCTCCTGATCGGGAATGGATGGGGGATACGCGGGTGTTCATCACAATCCACGGCTGACGCGGGCGAACCGAAACCGTTCGGCTTCGGCGGCCACGCGGCGCCGGAAGTCCGGCGAGGCGAGCTCTTCCTTCAAGGAGGGGCTGACCGGCAGGATCATCAGATCGGGGATCCAGACGGCCGGCGCTGCGGCCGCGGTGTCGCGGATCCGGCCTCCATCCACCGCCCGGCTGGCCTCGCCGAACCGCAGGCCGCGGGTGGCCTGCTGGAAGGCCTCGAAACGGGCCTGGCTCACCGGGTCGGGGAACACGCCCTGGGGCTGGGCCAGGCCGGCCATGTGGAAGTGGCTGGGAGTGAAGGCCAGCCCGTCCAGGCCGAGCCGCTCGCAGACCACGTAGAGCACCGCCGCCGTGTCGCGCAGCAGGCCCAGGCCGGGGTGCTTCTGGCCCGGCAACAGGGGACGGGACATCTCGAAGCTGCTGCGCGCGTCCTGGATCAGCAGCCACTCCACCACCAGGAAACCCGATCCCGGCCGCAACGCGCGATCGACGCGCAGCCTGACCTCGAAGATGGCCAGGCCAGGATCCTCGCCGGTGGAGATGCGCAGGGTGTGCCCGAGCGGATCGTCCAGGTCGATGGTCACCATCATGTCCTGGAATCCGAGCCGGCGCAGCCGGTCCATGAGACCGAACTCCTCGAGAGCGAGCTCGATGCCGTGGCGGCTGAAGGCCCCCAGGAAGAGGGTGTCCCTGACCGGACCGATCCCGCCGAACTCCTCCTCGCGCAACCCCCAGTCGTCCTCGTCCGGGGAGGCGGCCGCGGGCCCGGCGGGTTCCTCCGCGGCGGCGCCCCGCCCTGCCCGTTTCATCAGCCGGGTGAGCCGTCGGTAGTGGTCCACCGGCAGTTCCATCTCCACCGGGATGTCCAGTTCGCTGCGCCCGCTCAGCAGCCAGGAGAAGTAGGCCGCGCCGTGACGCCACGCCGCGGGCCCGTATCCCCCGGCCAGCAGGATCACGGTGGGGATGGGAGGGAATTCACCGGCGGGAGGGCGAACCATCTCGGTCACCATCCGATCCCGGGCCAGCATCCCCTCCAGGGAGATGCGCCAGTCGCCCAGCTTGTCGCCGACTCCCGGGTCGCTCCCTGCCAGGTAGAACACCAGGCCCGGCCTGAACCTGGCGAAGACCGCGGGCAGGTTTTCCCTGATGGCCGCCAGGTACGCGGCGTCCTCCACGTCGGGTCCCAGGGCGATGCTGGTGGATTCCAGGGCCCGGGTGTCCCCGAGGTCGTTGTTGTGGATGGAGAAGGTGTGGACGGTGGGATCATCGGCGAAGATGGCGCGGGTCCCGTCCCCGTCGTGGAGGTCCAGATCCACCACCAGGACGGGCTTGTCGAACCCCCTGCGGCGCAGCGAGGCGACGGCGATGGCCACGTCGTTGAAGACGCAGAACCCCGATCCGCGGTCCGCCTCGGCGTGGTGGAGCCCTCCCCCCAGATTGACCATCACGGTCCGCCGGTGGACGGCCGCGGCGGCCGCCCGCCAGGTCCCTCCGCACATGAGCCGCTGGAAGCAGAGGAACCGGTCCTGGGCGGCGGGATCGACGGGGAAACCGAGGATGGGTTCGATGGCGCCGGGATTCTCCAGGGAATGCAGGTAGGCGCTGCCGTGGACGAAGCCCAGCCGCCGCAGGGAAACGGGCCGGGGCCTGATGAGCATGCCCGGTCTCAGCAGACGACGGCTCTCGAGGTATTGCAGGATGCGGAAGGGCCGCCGGGCGTCGTACTGGGGAAAGGGCAGATCGAGCTGGTAGCGCTTGTGGATGACGAAGCGCGTCCCCCTGCGGGGATCGCTCAGTCCCAGCGCCTTCAGCATCCGATCCAGCATCGACCGGAACTCCTTCGGGTTCAGCCAGAGGTGCAGCCGGGTCTCGTTACGCCTTGGGCTCGGGCGCCAGGCGGTGCCGCAACAAGGAGGTTGCGGCCCTGCGTCCCCGAGGTCAAGGCGTAACGGGATCCGGCGGTCTCAAAGGCTGAACCAGGTGGAGAACTTCGCCAGCAACGTGTTCCCCGGTTCGGTCCGGAACGGGTAGCCGGCCTCGAATCGGTTGCTCCAGCGGTCGGGGTCGGCAGCCCCGCCGCGGGTGTCGTACCGCTCCTTGTTGTGGGTCCAGACCAGGAAGATGGTGGATCCCGGCCGGTACTCCCAGCGATAGACCAGGTTCAGGTTCACGGCGCCGTAGTTGAAGTCGTACAGGTCCGCATCCAGGGGATAGGGGCGCAGGTCGTAGGAATCGGGCGTGGCCAGCCACTGGGGATTGCTGTAGCGCCCCCGGGTCAAAAACGGCTGGACGTAGAGCTCGACGGATCGATCGGGGTCCAGCAGGACGCTGGATCGGAAGGTCACGTCCCAGATCATCTGGTCCAGTTCGGCGAAGACGTAGTCGACGCCTCCGAGGCCCGTCACCCCGGGATGGGAACCGTCGTTGGCGAAGTTTTCCAGCCACTGGTCGTCGCTGCGGTTGTGGCGGATGCCGAACCCCAGGGTGTGGGACAGGTGCTCGTTCTGGTTCCAGCGCACGCTGCCCTCGGTGGCCAGGGCGTCGAGGCTTTCGCCGCCGTCCCAGTGGACCTCCAGCGAGACGGAGAACGGCTTGCGCCAGTCGCTGCTCACGCCCCCGGCGAGGTTGGTCCAGCCCCGCATGGTCATCAGGGGACCCTGCCGCCCCCGGAAGCTGCGGGTGGCGTACTTGTCGGTCCCGTCGGGATAGTGGGCGGCGTAGAGCCAGCCCTGGTGGTAGCGCTTGTGCTGGGCGGTCGTCATCAGGGAAATGGCGGCGCCTTGCCCATGTCCCGGGCCGTAGCGCCAGGCGGTCGCGCCGGTGGCGACGTCCAGCCCGGTGTTCCCGGCGTAGAGCCAGCTGCGCTCCGCCTCCAGTTCCACTTCGATCCAGTTGAAGAACCCGTCGCGGCCCTCGGCGTTGTAGGAGTATTCGAACTCACCGCCGATGGCCTTCTCGTCCGGCGCCTGCAGGTAGCCCATGTCGTTGGGGTCGAGCTGGTCGGATTCCCAGTAGCCGGTCACCCCGCCCCGCCAGGAGCCGCCGACCTTGCCCGCGAAGAGGCGGCCGCCGGTGCCGTACCGTGTGTCGCCGCTCCGGGCGGGATCGAAACGGTCGGCGAAGGAATCGACGATGGTCCCGACGGCCGAGCCGGCGACGCGATAGGCCCGGTCGGCGAAGTTCAGCTGGAAGTCGAGCCCCCCGCTGTGGGCGTCGCGCAGCCAGCGCGGATCCCGGACGTTCGCGAACGAGTCGCGGTCCCTCCGCACCGTCGTCCCCATCAGGTACACCTGGTGGTTGCCTTCGGCGAACTCCCGGCCGACCCGGACCAGGCCGTAATAGGTCTTCTGGGTGCCGGGGACGAAGGGGTTGTGGGCCTTGTCCGGGACGCCGAGGTCGGTGGCCGCCCCCAGGAAGGCCAGGGAGACGTTGCCGCCGATCTTGCCGGTCAGCTTGGCCGCGCCCCGGATGCGGGAGTTGGGATCCCCGCTGCCGATCCGGCGCGAATAGAACAGGGTGAAGTCCGGATGCTGGAAGGACCGGGCTCCCTCGATGAAGAAGGGCCGCTTTTCCGCGTAGAAGGTCTCGAAGGGGGACAGGTTCAACGTGGCGGGGTCCGCCTCGACCTGGCCGAAGTCCGGCTGGAAGGTGGCGTTGAGGGTCAGGTTCGCGGTGATCCCGTACTTCAGGTCCGCCCCGAAGTTCTGGGCGTTCTGCCACCCGTCGGTGGCGGGGTCGGGATCGGCCGGATCGGTGTGCCTGGTCACAACGTAGGGCAGGATCTCGAGCTTCCGCGGATTGGCCACCCCCCGCAGCCCGGTCAGGGTGCCCCAGCGGCTGACGAAGCCGCTGGTGTTGCGGTCCCAGGTCACCCAGCCGGTGTCCTCGGCGCGGCCGTGCATCCAGCGGTAGACCTGCAATCCCCAGGTCATGTCGTCGCGCGGGGTGAACCGGATCTGGGAAAAGGGGATCCGCACCTCGACGTACCAGCCCTTCTCGTCGGCGGCGGTTCTCGCTTCCCAGACCCCGTTCCAGTCCCAGTCCCGGTCACCGTTGTCGAACAGGTAGGCGTCGGCCAGGACCTCCTCGGGGCTGATGCGGAAGTTGTAGCCTGTGGTCCGGTCCAGGTACGGATCGAGGTAGATGCTGACCATGTCCGAGGCCTGCAGGTTGTCCCGCCGGTCCAGGTGGCTCGAGACGTTGCGCATGTCCTGTTCCCAGCACGCCACGCCGAAGTAGAGGGCGTCCTCGTCGTAGAGGACCTTGAAGGTGGTCGGCACCGACGGCGGTCCCCCGCGCGACGGTTCGTTCTGCTGGAATCCCCAGCCGGTCTCGGCGCGGTCCCAGGCCGGGTCGTCCAGACGGCCGTCCAGGGCGATGGTTTCGTCGCCCAGGGAGGTCGCCGCCAGGGCGGGCAGGGCGGTCAGGGTCCCGTTGGCCGCGACGGGGTGGAGGGGGCCGTCCCCTCGGGGGGCGAAGCTCGGGACGGGGGCGGCGAGGGCGGGGAGCGCAAAGGCGACCGACAGGGCCAGCGCTGCGGTGGTCGGGAAAGGCATGGTCTCTCCAGGGGGCGGCGGGGCGGCATGCCACGAATCAGGGTTGCAGGCCGGGGAGTCCCGCGGCCGGGGGATGATGGACCTACGGCCGGGGGCCGCCGGGTGTTGCGGGAAGCCTACCATCCCTCAGGGGATGGGGGACACTCCGGAATTCCCGGGCGGCGACCGAACTCTTGACGCGGCGCCTGCGTCTATGGGTTGATCGGAAGAACGAGAACAGGGTTTGGCCCGGGATGCCCCAACCGATACGGGTGACGATGGACCAGGCGGAACTTCTGGAACGCTGTCGCGAGGGCGACGAGCTCGCATGGGAGATGCTGGTGAGACAGCAGCAGGGACGGGTGTGCTCCATAGCCTACAGCTACGTGGGCGAGCAGGACGAGGCCTTCGACCTCGCCCAGGACATCTTCGTCCGCCTGTACAAGAGCCTGGACACCTGCACCGATCCCGAGAAGTTCCCCGCGTGGCTGACCCGGATCGCCCGCAACGCCTGCATCGACCACCTGCGCCGGCGCAAGGCGAGGCCGCCCCGGCAGGACATCCCCGCCGACGAGATGACGAACCTGGCCGCCGAGACCCCGACCCCGGAGGACGAGTGGTTCCGGTCGTCCCGGCAGAAGATGGTGCACCGGGCCTTGCAGCAACTCAGCGAGATCAACCGCGAGATCATCGTCCTGAAGGACATCCAGGGCCTGCCCCTGGAGGAGATCGCCGGGATGCTGGACCTGCCCCTGGGCACGGTGAAGTCGCGGTCGAGCAGGGCGCGCATCGAACTGGCCAGGACGATCACGGGGATGGGCGGCGGACCGGACGGTCCCGGCCCGTTGGGCGCGGAGGCGGCGATATGAACGGCTCCCGGGGCAACGGCCGCGACCGCAGCGAGCGCTTCCTGAACGACGTGCTGGCCCGCACCAGCGGGCCGGCCTGCGGGCGGGCGCTGGATCTGCTGCCGGGGCTGACCGACGGCGAGTTGGGCGACCTGGACCGGCGGCTGGTCCAGGGCCACCTGGAGCACTGCCCGCAGTGCCGGGCGACGGCGGTGGTCATGGGCTGGCTGGGGGGCGCCCTCGATTCGATGGCCGTGGTGGATCCCGGGGAGGGCTTCACCCGCAGGGTGCTGGCCCGCACCAGCCGCGCCGCGGCCCTCGAGGCGGAACGGCGGCGCCTGACCGGGGCGGCCGGCCTGATGGATCGGCTGGGCAGGTGGTGGGAGGATCGGATCCAGCGTCCGGCCTTCGCCATGCAGGCGGCCTACGCGGCCACGGTCGTCCTGGTGCTGCTGACGGCGGTGCCGGGGGCCCCCTTGAAGCAGCTCCCGGGGCAGGCCCTGGAACTGGTCCAGGCCGGGCCGGACGAATCCTCGGTCGTCGGCCGGGCCCTGGGCGGGGCCGGCGCCTGGGTCGAATCCCGCACCGGCGTCGTCGTGGACTCCGGGCGCGGCGGGCTGGCCTCGGGCTGGGGGAAAGTCCGCTCGTCCTGGACGGAACGGGCGGACCGGACCGCGGCCGACCGCGCCGAACTCCGGGCCCGGGTCGAGGACGTGATGGATCAGGCCGGGCGGGGACGCCTGGGCCAGGCGGGATACCGCCTCTGGGAGGCCGGCAAGGCCTTCGGCAGCTTCTGGAATCACTGGTGGACAAGCGATCGACAAGCAGATGCGTCATAGAAAGGAGCTCGTCATGAACGGCGAACAGCACGACACCAACCGGCCCGGGTACGCAGGAGCGCCGCCGCCGCGGGAAACCTACGGGGTGCCGGTCAACCGCCCGGTCGCCCGGAAATCCCCGGCCCTGGCCACCACCCTGTCCCTCTTCCCGGGACTCGGCCAGATCTACGTGGGGTATTACCAGCAGGGCTTCATCCATGCGGCGATCGTGGCCACCACGATCACCATCCTGGCGGGAGGGGCGGGGAGCTTCACCCCGCTGCTGGGCGTGTCCCTGGCCTTCTTCTGGCTCTTCAACCTCATCGACGCCAACCGCAGGGCCCTGCACTTCAACCGCATCGCCGACGGCTTCGGAGGCGAGGAGGTTCCCGACGACATCGCCCTGCCCGGGGCCCGGGGATCGGTGCTCGGGGGGACCATCCTGGCGGCCATGGGCCTGCTGATCTTCCTGGACCTGAACTTCGGGATCTCCCTGGAGTGGCTGGAGGACTGGTGGCCCCTGGCCCTGGTCGGGATGGGAGTCTGGATGATTCTCAAGGCCAGGAGAAAGGACTAGGCCCCCGTTCCGAGCAGGTCCTTCCGGACCCGTTCCACCCGGGGGAACACCGCCGACCAGGTGAAGCCGGACAGATCGGGCGGCGGATCGCATGATCCGCCGCCCGCGACGTTCAGGATCAGTGATTTTTTGCAGATCTCTTTACTTCGGGTCAAGCCGCAGAGGTTTCCGCCGATATTGACGGGGGATTGGCCCCCGCCCATGACCGAGGAGTGGAACGAGATGACGAGGATTCTCCTGGTGGACGACGACACCCAGGTGCGAACCATGCTGAAGAAGACGTTCGAACGAGAGGGATACGAAGTCGTGGAGGCCGGGGACGGCTGCCAGGCCGTCGCCCTCTACGACCCCGACACCATAGATCTGGTGATCACGGACATCGTCATGCCCGAGAAGGAAGGCATCGAGACCATCCGGGAGATCAAGAGCAACAACCCTCAGGCCAAGATCATCGCCATCTCGGGCGGAGGCCGCATCAAGCCGGGCGATTACCTGGCCTGGGCCGAACGTTTCGGGGTGGACAACACCTTCACCAAGCCGATCAGGCGCCAGGAGATCCTCGACGCCATCGAGGCCCTGGTCAGGAAACCCGTGGGGTGACCATGAAGCTCCAGACCGGAGCGGCGATCCTGGTGGTGGATGACAACATCCAGGACCAGCGCGTGCACCGCGTCACTCTCCAGGCCCGGGGATACCGCGTCACCACCGCGAACTCGGCGGAGGAGGCGGAGGGCCAGCTGGATCTCACGGTTCCGGACCTGATCCTCCTGGCGGCCGGCCTCAGGGGCGGGGCCTACGATCTGTGCCGCCGGTTCAAGGACGACCCTCGGCTTCACCAGGTCCCGGTCATCTTCGTCTCCTATTCCCGCGAACCGGCGACCGTCGAGCAGATCTTCGCCTGCGGCGGGGTGGACGTCATCGTCAAGCCCTGCCACCTGAGCGAATTCCTGGCCAGGGTCAAGACCCACCTGGATCTCGGCAACCTCCTGCGGGAGGTCCAGAGGCTGCGTGAATCCGACATCGACGCCAACCCGCTGACCCACCTGCCGGGAAACAACACCATCGCGACCGCCATCCAGGAGGCCATCGACCAGGGCCGCGACATGACGGTCATCTACACGGACCTGGACAACTTCAAGGCCTACAACGACGCCTACGGTTTCAGCGCGGGGGACGACATCCTGCTCTTCAACGCCGAGACCCTGCAAACCGCGCTGCGAACCATCTGCCCGGACGACAGCTTCCTCGGCCACGTGGGCGGGGACGACTTCGTGCTGCTGGTCCCGGCCGCCAAGGCCGAACAGGTGGGGGCGCGGATCGCGGAAATCTTCGACGCCGGTGCGCCGATGTTCTACCGGGACGAGGATCTCCACCGGGGTTGCCTGGTGGCCCAGGACCGCCAGGGCAACGAGCAGCACTTCCCGATCATGGGGATCAGCATGGGGGGGGTCAGGTTGACCAGCCGCCCCTTCACCCGCTTCGTCGAGGTGGCGGCGGTCTGCGCCGAGGTGAAGCACGCGGCCAAGAAGATCCCCGGCAGCAACCTGTTCATGGATCGCCGCGGGGACCTTCTGCCCAGGGAAGCGAAGCCGCCGGCGGCGGTCGACGCCATCGAATCCCCCCAGCCCGCCTGAATTCAACGGATCAGCCCAGCGCCGTGAGGATGTCCCGGCACAGATCGGTGAGGGACGGGTCCCGCGCTCCCATGACCAGGACCAGGTCGCCAGGACCGGCCTCCTCGGCGATGGCTGAGGGCAGCCCGGCCCGGTCCGGGATGAACCGGGCGTCCCGGCCCCGGCCGCTGACCGCGCCCGCCAGATCCGCCGAGGAGATGTCCCGGGTGACCGTGCCTCCGGCGAAGAAGATCTCGGGCAGCCAGAGGACGTCCCGCGGGCGCAGGCACGAGGCGAAGGTGTCCACCAGGGCGTCGCGCAGGAACCGGGTGGGGCCGAAACCGTGGGGCTGGAAGACGGCCAGGACCCGGCCGCGGCCGGCGTCCCGCAGGCGCCGGCGGGCGGTCGCGAGGGCGGCGGCGATCTTGTCGGGATTGTGGGCGAAGTCGTCGATCACCTCGACGTCCCGGGCCGTTCCCACGGGCTGGAAGCGCCGGGCGACGCCCTGGAACCTCGCGAGCGGCCCGGCCGTCTGCTCGACCGTCAGGCCGCAGGCCCGGCAGGCCGCCACCGCGGCGGCGGCGTTCAACACGTTGTGGATCCCGGGCTGGGGCAGCCGGAAGGGGACGCCGTCGATGATGAAGCGGGATTCGCGCGGGCGCAGATCGACACCCTCGGCCCAGGTGCCCGCCAGCCCCGCGGGCCGCTGGTCCCGGAGCCCGAAAAAGGCGGCCCCCTCGCGCAGGGAGGCGAGGTTTTCGTCGGCCGGCATCACGAAGACCCCGCGGGTGCGGGCCTTGAAGGTGGCGAACATGCCCAGGACCTCGGCGGGCGGCTTGTGGTCGAGACCGAGGTTCAACACCAGTCCGACGTGGGGACGGTAGCGGACGAGGCTGCCGTCGCTCTCGTCGGCCTCGATCACCAGCCACGGAGGGCCGGGGTCCGCGGCGGCCGCCGGATCGGCCGGGGGGGTGGGAGCCCAGGCGTTGCCCAGGTGGCCGCGGGCCGTCAGTTCCGCCAGGGCGCCGCCGGTGAGCAGACCCGGCCCCCAGCCCGCATCCTGCAGGATGGCGAACACCATGGCGGTGACCGTGGACTTGCCGCTGGTCCCGGTGACGGCGACGGTGCGGTGGCTCTCCACGTGGCGGGCCAGCAGCTCGGAGCGATGCAGGATGGGAATGCCCAGCTTGCGCGCCGCCGTCAGGTCCGGCACGGCGTCCTCGACGGCGGTGCTGGCGATCACGGCGTCGCAGCGGCGGCCGGACGGCTCGACGAGGCCGGACCCGTCCTGGGGCCGGATCTCCACGCCGGCAGCAGCCAGGGCTTGGCGGATGGCTTCGCGTTCCCCGTGGTCGAAAGCCCGGTCGCTGCCGGTGGCGCGGCCGCCTGCGGCGCGGCTCCCGCCGGCGTGCAGCAGGGCCAGGGCGCTCATGCCGCTGCCGCCGGCGCCCACGAAGTGGAGCCAGGATCCCGGTCCGACGACGACGGTCTCAGAGGATGACAACCGGATCTCCTTCCTCGACCAGATCGAAGACCTCCAGCACGGCCCGGTTGGCCAGGCGGATGCAGCCGTGGGAGACCGCCTCGCCCAGGCGGTCCTCCTGGTTCGTGCCGTGCAGGTAGATGAAGCGGGCGAGGCTGTCGATGCCCGGACCCCGGTTGATCCCGTCCTCCAGCCCCTCGAGGGTCAGGATGCGCGTGAGGATGAGATCCCGGTCCACGTTTCCGGGAGGGCTGCCCGGGCCCGTCCAGATCTCGCCGGTGGGCTCACGGCTGACGAAGACGGCCCCGAGGGGCTGGCCCGACCCGATGCGGCGGGCGATGCGGTGCACGCCGGGCGGGGTGCCGGCCGATCCGTCCCTGTTGTCGATCCCCGCCGCGGCGGTGGAGACCTGCCAGCTGCGGACGGAACGCCCCTGCTCGATCAGATGCAGGCTTTGCCGGGAGACCGCGACCAGGAGCCAGCGCGCAGGGTCGGCGAAGCCGGCGGCGGCGAGCCTGGAGGCGCCCAGACGCAGGATTCCGGCGGGCGGCGACGGGCCGACCTGCGGGGATCCTGGGGGAATGGAGGGCTTTCTTGCCAAGGTCCGGATTTCTGCCATTTTACTGTTAAAGAATTATCGACCAGGTCGGCCGATCCCAAGGAGCTGCAATGTACGATATCGAGGCCTCGCTGGACAAACAGATCCTGGCGGCGATGAACAACCGGCCCGCGGTCGTGTTCACCGAGGCGCTCGATCCCCGGGTCGTCGAGGCGGCCTGCCACCTGCCCCGGTTCGCCCGTCCGGTCTTCCTGGCCGCCGAGGAGAAGGTCAAGCAGGTCATCCACGAGCATCTGCCCCACCTGGACCGCACCCGCGCCGAATTCACCCTGGCCGAGAGCGCCTTCGTCGATCCCCTGGAGCGCACCGACCTGCTGGAGGAGTTCGCCCGCGCCTGCACGGAACTGCCCCAGTCCCTCAGCCGGACCCGCGACTTCGACGAGGCCCTGGAACTGGTCAGCCAGCCCGCGCGGTTCGGGATCATGGCCGTGCGGCAGGGGCACGCCGACGTGGTCGTCGGCGGGGCGACCCACGAGCCCCGGGACTACTTCCGGCCCATGATCCGGCTGCTGGCCAAGCAGGAGATCGTCTGCGAGGCGGGCGTGATCGTGCTGCCGGACAGCCATCCCGGGGACATCTTCCCGCACAACATCCTGGTCGTGGGGGACGTCGGGGTCAACGCCACCATGAACCCCGAGGCCCTCGCCCACTGCGCCGTGGGCACCTGCGCGGTCGCCCGCGATCTCATCCCCGAAGACGTGCTGCCGGTGATCAACGGGGCCATGGTCTCGTACTCCAACAAGGGGTCGGACGAAGGGCCCAGTCCCGAACTGGTGCGCCAGGCCACCGGGCTGGTGCCGGAGGTCCTCGCCGACCGGATCACCCGCGGCCAGCGCTACGCCACCATCCACCTCGAGGGCGAGGTCAAGATCAGCGTGGCCTTGTCCCGGCGTTCGGCGCACCTGTATCGCCGCGGCCAGGAGTCGACCTTCGTCGGCGGCACCAACGTGATCATCGTGCCGAACCTGGACACCGGCAACCTGCTGTTCCATCTCTACGCCACCCGGTTCCCCGAGGCCAAGAAGTTCAGCGTCATGTTCGGCCTGCGGTTCCAGGGGGTGGACCTGCCCATGGACTCGACGGCCAACGACGCCACCCTGGCGGTCAAGGCCTCGATCCTGCGGATGCACCGCTTCGGCCACTGGTCGCGAACGCCCAAGGACACCTTCTTCCGCCGGCACCGCATCCTGGCGGTGAACCCCGGCAGCACCTCGACCAAGATCGCGGTGTTCGAGGGGGACCAGGTGCGGTTCGTGGAGGAGATCCAGCATTCCGCCGCGGAGCTGCTGCCCTACGAGGGCAAGCGCATCGTCGAGCAGTACCACATGCGCAAGGACGTGATCCTGCGGGTCCTGGGCGATCACGGCATCGCGGTCGGCGATCTGGACGCGGTCGCGGGGCGGGGCGGCCTGGTCCGGCCCATCCCCCACGGGACCTACGCCGTCAACGACCGCATGTACGAAGACCTCCTGGGGGGAACCGGGGCGGACCACGCCTCCAACCTCGGCGCCCTGATCGCCCGGGAACTGGTGGGCGAGTCGGGCAAGCCCGCGTTCATCGTCGATCCGGTGGTCGTGGACGAGGTCCCCGAGCGGGTGAAGATCACGGGCATGAAGGCCATCCGGCGGAAGGTCATCAGCCACGCCTTGAACCAGATCTCCACGGCCCGGCGCTACGCCGAGGAGCACGAGACCTTCTACCGTTACCTCAATCTCATCGTCTGCCACATGGGCGGGGGCATCACCATCGGGGCCCACGCCCGCGGCAAGTACATCGACGTGAACAACGGGCTGGACGGGGAGGGCCCCTTCAGCCCCCAGCGCTCGGGGGGGGAGCCCACCGGCGACCTGATCCGCCTCTGCTTCAGCGGGCGGTACACCCAGGACGAACTGCTCAAGCTCAACAAGGGCCGGGGCGGGCTGATCGACCTGCTGGGCACGGCCGACTTCCGGGAGGTCGAGCGGCGGATCGAGGCGGATGACCCGGAGGCGGGGGCGGTCTACGAGGCCATGGTCTACCAGATCTGCAAGAACATCACCGCCCTGCTGCCCGCCTTCGACGGCGAACCGGTGGACCAGGTGCTGTTGACCGGGGGCATGGCCCGCAGCGCGATGCTGGTGCGGGACATCACCGCGGGGGTCAAGGCGCTGGGTTGCGGCGTCACCGCCTACCCCGGCGAGAACGAGATGTACGCCCTGATGAAGGGCGCCCTGCGGGTCCTTGCCGGCAGGGAAGAGGCCAAGGACTACAACCCCGATTGATGGAGCCAGCATGAATCCGATCACGAATCTCGACCAGCTCGTCGCCGGCCTGCAGGGATCCGAGCCCCGCCGCGTCGTCATCGCCGCCGGGCACGATCCCCATTCCATCCGGGCCGCCGCCCGGGCCGCCGCGGAGAAGGTCGCCCGGGTCACGCTGGTGGGGGACCGGGAGCGTATCGTCCGGCTGTGCGGGGAGTTCGCCCTGGACCGGGACCTGTTCTCGGTCGTGGACGAACCCGACCTCGTGGCCGCCGGAGCGCGGGCCGTGGCGATGGTCCGTGCGGGCGAGGCCGACGTGCTGATGAAGGGCCTCATCGGCACGGCCGACTACATGAAGTTGATCCTGAACAAGGACCAGGGGCTGCTGCCCGCGGGCAACGTCCTGTCCCACGTGACGGTCGTGGAAGCGCCGGCCGGACGGCTGGATCCGGCCCGGCTCCTCTTCGCTGCGGACGTCGCGATCATTCCCGCCCCAGATCTCGAAACGAAGATCCGGATCCTGGGCTACTGCGCGGCGGCCGCCCGCAGCTTCGGGATCGCCCGGCCCAGGGCCGCGCTGATCACGGCCAGCGAAAAGGTGAGCCCCAGGATGCCGGCCACGGTGGAGGCCGCGGAGATCGTCCGGCGCCACGCGGCCGGAGAGCTGGACGACCTGGTGGGCGAGGCCGAGGTGGCCGGGCCCCTGGCTCTGGATCTGGCGCTGTCGGCCGAGGCCTGCGCCATCAAGGGATTCGTCTCCCCGGTGGGCGGGGCGGCGGACGTGCTGGTCTTTCCCGGCATCGAGGCGGGAAACGTCTTCTACAAGGCGGTCACCCAGCTGGCCGCAGCCCGCATCGCCGCCGTCGTCGTGGGCACCGAGGTCCCCTGCGTCCTAACCAGCCGGGCGGACAGCGAGGAGACCAAGTTCCTTTCGATCGCCATGGGTTGCCGGCTGGCGGGCGGATAATGGTGTCGAATTCCGGGCGGATCGGGGATAAGTTTACCGGAGGTTGAGGATCCCGCCGGGCGGCGGTCGGCAGGAGGTGAGCCGGAAGGATGTACGCAATCATCGACCGGAGCGGCTATCTCCTGGTGGCCAGGTCCGGGATGGTGTCGGCACTTGGCAGGATCTGGGTGGGGTCGGTCTTCGGCAGGTTGCCCTATGCCGCCCGGGTTCTCGATTCCATTCCCGACGCCGAGAGATGGTTGACCAGTCCGGACCCGTGACAGCGGCTTTCCGCCAACGAAAGGTGATCACATGGCCAACACCCGCGACAACCTGAAGGAAGCCTTCGCCGGCGAAAGCCAGGCCTTCCAGAAATACACCTCCTTCGCCGAAGCCGCCGAGAAGGACGGGCTGCCCAACATCGCCCGCCTCTTCCGGACGACGGCCCAGGCCGAGCGCATCCACGCCGCGGGCCACTTCGCCGCCCTCGACGGCGTGGGCTCGACGGTGGACAACCTGAAGGCCGCCATCGGGGGGGAGACCTACGAGTTCGAGCAGATGTATCCCCCCATGCTGGAGCAGGCCGTGGCCGAGGGCCACAAGGCCAAGCGCATGTTCAAGTTCGCCGTCGAGGCGGAGGAGATCCACGCCCGACTCTACAAGCGGGCCCTGGACGCCGCCGCCAACGGCGAGGACCTGGACACCGACAAGTTCTACCTCTGCGCCGTGTGCGGGCACATCGAGTTCGGCAAGGCGCCCGAGAAGTGCCCCATCTGCGGGGTGCCGGCGAGCAAGTACGTCCTGATCGACTAGACGGCCTGACCGGAGGCCCGGGGCAGGCTTGTCCCGGGCCCTTTCGTCCCTCCGATCCAGCGGGACCCCGGGAGGATTGCCGACGGCGGTCAGGGGGTCGGAAAGTGAGCGGCCATGATCGGGGATGGGCTCGTGGGCGTCGACATCCAGTGCCCCTGTTGCTGGCAGGCCATCGAGGTGCTCGTGGATCCCTCGGTTCCCTTCCAGGAGTACGTCGAGGATTGCCAGGTCTGCTGCCGGCCGCTGGTGATGACCGTCCAGGTCCTGGAGGAGGGACCGCCCCGGGTCGCGGTTCGGCCCGAAACCGACTGAAACGCGGCGGAAAAGGGCGCTTCCCGACCCGTGAAATGCCCAACATCTTGACAATCCCGGCGGTTTTCCGTGTTTTGGGGAAACTTCCGCGGCGCCCGCGCGTTTCGGACCGGTCACCCCGTGATCTCCTCCAACCATTGGAGTCCCCATGACCCAGGGCCATCCCAAGGGCCTCTACGTCCTCTTCTACACCGAGATGTGGGAACGCTTCAGCTACTACGGGATGCGCGCCATCCTCGTGCTCTACATGACCAAGGCCCTGATGTTCGACGTCGCCAAGGCCTCGACCATCTACGGGAACTTCACCGGCCTGGCCTACCTGATGCCGCTGGCGGGGGGGTACATCGCCGATCGCTGGTGGGGCAACCGCCGCTCCATCCTCGTCGGCGGGCTGATCATGGCCGTGGGCCAGTTCCTGATATTCCTCAGCGCCAGCTTCTACGACGATCCGGGCCTGGCCCATCCCCTGCTGTGGGGCGGGCTCGGGGTGATCATCGCAGGCACGGGTCTGTTCAAGGCCAACATCGCCTCCATGGTGGGTTCGCTCTACGCCCCGGACGACAAGCGCAAGGATTCGGCCTTCACCATCTTCTACATGGGGATCAACATCGGCGCGTTCCTGGCCCCCCTGGTCGCCGGCGGCCTGGGCGACACCGGCAACCCCGAGGACTTCCGCTGGGGCTTCCTGTCCGCGGCGATCGGCATGCTGCTGGGGACGGTCATCTTCCAGATCTCCAAGGACAAGCACGTGGTGGATGCCGACGGCCACCCCCTGGGCCTGCCCCCCGCGGAGCACCGCCGGTTGAATCACCGGAGTTCCGCGGATCACGACAGGCCCATGGTCAGGGAGGACTGGGAGCGCGTCGCGGTCATCTTCATCCTCTCGTTCTTCGTGATCTTCTTCTGGGCCGCATTCGAGCAGGCCGGAGCCTCCCTGACCGTCTTCGCGGACCGGCAGACCGACCGGGACCTGCTGGGCTGGACGGTACCCGCCAGCTGGTTCCAGTCCGTCAACGCCGTGGCCATCGTCCTGTTCGCCCCGCTCTTCGCCTGGCTGTGGTCCCGCCTGGCCAGGAGGGGCCTGGATCCCAGCACCCCGGTCAAGATGTCCTTCGGCTTCTTCTTCCTGGGGCTGGGCTACCTGGTGATCTCCTTCGGGGTGGACGGGCTGGATCCCACCACCAAGGTCAGCATGATGTGGTTGATCAGCCTCTACCTGTTGCACACTTTCGGGGAGCTGTGCCTGTCCCCCATCGGGCTGTCGGCGGTCAGCAAGCTTTCGCCCCCCAAATTCGCTTCCCTGATGATGGGGGTGTGGTACCTTGCCTCATCGCTGGCCAACAAGATGGCCGGGGTGCTCAGCAGCTTCTACCCAGAGGAGGGCAAGGCGGCCCCGGTCCTGCTGGGGTACGAGGTCACCGACCTGCACGGGTTCTTCGTGATCTTCGTCGTGATGTCCGCCGCCGCGGGCGTGGTCCTGTTCCTGCTGGCGCGGCCGATCTCCAGGTGGAGCCACGGCCGGGCCTGATCCGGATGACCAGGGAGATGCCGGATGCGCACTGAAATCGTCAAGGCGGTGGCCGCCGCCGCCGGGCTGCCCGAGGCCGAGATCGACGGTCAATTGACCGATTCCCGTGAACCGGGGCACGGCGACTTCGCCTTGCCCTGCTTCATTCTCGCCAGGGCCTGGAAGAAGTCCCCGCCGGCCTGCGCGGCCAAGCTGGCGGGCGATGTGGCGCTGCCTGAGGGAGTGGACCGGTGCGAGGCGGCGGGTCCCTACCTCAACTTCTATCTGGACCGGGCGGCCGAGAGCCTGCGGCTGGTCGGCGGGATCCTGGCCGCCGGGGAGGGCGTCGGGCGGGGCGCCCCCCGCGACGAGCGCATCGTGGTGGAATACTCCAGCCCCAACATCGCCAAGCCCTTCCACGTGGGTCACCTGCGGACCACCGTGATCGGGCACGCGCTGGCCCGCATCCACCGGCACCTGGGTTACGAGGTCATCAGCATCAACCACCTGGGGGACTGGGGCACCCAGTTCGGGTTCGTCTGGGCGGGCTGCGAGATCTGGGGCAAGCCGGCCGACGCCCGCATCGCCGACCTGGTCGGTCTCTACCAGCGGGCCACCGGCCTGCGGAAGGACCAGGACGCAGGCAAGGTCCCTCCCGGGGACGCGGACAAGCCCGACGTGAACGCCATGGCCCGGGACTACTTCATCCGCCTGGAGGCGGGCGAGCCCGAGGCGCGGGGCTTCTGGGAATGGTGCCTGGACATCTCCCTGGACTACTTCAAGAGCATGTACGACCGGATGGGCGTGCACTTCGACCACTACACCGGCGAGTCCTTCTTCCAGGACCGCCTGGCCGGGGTCGAGAGCATGATCCGCGGCAGCGGGATCCTCGAGGAGTCCCGCGGCGCCCTGGGGGTGGACCTGGGTCCCCGGCTCGGATTCGTCCGGGTGTTCGCCGAGGACGGCCGCTCCCTCTACATCACCCGCGACATCGCCGCGGCGGAGTACCGCACCGAGACCTTCGACCCCGTCAGGATCCTGTACGTGGTGGGGGCGCCCCAGCAGCTGCACTTCCAGCAGCTCGTCGGGGTGCTCGAGCGGATGGGCCGCCCGTCCGCCTCGCGGATCGTCCACGTCCCGTACGGGCACGTGCCGGGCATCAGCACCCGCGGCGGGGCGGCCGACGAGAAGGTCCTGCTGAACGACCTGCTGGACGACGCCCATGCCCGGGCGCGCGAAGCCTACTCGTCGCAGGTGGTCAAGAAACCCCAGGACGTCGATGAGGAGGCCCTCGCCGAGGCGGTGGGCCTCGGCGCGATCTTCTTCGACTACCTGAGCCGTTCCAACATCAAGGACTTCCACTTCAACTGGGACGACGCCCTGAACTTCCAGGGCGACACCGGGCCGTACATCCAGTACGCCCTGGCCCGCATCAACAGCATCGCGGCCAAGGCCGCCGCCACGGGTCTCGATCCCGCCGGGGGCTTCGACGCCTCCCTGCTGGCGGGAGACGACACCTACCAGCTGGTCTTCCAGCTGCGACGGTTCGAGGGGGTCCTCCGGAAGGCCGCGGCCGAGTACGAGCCCTACCTGCTGGCCAACTACCTGCTGGAGCTGGCCCGTTCGTTCAGCGCCCGGTACAGCTCCCTGCGGGTCCTGGGGGAGGAGCCCACCGTGGCGCAGGCCAGGTTGTCGCTGTTCTGCGCGGTCGGCAACGTGCTGCGGACCGGTCTGGGCCTGCTCGGCGTGCCGCCGGTGGAGCGGATGTAGGACCGCCGGCGATCATCGGAACAGGGCCTTGACCCTTCCGAACGATCCGTTCCCGTCATCCACCGTGGTCAGCGCCAGATCCCCCCTGATTTCACCGGACGGATAGGTCGACGAGTGGACGTTGATGTAGACCAGACCGTCCAGGAGCAGGGTGACGTCCTCGGGGTCGAGCGCCCAGACGCCGATCTTGGGTGAACCCGGGGGCAGGGTCAGCAGCCGGGGACCGATGGCTCCGGCCTCCCCGTAGTGGAAGTGGGCGCCGGTCTCGTCCCCTTCGAGACCGGAGTAGGTCACGGTGTATTCGGCCTGCGTCAAATCGTCGTTCAGGATCACCGTCGCGTATCCGATGGCGCTGGAGGGCGTCCCCGCAGTCGGCCCGTCGAGGATGCACTGGAAGACAGGTCCCCCCAGAGCGGCTCCGGCAAGGCAGGTGAACAGCGTCGCGGCAGCCGACCAAATTCCAACGACCGTCATCGATTCCGTTTTCGTCATGAGTCACCTCCAGGATGAAACATAAAAACAATACAAATTTTATCCAATTTAAGCCACGGGGAGGATTTTGTCTGTGGATATCAGCCGACCCGGGCCCATCTTGGGGGCCCGGGTCGCTCGTCCGGAGGCGGTGGTCAGGAGAGGACGGCGGTCTCCTGGTTCACCAGCAGGTGCATCGTCTCGGCCAGCTGGCTCGAGTTGATGGGTTTGGTGACGTACTCGTCCGCTCCCGCCTCGATGCACCGTTCCCGGTCGCCGACCATGGCGTGGGCCGTCAGCGCGATCACCGGCAGGTGCGGCAGGTTCTCCTCCGCTTCCCTCCGCCGCAGCAGGCTGACCGCCTGCAGACCGTCCATGACGGGCATCTGGACATCCATCAGGCAGACGTCGAAATTCCCGCGGGCGAGGGCGTCCAGGGCCTCCTGGCCGTTCTCGACGATGACCACGTCGTGGTTCTGCTTCTCGAGGATGCGCTGGACCACCACCTGGTTGAACTTGTTGTCCTCGGCGACGAGGATCCGCAGTCGCTTGCCCTGGAAGGCGGTCCCGGCCTTCGCGCCCTGGGCCCCGTCGGGCCGCAGCGGGGCCGACCCCGTGGCCACCACGCCCAGCAACCGGTCCAGTTCCTTCTTCTTCACGGGCTTGATGAGATGTCCGGCGACCACTTCGCCGCCGATCTTGCGGGCGTCCCGCATCCGGCCGATGGGGGCCAGGAGCACCAGCTTGCCCGGTCCGAGAGCCCCGGAGTCCCGGGTCTGGGCCAGTAGCTGCCGGGCGTCCGGGCAGGGCGGGGCGTGTTCGCAGAGGATCGCGTCGAAGACCTTGCCCCGTTCCCCGGCCTGCAGGCAGAGAGCCACCGCCTGCTGGGTGTTGGCAGCCTCCTCGACCTGGATGCCGCTACGCTCCAGCAGTTCCCGCAAGGTGCGCCGGTGGCGGGTGCTTCCGTCCACGACGAGGACCCGTTCCAGGGTGGGACGGGGAGTCTCGGATTCGGTCACGGCCGCCGGATCGGTCTGCATGCAGACCGTGAAGTGGAAGGTCGCGCCGCCTTCGATGTTGTTCTCCACCCCGAGTTCCCCGCCGAACAGATTGACCAGCCTGGTGCTGATGGTCAGGCCGAGGCCCGTCCCGCCGTGCTTGCGGGTGACCGAGGCGTCGGCCTGGCTGAAGGGCTCGAAGATCCTCTTCATGACCTGGGGAGAGACGCCCTTGCCGGTGTCGCTGACCGAGACCCGCATCTTCAGCTGGTCGTCCACGCGGCTGAGCTGGGTGATCTCGACGGCCACTTCGCCCTCGTCGGTGAACTTGATGGCGTTCCCGATGAGGTTGATCAGGATCTGCTTGAAGCGGTGGGAATCGCCGATCAGGCGGTCAGGCACGTTGCGGGCGATCCGTCCGGTCAGGTCGAGACTTTTCTGCTCGGCCCGCAGGGCCAGGGTCCGGATGGTGTCGTCCAGGACCGTCTGCAGCTCGAAGGGATGGGGGGAGAGCTCGAGCCTGCCCGCCTCGATCTTGGAGAAGTCCAGGATGTCGTTGAGCAGCTCCAGCAGGCCCTGGGCCGACATGCTGACGATGTCCAGCGATTCCTTCTGATCGGGCTGCAGGTTGCTGTCGCGGACCAGGTCGGTCATGGCGATGATGGCGTTCATGGGGGTGCGGATCTCGTGGCTCATGTTGGCCAGGAACTCGCCCTTGGTCTTGTTGGCCGCGTCGGCGGCCTCCTTGGCCGCCGCCAGTTCGCGGGTCTTCTCGGCGACCAGGGTTTCCAGCTCGACCTGGCGGACCTGCATCTGCCGGTACCGCCACAGGACCCAGCCGCCGATGCTGGCCAGCACGAACAGGCCGCACAGCAGCTTGAAGGATGTCGTCTCGTAGTAATGGGGGAGCATCCGCAGGTCCGCCGCGGCGCCCTCGGCGCTCCAGACCCCGTCGGCGTTGCAGGCGGTGACCCTGAAGGTGTAGTGGCCCGGAGGCAGCTGCGTGTAGTAGGCGGTGCGGCGCGATCCCGCCTCGACCCACTCGTCGTCGAAGCCCTCGAGCTTGTACCGGAACTGGACGCCCTGGGGGTTGACGAAGCTCAGGGCGGTGTAGTTGATCTCGAGGTCCCGCCGGCCCGGGGGGATGACCTGGAATGCGTCGGCGCGGATCTCGTCGCGGTTGACCCGCACGGATTCGATCACCACCGAGGGGGGGATGGTGTCCCGGCGCACCTTCGCGGGATCGAACCTGATGGCGCCTCCGTTGGAAGCCACCCAGATCTGGCCGTCCTCCTCCGTCTGGATGCAGCGCTGGGACCCGCCGTTGCATTCGGTGCCGGGGAACCCGTTCCGGTGGCCGTACATGATGTAGGGGATCTGACCCAGCTCGCCGGCGAGGTGGGCGGCGACGTCGCGTTTGCTGATCCCGAAGATGCCCTTGTCGCACGACATCCACAGGCGCCCGAAATGGTCCTCGGCCACCGCATAGATCGTGTCCTCGAACAGACCGTTCTGCTTGCCGAGGACGTCGACCTTGCCGTCCTGCAGGCGCAGCAGGCCGTTGCCGTAGGTGGCCAGCCACTTGACCCCGGACGAATCCTCGTGGAACTGGAGGGTGAACAGGTCGGAGACGTCCCGGTCGAGATCGGGCTGGACGAAGGCGCCGTCGCGCCAGATGACCGGCCCGCCTTCCGTGATGGCCCAGAGGTCGCCGGCGCCGTCTTCCTCGATCCAGCGGACCGAGCCGCTGGGCAGACCGTCGGCGAGACCGTAGTTGGTGATCACACCGTCGCGGATGAGGGCGATCCCCCCGCCGCGGGTGCCGACCCAGATCTCGCCCCAGCGTCCCTCGTAAACCGCACGCACCTGGTCGTGGGCGAGACCTTCGGCCGTGGAGTACGTCTTGACGCCGGCTGCGGTAAGATTTCCGACTCCGCGGTCGGTGCCGATCCACAGCGACCCGTCCCTGGCGCAGCAGATGGAGTGGATGACGTTGCCGGGCAGACCATCCTCGACGGTCAGGATTTCCAGGATCTTGCCGTCCCGGACCTTGGCCAGGCCGCCGCTGTCCATGCCCACCCACAGGGTGCCGTCGGGGGCCTTCTGGACCACCCGGACGTTGTTGCTCTCCAGGCCGCTGGATTGGTCGATGGTCAGGAAGGGGGTGTCCCTGAGACGGCTGACTCCGCTGCCGGCGGTCCCCACCCACAGCGACCCGTCCCGGTCCTCGAACATGGAGGCGATGGATTCCCCGCTGAGGATGTCGTACCGGCCGATGCGCTTGAGGGCGTTCCCTTCCAGGCGCAGCAGGCCGGCGCCGTACGTCCCCACCCAGAGGACGCCGTGCCGGTCGCGGAGCATGACCTGGACGAAATCCCAGGAGAGCCCGGCGGGCGGATCGATGTCCTGGACGTCGGGTCCCTGGATGCGGACCACGCTGTGGGGGGTGCCCACCCAGAGGGTCGAGTCGACGTCCATGAACAGCGAGGAGGTCGGATGCTCCTCCCCGCAGGGAAGTTCGAACTTGGACCAGACGTTGCCGGTGTTGCGGAAAAGGCCCATGTGGGTCGAGGCCCAGACGGTGCCGTCCCTGGCCTCGGCGATGCTGACGATGCCCGCCTTCCGCAATTCCTGGGGGAAACCGGCGTCTCTCAGCTGGGTCCCGTCCCAGGAATAGATCCCCTGGTCGAAGGTCCCGATCCAGAGCCGGCCGCCCTGTCCGACGTGGAGGGCCCGGACCATGGTCGTCCGACCCAGCATCCCCTCGACGTCGAGCCGGGAAAACCCGTCGCCGGAGTAGCGGAGCAGGCCGCCCCCGTAGGTCCCCACCCACAGGGATCCGTCCGCCGTCTCGACGAGATCCTGGACGTCGTCGTGGGTGAACTCGGGCGTGTTGCCCGAGCTGAAGGTCTCGAACCGGACCCCGTCGAACCGGACGAGGCCGGCCTGGGTGCCGAACCAGATGTACCCGTCCCTGGTCTGCAGGACGGCCTGGACCGAATTCTGGGGCAATCCCTCGGTGGATGTCCAGGTCCCGATGCCCAGCTGGAGGAACCCGTCGGTCGGGTCCAGGGCGGACGCGGTCCCGGGCAGAACCAGGATCAACGCGATGGCTAGGCGCATCAGGCGCAACAGGTGAGAGCGATGGGCAAGCCGCATGATGGCTCCTGACGGAGAGCGAGTTCCAGTCCGGGTCTCATCCGGAAAACTGGGAATGGAATCGGCTGATCAGAAAGAGACTTAAGGAGGAAATGGGGCGCCGCGGGAACCGCGACGCCCGCGGGGGATCACAGGGAAAGGCTCAGGCCCCCGGAAACGACCCGCCCCGGCTGGGGCAGGCCCACCTGGGAATCCACCCACTGGTCGAACAGATTGTCGACCCGCAGGTGGAGCTCGACGGCCCTGCCGTCCTGGACCCAGCGGTACCCCGCCCGGGCGTTCCAGGTCACCCCGGCAGGGAGCCGCAACAGACCGCCGGCGGCGTCCGAGGCCCCGGATCCGTCCGCGCTCCAGCGGGGTCCCGTCAGGGCGGCTTCGACCCGGGCGCCGGGACCCCGGTCCCGGTGGAGGCCGATCCCCAGGCGGGACATGTAGTCGGGACGATCCTCGGCGGGGGCGTCGAATCCCGTCGGGGTTTCGGTCCGGGGGGCGAGGATGGTGTGCTGGGCGGAGATCCACACGTCGCCGGCCGGTCTCCATGAACCCGCGGCCTCCCAGCCCGGCACCCGGATGGACGTGCGATTGACGCGCATGAACCGGCCGTCGGAACCGGGGATCTTCACCTTCTCGATGCCCCCGTCCAGGGTCTGATGGAAAATGGTGGTGCTCAGGGACCAGTCCCGGCCGCGGGCGGCCAGGCCGATCTCGGCGAGATCCTGCCGTTCGGGACGCAGGTCGGGGTTGGGTTCGAACTTGCCCAGGGCTCCGGAGAACATTTCCCGGAGGGAGGGGAACCGGGACCGGCGGGAGATCGAGCCGTACAGCTCGGTATCCCTGCCGAGCTGCCGCTGCACCCGAAGGTTCAGGGCTTCGGCGCTGTCACCGGACCGGTCCGGCTTGTCGCCCGTCTCGGGGGTGGCGGCCAGGTCGATCCCCGCGCCGCCGCGGATCGTCCAGTGCTCCCGGGGGCGGAACTCCCCCTCGCAGACCAGGCCCCAGACCCACTGGGCGTAGGCCAGCGTCCCGCCGCCGACGGTCAGGGATTCCCGGTGGTGGGTGTAGCGGGCGTTGCCCTGGAGGGTCACCCGCCCCGTGTCGGTGATCCAGCGGGTCACGCCCAGCATGCCGTGGCCCGTCCGGTCGAAGTTCTGCTCGTAGTCCTGGCCGTCCTCGAGGGGCGCCCCCCAGCCGTCGGGTCCGCGCGGGTCGATCTCCTGGTCGAAGTAGTCGAGAGCCGCCATGGCGCTCACGTCCCAGACCCCGTCGTGGCCGACGGGAAGGTGCAGGGATGCGCCGACCAGGACCCGATCGCGCGCGGGAAACCGCCAGAACCTGGCGTCGTCACCCATGTTCAGCTCGGCGGGCACGCCCTTCTTCTGGTGCCATCCGGTGGCCAGCAGGTTGAGGCGGCCGGCGGCGCCGACGGGGCGGCTGCCCCTCAACAGCAGGGAGTACTGGTCGAGGTCGCTGTTCTGCCGCTCATCGTCCCCCGTTGCGGCCGGGTGGTCCTGGGGCAGAGGCCAGGAAGCGCGGTCCTGCCAGCCGCCGGCGCCCAGCAGTTTCCAGCTTCCGGAGTCGGCGTGGTAGGTGGTCCCGAACCGCGTCAGCCCGGACTGCCCCAGGGAAGCGGAAGTGCGGCCCCGGGCCTCTTCCCCTGCCTCGGGAGCGAGGATGCGGACGCTGCCGGCCAGGACGCCGGGCCCCTCCAGCAGGCTGGCCAGGCCGCGCCGCCCCTCGAGGCGGCTGTCTCCGGTGATGGGGATGGATTCCAGATCGACGCGGTCGTCCCAGGGCAGACCGAGGGGAATCCCGTCGAGGAAGGTCTGGACGTGGCGCTCGGGAGCTCCCCGGATCATGAGATAGGACTCGCCCCGGCTGTTGACGGCGACCCGGGTGGAGGGCAGCAGCCCCCCGATGTCGGCCAGGGAGGCGGGGTCCATGGCCTCGATCTCGGGAGCGGGGATGACCATCACTCCGGTGGCGGGAGGGGCGGCCGCCTCGCTGCTGACGACCAGGTCGGCGATCTCCGTCACGCCGCCGGCCGCCGGACCAGGGGATTCCTGCCCGGCGAGGGGGGCCGGCAGGGAGACCAGGATCGGCATCAGGACGAGCAGGAGTGCCTTCAATGGACGCATGCGCGGTCTCCAGGGAAAGGGAACGGACTACTTGGGGCCGTACCCTTCACGGTACCGCAGGATCCTGGCCGGACATCCGGCCACGACGGCCCCGTCGGGCACGTCCTTCGTCACGACCGCGCCGGCGCCGACCACGGCGTTCCGGCCCACGCGCACCGGGAGGATGGTGCTGTTGCTGCCCAGGCTGGCGCCGTCCTCGATGACGGTCGGGAGCCACTTGTCACGGTCGGCCTGCGGAGGCATGGTGTCGTTGATGAACATCACGCCGTGGCCCACGAAGACGTCGCTGCCGATGGTCACCAGCTCGCAGATGAAGGTGTGGCTCTGGACGCGCGTGCGGTCCCCGATCTTGACCCCGGCCTGGATCTCCACGAAGGTGCCGACCATGCAGTCGCGCCCGATCTCGCATTCGTAGAGGTTGACGAAGTTCCAGACCCTGGTGCCTTCACCGATCCTGCAATCGCGGATGATCTGCTTGTCGTTGACCGGGTAACTCATGGACGATTCCTCACTGGATGGGGTTGGCTGGTGACGACTTTTGAAGATAATACACGGGAAGGGCGATGAGGAAGGGAAAGAGGGAGGGTTCCCATTTGGAGCCCCGGAGTATAGGATCCCTCCCGACGGAGAACCGGCAGGTCCCGGGCCCTTGGCCCGGACGGGGAGGAGCCCGACCCTTGAACCGCGACGACGAAACGATTGCGATAGGCTGGAGCGACTTCGCCCTCTCCCGCCACACCCCTTCCGGCGCCCACGTCTGGTTCCGGGGAACTCCGGAAGAATTGGTGCGGTTGGTCCGCAGGAACTGGTCCCGCCGCCGGCCCGGCGCCGGGCGCAGCGATCTCGACAAGGTCGTGATCGTGCCGGTGCCCCCCGAGGGCTTCGTCTCGGCGACCGTCAAGGTGGACGAGGGGACGCGGCTGAAGGCGGAATTCACCCGCCGGCAGCCGCACGAGGATGGCTACGTTCGGGTTCTGGCCGAGGGGCCCCGGGAGGCGGTCGCCCATGCGGGCGTGGTCCTCTATTCGCGGGACGTCCTCCTGGAGAACGGGGGGACCCGCAGCGGGGACGATGATTGGGAGATCGTCTGCCTCCTGGCCGGGCCGATGGAGAACGAGCCGATGGATCCCCTGACCATGGCCCGCAACATGCTCGCCATGCCCGGAGGAACCCCGTGCGCCTACACTGCGGAGCAGTTCGCCGAGGCGGTGTGGTACTGGGCGGGTCGGGCGGCGGCGATGCCCGAGGATCGATGACTCGTGGATGGGGCGGCCGGCCCCTCGAGGGGCCGGCCCGGGCGAGGTCCCAAGGCTTCCTATTCGTATTCCGCGTTGATGCTGGCTTCCCAGGCATCGATCTCGGCCTGGAGTTTCCGGTAGGCGGCCTGCTCCCGGAGTCCCCTCATCAGGTCCTTCATCTCCTCGTTCATGGTGCAGGAATCCGCAGCGGAATCTTCCTTCATGAGGGTGCAGCAGGAAGCGGGGGTTGCCGAGACCCCGGTCTGGTGGTGGCCCGGGGCCTGCACCGGGGTCGAAGCGGCGGGTGCCGGATCCTCACCAGCGGCCGCCAGGGCGGGAACGAGAATGAGCCCGGCGAGTAGTCCAATGATCAGGGTCTTCATGACATCGTCCTTTCGTTGACTCCACTTCAGGACCGGCGTCCCGGGGAGATTCCAATAATGCCGTCACCCTGGTCACTGCAGGTCCCGTTCCATGAGTCAAGTCGATGATGGACAAGGCATTCCATTGCTCTCCGGAAAAGGCTGGACAATATTCTCCATGAATATTCTCACCCCATGTGGACTATTCCCCAGGAAGGGGGCCGGGATTCAGGAATCCCGGGCCAGCAGGACCGGATCCCGCAGGAGGTCGGCCGTCAGGCAGGAATGCACCGGCCAGACCAGGACGGGATCCCCGATGCCCAGCTCGGCGTCGTCGGGGAAGGAGATCTCCGGGCCGAAGCGCACGATGCCGTGCTCCTGGGACAGGGCGACGATCTCGGCTCCGTCGACGATCTCCCCCATCCGACCGTCCGGGGCCAGGGTTCCCAGCCTGCCGAAGACCGTCCCGCCCCCCCGACCAGGGAGGGATTCCTTCGACAGGTGGACGGCCCCGCCGTGGATGACGATCTCCCGCCGGTCGGGATAACGGCCCACGACCGGGCAGGCCGCGGCGGCCGCCAGGTTCCCCGGACCGCAGGAACCGATCGCCAGCTGCATCAGGTCGTAGTAGATGAAGTTGCCGGGGCGGATCTCGTCGACGCCGCGCAGGTCCTCGACGATGCTGCAGGTGGGGGTGTCCCCGACCGAGAGCAGCAACCGGGGATCCTGCAGGGAACCCCGGGCGGCCTCGAGGCGTTCCCGCGTCCCGGTCCAGACGGCCCGAAGGTCGGCGGCGGAGCGGGCGCGGTAGCTGTGGCCGGCGTGTGTCAGCAGCCCCACCGGTCCCGCGGGCAAGGCCGCCGCCACCGCGCGCAGCCCGCCGGCGTCGTTCCAGGGCACGCCGGTGCGGCCGAACCCGGTGTCGATCTTGAGCCAGGCCGCAACAGGCAGGCCGGGGATCGCGGCCAGGGCCCGGGCGGCCTCGACCGCATCGACGGTGACGCCCAGCCGGCCCCCCTTGCCTGCCAGATGCCGGGCCAGCCTTGCGATGGCCGGCAGCTCTCCGGGATTGAGCAGGAAGGCCAGGGTGATGTCGCGCCAGCCGAGGTCCGCGAACCGCTCGGCCATCGCGACCGAGGAGACGGTGATGCGGTCGATCCCCGCTGCGGCGAACCAGCGGGCGATCCCGGGCGACTGGTGGGTCTTGAAATGGGGGCGGAACCCGACCCCGGACCGCAGGGCCCTGGCCTGCATGCGGGACAGGTTGGCGCGGGCGCGGCCCTCGTCGACCAGCAGAGTGGGGCGGACGACGCCCAGCCCCCTGAGGATGTCGCTGGTGGTGCGGAACATGGGGCGAATCTAGCAAAGCCGGACCGCCATGTCATCCGGGTTGCAATTTCCGCATCCTTGGAGGACGATGGCCGGAACCTGGAGCGAGGTGGCCCATGAAATGTCCGGCGTGCCGCGTGCCCATGTACGTGGTGGAATTCAAGCAGGTCGAACTGGACCTGTGCCCCGATTGCGGAGGCGTGTGGTTCGACCGGGGGGAACTGTCCCTGTTGCTGGGGGTCGACCGACCCCTGGAAACGGAGCCGGCCGCCGTGGATGAGGACCCCCGGCCCTGCCCCCTTTGCGACAAGACCATGGACAAGCTGAATATCGGGCCTTCCCTGCGGGTACTGGTGGACCGGTGTCCCGATTGCGGCATGTGGTTCGACCGGAGCGAGGTGGAGGACCTCGGCCGGGACCTGCGGGACAACGAGGTCGGGATCGATCCCGCCCTGGCGGAATTCCTGAACGGCGTGTTTCCGGTGAAAGGGGACCGATGATGATTCCTCTGCTGATCGTACTGGGTCTGATCGGGCTGCTGGCGATGTGGGGGGTGGGCATCTACAACAGCCTGGTCGGCCTGCGCAACCGGGTCAAGGAGGCCTGGGCCCAGGTGGACGTGCAGCTCAAGCGGCGGTTCGACCTGATCCCCAACCTGATGGAGACCGTCAAGGGGTACATGACCCACGAGCGGGAGACCCTCGAGGCCGTCACCCGGGCCCGGGCCGCCGTGGGCGGGGCGGGCAGCATCCCCGAACGGATCCAGGCCGAGGGCGGCCTGACCGCGGCCCTGGGCAGGCTGTTCGCCGTCTCCGAATCCTATCCCGACCTGAAGGCCAGCCAGAACTTCATGGCCCTCCAGGAGGAGCTGACCAGCACGGAGAACAAGATCGGCTTCGCGCGCCAGTTCTACAACGAGACCGTCATGAACATGAACAACAAGGTGCAGATGTTCCCCGGCAACATCGTCGCCGGCATGTTCAACTTCAAGAACGAGGCGTTCTTCGAGGTCACCGAGGAGACCCAGCGCGAGGCGCCCAAGGTCAAGTTCGACTAGACGCGACGGACGGGGGACGGTAAGGCGACATGTGGGAGCAGATCGCGGCCAACCGCCGCAATTCCTTCCTGCTGGTCGTGGGCGCGGCCCTGCTGCTCATGGCCCTGGGCTGGTTCCTGGGCGAGTATTTCGGCGGCCGCGGCTTCGGCCCGTTCGGCCTGGGGATCGCGGCGGTCGTCTGGGTCGTGATGACCTTGTTCGCCTATTACCAGGGCGACCAGGTGATGCTTTCGATCGCCGGCGCCAAGAAGGTGGACAAGGCCGACCTGCCCATCCTCTTCAACGTGGTCGAGGAGATGACCCTGGCTGCGGGGCTGCCCCGCATGCCTGCGGTCTACGTGATCGACGATCCGGCGCCCAACGCCTTCGCCGCCGGGCGCAGGCCCGAGAACGCCGCCGTCGCGGTGACCAGCGGGCTGCTCCGGCAGCTCAACCGCGACGAGCTCCAGGGGGTCGTCGCCCACGAGATGGCCCACGTCCGCAACCGGGACATCCAGCTGATGCTGTTCGCGGGGGTGCTGGCCGGTGCCATCGTGATCCTGGCCGAGGTGGGTCTGCGCGGGATGTGGTTCGGGGGCGGGCGCAGCCGCTCGCGCCGCAGCAGCGGGGGGCAGGACGGTTCGGCCATCGTCGCGATCCTCGCCATCGCCCTGATGATCCTGGCGCCCATCCTCGCCCAGCTGATCTACTTCGCGGTGTCCCGCAAGCGGGAATACCTCGCCGACGCCTCCGCGGCGACCTTCACGCGGTATCCCGAGGGCTTGGCCTCGGCCCTGGAAAAGATCGCCCGGGCTCCGCAGCAGCTGGGCGGCGTCACCCAGGCGACCGCGCCCATGTACATCATCAACCCCCTCAAGCGCGCCGGCAAGGCCGCGGCCAACGCCACCTCCACCCATCCTCCCATCGACGAGCGCATCCGGATCCTCCGCAGCATGGCTGGGGCCGGGTTCGCCGCCTACGAGGAGAGCTACCGGCAGGCCACCGGCAAGCGGGGGGTCCTGCCCGGTTCGGCCCTGAAGGAGGACGAGGCGCGGGCCCCCCGGTCGGGCGAGCCCGAGACGCCCGACGCCTCCCGGCGCACCATCGCCCGCCAGGTCGACGACTTCTTCTACCGCCAGGGAGGGTACCGCCGGATCGAGTGCGGGTGCGGGACCGTCCTGAAGATCCCTCCCGACTTCCGGGCCCCGCGCGCCGGCTGTCCCCGCTGCGGAGCGGTCCACGAGCTGGGCTGATCGCCGGAACCCTTCCGGTTCGCAGGGGAGCGGACGTTTCCGGTTCGGCCGAACGCCCCGAAAAAAAAACTTCAATTTTTCCTTTGGTTCCTCCTCCGGGTGCCGATAACCCGAAAGCTATTCACACCTGAGCTTCGGGCAGAGGAGGAATTTGACATGACTCGTGGTAAGAAATCCAGTCTGCTGGGGATTCTGATCCCTATGGCGGTCCTCACGCTGGGTTTGGCGCTCGTGGGCTGCAGCGATGACGAGAATCCCGTCACGCCGCAGACCGGCACCATCTCCGTGAACGTGACGCCTGATGGGATCGGGGCCTCCTGGACCCTGACCAGCGCGGACAAGCTCGTCGCGTCCGCCTGGGGCGACTCCACCATGGCCGGCCTGGCTCCCGGCCAGTACACCCTGACCTGGAATACGGTCGCCAGCTGGGTGTCCCCGTCTCCGGCCGCCGACACCAGGACCCTGGTCGCCGGGCAGACCCTGTCCTTCACGGGCACTTACCTGCAGGCTCCGGGATCCGTCGGCATCGACGTGAGTCCCGACGGCATCGGGATCCCCTGGGTCCTGACCAAGCCCGACGGCACCACGGTCGAGGGCTCCGAGGACACGGTCCTGGGCGACATGCCCGCCGGCCTGTACTCCCTGGTCTGGGGTTCGGTGGACTACTACCGGACGCCGGTCAGCGAGCAGCTCGAACTGGACGGCGCGGGCAGCGTCACCTTCACCTGCACCTACGAACTGGACGCCCCCGCCGAGGGCTTCACCCTGGTGCCTTCCGGCACCTTCGTCATGGGCAGCTCCCAGGACGAGCCGGGCCGCGACAGCGACGAGAGCCTGCACCCGGTCACCATCAGCCAGGGATTCTGGATGAGCCAGTTCGAGGTCACCGAGTCCTGGTGGGACGCGGTGATGGGATCCGGCGTCGAAACGTCCAAGAAGCCCAAGGCTGGGGTCACCTGGGACCAGGCCGTCGAGTTCTGCAACACCCTGTCGGTCGCCGAGGGCCTGACTCCGGCCTACACGATCAACGGGACCAACGGCAACGTGGCCTTCAACCCCGCGGCCGACGGCTACCGCCTGCCGACGGAGGCCGAGTGGGAGTACGCCTGCCGCGCGGGTTCCTCCACCGCCTACTTCAACGGCGACATGACGGGCCTGTTCTGCGTCTACGACTCCTACCTGTACGAGGCCGGCTGGTACTGCGGCAACGAAAAGGGCGGGACCGAAGAGGTGGGCCAGAAGGCCGCCAACCCCTTCGGCCTGTACGACATGCACGGGAACGTCTGGGAATGGGTCAACGACGCCTACGTGGCGGCCTATGAGACCCTCCCGGGCACCGACCCCTACGTGGCCGGTTCGACCGGCGAGTACCGCGTCGTCCGCGGCGGCGGTTACGGCAGCGGAACGCAGTTCTGCCGCTCGGCCGCACGCAGCAGCGCGCCCCCGACCATGGGCCACGCCCAGTACGGGTTCCGCGTGGTCAAAAACCTCGACTGACGTCCCCCCGGGGACGTCCGCCAGGGCTCAGGCAAGGCGACCGGGAGACCGGTCGCCTTCCTTTTTCCGGGACTCCACGGAGGCTCAGTCCTCCTGCGGTTCCCGGCCTCCCACCAGTCTCACCGCCCGGATCAGGGCGCTGGCCTTGTCCAGCGTCTCCCGGTACTCCGCGGCCGGATCCGAATCGGCCGTCACCGCTCCTCCGACCCCGAAGTAGGCCCGGCCGCCGGTGCAGACGGCGGTGCGGATCACCATGGCCAGGTCCAGGCCGCCGCTCCGGTCCAGGAAACCCAGGGCTCCGGCGTAGAGGCCCCGGGCCACGGGCTCCAGCTCGGAGATCACCTTCATGGCCTCGATCTTGGGGGCGCCGGTCATCGATCCGCCGGGAAAACAGGCCCGGACCAGGTCCAGGGCGTCGCGGTCGGGCCGCAGCCGGCCCCTCACCGTGGAGACCAGCTGGTGGACGGTGGGATAGGACTCCACGACGCAGAGCTCGGGAACCCTGACGCTCCCGGTCGTGCAGACCCTGCCCAGGTCGTTGCGCGCCAGGTCGACGATCATCACGTTCTCGGCGCGGTCCTTGGGACTGGCGGCCAGCCGCCGGCGAAGCCGCCGGTCCTCGAGGGCCGTCCTTCCCCGGGGCGCGGTCCCCTTGATGGGGCGGGTCTCGGCGATTCCGTTCTCGTCCAGCTTCAGGAACCTCTCCGGCGAGGCGCTGACGACCTCCAGGTCCCCGCAACGGAAGTAGGCGGCGAAGGGCGCGGGATTGTTGGATCGCAGAACCCGGTAGAGATCCCAGCCCGTTCCCTTCAGGGCCATGTCAAGACGCTGGGTCAGGCAGACCTCGAAGATCCGTCCGGCCAGGATGGCCTGCCGGCAACGCGCGACGGCGTCCGCGTACTGGTGCGGGGACATCTGGGCGTGGACGTCTCCGCCGAGTTCGCCGTCCGCCCCCTCGAGGCGGACCGGCGGGCGCAACGGCCCCTTCCCCGCACAGCCGACCTCCATGGCGTCCAGGGCGTCCTGCGCAGTCCGTCGGGCCTCAGCCGGGCCGGTTCCCCTGCCGGTCGCCCACAGGGTCGCCCTCCCGGTTTGGCGGTCCACGGCGAGGATCCGGTCGGCCACCATGACGATCAGGTCGGGCAGGTCCAGGTCGTCCGGCGGCCCGGGCCGGAGGTCTTCCACCGCGTGCGCCAGGCCGTAACCGAAGCATCCGACCAGGCCGCCGGTGAAGGGGGGGCGGTCTCCGGGAAGAGCCGGGGGATCAACACCGTAGGCGGACTGGAGGTCGCGGAGGGCTTCCAGAGGGTCGCCCAGCCAGCTCCGGACGGGGGAACCTGACGGGTTCCGGCCCAGCGGGTCCCGCAGGGTCCTGAGGTTCAGCCGGAAGTCGCCTGCCGTCCGGCGGGCCGTCAGGATCGCCGCCGGATCGCTGCCCGCGAAGGTCCACCGGCCGGGGAAGGGACGGTCGCCGGGGGACCCGCAGGAGGGCGCGCTCTCGAGGAGGAAGCAGGCCGACGATGGCCCGGTCGCCGAGTCGGCCCAGCGGTCTCCGGGGTCGGGGACTCCGGGGGGCAACGTTCTGGTCAGCGTCACCGTGGCCAATGGAAACCGCTTTCGCCTGGGATCGACGACCGGTCTTGATGGCCGCGAGTCCCGTTTTTCCCGGAGAATTCCCCAGCGGTCCGAGTAGGGCTGGAAATGGAGACCGCTCTGGAGTAGGCTGGGAGCGATTGTCCTACCCGAAGCCTATCGGATGCAACCCGAGATGACGTCCACCATGATCTTCGACCCGCATCGCTCCTGGTTCCACCTTCCGGCCCTGGTCATGCTGGCGGCGGCGGATTGATCCGTTCCCCGCACCTGCGGAGCATGTCCGCCAGCCTGGGCCCCAGTTTCCGGGTGTGGGTTCCCTCCCAGTAGAGCTTTCCGCAGCCGGTGCACCGGCGATATTCGTCCAGCCAGGCAGAGGTCAGCGGCGGAATGCGGTCGGCGACATCGGACTTGGCCACCGGAACGATCTCCCCGTTGCAGTGGCTGCAACGGCCGAACAGCTTCGCCCTGCCGGCCAGCCCGAACCGGAGGATGACGGCCTCCGCCTGGAGGAACGGGTCGTCCTCGCGAATCAGCATTGCGCGATCCAGGGTCCTGCGCTTGAGCAGGGCCCGATGGCCCGAAAGCACCGTTCGTTTCCCGACCAGACAGCGCCGGGCAACCTCCGCTTCGGTCCAGTCGGGATCATGGAGCGTGTCGAACCCCAGCATCCGCAGCAACCGGGCAAGCCGGCCCAGGTGACGGTCGCAGAGGAAGCGGGGATCCTGGAGGGCGAAGGGTGTGACCGGGTTGACGACCGCCCGGCAGCCGTCTCCGACCGGACGGTCGAGGCCGTCCAGGTCGCCGATCACCGAGCCCACCTCGCAGTGGGGCACGCCCAGCGACTCGACCACGTCCTTGAGGGTGGCCGTCCCGGCCAGGTCGGCCTCCACCCTCAGGCGATCACCCGCAGGTGAAGGCGCCGTCGGCCAGGGGCGGCGTCCGGTCCGGACCAGCGGGACCAGATCGCCCATGAAAACGATCTCCATCTTCAACATGGCCGGATTCTAACACAAAACCGGGCATTGTCGTTGACACCGGACTCCGCCAGGGGCTAGTTTTCCCTCCACCAAAACCGCTGACCGGGCTCCCCCGGGGGTCCGGTTCCGTTTCCCCGACCGCGGCTGCGGCGCCGTCCCCCACCTGCGCCGCCAATCCGGTCACTGGTTCGTCCCGCCTGCGGAGATTTGCGTTGCGCAGCAGCCCATTCCAGATCCGCCTTCTCGTCGCCGGACTCATCCTGCTGTCCGGAGCGACCGGATCATGGGCCTCCCCCCGCTCGGACATGTACACCAACGTCGGGATCATCGGCCTGACGGTGACCAACCTGGGCTACGTGGGCAACGGCTTCGTCAGTCCCTACCAGCCCTCGGGGGAATACCCCCTGAACTCCAACGTGGAGCACTTCTTCCTGGGCGGGATCTGGGTGGGAGCGGTCACCCCCGACGGCAACATCCACGTGTCGACCGGGGCCCAGGACGCCTCGAACCTGGTGGCCGGCGACGAGATCAGGGAATTCGTGGACGACTCCTCGGAGCCGGTCCTGATCTGGTCCAACAGCCAGAACAGCGACAACTTCCACCCCGACGCCCTGGCCACGCAGCACATCCAGGTGGCCTTCAACGACTACGCGACCGTCGAGTCGGGCAACCACCGGCCCCTGGGGCTGAAGGTCGTCCTGCGGGCCCTGGCGTGGGGCAGTCCCTACGCCGACGACTTCGTGATCCTGGACTACGCCGTCATCAACATCTCGGGCAACGAACTGCGCGATCTCTACGTCGGCTTCTGGAACGACACCACCATCGGCAACACCGAGAACACCAACCCCTACGACAGCCAGGCCGCCCAGGGCTGGAACTACTACGACGATTCCAACGGCGGCTGGGGACCTCCCGGCTACGGGATTCCGCCGGAATACGTGCCCGAGGGCGACGACAAGATCTGGATGATGTACGAGTACGACGCCGACGGGGACGAGGGCCTGGCCACCAGCTGGATCGGCTGTCGCCTGCTGGGGTCCGATCCTCCGGTCGCGGATATCGAAGGGGTACCGCCGGTCAGCTACAACGCCTGGGCGTTCCGCCGCGTCCCGGCCCAGGACGACGAATACTATGCCGAGGACGACGTCGATCAGGAAACCCTGCTTCCGGGCAAGTACCAGATCATGGGCAACGGAGCCTTCACCGTGGGGGAAACCCAGGAGACGGACTACACCATCCCCTTCGACTGGGTGGGCCTGCTCTCCACCGGGCCGTTCCCCAACCTCGCCCCCGACGACACCCTTCACGTGACCTTCGCCATCGTGTGCGGCCCCGATTCCCTGGGTCTGCTGGACAACAGCAAGGTCGCCCAGCTGGCCTACGACGACGGCTTCGCGCTGCCCGGCGGTCCGCCCTCGCCCGTGCTGGGGTTCGACTACCGGGACGATTCGGTGATCCTCAGCTGGGCGCCCGGCGATTCGCTCGACGCCCAGGGCCAGGATCTCCCCGCCGACAGCCCCTTGAGGTCGCCGGAATTCCACATCTCGACCACCACCGGCAGCCCGGACTTCCAGGGCTACCGCATCTACCGCTACCAGGGCTCGGTGATCAGCGAGGATCCCTACTCCATCGCCACCCTGGTCGCCCAGTTCGACCGGATCGACGGCATCGGGTTCGACACCGGCCTGCCGCCGCTGAACGCCGAGGGGCGGCGCGAGTTCGTCGACACGGGGCTGCTGGACGGGTTCCCCTACTGGTACTCGGTGGTCTCCTTCAGCGCTCCCGATCTCGAGGAGGGCCTGCCCGAGTTCCAGAGCGGCTTCAACGAGAACGCCCAGCTGGTCTATCCGGGACCCGCCCCCGCCGGCGCGGACAACCCGCGCACCATCGGCGTCTACCCCAATCCCTACCGGGCCGCCTCGATGTTCGACAACCGGAGCGGCGAGCCCGAGCTCGGCCGCAAGATCTGGTTCACCGGCCTGCCGCCCCGCTGCACCATCCAGGTCTGCAACCTGGTGGGCGAGGTGGTCAAGACCCTGCACCACGACGATCCCGCCAGCGGCCAGCTGGCGTGGGATCTGCTGAGCGAGCCGGTGCGGGCCATCGCCTCCGGCCTCTACGTGTACGTGGTCGAGGACCTGGAAACCGGCGAGATCCAGCGCGGGAAGCTGGTGATCATCAAATGAGAGCCAGGCTGCTGCACGCCGCCCTCCTGGGGGCCCTGATCACCGCCGGGTCCGCCGTCTGGCTGGCCGGATGCGCCGGCAACGATCCCTTCGACCCCTTGTCGGTGGCCAACCGGCCGCCGACCGTGAAGTTCTTCGTCGGGCCCGTCGCGCCCGGCGGGGACCTGAACCCCACGAGCTACTTCGAGCGGCACTTCTCCTGGAGCGGCACCGACGCCGACGGCTGGGTGACCGAGTACTACGTCTCGATCCGGGAGCGCGCGGACGAACCCGCGCCCTGGGTCACCACCGCCCGCACCGACACCACGATGACCTTCATCACCGGCGAGGACGGCACCAGCGAGGCCACCTTCTACATCGCCTGCCGGGACGACCGCGGAGCCCTCAGCGACACCCTGGTGCAGTATGTGCCCCTGCGCAACTTCCCGCCCGTGGTGAACTTCCAGTCCGACTTCGATCCCCTGGTCAACATGCAGCGCGAGTTCGTGACGGAGGGGGAGGCGGTGGTCGACACCACCTACTGGAACTGGGGGATCTGCAACTTCCGCCTGTTCGTCATCGACCTGGACGGGGCGCGGACCATGGAGGACCACTTCACCTACACCCTGGCCGACGACGATCCGGCGACGGTCTACGACCACGACGATCCCCTGGCCGATCCCAACACCGGCTGGATCCGGCAGCCCTTCCCCGATCTGGTCAGCGAGGTCCGGCTGTTCGAGGTCTCGATAAGGAACGCGGCGCCCGGTCCGCGCACCCTGCGCGTGAGGGTGGCGGACGAGGCCGCCGGCGAGGCGGAGTTCACCTACGCCTGGGAGGTCCGCGAGCCGCGGGGCAGCGCCCTCTACGTCTTCGACAACACCTCCACGTCGGGGCGGGCCTTCTACCGCGCCTTCATGGACGAGTACTTCGGCCCCGGGAGCTGGGACGTCTACGATTTCTGGTACGGATTCCCGGACCGGGCGAGCATCCTGCTGGACACCCTGCGGAAGTTCGACCTGATCGTCTGGACCGACGGCGGTTCGAACAGCAACATCCTCGTCACCGCCGCAGCCCGGGACGGGACCCTGCAGAAGTACGTCCAGGGGTCCGACGGAGCCGATCCCGGCAAGCTGCTGCTGATCACCAAGGCGGTCTGCGGCGGAGGGTCGCGCCTGCCCGTGGTCTTCATCCAGAGCGTCCTGGGCATCAGTCCCACTCCCGCTCCGCCGGCCGCCTTCGGGGGGATCGACGGCAAGCAGGCCCTGGGCCTGTTCCCGGAACTGCCGGCGATGACCGCCGTGGGGACCGGCGAGGTGGGCATCGGCCTGGTGCCCCTCAGCGGGACGGAGGAGCTCTACCGGATGGAATACTGCGAGGATTGCTACGGCGATCCTCGGCGGCCCCGCCCTCCCTACGACCCGGTGATCGCGGTGCGGCGGCCGGCGCGCGCCTCGGGGAACGCCTCGGTGGTCACCGTGGGCCTGATGCTCGACCAGTTCGACGGCGCGGAAGTCCGCGCCGCCCTGGCCGCCCTGATCGAAGGCGAGATGGGGGTGACGCCGTGAAGCGGGCCGTCATCCTGGTGGGCTGTCTGGCCCTGCTGGCGGCGGCGCCCGCGCCGGCGATCGCCCAGACGCAGGTCCAGGCCGAGGCTCCGGCTCCGGCCGGGCCGGCGACCGTCAAGGGACGCATCTTCGACGCGGAATCCGGCGAATCCATGCCCTACACCAACGTCTTCGTCGCGGGCACCAACATCGGCACCATGGCCTTCACCGACGGCTTCTACATCATCAAGGGGCTGAGGCCGGGCACCTACACCCTCCGGGCCTCGTACATCAGCTACGGCATCGGCGAGAAGACCGTCACCCTGAAGCCGGGCGAGGTCCTGAACCTCGACTTCCACCTGGACGTCCAGGCCATCCTAGTCGACCCGTTCGAGGTCGCCGCCGAACGCGCCCTCATCGAGGTCGACCGCACAGGCAGCGCCCACTTCCTGAGCAGCCGGCAGATGGACGCCATGCCGCTGGACCAGGTGGTGGACATGATCGCCCAGCAGCCGGGCGTCACCCTCCAGGACAACGCCATCCACATCCGCGGCGGGCGGGCGGACGACACCATGTTCGTCGTCGACGGCATGAACGTGAACGATCCCCTGGCGGGCGGCGGCTACGGCTACCAGATCGATCCCTCCATCATCAACGAGATCGAGGTGCTCACCGGGGGCTTCAATGCCGAATACGGTCAGGCGGTCAGCGGGGTGGTCAAGGTCACGACCAAGGAGGGCAGCGACCGCTTCGAGGGTCAGGCCAGCTTCAAGCGCGACTACCTGTTCGAGACGGTGGACAAGAAGGAAAAGGTCGATTGGCGCGACCTGACGGACTTCACCGAGGCCAGCAACATCGACATCGTGAAGCTGAACATGTCCGGCCCCGACCCCTTCAGCGGCGCCCTGGCGAAGATGGGCCTGAAGCTGCCCGGCACCCAGTACCTGCTCGCCAGCGGATCGATGGACATCCGCGACGGCCACCTGCCCATCTACAGCCGGACGAACCGGCTCGAATCGCCGATCTACACCCAGGACTTCTGGTCCCCGCGGCAGACGAACGACTGGAACGGCCTGGTGAAATGGACCTGGAACATCACGCCGTCCCACAAGCTGAGCATCAACACGAGCCGGCAGGTGGCCATCAGCCAGGGCTTCGGCCTGCCCGGGGAAGGTTATCCGCGGCCGTTCCTCGACAATCTCGACCAGTTCCTGGTGTTCACCAACGAGAACATCCTGAGCCAGATCTACTACCGGCAGGTGCTGGGGGAGAACTCCTGGTACGAGCTGACCCTGGGCCGCAACTTCAACCGGCAGCACGTCAACGTCAACGGCAACGACGACTTCACGACCTACGGGCCGATCAACGCCCCCCCGATCCCGACCAGCCAGGCCTTCGGCAGCGCCGACCGCTGGCACGACCACTACACAGAGGCCTACACCTTCAAGGGCGCCTACTCCTTCATGGGCGCGGGCAACAACACGTTCAAGACGGGCCTGGACCTCTCCTTCACCGAGATGCAGCTGGTCGACCTCCAGTCCTCCCTGGGGTCGCCGCCCCCGGGCAAGCTCGGCATCAAGGAGGACATCTTCAGCGCCCATCCCATCACCGGGGCGGCCTACTTCCAGGACACGCTGGACTACCGGGGCCTGATCGTGAACGCCGGCATCCGCGCCGACATGTGGGCGCCCGGCCGCGAGGTCGAGCGGGTGATGGCCGACTACCAGGACTACCTCTTCATCTACGAGGACATGACCACGGAATTCCAGGAGAAGACGACGGGGCTCCTGGGCCGGCGCTGGAAGATGCGGCTCTCGCCGCGGCTGGGACTCAGCTTCCCGGTCACCGAGCGGGACAAGTTCTTCTTCAACTACGGCCACTTCAGCCAGTGGCCCCGGTTCGCCTACGTCTATCCCCAGCTCGAGGCCCAGACCGCCACCGAGGTGCAGCTGCTGGGCAACCCGAACCTGGACCCCAAGGTCACCGTCGAGTACGAGACCGGCATCCAGCACGAGTTCGGCGGCCTGTGGAGCATGGGCCTGACCTTCTTCAACCGCGACATCTACGATTACGCCAAGAGCGTGAGCCTGGGTTCGGTGGACATCGGCGCCGACGAGACGCCCGACCCCAACGACTCGGGCACCGTGACCATCCAGCCGGTGCGGTACTTCAACGGGGATTCGGCGCGGAGCCTGGGCATCGAGCTGAGCGTGATCAAGCGGACCACGAAGTGGCTGAGCGGCTCGGCCAACTTCGAGCTGCAGCGGTCCACCGGCACCAACAGCAACGCCGACGAGGCCTACCTCCAGGCGATCTACGACGAGGCCTACACGCCGACGGCGAGCATCGGCGGACTGGCGCGCAGTCCCCTGATCTGGGACAAGCCCTGGGCCGTCAGCCTGAATCTGGACTTCACGGTCATGGAGAAGGACCGCCCGCGGCTGCTGGGGTGGACCCTGCCTCCCAACTGGAGCGTGAACGTCCTGGCCAGCGCGGAGGCCGGCCAGCGCTACACCCCCCGCATCTACAACGGCCCCGGCGATTACGTCTACGGCGACTTCAACAGCGAGACCGGACCCTACAAGAGCACGGTGAACCTGCGCGTGAACAAGTTCTGGAAGTTCGGGAACCACCGGAAGGTCACCATGTACGTCGAGGTCCGGAACCTGTTCAACCACAAGGATTACCGGCGAATCAACCCCTGGACCGGCGACGGCTACCAGGTGGGGAACTATGACCCGAGCTGGACCGACCGCTGGTCGACCGAAGAGGATCCCCTGACCACCGACAGCGAGGAATACGCCAAGGGCGTCGTCGATCCGAGCTACATCGAGAATCCGCGACTCGTTCTCTGGGGGATGAGCTACTCATGGTAGGGCGCGGAGCGGCAGCACGTTCGGCGATCGCGGGTCTGGCCCTGCTCCTTTTCGCAGCGGCCGGGACCGCGTCCGCGGGCGACATCATCCGGCTCTACGGCGACGACAACGTCGGCACGGCGGGCGCCCAGTTCCTGCGCATTCCGGTCGGCGCCAGGGCCGTGGCCATGGGGAAGGCCTACGTGGCGGCCGCCACGGACGCCTCCACCCTGTTCTGGAATCCGGCGGGAGTGATGCGCACACCCGGCCGGGTGAACTACTTCGCCAGCCACGTGGCCTACACCGCCGACATCTCCCTCGATTACCTGTCGGTCCACACACGGCGCCAGAACTTCGGGTTCGGCCTGAGCATGGGGGTGCTGCGGTCGGGCGACATCCTGCGCACCGACGAGTACCACCAGGAGGGAACCGGCCAGTACTTCAACGCCAACCAGTTCTTCCTGGCCGGCACCCTGGCGCGGGCCATGACCGACCGGTTCTCCATCGGCGGCAATCTGAAGTACTACCAGGAGAACCTCGACGAGTACCAGATCAAGGCCCTGCTGGCCGATCTCGGCATCCTGTACCTCGTGGGCTGGCAGGACCTGCGCATCGGCTTTTCCGTGCGCAATTTCGGCAGCGACCTGAAGCCGGGAGGAACGCCTCCGGCGCTGCCCGACGGCTACGTCGGCGCGGCGGATTTCCAGAGCTTCCCCGCGCCAACCGTCGGTTCCTTCGGGGTGGCCAACACCTGGATCCTGGGCCCCAACGTCGGCCTGATGACGAGCGCGGACTTCAACCATCCCAGCGACTTCAAGGAGAGCTTCCGGTTCGGCAGCGAACTGGACCTCAGGAAGATGCTCTTCCTGCGCGCCGGTTACGAGACCAGCCGGGAGGAGGGCGGGTTCGCCGCCGGATTCGGGCTGCAGCTCAAGCGCAAGCAGTTCCTGGTCAGGGTCGACTACGCCTTCAGCGATCTGGGCAGCTTCGGCACCATCCACCACGTCTCGGTCGATCTTTCCCCCCTGTTCCAGCGCAGGGATCCGGACGCCTGGCGGCGGAGGGAGGCGCGATGAATACCCCCGGAGCCTTCCGGTTACCCGTGCTCGCCTGCTGCGCCCTCCTGGTCCTGCTGCCCGCCGGGTGCGGCGAGAAGATCGCCGTGCCCCAGCCCAAGGGCCTGTTCTCGGTCAGCGCCTACATCCTGGACGAGGTCTATTCGGACGATTCGCCTCTGCAGGTCACGGCATCCCAGGGCAGCCTGTTCGTCCTGACCGACGGCGCGCTGTCCAAGCGCGATCAGCAATACGGGCTCATCCACGAGGTCGACGGTCTGGCCGGGCCCACGGCCCTGTGCGTGGGCGACCTGAGGGAACTGGTGTTCGTGTGGGAGCAGGACGCCGGGCAGGTCAGCTGGTTCTCCGCCACGGACCTGACACTGATGGGGTCGACGGTCCTGGAAGGGGTCCAGTCGGTGACGGCCATGGCCACCAATCCCGCGGGCATCGACCAGGAGCCGGGCGCCCGGACCTTCGTGTACCTGTCCGATCCCGAGGCCGGGGTTGTCCACCGCTACGTCTTCGACGACTTCAACGGCCTGAGCCCCTACGGCATCCTGGCCCGCAGCGACGGCGACGCCGCCCGGTTCGTCCACGTCCCCATGGGGATGGCCACCGACAGCGCGGACAGCCTGCTGGTCTGCGACGCCGATCCGGGCCGCAACTGGGTCATCCGCTTCGTCAGCGAGCCGGACCTGGACGACGTCACGCCCGAGGCCGGGGACCAGGATCCCTGGCGGGGGCACGCGGCGCTGTTCCATGATCCGACGTGCGTTCCCCCGGCGGCCGCCGACTACGTGCTGGGCGATGCCGCGGCCTGCGGCGAGTCCGACTGGGTCGGCGGGCCCTCGGACGCCCAGGGCGAGTTCTCCCTGCCTCTGGCCGTGGCCGTGGACGGTGCGGGCCGCATCTTCGTGGCCGATTCGGGCAACGACCGCATCCAGGTGTTCGCCCCCGACGGGGATTTCGAGCTGCTGTTCGGGGACCTCGAGCAGAGCCCCCGGCCCACCTCGCTCGCCGTCGTGGACGTGCGGATCGGCGGCGGCGCGGACGAGGTGAACCATGCCGCCTACGTCTTCCTGGTTCATCCGGACCAGGGCGAGGTCCGCAAGTTCATCAGCAGCGAGCATTACATCTACCTGAATCAGGAACCTCCGCCGCCGCCCAACTAGCCGCCGGGGAAGCCGGGCGGCGATTCCCGCTGGCATCGGGCCGGATCAGCCGTTACAATGCGGGAAACGGGCGTGGCGGCCGGGAGCATCCCCGGCCGCCGCCTTGCATGCACGGCCGGAGGACCCTCGTGACCTTCAAGACCCTCAAGCAGCGTTTCCCCAAGAAGGACATCCCCCGGACGCCGTTCTACGTCTCGGTGGCCGGCAACATCGGGGTCGGCAAGAGCATGATCACCACGATGATCGGCGAGGTCTTCGGCTGGCGCATGTTCTACGAGCCGGTGATCAACAACCCCTATCTCGACGACTACTACCAGGACATGAAGCGCTGGAGCTTCCACCTGCAGGTCTACTTCCTGAGCAAGCGTTTCGAGATCCAGAAGCAGATCCTGGACAGGCCCGGGTCCGCGGTCCAGGACCGGACCATCTACGAGGACGTGGAGATCTTCGCGCCGACCCTTCACCGCCGGGGCTGCATGGACGACCGGGACTACGAGAACTACCGGGAGATCTTCCGCAACATGGCGGCCTTCCTGACGCCGCCCGACCTGATCATCTACCTGCGCTGCCGGCCCGAGACGGCGTTGCGCCGCATCCGCCAGCGCGGGCGGGGCTGCGAATCCAACATCCCCCTGGACTTCCTGCAGGGCCTGCACGCCGCCTACGAGGACTGGATCGAGAGGGCGCCCGCCCTGTGCCCGGTGCGGGTCATCGACACCGAGACGGTGAATCTGCGCGACGACGCCGGAGCCCAGGCGGACCTGCTGGGGATGATCCGCGAGGCCCATCTCGAGAAACACGAACGCCTGGCCGGCTGAGCCGCGGGCTGAGAGGATTGACGGCCGTGAAGGCTGGGGAATACAGACCGAGCGACCTGCTGCGGGGCAAGGAGATTCCCGACGAGCTCCTGCGGGCCCTGCCCAAGACCGACCTGCACTGCCACCTGGACGGCAGCCTGCTGATGGCGACCTTCCGGGAACTGGGATCGGCCCTCGGGCTGGACATGTCCGGCACCGACGACGACGTCCGCCTCCGGTTCTTCCCGGGCGACCGCGAGTGCTGCCAGCACGAGTTCCTGTCCCACTTCACCAACACCCTGAAGGTCCTCCAGACCGCCGAGAACCTGGAGCGGGTGGCCTTCGAGCTGGCGACCGATTTCGCCGCGGAAGGCGTGTGGTACCTCGAGGTGCGGTTCTGCCCCCTGCAGCACGTCGAGGGTGGGCTGACGCCTGGCCAGGCCGTGGCGGCCGTCCGCCGGGGCCTGGACCGCGCCGAGGCGGAACACGGGGTGACCGCGGGCATCATCATCACGGGCATCCGCACCATCGACCCCGCCCATTCCCTCGAGCTGGCCCGTCTGGCCGTGGAATGGAAGGGCCGGGGCGTGGTGGCCTTCGACCTGGCAGGAGCCGAGGAGGACAACCCGGCCAAGCGCCACGTCGAGGCTTTCTACCACGTGATGAACAACAACCAGAACGTGACCATCCACGCCGGGGAAGGGTTCGGCCCGGAATCCATCCACCAGGCCCTGCACCGTTGCGGGGCCAACCGCATCGGGCACGGGGTGAGGCTGGAGGAGGACCCGGATCTCATGGCCTACGTGGCCGATCATCGCATTCCCCTGGAGATCTGCCTGAGCAGCAACCTGCAGAGCTGCGTGGTCGAGGACCTGGACCGCCATCCCCTGCGGTACTACCTGCGCGAAGGACTGCGGGTGACCATCAACACCGACAACACCCTGTTCGCCCGCACCTCGCCGGTGAAGGAACTGCGCCTGGCGGTCGACACCTTCGACCTGACCCTGCTGGAGACAGAGAACCTGCTGATCAACGGCTTCAAGAGCGCGTTCCTGCCCGAGCATCGCAAGGGCGCCATGGTCCACCAGGCCCTTGCCACGTTCACGAGCCTGCGCGACAAGTTCGATCTCGACCGGAAGAAGGAGCAGACCCCATGAGCGCCCGCCTCTCCTTGCTGTCCGACCGCTGGCGCGACCGTGTCGGCGAGGCCGGGGCTTTCCTCCAGGAACGTGGATTCGGCGGGAAGGTGGGGCTGATCCTGGGCAGCGGCCTGGGGGTCTTCGCCGACGCGGTGGAGAACGCGGAGGGCATCGAGTACAAGGACATCCCCGGCTACCACACCACCAGCGTGGCCGAGCACAAGGGCCGGCTGGTCTGCGGGACCGCGGCCGGGGTCCGCGTGGTCGTGATGCAGGGCCGCCTGCATCCTTACGAGGGCCTGCCTTACGACGACCTGCTGCTGCCGACCGCGGTGCTGGCCTGCCTGGGCATCGACACCGCCATCGTGACCAACGCCGCCGGCGGTCTGAACCGCTACTTCGCCCCGGGCGACCTGATGGCCATCACCGACCAGATCGACCTGCACCTGCACGATCCGTTGCGCGGCCTGCTGACCCGGCCCTTCGGGGGTGAACCCGGCGCCGCGGAAGTCGGCCGGATCGGCGGGGTGCCCGACCTGTACGACCGGGACCTGGCCCGCAAGCTCGTCGAGGCAGCCGCGAACTGCGGCGTCCCCATGCACAGCGGCACCTACGCCAGCATGCCCGGCCCCCCGTACGAGGCCAAGGCGGAGATCGGCATGCTGCGCCGCATCGGCTGCGACGCCGTCGGCATGAGCACCGCCCCCGAGACCGTCCTGCTCAAGCGCCTGGGGGTGGCCCCCGTGGGCCTGTCCTGCATCACCAATCCGGCCCGGGAGACCGGGCAGCCGGAACTTTCCCACCAGGATGTGGTCGAGGTGGGGGCCATGGTGAGGGACCGGATGGCGACGCTGCTGTTCGCCTACCTGCCGATGATTGCCTGAGAAAACCGGGGGGACGTGATGCGGGGTAGAACCACCTCCACTTTCATCGTTTTGGCCGTTTTCCTGGTCGGGGGCGGGTCGTCCTTCGCCCAGACCTCCGTCGGCTTCGTCGAGCCGGACAGCCTGGCGGCCCTGACCGCCTACCGCCTCCCCGACTGGGGTTACCGGACCTGGGATCTCTTCGGGGCGCTGGACGGCGGGGGCAGTGACGGATCCACCCGCCAGGTCATCAACCGTTTCGCCACCACCTTGAATTCCCGGTGGTCCCTCGTGAACGAAGGAGAGGACACCGCCTGGTCCGCCGCCCTCGGCGCGAACCTCGACTACGTCCACAGCCACAACGGGACAACGATATCCGAATCCAGCGGACACACCTTCAGGGGCGTAGGGTCGATCGAGCTCGCCTGGCGGAACTACCTGGGCGCCGGTCCCTTCTCCTACGCGGTTTCCGGCGATTACGAGCGCACCTACTGGGAAACCGAATCCACCAGCACCAATCCGATCCGGGACCGGGTGTTCAACGGGCGGTACGAGCGCATCGGGATCGGTGGGGTCGGACTCGACCTGGGCATCGGGCGCCTCCGGGACGTGACACCTTTGGTCCGGGCCGCCCGGCTGAGTGAAAGGCTCGTCGCCCTGGGCCGTCCCGCCCTCACCCGAGACCAGGTCATCGCCGTGGCGGAGGTCCTGGCCACGGAGCAGGGCTACCGGACGGTGTTCGAGCGTTCCGATCGCCGCTTCTGGCATGACGTCCTGGATCCTTTTCTCCCCGGGCAGGAACCCCTGAGCGCCCTGGAGATCCTCTATCTGAGGGACGTGCTCGCCGAAGATCTCGGCCCCCGCAATCAGGGGTTCCTCCTCGGGGCGGGCTATGGGTTCGAGGAGTCGCGAATCACGCGTGACGACCGGGTCACCAGCAGCATCCGGCGGGGGCCAGCCCTGTCGGCCGTCTGGGCCCGCAACCTCGACCTCCACCACCAGTTGACCCTGTCGGCGAACCTTGATTACACCTGGGTCAGGAACGGCTACACCGTCGAGGAGGGCGCCGGCATCCGATTCCAGGGCGACCACCTGTGGAACGTGGCCGACCGCTACCGGCTGGACACGATGCTGAAGGCAGGCTACGAGTACCGCGAGGATCTCGAGCTGGTGGATCAGGAATATCTCCTGCGCAGCGTGATCGTCGATCTGGCCTCTTCATTGAGGATCTACCTCGAGGATTCCCTCAACCTGGTGGCCACGGTCCAGGGGGGATACGACTGGCGCCGGGGCGGAGAACCCAAGGTCGACTGGACCTACTGGAAGTGGTCCTACGGAATCGGCGTCGAGTACGCCCTGGACCGGTTCCTTTACTGACGGAGGGGGGCCGGAGCCCTGTATCTACCGTTCCACCAGGAAGTCGAAGATGTTGCCGACCGTGCTGCTGTCGGCGGCGTAGAGCTCAGTGTACTTGCAATGGTCGCAGATGACGGTGGTGAACTTCTTCGACTGGATGTCGAACAGCTTGGTCAGGAATCCTCCGGTGGCTCTCATTTCGCTGGTCCGGAAGGACCCGTTACCGCACTTGGGGCACCGGTACATGCTGGTCATGGTTCCTCCTCGGCGGCCGCAATAGGCCGCCGGGAATACTACCCCGCCGCCCCGGGTCTTGTTCGCTCCGGATCCTGGCGGGGTGGACATCCCCGGCCGGAAATGACATATTCCCAGTCCTGAATCGCTTTCCGGCGGGCCTGTGCGCCTGCCCCACAGTCATGCCCGAAGGAGCCGTCATGCGCCGCTATCTCGTCGCCGGTAACTGGAAGCTCAACCTGGGACCCAGGGCGGGCCGCGACCTGGCCGCCGCCGTGGGCGAACGCCTGCGGGGCCGCACCCTGCATGGGGACGTGGTGGTCTGTCCGCCCTTCGTCTCCATCCCGGCGGTCGGCGAGGCCGCCCAGGGTGATCCGGTCCTGCTGGGCGCCCAGAACTGCGCCGACCAGGCTGCGGGGGCGTACACGGGCGAGGTGTCGGCGGCCATGCTCAAGGAGGCCGGCGTCCAGTACGTCATCGTCGGGCACAGCGAGCGTCGCGAATACTACGGGGAGACGGACGACCAGTTCGTGCGCAAGATCGATCTGGTCCACGCCCAGGGCATGAAGGCCATCTTCTGCTTCGGGGAGGTGCTGGACGAGCGCAAGGCCGGCCGGGCGGAAGCGGTGGTCCAGGCCCAGCTCGAAGGGGTGCTGCCCCGGCTCGAGTCCGCCAACGCCTACAACCTGGTGCTGGCCTACGAGCCGGTCTGGGCCATCGGGACGGGAGAGACTGCGACTCCGGAGATCGCCCAGCAGATGCACGCCCATACCCGGAAGATCACGGCCGACCTGCTGGGGACCGACACGGCCGCGAACCTCCGCATCCTTTACGGGGGCAGCTGCAAGCCCGGCAACGCCCGCGAACTGATCGGCCTGCCCGACGTGGACGGCGGCCTGATCGGCGGCGCCAGCCTGAAGGCCGAGGATTTCGTCGGGATCGTGGACGGCGCCGAGGCGGCCGCGACCGACCGTTGAGCCCTGCAGAACCACAAGGAGTGTCGACGTGAGATTGGACCATAGAGCGATCGCCGTCCTGATCCTGGCCCTGGCGGCCGCCATGCCGGCTGCGGGCCAGCCCGTGCGCTTCGGCGATCCGCACCTGGAGCCGGTGTTCCACCCGCTTCCCGGCAACGTCGAGGTGCTGCGGCTGGAGAACGGCCTGGAAGTGTTGCTGATGCGCAATCCGGCCCAGCCCATGGTGGGGATCTACACCCAGGTCAGGGTGGGATCGGCCCGCGAGGATTACCGAACCAGCGGCATGAGCCACATGCTCGAGCACCTGCTGTTCAACGGTACGGACAAGTACACCCAGGAAGAGCTGTACGACCTGGCCGACAACGCGGGCGCCTACAACAACGCCACCACCTCGGACTTCTTCACGAACTTCATGCTCGTGGCCCCGGCCGCCGAGCTGGAGACGGGCCTGGACATCCAGTCCCAGATGCTCTTCCACTCCGTCGTTCCCGAGGACAAGTTCCTCAAGGAGCAGGGCATCGTCCTGGGCGAGCTGGTGGCCGCCCGCGACCGTCCCGGCCACTTCAGCGAGACGGCCATGCGCCAGGCCCTTTTCCAGGGATCGAGCCTCGAGCTGCCGACCCTGGGCACCCGGGCCACGATCGAGCACATGACCCGCGACGACGTGTACGCCTTCTACAAGCGCTGGTACGTGCCCAACAACATGATCATGACGATCGCCGGCAACTTCGACGGGGACCGCACCATGGAGCTGATCGAGCAGTATTTCGGCTCGATCGCGCCCGGCACGCTGCCGGACGAGGACTTCCGGCCGGCCGCCCTCATCGACGGCACCACCACGGTGGCCCGCCGCGGGGGCGACCGCCGCCTGGCGGCCCTGTCGTTCCAGGCTCCCGGCTACGGCATGGACGACTTCTTCCCCTTCCTGGTGATGACCGAGATGCTGACCCTCGAGGGCAGCGGCATCCTCACCCGCGCCATCGACGACCTCGACCAGGACTCCCGGCCGGAGCTGTCGGCGTGGTGGGACCGGGCCCCGGGGTTCAGCCGCCTGAACCTGGAATTCGACCTGCCGGAGGCCGCCGATCCCGCCCGGCTTTACCGCCTGGTCCAGGACGCCCTGACCGGGGCCGTGGAGATGGGCATCACCGGCGAGGACATCCTCGGCATCGTCAGGATGAGCGAGACCCACACGTTGCTGGAGCGCGAGCAGTTGCGCATGACCGGGATCTACATCGCCGAACCACTGGTGCTGGGCGGGCCCGACTTCTTCCTCTCCTACCTCGATCGCCTGCGGGGCGTGACCGCCGAGGACGTCACGCGCGTGATGACCAACTGGCTGGTCGAGGCGCCCTGTCTGGCGGTCCTCATCGAGCCCGATCCGCAGGCCGCGGCGGGACCCCCGGGCGCCGGCATGCCCCCGGGGATGCAGATGCCGGCCGGGATGCAGATGTCCCCCGCCATGGCGGCCGCCATGCAGAAGATGGGCGCCGGCGACGGAGCCGCGAAACCGGGAGCGGCCGAGACCCCGGCGGTGATCGAGCCGGCCCCCCTGAAGGTCGATCGGTCGGTCCTGGCCAACGGCGCGGTCCTGGTCAGCCAGACCAACCCCGACAGCCCGCTGCAGGCCATCCACCTGGCGGTGCGGGGCCGGGCGCTCATCGACCGTGACAACGCCGGGGCCGGCGCCCTGGACGTCGTCCACCGGCTCCTCGAGGAAGGCGTCGCCGGCTGCGACAGGACCTGCCTGGCCCGGCGGCTGCGCCGGCTGGGCGCCGTGGTCAAGCTCGTGGACGACGGCCGCATCCCCATGGACGACTATTACACCAACGGGCGGTTCAGCTTCATCCGCGTGGAGACTGCCGCCGGCAACGGCGCCGAGGCCCTGGAACTGGTGACCGAACTGATCCAGCACGCGGTGTTCGGCGAGGACGTCTTCGAGAGGATTCGCACCGAACGGGTCACCGAACTCGGCAGGGAGGGCGCCAGCGCCCGGACCGTGGCCAACGGCCTGCTCGCCGGGGCCCTGTACGGAGACCATCCGCTGGTGCTGCCCCCCGAAGGCGGCGTGGAGACCCTGGCCGGACTGGACTACGACCAGGTCCGGCTGGTCTACCGCCGGGCGTTCTCGCCGGAGAACCTGGTGTTCTCGATCATCGGCCCGGCCGGTCACGCCGAGCTGAAGGAGGCCGTCGAGCGGCTGTTGCCGGGCCAGGGCGTCCCGGGTCCCGGGGTGCCCCCCCTGCCCGTGACGGCGGGGCCCGATTCGGCGGGCGCAACGCTCGGCGGGGAGATGGCGGCCATCCGCCTGGGATCCGTCCTGAAGGTCGCCCCGGAGGACGAGGCGGCACTGGCGCTGGCGGTGGCGATCCTCTCGGACCGCATGGCGATGGATCTGCGCGAGGCGCGTGGTCTGAGCTACAGCGTGGGGGCGTCGCTCGATCCGGCCGGCGACCGGGCCGAGTTCACCGCCTGGATCAATCCGCCGGTCGAGAGGGCGGACGAGGCTCTCGCCGCCCTGAGGGCCTTCGTGGCCGATTTCGACGCCGCGACCATCACGCAGGAGGAGGCGGACAAGATCCGCAGCGCCCGCCGGGGCCGCACCCTGATGCGCCGCCTTTCGAGCATGGGCCAGGCCTACTATCTGGCCATGGCCGAGCTGGAGGGGGACATCCAGGGCTACCTGCAGGCCCTGACCCGTTACGAGGACGTCGCCCTGGGGGACCTGCGCCGGGTGAGCGACCTTTACCTGAAGACGATGCCCCTGGTCACGGTGGTCGTGGACTGACACGGCCGCCGGCCACTTCCCGGAGGCTGCCATGCCGAAGACCGGATTCCCTCGCCTGACCCCGGCGCTCTGCCTGGTCGCGACCCTGTCCGCATCCTGGGCCCCGGCGGCCGACCGGCCGGTCATCACCCACGAGGTCACGGCCGAGTTCGACGTCGTCAACCACACCGTGCGCATCATCGACGAACTCATGGTCCCCGGGGGCCTTGACCATCTGCGGCTGGGACGTGGCTTCAACGTCGAGGCCATGTGGCGGGTGGACCACGAGATGCTCGACCCCATCGTGGTGATCCGCGAAGCCGAGGACGAGGACGGGCCCTATCAGGAGCTGGCGACGCAGCCCATGGGCCTGTCGCGCAGCGGCGGTTACCTGAAGCTGGTCTATTCCGGGAGGTTCTTCGAGTCCGTGGAGGACGTCGTCTTCTCGCGGGAGAACGTGGGCGGGGAGATCACCGCCACCATCGGCGACGAGGGCATCTACCTCTCCGCGGGCAGCGGCTGGCTGGCCGGCAGCCCCGACTGCCTGGCCGTCTTCGATCTCACCTTCGACACGCCGGCGGGATTCGAGACCGTCACGCAGGGCGCCCGCATCCTGCATGCGGAGAAGGGCGGCCGCCTGACGACCCGCTGGGCGGCAACCCATCCCAGCGATGGGGCGAACCTCATCGCGAACCGTTTCGTGGTGCACGAGGACCCCATCCGGGATGATCTGGTGAGCTACACCTTCTTCCTCGAGGACGACGCCCCTCTGCGGGAGACCTACTTCGAGCGCACGCGGGCCTACCTCGCCATGTACGAGGAGATGATCGGACCCTACCCCTACGCCAAGTTCGCGACGGTGGAGAACTGGTTCCCCACCGGGTACGGCATGCCCTCGTGGACCCTGCTAGGCGGCCAGGTGCTGCGCCTGCCCTTCATCCCCTACACCAGCTTCGGCCACGAGATCGCCCACAACTGGTGGGGCAACTCCGTGTTCGTCGACACCGACCAGGGCAACTGGTGCGAGGGGCTGACGGTCTGGTGCGCGGATTACCACTACAAGGAGCTGGAATCGCCCGAGGCCGCCCTGGACTACCGGCGCAACGTCCTGAAGGATTACGCGGGCTACGTCCAGGACCCGGCCAAGGACTTCCCCCTCGGCGAATTCAAGAGCCGGCACAGCGGCGCCACCCGCGCCGTCGGCTACGGCAAGAGCATGATGGTCTTCCACATGGTGGACCGCCTCATCGGGCGGGAAGCCTTCCTGGCGGCCCTGCGGCAGGTGGCCGCCGAGCACCAGTACCGGCCCGCCGCCTGGAGCGACTTCATGGCCGCTTTCGGCGCCCGTGGAGGGGTGGACCTCGGCGCTTTCGCCGATCAGTGGCTCCGCCGGACGGGTGCGCCCGAGCTGGCTTTGACGGACGTCGAATTCGGAAACGACGCGATTTCCTTCCGCCTGATCCAGGCCGGCGAGGTCTACGACCTGCAGGTTCCCGTGGTGGTGTCCGGGGAGACGGGTGAGCAGGAACACGTCCTGCATCTGAAGGACGCCTCCGCGGCGTTCACCCTGCCGGTCGCCGGTGGGCGGCGGCTGGCGGTGGACCCGGGGTGCGACCTGTTCCGGCGCCTGCATCCCGAGGAGATCGAGCCCACCCTGCGCCAGGTGCTGGGAGCGGAGGAGGTGGTGTTCTCCTCCGGGGCCGCCGACCCCGAACTGGCGGCCGCCGGCCGCCGGTTCGCCGAGGGATTCGCCGAGAGGACCGATGTCCCCTTCGAGACCGGGGGCGCGGTTCCGTCCACGGGTGATGCGGGTGTGGTCATCAATCCGGCGGGGGACGTCCTGAAGTCCCTCCTGCCCGCGGACCTGGTGGTGGCCGGCCAGACCGTCGTGCTCGGGGGCAAGCGGTACAGCCTGAAGGAATCCGACCTGGTCTTCGCCGCCGCCGATCCCGGCCGCCCGGACCGGACCGTTCTGGTGGTGCTGTGCGAGGCGCCGGCCCGGCTCGAGGGACTCGCGGGCCGCCTCGGCCATTACGGAAAATACAGCTGGCTGGTGCTGCCGGCAGGCCAGGGCCGGGTCGAACGGGGCAACTGGAGCGTCGGCGACTCGCCCCTCGTCGCCCGTCGCTGAACGGAAACGCGGATTCAATCTAAACATGCCGGGCCGCCCCGCGGATGTGATACAATGGGGCCGCCCGATCAGGACCATCGCATGCTATGAACCGACCGGCAACGAACCGGTTCAGGGGTTGCCCAGGACGCCCATGACCAGACATCCCGCCAAGTCCCTCCTTAGACGGGCAGGACGTTCCCGCGTCCCCAGGACAGTGGGAGCCGTCCTTTTGCTGGCGGCGGTCCTCCCGCTCGCAGGGTGCGGGGACGACGATCCGACGGTCATCCAGCCGGCCCCCGCCGGGGTCTGGACGGAGGCCCTTGTCCCCGACTACACCCACAGGGCGGTCTGGGGGATCTCCCCCTCCCATTTCTTCGTCGTCGGGGAGCGCGGCTCCATCCGCCGCTATCGGGACGGGGAATGGTCCAGCTGGCAGTTCAAGTACTTCTACAACATGCGGGGCGTCTGGGGCTCGGCTGCCGACGACGTCCTGGCCGTCGGCGAGGGCGGGACCTGCCAGCGTTTCGACGGGGCGGAGTGGACCCCCGAATTCGTGGGCACCTACGACGATCTGCTGGGCATCTGGGGCAGGGCGCCGGACGACGTGTTCGTCGTCGGGGTGGACGGGCTCATCCTCCACCATGACGGGTCCGGATGGCGGCGGATGGAAAGCGGCACGGGGGCGACGCTCTACAGCGTCTGGGGTCTTCCCGGCGGTCCGGTCCTGGCGGCGGGACGAGACGGCGTCATCCTGCGCTACGATGGCGAGACCTGGTCGCCGATGGACAGCGGCACCACCAACGCCCTGGACTGCATCTGGGGCTACTCGGCCGCCGACGTGTATGCCGTCGGTTCGCTGGGGACCATCCTGCACTACGACGGCGAGGCCTGGGCCGCCGAGGAATCCGGCACCAGCGAGCGTTTGTGGGCCGTCCGCGGCCTGCCCGGCGAGCCTCCCGTGGCGATCGGGTCCAACGGGGCCTACCTGACCCGCGGAGGGGAGGCATGGACCCCGGGGACCATCGCCGGCGGGGCCTACCTCTACGGGATGTGGGACGACAGCGACAGCGCCCTGCTGGTCGCCGGCTACAACGGTCTGGTGATGAAGCTCTCGGACCCCGCCTGGGAAATCCTCAACCAGGGTCGCACGCACTGGTTCGAGGGGGTGTTCGCCCCCGATTGCGACCACGTCTTCGCGGTGGGCAAGGGCGGCGTCATCCTGCAGTCCAACGGGAACGGGTGGCAGGACATCGCCCCCGACCTGCCCGAAGTGGATTACACGGACATCTGGGGCGTCAGCGCCGAGGAGTTCTTCGTCGTCGGCTCCGGCGGAGTCATCATCCGCTACCAGAACGGCCGGCCCTGGTCCATCTGGGAACTGCAGTCCGGAGCGAACCTGGAAGGGATCTGGGGAGTCTCGCCCCAGGAGGTCTTCGCGGTGGGTTCGGGCGGGACCATCGTGCGTTTCGACGGCCGCAGCTGGGACGTCATGGAAAATCCGACTTCGATGTCCCTGGCCGCGATCCACGGATTCAGCCCCCTGGACATCTACGCCGTGGGCCTCGGGGGCACCATTCTCCATTTCGACGGCGTGGTCTGGGAACCGCAGGACGGCGGCACCGGAACCGCCCTCGAGGACGTCTGGTGCGACCCCTCGGGGCAGGTCTTCGCCGTGGGCACCGACGGCCTGGTCATCAAGGGAATCCCGGATCGCTGGGGCGCCGACTGGACGCTTCAGCCGAGCGGAACGATATTCAGCCTGTTCGCCATCGCCGGCGACCATCGCGGCGGCATCTACGCCGCCGGCTACAGCGGCGTGGTGATCCACTTCGACGGGACCGAATGGAACCTGGTGGACACCGGCCGTTACGATCGCCTCAACGCCCTCGCCGCCGACCCGTGCGGGACCATCCACACGGCGGGCCTGTGGGGGCTCATCCTTCGTTACGACCCCTGACCCCCCGGCCTGCCGGCCGCCAAACCCTGCGAGGAGTGACCATGGGCAAACTCGACAAGCTTCAGCCCGCCGCCGTCTGGAGGATCTTCGAACTGATGAACGGGGTGCCGCGCGGCTCCGGGAACGAGAAGGGCGTCATGAGGGCGCTGAAGGGCTGGGCCGACGGTCTGGGACTGGCCTGGAAGGAGGATGCCGTGGGCAACCTGCTGGTCTCCATCCCCGCCAGCAAGGGCGCCGAGAACGCCGCTCCCGTGCTCATCCAGGGCCACGTCGACATGGTCTGCGAGAAGAACGCGGCCACGAAGCACGACTTCCTCACCGACCCCATCCGGATGAAGATCGAGGGCGACTGGGTGACCGCCGAGGGGACCACCCTGGGCGCCGACAACGCCATCGGGTGCGCCATGGGGTTGGCCCTGGCCGAGGAGACCTCGGTCGTGCACGGGCCCATCGAGGTCCTCTTGACCGTCGATGAGGAGCGCGGCCTGACCGGCGCCGCCGGCGTCGAGAAGGGGTTCTTCTCCGCCCGCCGCATGATCAACCTGGATTCCGAGGAGGACACGGCCATCTTCATCGGCTGCGCCGGCGGCCGGGACACCGAGTACGTGCTGAAGAACCGGACCGCCCGTTCGCCCAAGGATTCGGCGGGCCGCCGGGTGGTCGTCTCGGGGCTCAAGGGCGGCCATTCCGGCCTGGACATCCACACCGGCCGCGGCAACGCCATCAAGATCCTGGGACGGTCCCTGCAGGCCGCCGCCGCGGTGATGGATCTGCGCCTGGTCGAATTCAACGGCGGCAGCATGCGCAACGCCATCCCCCGCGAGGCGGAGGCCAAGGTGGTCGTCGCCAAGGAGCAGGGCCGCCTGTTCAAGCAGACCATCGACGCCTGTCTGCAGAAGATCGCGGCCGAGGAACTGGCCGGGGTCGATGACGGGTTCGGCTGGCAGGTCTCGGCGGTCCAGGCGCCCCGGTGCTTCAGCCAGGCCAGCAGCGCGGCCGTCCTCGACCTGGTCGCCGCCATCCCCAACGGAGTGCTGGCCATGAGCCGGGACATTGCCGGCCTGGTGGAATCCAGCAGCAACCTGGGGGTGGTCAAGACCGACGGCGCCCGGGTGCGGATGGTCTGCTGCAGCCGTTCCTCGGTCATGAGCGCGCTGGCCGGCATCGTCGAGCAGCACGCCGCCATCGGCCGCCTGGCCGGGGCGGACGTGACCCAGCCCGAGGGTTATCCCGGGTGGAAGCCCAACCTGCAGTCCGACCTGCTGGCGACCACGCGCAGGCAGTACGCCGAGGTCTTCGGCAGCGAGGCGGAATTGCTGGCCATCCATGCGGGTCTCGAGTGCGGACTGCTGACCGAGAAGTATCCGGACCTGGACATCGTGTCCTTCGGGCCCAACATCCGCGGGGCCCATTCCCCGGACGAGAAGGTCCAGATCAGTTCGGTCCAGAAGATCTGGAAGCTGTTCGCCTCGGTGATCCAGGAACTGGCAAAAGCCTGATTTCCGGGACCATTCCCCAAGAAATCCGGCCCCCTCCCGAGGGGGTCGGGTTTTTTTCCCCACCTGGCGGAATTGCCCACAAGTTATCCACAACCCCTCAGGAGAAGAACCGGACCACGGAGGCCCGATTTTCCGGTCTAACTCATTGATAGAAATATTGTTGTATAATTGTCAGACTTTTGTTTAATCGTGTCATGGAGGATACACCCCATGTTATCCCCCGCCGGCGGGGGGAAGGTATTTCCGCCGGGAAATCAGGGGTTTGGGGCATTTCCCGGGTTGCCACGCCCGGTCCCCTGCACCATCATTCGGTGAATCTCGTTTCCTCCAGGAGGGACCAGTTTGCCAGGGCCCGGGGGGTCGGCCGGAGATTCGCCGCCGGCCGGATTCCCGGGACGGGCGCCAACAAGGCGGATGACTGCATGGCCGAAACGCCGCGAATGGGAGAGGCGGGCAAGAGGGGCCCCGCCGTCCGGTCCGATTGCTGGATCGGAGTGGAGATCAGGAACTCCGGGGGGCTCCGGATCGATCTGCAGAGCAAGGTCGCCGGAATGTACGGAGACAGGATCGTTTCCCTGATGGAGGAGGGGTGCGAAGCCCTGGGGGTCGCCCACGTGACGGTCACGGTGGACGATCAGGGGGCCCTGCCCTTCACCCTGGCGGCGCGGCTCGAAACGGCCGTCCGCCGGGCCGGCCACGATCCCGCCTCACCCTTCCTGTTGCCCCTGAAGGAACACTGCACCTACGGCCCCAGGCCCGAGCGCCTGCGCCGCAGCCGCCTCTACCTGCCCGGGAACGAACCGAAGTTCACCATCAATGCCGGGTTGCACGGCCCCGACGGACTCATCCTGGACCTGGAGGATTCCGTGGCTCCGCCGGAGAAGGACGCCGCGCGCTGCCTCGTGCGCAACGCCCTGAGGGCGGTCGATTTCTACGGCAGCGAGCGCATGGTCCGCATCAACCAGGGGGAGCGGGGGCTCGAGGACCTGGATTGGATCGTCCCCCACAACGTGCACCTGGTCCTGGTTCCCAAGGTTGAGGACCCCGGGCAGGTCGTCGCGGTCGCCGACCGCATCGCCGCCATTTCCCGGGCCTGCGGGCGCAGCGAACCGGTCCTGCTCATGCCGATCATCGAATCGGCCCTCGGCGCCTGGAAGGCCTACGAGATCGCCGCCTCCAGCGACGAGGTGGTCGCCCTGGCCATCGGTCTGGAGGACTACACCGCCGACATCGGCACCCAGCGCACCCTGGAGGGCAAGGAGTCCTTCTGGGCCCGCTGCCAGGTGGTCAACGGGGCCAAGGCCGCGGGCGTCCAGCCCATCGACACCGTTTTCAGCGACGTCGACGACATGGATGGCCTGCGCGCCTCGGTGGTCGAGGCCAAGTCCCTGGGCTTCGTGGGCAAGGGGTGCATCCATCCCCGCCAGATCCAGGTCGTCCACGAGGCCATGGCCCCCGACGCCGCCGAGATCGACAAGGCCAAGCGGATCGTCCTGGCCTTCGAGGAGGCCGAGCGTCAGGGTCTGGGCGTGGTCAGCCTGGGCAGCAAGATGATCGACGCCCCGGTGGTCAAGCGGGCCCAGACCACCGTCGCCATGGCCCTGGAAATCGGGTTGCTGGAGGCCGACTGGCGCGAACCGGGATTCCGGGACTAGATGGAACGCGTGGACCGGGCAGCCGGATATTTCGTCGACGGGTTCAATTGCGCCCAGTCCGTCCTGGCGGCTTTCGGTCCGGACTGCGGTCTGGACCGGGATTCGTGCCTGAGGGTGGCCGCCCCGTTCGGGGGAGGGGTTTCCCGCACCGACGGCATGTGCGGCGCCGCGACGGGGGCCATTCTCGCCCTGGGACTGGTCCTGGGCCACTGCGATCCCGACGACGAAGCGGGCCAGGACCGCATCCGCGCGTTGACGCGCAGTTTCCTGGCGCGGTTCGCCGCGCGCCTGGGAAGCACGAGGTGCACCGATATCCTGGGCTACGACCTCTCCCGGCCCGGTGTGGCCGAGATGGTCAAGGCCGAGGGACTGTCCCTGGAGCCCTGCCCGGCCGCCGTGAAGACGGCCGCGGAACTCCTGGTGGAAATGCTCGATGACGGCCCCACGGGGCCGTGAAGGGGAGCCGACGATGACGAAGATGGTCCAGAACGCCGCCGGACGCCTGGTGCCCGCCGAGATCAACGGCCGGGCCGCGGTCCCCTTCCAGGGAGTCGGCGGGTACCGGCCGACCGGGCGCAAGGCCGCGCCGCCCATCCGCACCTGCAGCGACTACCCCTACGACGGGGACAAGACCACCGCCACCATCAGGGAGGCCCTGGAGAAGGCGGGCCTGCGCGACGGCATGACCATCTCCACGCATCACCACCTGCGAAACGGCGACTTCGTGGCCAACGCGGTGTTCGCCGCCGCCGCCGAGCTGGGCGTCAAGGACCTGCGCTGGTTCCCCAGCGCGAGCTTCCCGGTCCACGAGCCCCAGATCGCGCTGCTGGAGAGCGGGGTTCTCCATCACATCGAGGGCTCGATGAACGGCCCCCTGGGGGACTACTGCACCCGGGGCAAGATGCGGGGCATGGCCGTCCTGCGCAGCCACGGCGGCCGTTACCAGGCCATCCAGGACGGCGAGGTGCACATCGACGTCGCCGTGATCGCCGCTCCCACCGCCGACCCCTTCGGGAACGCCACGGGCGACCGCGGGCCCACCGCCTGCGGCCTGCTGGGCTTCGCCCTGGGCGACAGCCAGTACGCCGACCACGTGATCGTCGTCACGGACAATCTGGTGCCGTTCCCCTGCATTCCCTGGCAGATCCAGGGGAACCACGTGGACCAGGTCGTGGTGATGGACTCGATCGGGGATGCGAGCAAGATCGTCTCGGGCACCACGCAGATCACCAAGTCGCCCGACCGTCTGCTCATCGCCGAGCTGACCGCCCGCTTCTGCGACGAGGCGGGCATCGTCCGGGACGGATTCAGCTTCCAGGCGGGCGCCGGAGGCACGGCTCTCAGCTTCGCCATCTACCTGCGCGACATGATGCGTGAACGGAAGATCAAGGCCCGCTTCGTGCGCGGCGGTTCGACCCAGTACCTGGTGGACATGCTCGAGGAAGGGCTGACCGACTACATCCTCGACGGCCAGACCTTCGACCTCGAGGGCGTGCGGTCCATGCGGGAGAATCCCGGCCACGTGAACACCTCGCCGTTCACCAGCTACAACTGGCACGGCAAGGGCAACTTCGCCAGCATGCTGGACGCGGTGGTCCTGGGCGCCACCGAGGTCGACGTGGACTTCAACGCCAACGTGGTGACCCACTCGGACGGCCGCCTGCTGCACGGCATCGGCGGCTGGCAGAACTGCCTGTTCAGCAAGTGCACCATCCTGCCCGTCCCCAGCTTCCGCGACCGCATTCCCGTGCTGGTCGACAAGGTGACCACCCTGTGCGGGCCGGGCGAGCTCATCGACGTGATCGTGACCGAGCGCGGCATCGCCATCAATCCCCTGCGGCGGGATCTCCTCGAGAAGCTGAAGGGATCGAGCCTGCCCATCCGCCCGATCAGGGAGATCAAGGCCGAGGTGGAGGAGATCGTCGGCGGGCCGCCGGCGCCCCCGGAGTTCGGCGAGAAGGTCGTGGCGGCCATCAAGTGGGTGGATGGGACGGTGATCGACTCCGTGCGGCAGGTCGGCAGCTGATCTCAACCTCCGTGTCGCTCAGCGCAAGGCCCGGCCCCTTCGGGAGCCGGGCCTTGCTGGTCGCTGCGCTCCCACTCGCTCCCCGGAGGTTGAGATCAGCTGCCGGCCCACTTCACGCGGTCGATCACCGGCCCATCGATGGTGGGGCCTTGCTGGTCGTGATTGAATTGAGGTTGACCTCGGTACCCGGGCGCTCTCATTCTTGCCGGGAAAAAGGAACCTTCACGAATCGCCGGAAAGGGAAGGACCCCTCGATGCGAACCAGGTTCGGGCCCCTGCTCTTCCTCGTCGTCTGCACCCTCGGCGCCGGCTTTCTCGGCTCCCTCTTTCCTCCGGGTGAATGGTACGCCGCCCTGGCCAAGCCCGCCTGGAATCCGCCCGGCTGGGTGTTCGGCCCGGTGTGGGCGGCCCTGTACGTGATGATGGCCATCGCCGCCTGGCTGGTCTGGAGCCGCGGCGGATTCACGGCGGCCCGGGGCGCCCTGGGGCTCTACCTGTTCCAGTTGATCCTGAACGCCCTGTGGTCGTTCCTGTTCTTCGGCCTCCAGCGGCCCGACCTGGCCTTCGTGGACGTGGTCCTGCTTTGGCTGGCCATCCTGGCGACGCTGATCGTTTTTGCGAGGATCCGGCGTGCGGCGGGAATGCTTTTGATTCCTTACCTGGCCTGGGTCGGATTCGCCGTCGCCCTGCACCTTGCGATCTGGCGGCTGAACGCGTGATGGACGGGCCGGGACGCATCGCCTTCGTGACCTACTGCGCGGCAGCCAAGCGTCCGGATCCGGGTTTGCTGCCTGCGGCTGAGCGCTACCTGAGCGACCGCATCTCCCGGGTGGGGAGTGCGGCGGCCGTTCTGGGCTACCCCTTCTTCATCCTCTCGGGGAAGTTCGGACTGCTCGCCCCTCTCGATCCCATCCCCGATTACGATCACCTGTTGACCGGATGCGAGGTCCAGGACCACGCCCGGCGTGTCGCCGACAGGATCGTCGAGCTGGGTCTCGCCACCGTGCTGTTCTTTTCCCGGCCCCTGGACGTGGATCCGGGCGCAGGGCCTTACCGCCGGGCCGCGGCCGAGGCCTGCCGGCTGGCGGGGGTGGAGTTCCATTTGATCGAATGGAACGGCTGAACGTGGAGGAGATGTGATCATGATGGAGCCGGTCCGCAAGCGGGCGTTCCTGATCAGCGGGATTCACCCTGTTCCTGGAGCGCAGGGAGAGCGGTAAGAAGGATCAGGACTGATCCACCACCAACCTCTCCGGATCGATTCCCAGATGAGCGGCCAGATCCCCCGCCTCCCGCTCCACCTCCTTCAGGTGGAGCCGTACCTTCCAGCCACTCAGGGGCCGGATCTCCACGGCCAGGCTTCGGCCTCGCTGCCGGTGGGACCAGGTGGCGACGACCCGCCCGCGATCCAGCACCACCGGTGAAACCTGGGCGGCCTTGCCCCAGACCAGGGGACGCTCGTCGTCGGCGGGAACGGTCCAGCTCTTGTCGGCGTGGCCCATCAACAGTCCGTCCCACATGGGCAGCAGGCGGACCGGCCAGGCGGATTGGCCGCGTGGAACCGCCGCCGCCAGGTCGTCCCGGTCGCAGGCCAGGGCCACCAGCTCCTTCCGGCCGCCGCAGTCCACTCCGGTCAACTCCCCCCGATCGTCGAGCAGCCCGAGCCAGGTCCGGGCCGATGTCACCCTGGCCCCGAAGAAGTGGGCCACGTCCGCGGGCGAGGCAGGCGCGTACGCACGAAGGTAGGCCCGCACTAGGTGCCGGGCGGCTTCCTCGGGTCCGGGCAGGAGTTCGGGCCAGTCCAGGTCGGCGAACCACATCCGGCGGGGGGCGTACGTCTGCTCCGCGCCCTTCTTGTGGGCCAGGCAGGCCAGACCTTCCTGGTTCAATCGCCACAGCAGGCGGCCGGCGGCGAACCGGCGGCGGGCGGTTTCGTCGCCGATCCTGGGATCGAGTTCGACGAGGTAGGAATCCGGGATCATGTCCATGAAATCGGACCGGGCCAGCGGTCGGGAGGCCGTCGCCAGGGCCTTCGCAGCGCGCGCGACCAGCCGGTCGGGCGGCATGCCCCCCCGCCGGCCGCCCGCTTCGAGGAGAGGCCGGGCGGCCACCATGGGAACCCAGTGGGTCGCTGGATCGAAGATGTGGATGGTGTCGCGCTGCCCCCAGGTCCGCACCAGGGAGCGGGGTTCGGCGAGGATGGCGTCGGCCAGCGCGCTCGCACCGGGCCGACCTGCGGTCCGCAAGCTCAGTCCCCAGAGGGAGGGATTCAGCTGCTGGGACTGGACGCCGACCACGGCCCTGGCGGCGGCCACGGCATCGACCGCCCCGGGCCCGGCCAGATGCTGCCTGCAGGAGCGGAAGAACAGGGCCTGCTCCTCGCTGATCGTCAGGTTGCGGAGAGGGTTCATCATCCGGGCATAGTTCCTGGGATCACCGGTGGGGTCAACCTCGGGGTCGGAAACGGGCCGGAATTGTTGCCATCGGGCCATCCGGATATGTTATGTTGGCAGGGAGCCATGTCCCATAAGATACTGATATTATGGGATTTAACGAGCCTGGCGCTCGAACCGAGGAGGTTGCCATGGCCAAGATGAAGGATGGTTGCGTCAAACCCGCCGGGGGGCCGATCATGCCCCCCACGGAGGCGCAAGCCCCCACCGGATCGGTCCAGAAGGAGGTCGCGCCCATGCTCGCCAAGGTCGGAAAGGAAGCCATCGACTTCGTGGCCACGGCCTACGTCGAAGGAAAGGGCTTCGTGCCCGTGAAGCTGTCGGACCACAAGGGGAGGTGGATCGTCCTCTGCTTCTATCCGGGCGACTTCACCTTCGTCTGACCCACCGAACTGGCGGCGGTCGCCGCCATGAGCAAGGAATTCAAGAAGCTGGGCGTGATCGTGCTGTCCATGAGCACCGACAGCCGGTTCGTCCACAAGATCTGGCAGGAAGAGGAGCTCTCGAAGATGGTCGAGGGCGGGGTGCCGTTCCCCATGCTCTCGGACGCCGGCGGCAAGATCGGCTCCATCTACGGGGTCTACGACGAGGCCGCGGGAGTGGACATCCGCGGGCGGTTCATCATCGATCCGGACTTCGTGATCCGGGCGATGGAGGTCCTGACGCCCGAGGTCGGCCGCAATCCGCACGAACTCGTCCGGCAGATCAAAGCCTTCCAGCACGTGGTCGCCACGGGCGAGGTCACGCCTTCGGGCTGGGAGCCAGGCGGTGTGACCCTCAATCCCGGACCCGACCTCGTGGGCAAGGTCTGGGAGGTCTGGAAGCCCTGATCCCCGCAATGAACCGTGGACACGGGGTCGGAGGTTGGCCCAGGATGTCCCCGGGAAGGCTTTTTCGAACCACAGCGGGCCGTTCCCTCCAGGGCGGCCCGCGTTGCGAAGGAAGACGAGGTCAGCGGTGCCGCGACTCATCCAGGGACCCACGGTCGTTCCCGCTGCGGGAACCAGGCCCAAGATCATCGAGGAATATGTCGGCAGGGTGAACAGCGGCCACACGCAGGTCAGCGTGGCGCGCATGGTCGCTCCGGCAGGCTGGGAGGAACCCGGCCAGCGGCCCGGGTTCGAGGAGATCACCGTCGTCTTGAAGGGGCTGCTGCGCGTCGAGTACGTGGACGGCCACCTGGACGTCCTCGCCGGCCAGGCCGTCGTGGCCGAACCCGGAGAGTGGGTGCGTTACAGCTGCCCCGAGCCGGGAGGCGCCGAGTACGTCGCCGTCTGCCTGCCGGCGTTCTCTCCGAAGAACGTCCACAGGGATGCCGAGCGGTGAACCGGATCACCGCGCTCCCGGCCTGGCTCGGAGTGCTCGTGTTCGCCGCCTGGTGTCTGCACCCGGTCCTGGGCGACTGGTCCGGGTCGGTGCTCGGACCTTTCGGCGGCATCGACCCCATGCTGCAGCTGGGCATCCTCCAGTGGACGTGCCTCCACTGGCATCATCCGGGTGTGTGGCTGGAACTGCCGATTTTCCACCCGGTGCCCGGCATGCTCGGCTGCATGGATCCCCTGCTGGGCCAGGCCTGGCTGGTCTGGCCGGCCCACCTGCTTTTCTCCCCCACCGCCGCCGCCCAGTACAACCTGGCCATGGCCGGCAGTCTCCTGCTCGCCGCCCTGGGGATGGCGTCCGTCTGGCTCGCCACCGGAGGCGGGCGCAGCTCGGCGGGGTTCGCCGCGCTCGCCCTCATCGGGGCGCCCTACACCATCTCGCAGCTGGGCCACCTCAACCAGCTGCCCCCGCCGTTCGTCCTGTTCTGCCTGGCCGCCGCGATCATGGCCCTGCGACGGCAGGATGCCCGGCGGAGCTCGTGGCCCTGGTGGTCGGGCGTGGGGGCCGGCCTGGTCCTGCAGGCGGCCTGGGGCTGGTACGGGCTGGCCTACGCGCTGGTGGGCGTGGTGACCATCAAGGTCGTCCGGCTGGTGCAGGGACTGCGCCGTGGCGACCGCCTGCCCGGAATGGTCCGGGCCACCGCCAGGGCCGCCTGGGCGCCGGCCCTGGCGACGGCGGGCCTGGTCCTGTTGCTGGCCCAGCCCCAGCTGCGCCTGGCCGACCGCTATCCCGGGTTCACGCGGACCGCCGACGAGGTCCGCTCGGGCAGCGCGGACGTCCAGCATCTGCTGAACCGGGGGGCCTACCGCAGCGGTCCGGCCGACTGGCTGGGACGCGGAACCAGCGGAATCGAGCGCTACGACGGCAGGCATCGCCAGACCCTCAACCCCGGCTGGGTGGCCCTGGCCCTGGCCGCCTACGGGTGGCGCCGTCGCCGGGACCTCGACGGGGACCGGCGCGCCTGGGGCGCCGCCCTGCTGGTCATGGGGGCCGTGGGGATGATCCTGGCCTTCGGGGATTCGGTGGGCCTGCCGGGCACCGACCGCCGCCTGCCGTTGCCCCTGGAATGGCTGCGGGCGGTCGCCCCGCCGTTCAAGGCTTTCCGGGGCGCCTGGCGTTTCTCCTGGCTCTTCACCATCGCGGTGGCCTGGTGGGCCGCGGCGGGTCTGACCTTTCTGTCCGCCGATCGAGCCCGCCGCCGGTTGCTGGCCCCCGGCGCGGTGGTCCTGCTGACCCTGGTCTCCCTGCCTGCGGGAGTGCCGGCGGTCAAGGTCCCGCTGGCGGGTCGTCCAGGGCCGGGGCCCGCCCGCGGGCCGGTCCTGACCCTGCCCGCCCCCGTGAACGAGTACGCCGAGGACCGGACCGAAGCCCTGTGGATCGCCCGCGCCATCGAGCTGGGAGCGCCGGTCACCGGCGGGGCGACGGGCTGGGTGCCGCCGGAGATCGTGGCCTTCCGCGAGCGACTGGCCGCCTGCGAGCAGGGTCGTGAGGATCCCGGGGAATTCCTGGCGGGCATGCGCCGGCAGGGCTACCTGTGGGCGGAGCTGGCCTTGCGGGAAAACGACGGGGTCCGCTGGGACTTCTGGCGGCGGGCGCTGGACTCTGTGGGCGCCGAACCGGTGGACAGCTGCGCCGTTCAGGGTTATGAAATGTATCGGTTCGGGAAAGATCAGGGGGCGGACGCATCCGCCCCCTGATCGCTGCAGGACTATTCGCAGGCCCGGATGGTGAGCACGGGACAGGCGGCCCGGCGGACCACCCGCTGGGCCACCGAGCCGAAGATCACGTTGGCGATGCCGGTACGGCCGTGGGTGGCGATGAAGATCGCGTCGACCTCCTCCTCTGCGGCCAGGGCCAGGATCTCGTCGGCGGGCTTGCCGATGCGCACGACCAGCTTGGGGACCATCCCGTCGCTGAAGATCGCGTCGCTGACCTGGGCGAGGTTGTCCCTGGCGTCCTCGATCACGTGCTTCTCGTATTCGGTGACGTCGAAGGTGACCTCCGAGGCCTGGACCCGCGGGGCGGGCAGGTGCGGGATGGGCTTGTGGACGTTGACGACGATGATCTCGGAGCCGAACCTTTCGGCCATCTCGTTGCCCATCTTCAGGCCGCACAGGGACGGATCGCTGAAGTCCGTGGGGCAGAGGATCTTCTTGAACGGAAACATGAACCACCTCCGGCGGCGGGTGATCACCAGCGATCGTCCCCGGCCCAATATAGCACAGGGGTTGCGATAGACCATGGCCTTCTATTCGGATTTCGCGGGACACTACGACCGCATCTTCCCCTACCGTCAGGGCACCTTCGACTTCCTGGACCGCTGGTTGCCGCCCGAGGGGCGCATCCTCGACATCGGCTGCGGGACGGGCGGCTACTGCGCGGCCCTCGACCGCACGGGCCGCCGCTGCCTGGGCATCGACCTGGACCCGGGCATGATCGCCGAGGCGGAACGCCGCCATCCCGACGGGCGCTTCCAGATCCTGGGGATGGACGAGATCGGCCTGCTCAGCCGCAGCACCTATGCGGGGATCGTCTGCATCGGGAACGTCCTGCCTCATCTGCCGGCGGAGCATCTGGCGCCGTTCCTGCTCAACATCAGGGATCTGCTGGTTCCCGGCGGCGTGTGGATCTTCCAGACGGTGAACTTCGATCCCATCCTGCGCTCGGGCGAGAGGTTCCACCGCTTCCCGGTGCTGAGGATCGAGGAGGGCGATCTGGCCTTCCACCGCTGGTACGAGGACGTCGAGCAGGACAGCCTCATCTTCCACACGCAGCTGACGGCGGCGGGCAAGGTGGTCTTCCAGGGGGAGGTCGAACTGGCGCCGCGGATCAGCCTGGAGTACCTGATGGGCCACGAGGCCGCGGGATTCGGGAGGCTCGGCCACTTCGCGGACTACCGGGAGGCCGATTTCGACCCCACCGTCCATTCGGGCAGCATCTTCGTCTGGCGCAGGGGTTGATCCGCCGGGGGAAATCGTGTACCATCATGGCATGACATCGACCGCGGGCATCGCTCTTTCCCGTACCTGGTGGTGGCGCAACCGCCGGACGGTGAGGTGCGCTTTGCGGTGACGCAGGATCGACCAAGCGCAAAGCCCCGCCGCCGGCTCCCGAAAGCCGGCGGTTTTTTTTGCCGAACCCGAAAGGACGAGACGATGGCCACACCCGAGTCCGCTCCCCTCACCCCCGGTGATTTCTCCTCCGTCCCCGACGCGGAGGGGTTCTTCGGCCCCTACGGCGGCCGCTTCGTCCCCGAACCGCTGGTTCCGCCGCTGACCGCGCTGACCGAGGCGTTCCTGCGGTTCCGGGATGATCCGGAGTTCGCGGCCGAACTGGACCGGGAGTTCAAGCTCTACGGCGGCCGCCCCACGCCGCTCTATCCGGCCCTGCGGCTGAGCGGATACGTCGGCGCCACCGTCCTGCTCAAGCGGGAGGACCTGAACCATCTGGGCGCCCACAAGCTGAACAACTGCCTGGGCCAGGCTCTGCTGGCGCGCCGCATTGGCCGGCGCAAGCTCATCGCAGAGACGGGCGCCGGGCAGCACGGCGTGGCGACGGCCGCGGTGGCGGCGCGGCTGGGTCTGGAGTGCGACGTCTACATGGGCGAGGAGGACATGCGCCGCCAGCAGCCGAACGTCACCCGCATGCGGTTGATGGGGGCGCGCGTGGTTCCGGCCACCAGCGGCGACCGCACCCTGACCGCCGCGGTGGACGAGGCCCTGGGCGCCTACGTGGCCGAGGCCGAAACCGCGTTCTACCTGCTGGGGTCGGCCGTGGGGCCTCACCCCTATCCCCTGATGGTCCGCCACTTCCAGTCGGTCATCGGACGCGAGGCGCGCGGGCAGGTGCTGGATCAGTACGGACGCCTGCCCGATCTGCTGCTGGCCTGCGCCGGGGGCGGCAGCAACGCCATCGGCCTGTTCCATCCCTTCCTGGGCGACGACGGGGTGAAGATCATCGGCGTGGAGGCGGCGGGGTCCGGCATCGACACCAACCGCCACGCGGCCACGCTGACCACCGGTTCGCCGGCGGTGATCCACGGGATGAAGACCTACTGCATCCCCGCAGGTCTGGTCACGGCCGAGGGCAACCACTGCATCGCCGCCGGCCTCGACTATCCGGGGATCGGGCCCGAACACAGCTTCCTCAAGGACGCCGGCCGGGTCCGGTACGAGGCGGTCACCGACCGGGAGGTCATGGACGCCTTCGCCCGGCTCTGCCGCCTCGAGGGGATCATCCCCGCCCTGGAGAGCAGCCACGCCCTGGCCTACCTGGAGAAGCTGCGAGGAACGCTCGAACCCGACGCCCTGGTCATCGTCAACCTGAGCGGCCGGGGCGACAAGGACATGGACGAGTACGTCCGGCGCAGCGGGAACCCTCCTTCCGGACAGGGGAACGGGCACAAGCTGTTCTGCTGAGGAATGGAGGGGAGCGCCCGTCCGCACTCGGCGCGTGATCCGGATCAGATCCTCGCCATGAGGTAGAGGCTGCGCAGGGTTCCGGGGATGGGAACCCTGTCGAGGATGGTGAAACGCCGGGCGAAGGCTGATTCGAAGCCTTCCTGGTGGTAGAAGGGAAAGATGTCGTCCCGGGAAGCCAGCAGGCGCTGGACCTGGGAATCGGGCTTCGGCACGAACTCGATGATGAGGCGCCGCCCCGCCGAGGCCAGGAAATCGGCCACGCGTTCGAGCGGCAGGTTGTTGGCGATGGCCAGGTGATGGACCAGCGCCAGGGCGATGACCGTGTCCGCCGGTCCCCGGTCCAGCAGGGCGTCGCGCTCGCGGTGCGCCCAGCCCAGGGATGGGCTGGGATTCTTCAGGTCCATGACCAGGGGCAGCATGTTCGGCCGGTTGCCGCCGCGGCAGTCCAGCCAGTTCATCTCCACCGCCGCCGGATCGATGTCCATCGCCACGGTCAACCAGCCCCGGTCGGCGGCCAGCCGGCTGAAGTGCCCCGTGTTGGCCCCCAGATCCCACACCACCGGCCCGCCGGCGCGGTCCAGCAGGGCCCCGACCAGGCGGCGCTTCTCCGCCAGGGCGGAGTCCGAGTAGTTGGTGTGGTCGTAGTAGTCCGCCCATTCGGTGCTCCGGTCCTTCCACCTGAGGCTCTTGACGGCCTTGTGGAGATTCTCGGTGATCCCGATCATGGCGTCCCTGCTGACCTTCACCTGGCGCCGCTTGACGGGCTTGCCCGCGTGCCGTTTCTGGCTGCGGGCGTGCAGGTGGACGTGCATCAGGATGCCGGGATTCAGCAGGGATCGCCGGGGCAGCAGACCCGATCCCAGGTCCAGGGGCACCCCGTCGATCTGGGAGCGGAGCAGGCCCAGCATGCGGTGGTCCCGGTAGGACATCAGGGCCAGGGGGGCCAGGAAGTGCTGGCAGAACTGGCGGTAGGCGACCCAGGGCTCGCCCGGTCGATACCGGGTGAAGGACAGGGTGTCGATCAGGACCGGCTTGCCGCGGAGGAACTGGATGTTGTAGGCGGAGGCGTCCTTGAGGACCATGCCGTGGGCCAGGGCGTTGCGCTGCAGGCGCAGGGTGGCGACGGCCGCATCCCGGAGCTGGGTGAAGCACCACTCGTAGGGGTAGCTGATGAAGGGGATGCATTCCGGCTCGAGGACCGCTGCGGCGCCGGGTACGGGCGCCAGATCCAGGGACACCTCGGTGTGGGGGATCAGCAGTCCCTTGTCCAGGAGAGCGTCGTAGAGCCCGGACTCGTGGAGACAGGCCAGGTCATCGGCGCAGGAAGCGTTGACCTGGCGCAAGAGGCGTCCGTCCCGCCGGAACAGGAATCCCCCGGGGTCCCGGAAGGAGGAGGAAAGGGGGCCGTCAGGCATCCAGATCGTCGTCCGGTTCGACGCTCCGGCCGGTGAACCTGGCCTTGATCCTTTTCCAGGAGAGCTTGATGGCGACGCCGGCGCCCACCAGGGTGGCGATGATGCCCTGGATGATGAAGCTGCCGGTCCCCGGGTCCACGTAAGCGTAGGCCGAGGCCGGGACCAGGAGGCCGATCACCAGGAATAGAACCGACTTCACGACCCGACCACCCTTCCGAAAACGGCCCCCGGAGGAGCCCTCATGATGCCGCAACGACTTGGGGACGGCATGGTCCTAGCAAAATAAAAACAATCGACCGCATATCAAAAAAAATACGGATGGGGATGAAAAAATGTTCCATCTTCCGGTGGAACCTTGACCCCATCCCGTGCATTATGGGGGGGTCCTCAGCAACCGCTCAAGCCCTCCGATGGAGCCCGGAATGAACAGGATGTTCCTTTCCCGACACCGTTTTTTGCCGTCCAGGCAGGTTCTCGTCATCCTTGCCTTGATCTCCACCTGCCTCACCGGCACGGGCGTGGCCCTGGCCGAAGGCGATGCCGGGGCCGCGGCCGACGGGGGGGGCGCCGCCTCGCCCGCCGGCCCCGCGGTCCTGACGGGGAACTTCAAGTCGGCCTACGTCATCGACGCCGACACGGGCCTGCCCCTGGTCGCCTTCAACGAGCGGGAGCGGCGCCAGCCCGCGTCCATGCTCAAGATGATGACCGAGTTGCTGGTGCTCGAGAGGGTGGCCGAAGGCGATCTGTCCTTCGACGACGTCATCAAGGTTTCCGCAAGGTCCAGCCGGATGGGCGGATCCCAGGTCTACCTCAAGCACGGCGAGGAATTCACCGTCCGCGAGCTGTTGATGGCCCTGGCGATCCATTCGGCCAACGACGCCGCGGTCGCCCTGGCCGAGTATCTGGCCGGTTCCGTCGCGGCCTTCGTCGATCTGATGAACATGCGGGCCGCCGAACTGGGCATGACCGACACCGAGTTCCACTCGGTCCACGGCCTGCCGGCAGGGCGGGGCCAGCAACCCGACCTGACCAGCGCGAGGGACATGGCCATCCTGGGGAGGGAGCTCATCAGCCACCCCGAGGCCCTGGAGTGGTCCGCGATCGAAACGGCCCCCTTCCGCAACGGGGAATTCACCCTCCACAATCCCAACAAGCTGGTGGGGAAGTTCCGGGGTCTGGACGGCATCAAGACCGGATACACCGGACCCGCCGGATTCTGCGTCACCGCGTCCGCCGTCCAGAAGGGCAAGCGCCTGATCTCCGTGGTCATGGGCTGCGAGACGGACAACGGCCGGGCGGTGGAGACCACGCGCCTGCTGAGCCTGGCCTTCAACATGTACCAGCAGGTGGACGTGGTGCCGGTCGCCGGGGCGGACCTGCCGCTGGAGCAGCCGGTCAAGGGCGGCAAGACGAAGACCGTTCCCCTGGTGTATGCCGAGGCCCTCACCGTCAGCGTGCCCCGCGGACGCGAGGCGGAGGTGGTGCTGCGGTATGACGTTCCGGACGATCTGGCCGCCCCCCTGCCCGCCGGAGCCGAGGTGGGACGCGCCGTGGCCGTCCTCGACGGCATCGAACTCGGTGCGGTCGGCGTGAAGACCAAGCAGGAGGTGCTCAAGGGGAACTGGTTGAACCGGCTGTTCAACCGCTGATCCCGGGGATCCTCTCGCCGGCCGACCACGCCCTGACCGGACCAGGAGGGACAGGATGAGCCCACATCCAGGACCGTTCCGTTCGCCCGCCGGGGCGCGTCGCGCAGGACGCTTCCCTTGGGTTCCGGTCGCACTGGCCGCCATCCTCGGCTGCGCCGGGTGCGGCGGCCCGCCGGCTCCGGGATGCGGGACGGCTCCCCCCGTGAGATTCGTCGCGAGTGTGGATTCGGTCGGTCTCGATCTCTTCCTGGCGCTGCCGGAAGCCGAACAGGACGTGCGCCGGCGGCACGCCGCCTCCCTGCGCGACCAGGCCAGGCGGACCGCCGAACTTCCCCGGAAACTCCAGAACCTGGTGGACGCCTGCAGCCTGGCGCCCGACGATCCGGCTGCCTGGCTGGCGCTCGCTGAAGATCTGCGCTGGCTGGGCGAGGACCTGCAGACCGAGGCCGCCCTGGACGGCGCGACGGCCGCCTTGCGGGTGGCCGCGGGTTCCGGCGGCGGGTCGGGGGGAACGCGGGACGCGCGCCGGCTGTCGGTGCGGATCGCCCTGTTGCGGGCCTGGTTCCACTACGACCGGGCGGAGTGGCGGGAAGGCCTGAGCTGGGTCCGCACCGCCATGGCCGCCGAGCCGGGCAACGCGGCCGCGCGGCAGATCCTGGGCCTTTGCGAAGCCAGCCTCGGCAATCGCAGCCGGGCCCGGGAAGTCGCCGGGGACATCGGGCGCGCCGACCCCTTCAGCACCGACCCGTCCTGGATCCTGGCCACGGTGGAGCGGGGCCAGGGTCTGGTCCGCGGAGCGTTCAACTTCCTGCTCGAACTCCGACCCGCCGGGGACCACGTCTCCGAATGCTGGCGGGACATGGGAATGACCGCCGAGCTCCTGGGGGAATGGTCCTACGCCGGGCGCTGGTACCGGGAATCGGCGGCGGCTTTGCCGCTGAGCGACCGGTCCTGCGTCCAGGTCCGGTCGTTCCCTCCCCTGGGCTCTTCCGGCGCCACCGAACTGCCCGTCTGGCTGGGCATGGGGCGGACCTTCCTGACCGGCTCGCGTTCGGCCTACACCGCCCTGGCCCTGGAGCGTTTCGACCAGGCCCCGGATCCTGCGGAACGGGAATACTGGGCGGGGGCGACGGTCAACGCCGCCGGCATCTGCGCCCGGCTCGGCCTGGATCGGCCCTGGGCTCTGCGCGCCAAGGGCCTGGTGTTCGCCGGGACCGGCATGGAGGACCGCGCCATCGCGGATCTGGCCAGGGCTTCCGAAGACCTCGCCGCCCTGAACGCTACTGATCCCCGGGTGGAACGGGAGCTGGGACGGCTCTACCTGGTGCGGGAGAACTTCGACGAGGCCCGGCGTCACCTGAGGACCGCGGTCGCCCTGGACCCCGACGATCCCCGCGCCTGGAGCGATCTGGGGCTGGTCCAGATCAAGACCGGGGAAAGCCCTGCGGCGGCCAGATCCCTCACCCGGGCCATCGAACTGGACCCCGGTCTGGCCACGGCCCACTACAACCGGGGATTGCTGAACCTGCACACCGGCAAGCTGGCGGAGGCGGAGGCCGATCTGCGGGAAGCGGCGCGCCTGGCGCCGGAGAACCAGGACGTGGCCAAGCTCCTGCAGCGGGTGATCCAGGCCCGCAAGCGGCAGGAAGGCTGATCGCTCCCCGGCCCCGGCGCCGGATCTTCCCGAGGATTCCCCGCCTGCTCAACCGGAGCGGCCCAGCAGGTCCAGGTACGCCCCGGTGACCAGGTCGCTCCGGTCCACGCCCAGCTTCTCCATGAGCGCGAAGGCCTCGGCCCGGCCTGCGGCCTCGGGCTCGTCCGGCTCGAGGACCACTTCGAGTTCCAGGAACCAGCCCAGATCCGCCACCTCGTCCAGGTGGATGCGCGTGCGGCCGGCCATCACCAGGGTCCTGGTCTTGCTGACCGTCCCGATCGTTCCGCAGGCCTGCCCGAGGACGTCCGTCAGGCTCCGGGGATCGACCGTCGGACAGATGGCGTAGTGGGACGTCTTGGGCCCTTCGCGGTCGGGGCGGTCGTAGAAGATGAGCTCCCCCGCGCCGTCGCCGAAATCCCGGAGCTTCAGGCGTCCCCGGCTTGAACGGAAGAAGGTGTCGACCTGGCGGATGATCCGGGGCTGGGAAGTGCCCAGGGCCTCGGCCGCGGCCAGCGCCGCCCGGGGATCGTGCAGGCGAGCCTTGATTTCGACGTTGCGGGGCATGGGTTCTCCGATGATCATGGCTTCCTTCATGCGGGGGATCGCCAAGGATAAAGGAAGGAATCGACTTTGAACAGCACGTCCCCGGGATGCGGGCGCCGCCTCGCAACCATCCTCGTCGCGGCGCTTCCCTTGTCGGTCGCGTCCCCCGTCCAGGTTGCGGCCGGGTCCCCCGAGCCCGCCGACATCCCGGGCGCCCTGGTTTCCGACGCCGCCGCCCTGCCCTCGACGGATTCGGCCCTCTGGCTGCTGGCGGGGATCGGCCTGACCCTGGGCGTGCACGGATTCGAGGATGCCGCGGGCGCTTCCCGGGCGCTTGACCAGGGGGCGTGGGACAACCTGGCCGACGCCGGCAACGTCTGGGGCGACATCCGGCTCCAGGCGCCGCTGGCGCTGGGCACCTGGACGGTGGGGGGGATGATGGGAGACGAAGGCCTGGCCCGGACGGGTTTCGACCTGAGCCGGAGCCTGGCCCTGAGCTACGGGGCGGTGACCGCCCTGAAGGTCGCGGTGGACCGGGAACGCCCCAACGGCGCACGCTATTCCTTCCCCTCCGGGCACACCTCGGCCGCTTTCAGCACCGCCGGAGTGGTCACCCGACGCCACGGCGGTTGGCCGGGCGCGATCGCCCTGGTCCTGGCCGGGTGGACGGCCATGGGCCGCATGGAGGATCTCAAGCACCACCCCTCCGACACGGTGGCAGGCGCC
>JBFXKG010000002.1:0-282251 GCA_050174015.1 Candidatus Krumholzibacteriia bacterium
GTGTCTCCAGAAGTATCCGATGCGTTTGTAGGGGAAGGGGAGGCCCAAGAGGTTGTGGTGTGGGCACTTGGGGTTAGGGCAGAAGGGAGGGGCCCAGGATTCGGGGTTGGAATTGGAGCTGTCCATGACCGGCCCGGGGCAAGGCCCGGGCCGGGAACAATCTCGACGGCACAACCGATTTTCTGAGGTGGGCAGCTTTTCCCTGAAACCGGGGATCCTCCGGTGCGTAGATGGGAAAGATGGTGTCCAACCGGTTCCCTTGCCTCATCGCATCCGGAGGTCGAACATGTTCAGGAACTTCGCCCGGACCGCCCGCCCCGCAGCCCTGCTCCTCGTCCTTATGATTCCGGCCGCCGCGTCGGCGGGCGATCCGATCGCCGATTCCGACGACACGATCGTGATCGTCAACGGCGAGGACGAGTCGACGACCCTGGCCTGGACGGACGGGGTCCTGACCATCACCACGGAGGACGGGGACCGCACCGGGGTGACGGTGGTGGATCTGGAAGAGGTCGGCGCCCTGGTGGAAGGAGCGGTCGGTGACTTGGCCGAGGTCCTGGCGAGCCTCCAGCTGGACGTGCACATGGGGCAGGACAACCGGCTGAACTTCTCCTACGAGGACCAGACCGTCGAGGTGGACGTCGACGAGATCATGGTCGAGGTCCGCAGGGCCCTGCAAGCGGGGCTCTCAGGGCTCGAGACCGAACACTGGGTCGACCGCAGGGACCGCGGCGAAGCGGGAAAGACCGCCGCGGAACTGCGGCGCGAACTCGCCGAACTGAGGCGGGAGATGAAGGAATTGAGAGGGGAACTCCAGGACATCAAGGAGCGTTGACACCCCTCCCGGGACCCGTCCCGGATCCCCGGCGTCTTCAACCCCCTCCGGTCCTCTCCCCGGTCTACCCCCTTGGCCGGATGGGGACCGAGGGGGTTGTTCCATGGGGGATTACTTGCCAGGCAGGAGATCCAGGATCTCCCGCTCCTCGGGGAACCGGTCCAGGGCCTTCTTGCTGAACACCAGCTTCCCGTCGATGACGACCTCGAAGACCCCGCCGCTCGACGGGATCAGTCCGGGCCTGACGCCGCAGGCGGCTTCGATGGCGTCCGCCAGACCGGCGGCGCGCGGTTCGTAGTTTCAGACCCGGCAGTATTCGATCGTGATGGTCATGTCGTCTCCTCGGGTCGGGGTCGCGTCAGAACTGGATCAGAGGCTTGGGCCAGGCGGCCAGGGTCTTCTCGAAGGACGCGGGCTCGAAATCCTGGATGTGGACCACGGCGTCGTCGCCTCCGCCGAGGATGACCTCGTAGATCCGGTCCTGGATCCTGTTGCTGCGGTCCTCCAGGAGGTTCCGGGTAATGTACCATGATTCGAAGATCCGGCGACCGATCACGCTGTGCAGGGTCAGGCCGTTGACGATGACCCGGTCGAAGGCCTGGATGTGGAAGTTGCCCTGCTTCAGTCCGAACAGGATCACCTCGCCGCCGCGGCGGGTGGACTGGATGGCGTTGTTGACGCTGGAATTGAAGCCGGCCATCTCCATGGACACGTCGGCGCCCTGCCCCCCGAAGGCCTCGCGCACCCGGGCCACCAGGTCCTTGTCGGCGCCCCAGGCGTGGGAGTGGGCCTTGTCGAGGTTGACGGGGATGACGTCGTCGGCGCCGAGCTGCCGCGCCATCTCCTGGTTGGCGGGATTGGGCTCGATGCCGATGATCCGGGTGGCGCCCAGGGCCCGGGCCACCATGATGACGAACAGCCCGATGGTGCCGCAACCGAAGACGGCCACCCGCCGGCCCCGCAGGTCGGCGGTGGTGCAGGCGTGGACGGCGTTCCCGAAGGGCTCCTGCAGGGCGGCCACCTTCAGGCGGATCTTGCGGGGGTCGGTCTGCCACAGGACGTTGGCCGGCAGCTTGATGTACTCGGCGAAACAGCCGTCCCTGGCGATGCCGATGATCACGTCCTGGCTGCAGATGTGGGTCTGGCCGATCCGGCACTGGTAGCAGGTGCCGCAGATGATGTGGCTCTCGGTGGAGACGATGTCCTTGGGGGCGTAGCCGTAACGCGGGGTCACCTTCGAACCGACGGCGACGATCTCGCCGACCATCTCGTGGCCGATGATCCGGATGGTCCCGCCTTCCTTCTTCAGGCTGTCGAAGATCATGCCCTTGAAGGCGGTGCGGTTCCAGATGCCGCGGTCGCTGCCGCAGAACCCTGCGTAGATCACCTTGACCAGGACGTTCTCCGAGTCGGCGGGATCGGCGGATTCGTCCAGGCAGGGCTGGGGCATGTCCCGCAGCTGGAATCCCCTGGACTGGTCCCAGGGCATGCTCGACTTGTCGTAGACCAGGCTCTTCATCGTTTCGGCATTCACGGTGCACCTCCAGCGTGGAGCTGGCGAAAGAAATCCGGCCGGTTTCCCGGCCGGATCGTCGTATCCCTGCCGGGACTCGTCAGTTGAGAGGATCGCTCGTATCGAACCCGTAGGCCCAGGAATCGTCGCCCTCGTCCCGGCGGTCGCAGCGGCCCTCCTCCTCGGCCAGGAGGTCGTCCAGGGACACCATTTCCGGCAGGGCGGGCTCGTCGAAGGGGGCGATGCCCGGATCGGCCGGTCCGCCCCCCCTCAGCTCGGCCAGGAACCGGCCGAGCCCCGCCAGGCCGGAGCCGGCCTCCCGGGCGAAATCGGCCTCGGCGTCCCGAGGGGAGGGTGTGCGCAGGGTCGCCGGAAGGTCTTCAGGATCCGGTTCGACCACCTGGGCCGCGTAACGGATTCCACCATCAGGCTTCCTACAGTAACGCCTGACCAGTTCGTCCGCCAAATCAAAGTAGGCCCGGCTTCCGGAGGACCGGCGGTCGTAGATGACGGCGGGTTTTCCGCGCAGGGCCATCTCGCTCAGCCGGGTGTTGCGGGGGATGCAGCATTCCAGCAGATCGCTGCCGAAATCCTCGCTGACGCGGGCGGCGACGTGCCGGCCCATCCGGGTCCGTTCGCTGGTCATCGTCAGGAACAGCCCCTCGAGGGCCAGGGTCTGGGGCATGGCTCCGGCCGAGGCGGATCCGCCCGAGCGGTAGGTCTGCCGCTGGAAGTCCCCGACGAATTCGATGAGCGTCCCCAGCGTGCCCCGGCAAAGCTCTTCCGCCTGGACGGGGACCAGGTAGCTGTCCGATGCGGCCAGGGCGGCCCTGGTGGGGGCGCCGAGGCTGGGGGGGCAATCGATGAGGATGGTGTCGTAGAGGTTGCGGGCCCGGTCCACCTCGCGCACGAAGTCGTCCATGCGGGAGGCCATGGCTTCATGGTAGGCCTCCTCGTCGGCCAGGCAGAGCAGCCGGGGCGAGACGAAGAACAGATTCTCCAGGGGTGAGCGCTGGGCGATCTCGTTCAGGCCCGTCCGGTCGGTGAAGATGTCCGTCAGGGAGGTCGGCAGCTCCGCCGGTTCGGTGCCGAGGGTGCGGCAGACCCCGCACTGGGGATCGGTCCCGATGATCAGGACGGAGTGCCCGGAGAGAGCGAGAGCGGCGCCCAGATTGACGGCCGAGGTCGTCTTGCCGACTCCGCCCTTGCGGCTGACGAGGCTGATGACGCGGCCCTCGACGGTGTTCCAGGGTGTTCTCCGTCTCGGGGTCGGCGACATCCCCGTGTCGTTCTCGTGTTCGGGTCCGGAAAGCTCGGCGGCGGGTTTGATGTCGTCCATGATGAATCTCCTGTGTGCTCGGCTGGATCGTCTTCCGAGTGGCCATGGCCTGGTCGGCAACGGGAACGGACCGCAAGGGAAACCACCCCCGAGGCTTCCCGGTCCGCAACCAGATTAAGGGCCGGAGGCTTTTCGATCAACCGGAACCTTTTTCCGGACATGACGGCCCGGAGGTGAGGAGGCGACTCCGGTCCGGGATGACCGGGAAACCCTCGTCAGCAGAGCGCCAGCAGGCTGCGGACGAATTCCTCGGCTCCGGCGAAGACCTCGGCGATGTCCCGGGCCAGCATGTAGGCCGGGGTGGTGACCATCCTGGATCCGGTGTCGACCACCGCGGCGTCGACCGGGCATTCGACGTGCCGGGCGCCCATGGCCTCGATGTGCCCGGCGGTGGCGGGATCCGACCCGATGGTCAGCCGCGGTGAAAGATCGCTGCCGAACACGCGGGCCAGGATGACCGGCGCGATGCACATGGCGCCGATGGGCTTGCCCAGGGCGTGGGCCCGGCGCAGGAAGTCCTCGACTCCGGCATGGACCGTGCACCCTGCGCCCTCGGTGGCGTAGTCGCTGAGGTTCTTGGCGGCGCCGAACCCGCCGGGAAGCAGGACCCCGTCGATGGCGGCGGGATCCATCTTTTCCAGGGGTGCGATCGCCCCACGGACCAGCCGCGCGCTCTCGACCAGGACGTCCCTGGTTTCACCGGCGGCGGGTTCCCCGGCGAGGTGGTTCATGACGTGCATCTGGGGCCCGGACGGGGCGCAGGCCACGGCCTCGGCCCCCTGGCGGCGGAGTGCCACCAGGGCCGCGCAGGCCTCGTGGATCTCGGAGCCGTCATAGACCCCGCAACCGCTCAAGATGACGGCGATCTTCTTCATGGTCTCATCCTCCCGTGGGGCGGCCCGGGGGAGACCCCCGGAATTCCTGTCACGTCCCTGCTTTTATCGCCTGACCGGTTCCCTGTCAACCCCCCGGCGCCTCCCCCCCCGGCGCCTCCCGCCCGGCGTCCCCGAATCCCGTTCTGAGAATTTGGAATCCCCCGATCCAGGGGCTAGCTTTGCCCATGGCGGAGCCGAATCCTCAGGTTTCCAATCCAAGGGACGGACCGGATCATGACCGGAAAGATGGCAGTCGGCGGCATCACGAAGAAGGACGGACTGGTCCTCGTGCGCATCCTCGGAGCCAGGGCGGGGCACGGCCTCGCGGGCAGGGCCCTGTCCGAGCTGGGACTCAGGGGGATCAACATCATCTGCGTGACCTCGTTCATCGACCGGGAGGGCCTGAACAACATCTGCTTCGCCATCCGCAAGGAGGATCTGGACCAGTCCCTGGGCATCCTGCAGTCCATCAGCGAGGAGATCCAGGCCCGCAGCATCGAGTACCAGAGCCGTTGCTGCGCGGTCTCCATCTACGGTCCCCACTTCAGCGAACGGCCGGCCATCGCCGGCACCATCTTCGAGGCCACCGCCGAGGCCGGCATCGAGCTCCATCTGATCAGCACCTCGTTCTCGACGGTCTCGTTCCTGACCAACGAGGACCAGGGCGCGGTCGCCGTCGCCAAGCTCCACGAGAAGTTCCTGGTGCCCTGACCGGGCGCGCACCTCTCAGTACCGGAAACCGCTGCCCCCGATGAACTCCCTCAGGAGGGAGGTCGGAGGCACCTGTCCGGCGTCGATGGGCAGCAGCAGGGCCAGCAGGTCGATGAGGGTGCGGGCCAGGCCGTAGTTCGGGTCGTCGGATTCGACGGCGGCCAGGCGGGGTTCGGCCCAGAGCTTCAGGACGGCCAGTTCGTAGGTCAGCCCGCTGTTGAAGAAGAGGTCGGCGTTGTTCTGGAAGGGGAAGATGTGCTTCTCCTCGCCCCGGCGGACCTTGGGCCAGCGGGCGAGGGTCTCGGCCGCGGGGTAACCCCGGAACTGGGCGTCGCGCACCAGGCGCCGGAAGAGGCGGCTGTGGGTGGTCTTGATGTAGCTGTAGCTGTCGATGTTCAGGTGGCAGAGGGCCGAGACGTAGATGTGCAGCTTGTCCCGCCGCGGAATGGAGGGGGTCAGGCGGGGGTTGAGGGCGTGGATGCCCTCGACGATCAGGGGTTGGCCCCGCTCCAGCCGGGTGGGCGCCTCGTCCAGGACGCCCTTGCCGGCCACGAAGTCGAAACGCGGCAGGTGGACCGGCTCGCCTGCCATGAGGGCCTGCAGGTCCCGGTTGAAATCCTCGATCTTCAGGGCGTCCAGGGCCTCGAAATCGAAGTCCCCATCGGCTCCCAGGGGGGTCAGATCCCGGTCGACGAAGTAGTTGTCCAGGGACAGGGCGAAGGGCTTGAAGCCCAGCACGCGCAGGTGGACCATGATCCTCTTGGCGCTGCTGGTCTTGCCCGAGCTGGAGGGCCCGGCCAGCAGCACCAGGCGGCCTTCTTCCGGCAGGGCGGCGACGTGGCGGGCGGCGTCCACGAAGAACTGGGCGTGGCGGGCCTCGGAGATCTGGACGAGCTCGGCGGTGCGCCCCTGGACGATGTACTCGTTGAGGCTGCCGGTGTCCTGGAGGCCGACCTTCTCGGTCCAGCGGGCGTAGGCGCGCAGGGTGTCGAGGTAACGGGGTTGGGGCACGTAGGCCGGGAACTCGTCGATCCGTCCCTTGAGGTTGCCCAGCAGCACGAACCCGGGATGCTCCGGCTCCAGCCTGAAGGTCCGCACGTAGCCGGTCGAGGGGAGCTGCCTGCCGTAATAGAGCTTGGCGCTGTCCGCCATCCTGTAGAAGGTCAAGGCCTCGCGCCGCAGATACCTGGCGGCCCGGTAGCTCCGCTCGTCCCCCTGGCGGCGGTACATCTTCAACAGGGCCCGCAGGCCGAAGGTCTGGGGCGTCAGCGCCCGGTCCTCGGCCACGAGCTCCCACATGCGCTTCTCCAGGGCGGAGATCTCCCGCGCGATCAACGGCTCGGGCCGCTGGAGTTCGCAGTACATGCCCCCGCTGTAGCTGAAGTGGACGTTCAGCTGGTGATCGGGGAACAGATCCTGGGCGGCGACGGCCAGCAGGAAGAGAACGGTCCGCTGGATGGTTGTCTGGGCGTAGGGGTCGGACATCCGGATGAGCCGGACCCTGTCGCCGGGAGCCAGGGGTTCGTGCAGGCTCACCCGCCGGCCGTTGACCGAGGCGATGACCACCGGGTCGTCCCCCTCCAGGAGGGCGGGGTTCTCGGCGCGCAGGAACTGCAGGATGGTGACGCCGGGGGCGATGGTCCGCGGCAGGCCTTCGAGTTCCACCTGGTTGCTGTCGCTGGCCATGGCCGTCCTCTGGTGGCTGGTCGGATGATCAATCCCCGGAGTCCGGGGCGGCGCTCGCCGACCCGCCGGTTTCGCCGGCGGCGGGAGCGCTTCCGGTCGAGGATTCTGAAGCCTCGCCCGACTTGACGCCAGTGTTTTTCCCGCGGGAATCGGTCTTGTAGAAACCGGATCCCTTGAACAGGATGCCGGATCCGCCGCTGATCAGGCGCTCCACCTTGGAGCGGCATTCCGGACAGCGCCGGCGCGGGGGTGCGGAGATGGACTGGAACTCCTCGAACACGAGGCCGCAGCGGGTGCATTCATACTCGTAGGTCGGCACGGTGGTCTCCTCCTCGGGGCCCCGGCAGCGGGCCTGGTTTGTTCGGATGGTGACGCCCCAATATGGGAGGAGGTCCCCGATTCCGCCAACGGTCGCCTCGGGAGGCTAGGGGCGGGGCAGGTTTGCCCGGGCAACCCCTTTTGGTGTATAATGGCAGGACCCCGACCGCAGCGAATCTCCATCCCCCGACCGGAGGAACCATGGCGCCGCACCGCCGAAAGGATCGTCGTTCCGCCGTTTCGGCCGTGGCCCTGGTCCTCTGGGTTTGCGGCGTGGTCCCCGGGTACGCCGCGGGCCCCGTCCCCCTGGCCCCGGTACCCCAGGAGCCCGTCTGGCGGCCGGAGTACCAGATCCGGCAGCACCGGATCCTCGAGGCCGAGACCAAGGCCCGGGGATACGCCGAACTCGCCTCCCGGGAGGCAGGGTCCGGCGGCGCCAAATCCCTTGCCATGGACGCCTACGACGTCACCTTCTACGACCTCGATCTCGAGGTCAACGCCGTCACCGAGACCATCGCCGGAACCGGGGCGATGAAGGCCGCGGTCCTCGGGGATTCCCTGACCACGGTCCAGCTCCACCTGCTGGACAACCTGGCCGTGCAGGAGGTCCGCGCCGCCGGGCTTCCCGTGGCTTTCACCCACGCGGGCGACCTCCTGGAAGCCGACCTCGACCGCACCTACTTCCAGGGGGAGTTCTTCACGGTCGAGATCGACTACGGCGGCGATCCGGCGGGCGACTACTTCGGCTGGGCGGTGGCCAGGAACATTCCTCTGGTCTGGTCCCTGAGCGAGCCTTACGGCGCGCGGGAATGGTGGCCCTGCAAGGATCTCAACACGGACAAGGCCGATTCGGTGGACCTGCACGTCACCGTCCAGGATCCCCTGATCGTGGCCAGCAACGGCCTGCTCGCCGGGACCACGGCGCCGAGCCCCGGCTGGACGACCTACCACTGGCGGGAACGCTATCCCATCGCCACCTACCTGGTGTCCGTCGCGATCCATCCCTACGCCGTCTTCACGGACACCTATTTCGGTCTCGAGGGCGGAACCATGCCGGTGACCAATTACGTCACTCCCGACCTGCTGACCACGGCGGTCAACGGGTACGCGCCGACCGTCGACATGATCGCGGCCTTCGCGGAGGCCTTCGGGGAATATCCGTTCATCGAGGAAAAGTACGGCCACGCCCACTTCACCTGGGGTGGGGGCATGGAACACCAGACCTGCACCAGCATGTACACCAGCCTCTATTCCCAGGCGATCATCTCCCACGAACTGGCCCACCAGTGGTGGGGGGACATGATCACCTGCGCCGACTTCGGCCACATCTGGCTGAACGAGGGCTTCGCCACCTGGAGCGAGGCCTACTGGCGCGAGGTCAGCGAGGGCGTCGCGGCCTATCACGCCGACATGGAATCCACCCGGTACCTGGGCGCAGGTTCGGTCTTCGTCTACGATCCCTCGGATTTCCGGGTCATCTTCAACTACGACACGACCTACGCCAAGTCTTCCTGGGTCGTCCACATGCTGCGCCACGTCCTGGGCGACGAGGACTTCTTCGCCTCCCTGGCGGCCTTCCGGCAGCAGTTCGCCTTCTCCTCGGCCACGACCGAGGACCTCCAGACCGTCTGCGAAGGCGTCGCGGGGCTGGACCTGGGCCCCTTCTTCGCCCAGTGGGTCTACGGGCAATATTACCCGGTCTATGAGTTGTCCCACACGAGCACCCCGGTGGCCGGCGGCTACCGGCTGGACGTCCGCATCGCCCAGACCCAGACGAACGCCGGAGTCTTCACCATGCCCCTGGACCTGCGGGTGGGGACCGCCGGCGGGACCTTCGACTTCGTGGTCGTGAACGACCGGGCCGTCCAGTGGTATTCCTTCGAGGTCCCCTTCGAGCCCCAGGTCGTCGAGCTGGATCCCGACGACTGGGTGCTGTGCGAGAAGACCGCAGGCGGGATCAGCAGCGTCTCGCCTCCCGCCGGGTCGCATGCCCGCCTCCGGGGCGCGGTCCCGAATCCCTTCAATCCCACCACGAGCATCCGCTTCTCCCTGCCCGCCGGGGCCGAGGTGGACCTGACGATCTACGACGCTGCCGGCCGCCGGGTCCGGGATCTGGATCCTGGCTTCCTGCCGCCGGGGGACCACGCCGTGCGCTGGGACGGGAGGGACGCGGGGGGAAGGGCGGCGGCTTCGGGCGCCTATTTCGTGCGCTTGCGGGCCGGCGCGGCGGTGTCCACCCTGCCGCTGACCCTGGTCCGCTGAGCGTATTCCATGGCGCACCTCCTGGCGGCATCCGTCCTGTGGGCCTTCTCCTTCGGCCTGATCAAGGGGCACCTCACCGGGCTCGACCCCGGGATCGTGGCCTGCGGGCGACTCATCCTGGCCGCGGCGGTCTTCGCTCCCTTCCTCGGACGCATCACCGTCAGGGGCCGCGCCCTGCTGCAGGTGCTCGGTCTGGGGGTGGTCCAGTTCGGCCTGATGTACGTCCTGTACATCGCGGCCTTCGAGTACCTGGCCGCCTGGATGGTCGCCCTGATGACCATCTTCACCCCCTTCTACGTGGTGGGGTTGGCGGGCCTGATCTCCGGCGGCCTCAACCGCCGGCACCTGGCCGCGGCTTTGCTGGCGGTCGTCGGGGCGGGGATCGTACTCGTCGAAGGGTTGCCCGACGGCGGCGACTGGCGGGGCGTGGTCCTGCTGCAGGGGGCCAATCTCTGCTTCGCCCTGGGCCAGGTGGTCTTTCCCCGGCTCAGGGAGGGCCTGGGGTGGCCGGAGTCGGGTCTGCTGGCCTGGATGTACCAGGGTGCGGCGCTCTTCGCCCTGGTGATGGTCCTGCTGGATCATCCGGACGTTTCGGGCTGGGACGGCCAGGCCGTCCTGGTCCTGACCTACCTCGGCGTGGTTCCCACCGCCCTGGGCTTCTACCTGTGGAACAAGGGTGCGGCGCGCACCTCCTCGGCCCTGCTGGCCGCTGCCAACAACCTGAAGATCCCCCTGGCGGTGCTGGTGTCCTGGCTGGCGTTCGGGGAGGAGGCGCCGTACCTGCGGGCCCTGGCGGGGATGGCCCTGATCACGGCCGGACTGATCCTTGTCCAGCCGCCGAGAACCCGGGACCCGGGCCGATCCCCTTGAGGAAAGGCCCGGGTCGGTCGAGGCCGCGGCCTCAGTCCGGAACGCCGGTGTCCACGGCCACCTTCCAGCCGCCGTCAGGCTGGCTCCGCCAGATGGTCAGGTACCGCCCCCGGCTTTCGCCGACCTCGCCCGAAGGGGAGAGGCTCCGGCTGAGGTAACGGCCGGTAGTCCAGCCCATGGTGCCGTCCGCGGAGATCCTGGCCGCGTCCGGGGCCCATTCCAGGGCATATCCGGGCAAGGAGAAGGCCGGACCCATGAGGGCCTCGATGCCCGGCTGGCCGATCACCTCGCGTCCGGTGACGATCTGCCGGCCGTCGGGGGCGAACCATTCCGCCCAGATCCGGCCCCGGTCCGAGGGCTCCGCCGCGGCGACAGCCGCCGCGAAGCGGCGGTCGGCATCCAGCAGCACCGAAGCGTCAGCGGTCCCGCCCACCAGTCAGCCGCCTTCCAGGCCGAGGACCCTGGCGAGGAAGGCGAAGCGGTCCGCGGTCTCCTCGATGATCATGGCCGTGGGCTTGCCGGCGCCGTGTCCGCTCTTGGTCTGGATGCGGATCAGGACGGGCAGGTCGCCGGCCTGACAGGCCTGCAGCCGGGCGGCGTACTTGAAGCTGTGGCCGGGCACCACGCGGTCGTCGTGGTCCGCCGTCGTCACCATGACCGCCGGATAATCCACGCCCGGCCGCAGGTTGTGGTAGGGGCTGTAGGCGTTCAGGACCGGGAACATCTCCGGATCCTCGCTGCTGCCGTAGTCGCTCACCCACGCCCACCCGATCGTGAAGTGCTGGAAACGCAGCATGTCCATCACGCCGACGGCGGGTATGGCCGCGCCGAACAGTTCGGGCCGCTGGTTGACCACCGCCCCGACCAGGGTGCCTCCGTTGCTGCCGCCGTAGATCGCCAGCCTGTTCGGATTGGTGTACCGCTCGGCGATGAGGTATTCGGCCGCCGCGATGAAGTCGTCGAACACGTTCTGCTTGCTCGCCAGCATCCCCTGCCGGTGCCATTCCTCGCCGTACTCGCCGCCCCCGCGCAGGTTGGCCACCGCGTACACCCCGCCCTGCTCGAGCCAGGGCAGGATCGCGGCGGAGAAGGAGGGATTCAGGCTGATGTTGAACCCGCCGTAGCCGTACAGCAGGGTGGGGTTGGAGCCGTCGAGCGCCAGATCCTCCTGGTGGACCAGGAACATGGGCACGCGGGTGCCGTCCTTGCTGGAGAAGAAGACCTGGTGCGTCCGGTAGCCGGCGAAATCGAAGGCGATCTCCGGCTTGCGGAACAGGGTGCTCAGGCGGGTCTTGAAGTCGAAGTGGTGGATCTCGCCGGGATTCAGGTAGCTGTCGAAGACGTAGTAGGCCTCCGTGTCCCCCGGGTGACCGCGGAACCCGCTCACGTTGCCGAGTCCGGGCAGGGGGATCTCGTACCGGAAGGCGCCGTCCAGGTCGTGGACCCTGACCCGGTTGACGACGTCGTGCATCGAGGTGACCACGAACTGGTTGTTCAGGATCGACACGCTCTCGACGGGATCTTCGGATTCGGGGATGAGGGTTTGCCAGTTCTCGCGTTCGGGGTGCCGCAGGTCCACGGCGATGATCTTTTCCCGCGGGGCGTCGAGATTGGTCTGGAGGAAGAACAGCGGGCCGTCGTTGCCCAGGAAGCGGTAGCTCGCGTCGAAGTCCTGGAGCAGGGGACGAACCACCAGGCTCTTGTCCAGCAGATCCTTGTAGAACAGACCGTTCTCGCGGGCGGTTCCCTTCCAGACCGAGACGACCAGGTAGCGGCCGTCCTCGCTCACCTCGCCGCCGAAGCCCCAATCCTTCCGGTCGGGGCGCTCGAAGACCAGCCGGTCCTCGGCCTGGGAGGTGCCCAGCCGGTGGTAGTAGAGCTTCTGGAAGTAGTTGGCGCCCTCGAAGGTCTCGCCCTCGCGGGGGGCCTCGTAGCGGCTGTAGTAGAAGCCCCGGGCGTCGTGGTCCCAGGCGGCGCCGCTGAACTTGCTCCATTCGACCTTGTCGGGCAGATCCTCGCCGGTGTCGACGTCGCGCACGTACCAGGTGCGCCAGTCCGACCCGCTGACGCTGGTGGACCAGGCCAGATACCGGCCGTCCCGGCTGATGCTGGTGCCGCCCAGGGAAACGGTGCCGTCCTCGCTCAGGGTGTTGGGGTCGAGCAGGATCCGGGGGCCGGCCTCGGGCTTGTCCTCGACGTAGAGGACGGACTGGTTCTGCAGCCCGTCGTTCTTGGTGAAGAAGGTGCGGCCGCCCTCGCGGAAGGGCGCGCTGTACCTCTCGTAGTTCCAGATCTCGGTCAGGCGGTTCCGGAAGCTTTCCCGGGCGGGGATGGAGGCGAGGAACCCGAAGGTGACCTCGTTCTGGGCCTGGACCCAGGCCCGGGTCTCCTCCGAGTCCACGTCCTCCAGCCAGCGGTAGGGGTCCGCGACCGGAACGCCGTGGTAATCGTCGAATTGTTCTTGCACCCTGGAGGCGGGATAGGTCAGCTTGTCCATGGTCACCGGGTTCCTCGTGAAGCGGGGGGCCGTGTCCGTGGGTTCGTCCACCTTCTCCCCGCAACCGGCGCCCACGATCAGGCTGAGGGCGAGGGCGGGCAGCACGGCGGCGAACCGGGAGGGGATGAAGCGCGGCATGCGGACTCTCCTTGCTGGTTGCGGCATCGGGGGACCGGGAGGCGATTCCGGTCCACATTAGCGCAAACCCGGCCCTTTGTCAGGTGAACTCGAGCCCGCCCGCGGGACGGGCCCCGGGAGGATCGATGGCCCTGCAGGTCATCCACGAGGACAATCATCTGCTGGCCGTGGGCAAGCCGGCCGGTTTGCTGGTCCAGGGCGACGCCAGCGGTCACCCCACCCTGCTGGATGAGGCCCGGGAGTACCTCAGGATCAAGTACGCCAAGCCGGGCAATGTCTACCTGGGGCTGGTCCACCGACTGGACCGGAACGTCTCGGGGTTGGTCCTGCTGGCCCGCACCAGCAAGGCGGCGGGACGCCTGTCCGGCCAGTTCCGCGCCGGGACGGTCCGCAAGACCTATCTGGCCGTGGTGGCGGGCCGGCCCGCCGCACCGGACGGGATCCTGCGGGCCCATCTCGCCGCCAAGGGGGACGACGAGGGGGTGACCCGGGCCGGGGCCGAGCCCTTTCCCGGTTCCCGGGAGGCCGTCCTGGAGTACCGGGTCAGGGAGTCGGCGGGGGGACTTTCCCTGCTGGAGGTGCACCCGGTCACCGGGCGACGCCATCAGATCCGGGCCCAGCTGGCCCTGGTCGGCTTCCCTCTGCTGGGGGACGTGAAGTACGGCTCCGGGCGGCGTCTGGCCGACCGGCGGATCGCCCTGCACGCCCTGGCCCTGGAAGTGGCCCACCCGGTGGGCGGCGCCCCCCTGCGGCTGGTCTGCGAACCGACGTCCGACTGGCCCTGGCCTCCGGAGCCGATGTAGCCCGGCTCCTTATCGGATGGGCTGCTGCAACCCGGGAGAAGCACGATGTTCCAGATCGATGTCACGGTGATCGGCGGGGGGATCGTGGGCTGCGCCATCGCCGACGAGCTGGCCCGCCGGGGATGTTCCTGCGTCCTGCTGGAGCAGGAGAGCGGCCTGGCGCGCAGCACCACGTCCCGCAACAGCGAGGTCAGCCACGGGGGCATGTACTACCCCGCCGGCACCCTCAAGGCCAGGTTCTGCGTGGAGGGACGCCGCCTGCTGAAGGAGTTCTGCTCCGCCGCGGGAGTCGGTTACCGCGAGTGCGGCAAGCTGATCGTCGCGGTGACCGACCGGGAGGTGGGACACCTCGAGGACCTGTTCGCCCTCGGTACCGCCAACGGGGTGGAGGATCTGCGGCTGCTGGACGCCGGGGAAGTCCTCGACCTCGAACCGGAGATCAAGGCCGTGGCGGCCCTGTTCTCGCCCAGGACCGGCATCCTGGACGCCGAGGGCGCCGCCAGGGCCTTCGCCCGCCGGGCCGAGGCCGCCGGCGCCAGGGTCATGGTCGGCGCCCGGGTGACGGGGCTGCGGCGCAAAGGCGGGGTCTGGGAGGTGGACGTCTCTCCCGGAGACGGCGGGATGCGGGAGGGCTGGCGGCACGGCAGCCGTTGCGTGGTCAACGCCGCGGGCCTGTGGGCGGACCGGGTGGCCGCCCTGGCGGGCATCGACGTGCCGGGCCGCGGCTGGGATCTGCACCTGTCCAGGGGCAACTACTTCGTCCTGGATCCCCGGCACCAGGGGCGGGTCCGCCACCTGGTCTATCCGGTCCCCCCCGCCGACGGGACCACCCTGGGCGTCCACGTCTGCCTCGACCTGGGGGGACGGCTGAAGCTGGGCCCGGATTACGAGGTCCCGCGCGAGGATCCACGCTCCGGCGTCGTGGGCAGCGGGCTGAGCGCCAATCTGGATTACCGGGTTGATCCCGACCGCCGCCGGGCTTTTTTTGAGGGAGCCCGTACCTTCCTGCCCTGGCTGGAGGCGGGGGACCTGGCGCCCGACATGTGCGGCATCCGGCCCAAGCTCTCGGTGACGGGCTTCCGGGACTTCGTGGTCGCCGCCGAGGCGGGGGACGGGGAAGGCCTGGTGAACCTGGTGGGCATCGATTCGCCCGGACTGACCAGCGCGCCGGCCCTCGCCCTGGAGGTCGGGCGCCTTGCGGCGGAAATCCTGTAGAGCCGGAACCCTTTCGGCGTGCGTCTGGGGAACCTGAATGTGGATCGTCTTCGGTCTGGTGCTCGTCTGCGCCCTGCTCGTCTTCCCGGGCTGCCGCCCGCGCGGGGCCGGCGTCCGCCCGCTGTTCGTGGGGACCGGACGGCACTGGCGCCGGAACTACGGGCGCCGGTCCTTCCTGCGCCTCGGCGGAGCGGTGGTCGCCGCGGGAGTGCTGGCCTACAGCGGCGTCGACGAGGCGGTCGACGAGCTGCACTCGCGGTCCCTGCGTTCCGCGGGATCGGACGCCCTGGCCCGGCTGGTCAAACCCTGGGGCGAGAGGTTCTGGTTCTTCGCCTGGCTGCTGTCAGGGGCGATCGACGCCTGGGTCAGGACCAGCAGCTTCAGCCGCTGGGGCCGCAAGAACTTCGAGGCCATGGTGGTCGGGCTGCCCACGCTGTGGACCCTGCAGCGGGGGCTGGGGGCCAACCGACCCAGCTCCGACGAAGCCGATCCCCGTTGGCGTCCCCTGGCGGCCGACAATGCGGCCTCGGGCCACGCCTTCATGGCCGCGATCCCCTGGTTGACCCTGGCCCGCAGGACCGGCCGGAACGATGCCCGGCGGACCGCGCGGCTGGCGTCGGTCCTCACGGGGTGGTCGCGGCTCAACGACCGGAAGCATTATCTTTCCCAGGTGATCCTGGGTTGGACCATCGCCTGGAACGCCGTCGAGGCGGTGGCGGATGATCCCGACAACCTCTCCGCACCGACTTCCACCGGAAGGACCACCGATGGCTCGCCCGCATTCCCAGCGAACTGATCCGACGTACGCTCTGATTTTCGCCCTGGCCCTCCTGGCGGCCATCCCCTGCGCCGCCTGGGGTGCCGGCCCGACGCCCGCCGTGCTGGACCTGACGCTGGCCCCTCCGTCCTCCGTTCCGGTTTATCGGGCCCGACCCCTGGATGCGGCCGCCCTGGCCGCCGAGGATGCCGACCGGGAAGCGGCCGGGGAACCCTACCGGTTCGCGGTGGCCGAACCCGTCGCGCTCACTCCGCATAGTTCGGGTCGCTGGGAACAGCCCACGGCCCGCCACCGGGTCTGGCGACAGCGCTTCGTCGCCCCGGGGGCCCTGTCGCTGAATCTCGGGTTCACCCGCTGCGAATTGCCGGCCGGCGCGCAGCTCAGCATCTACCCCACCGACCTTTCCGGTCCTGACGATCCCCGCGGCGTGCGGGTCTTCACCGACCGGGACAACGACGACCACGGCCAGCTGTGGACTCCGGTGGTCCTGGCCGACGACGTCACCGTGGAGCTGCTTTTGCCCTGGTACGCCGAGGACGACTTCCCCCTGGAACTGGGCTCGGTCAACGTGGGCTACCGCTTCTTCGGCGAGGACCTGCGGGACAAGTCGGGGTCCTGCAACATCGACGTGGTCTGCCCCGAGGGCGACGACTGGCGCCGGGAGATCGACTCGGTCGGGGTCTACACCATCGCCGGCACCTGGAAGTGCTCCGGGGCCCTGATCAACAACACCCGCGAGGACGCGGCGCCCCTGTTCCTGACCGCCCACCACTGCAACAACAGCATGGAATCCGCGGCGTCTTCGGTGGTGGTCTACTGGAACTTCCAGAGCCCGGTCTGCGCCCAGCACGGGGGCGGGTCCCTGGACGACTTCCAGTCGGGTGCGATCTTCCGCGCCACCAGCAGCGCTTCGGACTTCACCCTCATCGAGTTCGACGACCCCCTGGATCCGGAACACGGCTGCACCCTGGCCGGCTGGGACCGGCGGGATCTCGCGCCCCGCAGCGTGGTGGGCATCCACCACCCCAGCACCGACGAGAAGAGCATCAGCTTCGAGAACGACTCGACCCTCATCACCACCTACCTGACCACCGCCAGCCCCGGCAACGCCGACCACCTGCGGGTGGGGGACTGGGACCTGGGCACCACCGAGCCGGGCTCCTCGGGCAGTCCCCTGTTCAACCCCGAACACCTGATCGTGGGCCAGCTGCACGGCGGATGGGCCGCCTGCGGCAACAACCTGGCCGACTGGTACGGGCGGCTGTACACCTCGTGGGCCGGGGAGGGCACTCCGGATTCGCGTCTGCGGGACTGGCTGGATCCCGTGGGCACGGGAGTGGAGATCCTGGGCTTGCTGGATCCCGGCAATCCCGAGCAGGCGGTGACCCCCACCGCGGGCCTGGAATTTTCCGGCATCGTCGGCAGCGATCTGACCGGGCTCGAAGGGTCCTACCAGATCAGCAACATCGGCATCAACCCCATCGACTTCCGGGTGGAGCCCTCGGTGGAGTGGCTCACGGCCGATCCGTCCGAAGGAACGGTCCCCGGGGAATCCCAGGTCCAGGTCCGGATCGCGGTGAACGCCGCCGCATCCGGGCTGCCGGCCGGGGTCAACACCGCGACGGTGGCCTTCACCAACCTGACCGGCGGCCTGGGGTCGACCACGCGCCCGGTGGCGCTGACCCTGCAGTCGGGATCGCCGCGCATCGCGGCCCTGGGCCCCAACCCCTTCAGCGAGTTCCTCGAGTTCACCATCGTCCTGCCGGGACCCGGCGCCTACCACGCCAGGATCCTCGACCTCAGGGGCATGGTGGTCCGCGACTTCGGCCACCGGGCGGCCGTGGCGGGCGAGAACACCCTGGGCTGGAACGCGGAGGATGACCGGGGCCGGGTCCAGGCCGCCGGGACCTACATCCTGCTGGTGGATGGCGCGGGGACCACCCTGCGGGCCTCCTTCACCTTTTCTCCGTGATGTGGTATGATGGAAGGCCCGGATTCCCGGTCCGGGCCCTGCGACCCTGGTCCTGCAGCACCGGAGCCGAGCCTCATGAACTTCCGCATCCCGGCCGCCGTCCTGGCCCTGGCCGGCGGCCTGACGTCCGCCTGTCCCACCCCTGCCCAGACCCATGCCCTGGGCGACACCTTGACGGTGATCCAACGGCCCCTGCTCAACATCCCCTCCCTGGTCGTTCCGGGCGGTGATCTGGTCATCCGGTGCGCCGCCGCGCCGACGGCCGCCGGCTGGACGGCCTCGCTGCAGCGCGGGGGGCTGGACATCCCCTTGACCCTCGACGAGGCCGCCTACGATCCCGACACGCTGTGGTGGACCCTGCTGGCCGTGGTGCCCGAGGTTCCCGTCTTCGATCTCTACGATCTGCGGGTGACCGCCGACGGGGGAATCGACGACGTGACCCGGCAGGCCGTGAGCGTCATGGCCCAGGTCCCGGGGGAATACTACTTCGTCCATCTCACCGACACGCATCTGCCCACCTACCTCTACTACGACCAGAGCGGGGCGGACACCGACAGCACCAACACGGTGGGCCTGCGGCACATCATCGGCGACGTCAACGTGATCAACCCCGCCTTCGTCGTCATCACGGGCGACCTGATCCACGAGGGGGAGCTCGAGGACTTCCTGGAGAAGCGGTACTACAGCCGGGCGCAGCGCCAGCTGACGGAGTTCGCGGTGCCGGTCTTCCTGACCGCCGGCAACCACGACATCGGGGGCTGGAACGACACCCCCCCGAGCGACGGCACGGCGCGCAGGGACTGGTGGCGGTTCTTCGGGTGGAAGCGCCTGGACAACCCCCCGCCCGGCGCCCCATGGCGGACCCAGGACTTCAGCTTCGACCTGGACGCCGTCCACTTCGTCTGCCTGGAAGCGTACGACAACTACGATTCCTGGCGCTGGCCCATCTACGGGTACGAGAGCTTCATCGGCAGCCAGATGCAGTGGCTGGCGGACGACCTCGCCGCGGCGCCTGCCGGGTCCGCCAGGGTCCTGTTCTACCACTACGACTTCCAGAACCAGATCGATCTGTCGGCTCTCGGGGTGGACCTGGCCCTGTGGGGACACATCCACAGCGACAGCGGCAGCCTCACCGGGAGCCCCCTGGACGTCTCGACCGACAACGCCGGCGGCCAGAACCATCCCTTCCGGCTGGTGCGGGTCTCGGACGGGCGGGTCGTGCCCCGCCCCACCCTCTCCGCCGGGACCGTGGGACAGACGCTGACCGTGGGCTACAGCCCGGCCAACGACGGCGCCCACGACCGCATCACCGCCACGGTGGTCAACGGCCATGCGGAACGGTTCGAACACGGCCTGCTGAGGATCCACATGCCGCCCGCGGCGGGGTATCTCGTGACGGGAGGGACCCTGGTCCAGCGGGACGATTCGGGCCCGGACGTGGTCTGCTACGTCAGGGCGGACGTCCCGGCCTCGGGTTCCCTGGCCGTGACGGTGGAAGCCGACCACTTCACCGGCCTTCCCGGCGGAGCCCCCGCGGCCGCCCGTCTCGCGGCGATCCATCCCAACCCCTGCAATCCCCGGGCGGAGATCGCCTTCGAACTGGGGAAATCCGGGCCGTGCCGCCTGACCGTCTTCGACGTCCAGGGCCGGGCGGTCACGGTGATCGAGGACCGCGTCCTGGAGGCGGGCGCCCACCGGGCCGTCTGGGACGGCAGGGATGCCGCCGGCAGGGACCAGCCCTCCGGCGTCTACCTGGTCTCCCTGCGGGCGGGCTCCTTCAGCGAGAACCGCAAGCTCACCCTGGTCCGCTGATCCGGAATCCGAAAAAGTGAAGGTCCCCGGCGGAACCGGGGACCTTGCGGGGTGAATCAAGCCGGCGGGGCCTACTGCACCGTCTTCTTGATCCATTCGGTGGTCACGCTCTTGGGCCGCTCGATGGGCGAACCCATGGCGCGGTTGATGATCAGCTGGCTGAGCATGCCCATGGCGCGTGAGACGGAGAACAGCACGGTGTAGTAGCTGAACTCACGCAGGCCGTAGTGGTACAGCAGGGCGCCGCTGCCCGCATCGACGTTGGGCCAGGGGTTCTTGGCCTTGCCGTGCTCGGTGAGAACTCCCGGCACGATCTCGAAGACCTTGTTCACCAGGGCCATGACCGGATCGTCGGGGAAGTGCTTCATGCCGAAGGCCCTGAAGGCGGTGAAACGGGGATCGGTCACCCTCAGCACGGCGTGGCCGTAGCCGGGGATGACCTTGCCGCTGTTGAGGGTGTCCCAGGCGAACTGCGTGAGCTGCTCGTCAGTCGGCACGCCCTTGAACTCCTTCTTCAGTTCGAGCACCCAGTTCAGGCACTCCTGGTTGGCCAGACCGTGCAGGGGGCCCGCCAGGCCGTTCAGTCCGGCCGAGACGCTGTAGTAGGCGTCGCTCAGGGCCGAGCCCACCAGGTGGCAGGTGTGGGCCGAGACGTTGCCGCCCTCGTGGTCGCAGTGCAGCACCAGGTACAGCCTCATGCAGTCGGCGAACTCGCCGCTCTTGTCGGGGATGCCCAGCATGTGCGCGTAGTTCTCGGCCCAGGTCTTGTCCTTCTTGGGGCTGATCCGCTTGCCCTTCCTGAATCGCATGCGGTAGATCCCGGCGGCGATGGCGGGCAGCTTGGCCAGCAGGTCGAGGCTGTCCTCGAGGGTCGGCTGCCAGTAGTCCATCTTGCTCATGCCCTGGTTGTAGGCCTTGACGAACTTGCTCTCGCGCTGCATGCACAGGATGGCCGTGTCGAGCATGCACATGGGATGGGAGTCGGCGGGCATGGCCTCGAGGACCTTCCACACGTAGGCCGGCACCCTTGCGCGGGCGGCCAGTTCCTCGGTCAGGGCGCGGCGGTCCTTGGCGTTGGGCAGTTCCCCGGTGCAGAGCAGGTAGAAGATGTCCTCGGGGGTCTTGTCCGTCAGGTCGCCGATGGGGGTGTTCCTCACCAGGAGACCCCGGTCCGGGGGTACTTCCGAGGTGTCGCAGACCATGGCCTTCACCCCGCGCATCCCACCGTAGGCCTGGGCGACCGTGGCCTCGCTGAGCACCTTGTCGCCTTTGGTCTTGACCAGGTCCCGGATCTCTTCCCGCCAGACGGGGATCTTCTTCGCGAGTGCATTCTGGAGCATGGCCATGACGCCCTCCTTCTCCGATGTGGTTACCGGTCGGCCACGGGGGTCCGGACTCGCGGGCCCAGCGCGGCGCAGCCGCAGCCTGCCGGACGGCTAACCCCTATAGGTCAGAGGGGGTTTCCTCCTGGTCGGCTTCCGTGTCCTGAATGGATGCCACCTTAGCAGGTGCCCGTTATTATTTCAACACACTGTTGGGGGAGGTGCGGGTTTTTTTGTGGCAATTCGGGGTCCGGGGGATACATTTTAGGAATCTGCACGAACCGGGGACAACTCCTCCTGGAGGCCGTCATGACCGACGATGTGAAAACCTGCCTGGAAATCCTGGAAAAGGCCATCACTTTCGAGGAAGAGGGCATGGCCTTCTTCCAGGACCGCGCCCAGAACGCCCCCTCGGCCCTCGAGCGCAACCTCTTCAACAGCCTGGCCAAGGACGAGGCCGGCCACAAGGCCCACCTGATCCAGATCCGCGAGGACCTGCTGCGCGAGGGCACCGTGGACGTCCTGCCGGAAGTCTCGGAGGACCACGTGGCCAACGTCCGCTCCATCTTCGAGAACGCCCTCGATGAAGCCAACGACCCCTACGACTTCCAGCTCGAGGAGCTCGAGATCCTCAAGGGGGCCATGGACGTCGAGCGCCGTGGCTACGGCATGTACGCCCAGGCCGCCGCGGACGTCACCTCCTCGCGCGCCAAGGAGCTCTTCCTGCACCTGGCCTCCGAGGAGCAGGACCATTTCACCCTGCTGAAGAACACCTTCGACTACATGTCCGACCCCGAGGGCTTCGACGGGTTCAACGGCAACCCGATGCTCGACGGCGGCTAGCCCGTGGCCGAAGCCTCCCGCTGCGACTTCTTCCGCCGCGTCGTCGCCATGGCTCCCATGGCGACGGGCGGCAACCTCCCCTATCGTCGCCTGTGCCGCGAGTTCGGCGCCGTCCGCACCTGCAGCGAGATGGTGCTGGCCCACAAGCTGGTCAAGGGCGGCGACCGCCCCTTGCTGCGCCACCACGAGACCGAGACCGATTTCGGGGTCCAGCTGGCGGGCAAGCGCCCGGAGGTGGTCGCCGACGCGGTGAAGATCGCGGAGGATCACGGCGCCGCCTTCATCGACCTGAACTTCGGCTGTCCCATCGACCTGGTCGTCAGGAAGGGCGCAGGTGCGGCGCTGCTTCGCCGGCCGGCCAAGCTCGGCGAGATCGTGGCCGCGGCCCGGGCCGCGACCGGACTGCCCCTGTCGGTCAAGATCCGGCTGGGGTATTCCGCCGATCAGATCAACTGCGTCAAGACCGCCGCCGCGGCGGTGGAGGCGGGGGCCGACGCGGTGGGGGTGCACGGCCGGACCCGCAGCCAGCGCTACCGGATGAGCGCGGACTGGAGCCTGATCGACGAGGTCGCCGCGGCCGTGTCCGTCCCCGTCCTGGGCAACGGCGACATCTTCACCTGCTGGGACCTGGCGAAGCGGCGAACCGAGACCCGGGTGGAGTCGTTCCTCGTCGCCCGCGGCGCGCTGATCAAGCCCTGGATCTTCCGGGAGCTCGGCGAGGGCCGGCCCCTCGATCCCGACGCTCCCGCCCGCTGGAAGATCATGCGCCGGTACTTCGAACTGGCCTGCGAGCACTTCGGGGACGACGCCAAGGGGCTCGAGCGGGTCAAGCGGTTCTTCCTGTGGCACCTGGGCTTCTGGCACCGCCATTATCCCTGGACCAGGGAGGACTTCCTGGCCCACGCTCCCGAATCCCTGCTCCAGGCCCGCAATCCCAGCATCGAGGGCGACCCCGAGGAGGAGCTCCTGGCCAGCAGCGACGCCGCCGACCACGAACGCATCTGGCGGCGTCTCCTTGACAGGGATCATCCCGGCGCCTAGAGTGGCCTTGCCGTCCGGTTCCGCCGGACGGGACATCCCGAATCATGCGGCCTGCAAACCAGCGGAAGTCCGGTGAGAATCCGGCGCGGCCCCGCCACTGTAAGCGGCGACGAAAGCTGCAAGTGCCACTGATCCCGGTCCGATCGATCCGATCGCGAGGGGTTGGGAAGGCGCAGCCAGTAGAACGACCCGCAAGCCAGGAGACCGGTTTCAGGCCTGCCACCACCTTCGTGGGCGAGGTATGGCCGTGGCGCGTTCTCCTGGCAGGGGACCCTCTTCTCCGTCCATTGAAATCCTGTTGTCCGTGGCCCTCTGCCTCGGGGCATGGCCCTGTGCGGCGATCCCGGCTCCTCCGCTCGCCGCCGGCAGCGCCCTGGGGATCGCCTGGCGCGACACGCTCGTGGTGGCCGCGTCGGGCCTGACCCGTCAGGCGCCGGTTCCGGGACCCGGCCTGGTGACCAGGATCGACCTGTCCGGCGAGGGGGGCTCCGGCGACCTCGCCGATCTGCTGGCCTCGGTGGCGGGGGTCCAGGTCCGCCGATTCGGGGGGATGGGCTCGGGCGCGGTGCCATCCATCCACGGGTCCAGCGCCGCCCAGGTCAGGCTCTTCATCGACGGCCTGGCCCTCGAGGGCAGCGAATGGGGCGCGGGGGACCTGGCCCGCCTGCCTCTGGCCCGGTTCTCCTCCGCGGAGGTCCACCGGGGCGTGATCCCCGGCCGGCTCGGGGGAGGGGGCGGGGCCGGGGCCATCAACCTGATCACTTGTTCGACCGGAGGCGGGTCCGGGATCGGTCTTGCCACCGGTTCGTTCGGGGACCGGGGGGGGCGGGCGCACTGGGCCGGCGGCAAGCCCGGGGGCGCGGAGATCCTGGTGCTGGCCCACGGGCGCCGCATCGACAACGACTACGCCTACCGGGACCACCTGCAGACCTTCAACCGGACCGACGACGACACCACCGCCGTGCGCCGCAACGCCCAGTGGGAGGAGTGGGGGGGCTGGACCAGCGTCCGGATGCCCTGGGGGGATCTCGGCTGCAAGGCGGGCGCCGGCCTCTACCGGCGGGACGGCGGCCGGCCAGGTCCCAGCGGGGCGCCCACCCCCGAGGCCTCGGTGAGCCTGCGGCGGCTGGACGGCCGGCTGGACCTCGACTGGCGGGAGGGGCTCCTGCGGCTGGAGGCGGGCGCGGTCCGGCGCGGGGAGGTCCTCCACGACGACCGGGGGCAGGTGCAACCCGGCTTCACGGGCGTGACCTGGTCGCGGAGCCACGATCTCAGCGCCCGGTTGACGTGGGCGCCCAGCCTGGCGGAAGCCCCCGCCGGGGGGGCCCTGCCGGGAGTCGATCTGCGGGCCGGCCTGGAGGGCAGGCGCCAGGACTTCCGCCAGTGGTGGAACGCCGAGGCGGATCCCCGCCGGAACCGGTCCACGGTCATCCTGTTCGCCGAGACGGTCCTCGCCGCCGGGGCGGGACGCCTCCAGGTCACCCCCGGCTGGCGGTGGCGGCGCAGCGTGGACGACTTCCCGCCCGTTCCGGCCTTCTACCTCATCCCCGAGCAACAGAACGTCCGGCACGAGGACCAGGACGTCTCCCCGTCCCTGGGCGTGGTGTGGGAGCTGCGGCGGGGCGTCCTCTACCTGGAGGGGTCCGCCGCCCGCACGGTCCGCGAACCCAGCTGGGTCGAGTTGTTCGGCCACCGAGGGGGACTCAGCGGCAACCGCGAACTCGAGGCCGAGGACCTGGAGTCCTGGGGACTCGGCTGCAGCTGGAGTCCCGCAGGCCTTCCCGTGAGCGGCCGGCTCGGATGGTTCTCCTCCCATGCCGACCAGACCATCGTCTACGAGCAGAACAGCCCGGGCACCAGCCGCCCCCTCAACGCCGGGGCCAGTGCGACCCGGGGGCTGGAGGCCGAGGTGCTGGGCCAGGGGCCCTGGGGGCTGTCCTGGTCCTGCAACCTGACCTGGCAGCGGGCGCGGGACCGCAGCGGCATCGCCCCCTACGACGGCAAGGACCTGCCCTATCTGCCCCCCCTCGAGTTCTGGCTGGGGATCCGCAGGGACGAGGGCGCCTGGCGGCCCTCCCTGACGCTGATCACCGAGAGCGCGAACTACCGGGACCGGGCCAACACGGCGGCCGACCGGGCGCCGACCCGCACCGTCCTGAACCTGGGCCTGAGCCGGGTGGCGACCGGCCGCCTGGCCGGGCGCCCCGTCGAGTACCGGATCACCGCCGAGGTGATCAACCTCACCGACGACGACGTCTACGACGTCGAAGGCTATCCCCTGCCCGGGCGCAACTGGCGCGCCGGGTTCCAGTGCGATTTCTGACCCGATCCTGAAGGGACGACGACATGACGACCACACCCCGACGCGAAGGCCCCGCTCTTACCGCCAGCCTGGCGGTCGCCCTGCTCCTGTCCCTCGCGGCGGCCGCAGCCGCGCAGGACGACGCCTGGGTGCTCACCACCGACTATTCCACCTTCGGCCGGATCCGGGGGCTGCAGGCGGGTTCGCCGTGGACGGTCGGCCCCGAACGGGCCACCGTGCCCGGCGACGCCGTCGGCCGCCACCACGACGGGCTGGTCTACATCGTGGGCCGAGGCGCGGCGAACGTCATCCAGGTCTACGATCCGCAGGACGGATTCTCCCTGGTGAGGGAGTTCAGCGTGGGGGCGGGCCGCAATCCCCAGGACATCGCCTTCGCTGCCGACGGGACGGCGTTCGTCAGCTGCTACGACCAGGCCGTCCTGCTGGAGGTTGACGTGGAGGCGGGGGCGGTGGTGGCGACCCATTCCACGGCGGCCTTCGCCGACGCCGACGGGATCCCCGAGACCGGCTGGATGGCCCGGGTGCAGGACCGCCTGTACGTCACGGCCCAGCTGCTGGACCGCAGCAACTGGTACGTGCCCTCGGGCCCCGGAGCGATCCTGGTCTTCGACACCGTGCAGCGGACGTGGGTGGACATGGATGCGTCGCTCGCGGGCGTTCAGCCCATCGCGCTGGTCGGGGCGGATCCCTACACGGCCCTGGACGTCTTCGGCGCGGGTGGGTCCCTGCACGCACGCGTGGGCTGCGTCGGGTTCTTCGGGATCGCCGACGGGGGGATCGAGGAGATCGATCTGTCCGCCGGGCTGTCCCTGGGCTACGTGGCCACCGAGGCCCAGCTGGGCGGGGACGTGACCCGGTTCGTGGCCGGAAACGGGGCCCTTTACGCCCTGGTCAGCGATGCGGCCTTCGTGACCAGCGTGCGACGCTGGGACCTGCAGTCCGGTTCCCTGGAGGTCTGGGCCACGGGGTCGGGGTACGTCCATGCGGATCTGGTGCTCACCGGGGACGGGATGCTCCTGGTGGCCGATCGCACCACGGGGGCGGCGGGGATGAGGGTCTTCGACTCGGCCACCGGACAGGAGATCACCCTGAACCCGGATCCCACCGGGCTGCCGCCCTTCCTGTTCGTCATGCCCGGGACCGAAGCGGTCGCTCCGGTCCCCGCTCCCGCCCGGCCCGGATTGGCGGTGTCCGGGGCCTACCCCAACCCCTGCAATCCCGCGGCCCGGATCGAGATCCGGGGGGCGGCCGGCGCCGCGCTGGTGGTCCAGGTCTTCGACGTGCGCGGGCGCCTGGTCGACCACGTACAGTTGACCGCCGACGGACAAGGCCGCGCCGTCTACAGGTTCGCGGGGCGGTCTGCCGCCGGACGGCCCCTGGCTTCGGGCGTCTACCGGGTGCGCGTCCAGGGGTCGGGCCAGGCGGTCGAGACCCGGCTCACGTTGCTGGAATAGTCGCGACCGGGGGCGGGGGGAGGATTTCCTTTCCCATCGCCGGACGATGGGGCATTATTGGCGGGCCGGCTCCGGACCGGCGGAAAACCCTCGAAAGGAACCGACCATGGCGCGCATCTACACCCGGACCGGTGACGGCGGGGAGACTTCCCTCGGCGACGGATCGCGGGTGCCGAAATCCGTGGACCGGATCGACGTCTACGGCGAGATCGACGAGCTCAACAGCGTGCTGGGCTGCTGCCTGCCCCATCTGGATCCTGACGGTCCCCCCGCCGTCCGGGCCGTCCGGGCCGCCCTCCAGGACACCCAGAGCAGCCTGTTCGATCTGGGGGCGGTCCTGGCGCATCCGGGTCGCAGCCGGGAGCTGGCGGCCGCCGACGCACCCAATCCGTTCCCCATCCGTCGCCTGGAGATCCTGATCGACAGCCTGACCCGGGATCTGCCGCCCCTGCGGAACTTCATCCTGCCCGGGGGAACCCCCGCTGCGGGATTCCTGCACCTCGGCCGGACCGTCTGCCGCCGGGCCGAGCGCAAGGCCGTGGCCCTGGTGGCGTCCGAGCCCGTCCCCGCCCACGCGGTAACCTACCTGAACCGGCTGAGCGACTTCCTCTTCACGGCCGCGCGGGCGGTGAACGCTGCGGCCGGCGTGGCGGACGTGCCCTGGCGTCCGGCTCCCGCTCCGGAGCCCCCGGCCGACGGACCCGAGGCCCCGCGTTGATCTTCGGCTGGATGTTTTCCCTGGATGGGGCGAATAGTCCCGGCGGCGGAGGGGTATCTCCTTCATCCCCGCGCATTCCGGCGGGGGGTGACGCCTTGCCCGAGGATCCGGATCGCCGGCGCGACCGGCAGGACATCCAGCGGTTCCTGGAGGGCGAGGCCCGCGGATTCGAGGAACTGATGGAACGCTACCGCACCCGGGCCTACGGCATCGCCCTGGGCCTGACCGGGAACCACGACGACGCGATGGACGCCGTCCAGAAGGCCTTCATCCGCATCCACCGGTCCCTGGACCGGTTCCGGCTGGATGAGCCTTTCTTTCCCTGGCTCTACCGGATCGTGCGCAACGCAGCCCTCAACCAGAAGCGCGACGAGAAGCGGCACCGGGGGGAGATCCCCCTGGAATACGTCAAGCAGGCCGACGGCAGACCGGACCCCCTGCAGGACGCGGTGGCCGGCGACCTGAAGGAACGGCTCTGGCAGGGGTTGCAGGCGATGCCGGCCGACTTGCGCGAGGTCTTCATGCTCTACCATTTCCAGGGGCTGAGGTACCGGGAGATCGCCGCCGCGGTGGACGTTCCCATCGGCACGGTCATGTCGCGGCTCCACGCCGCCCGGATGCGGTTGCGCGGCGCCGTGGGGCTGGAGGAGGAATCGTGATCAGGAGCGGGCCGTTCGATCCCAGGGAAGACGCCCATCTGCTGAGCGCCTACCTGGACGGCGAACTCGATGCGGCGGACGATGCCTGGGTGGCGAAGGTCCTCCAGGAGAGCCCGGAGGCCCGCAGGATCTTCGCCGAACTGAAGCAGGTCAAGGACCTCGCAGGCGCCATGCGCCTCAAGGAGGCGCCGCCCGAGGCCTGGGAAGGCTTCCGGGACAGCATCTACAACCGCGGAGAGCGGTCGCTGGGCTGGCTGCTGCTGATCACGGGGGCGGCCCTGGTCGCCGGCTGGGGCGCCCTGCAACTGGTCGCCGCGATCTGGAACGAACCGGATCTGCCTGGCCCGGTCCGGTTCGGCATCCTGGGGGTCGTGGCGGGCCTGGCCCTGCTGCTGCTCTCGGTGGTCAGGGAACGCATCCACACCAGGCGCCGGACCAGGTACAAGGACGTCATCCGCTGACCGCGGAGGACGTCTTCCCCTTCACATCGAGTCGAGGTCGAGCATGAGCGAATCCATGATGGTGGTGACCACCCACACGATTGCCGGCAAGCGGATCGTCAGGACGATCGGGCTGGTCCGTGGCAACACGATCCGGGCCCGGAACCTCGGGCACGACATCCTGGCCGGACTGAGGAACATGGTGGGTGGCGAGATCAGCGACTACACCAAGATGATCGCCGAGTGCCGGGAAGAGGCGCTGGACCGCATGATCGCCCAGGCCGCGGCCAACGGCGCCAACGCGGTTGTGGGCGTACGGTTCGCCACCAGCGAGATGATGGAGCACGCAGCCGAGCTGCTCGCCTACGGAACGGCCGTGGTCGTGGAGGACGACCTTCAGGCCTGACCCGGGCGGCTTGCGGACCGGGAAAAAGGGCGCTCGCGGGAGCGCCCTTTTCTTATCCAGTCTCCGGTGCCGATCAAAGCCCGCAGGGGCTTTCCTACTCGTCCACCATGCTGATGGCGCCCTCGGGGCAGGCGTCGATGCAGGCTTCGCAGTCGATGCACTCCTCGGGGTTGACCCAGGCATGGCCGTCGACCATGGAGATGACCTCGGTCGGGCAGGCCTCGACACACTCTTCGCAGGCGGTGCACTTGGTTTCGTCAACCTTAGCGGGCATTGCTGATCCTCCTAGGGACAATTGATCGGGACCGCGTTGGACGGCCTGGAACTGCCACAAAAGGTAATCCCTGAATCCGTCATGTCAAATTGGTAATGAGTATCACATGGACATCAAGGCGTTTATTTTTAACTACTTGCGGTATCCGTTAAAGCGTTCGGATAATTATTTTTTCAACAGGTCGGCCAGTTCGGGTCCGCCGTCCCGTTTCAGCAGCGGCGGCAGGCAGAGCAGGAGCAGGACGACGTCCCGGACCAGCAGGTCCAGCCCCACCCCGTGGCCGCCGTCGGTGTTGAAGCACCCGCAGGAGATGTCCAGGCCCCGGGCCAGGGCCGAGGCGATCGCCACGATGAAGACCAGGGTCAGCAGGGCGGCGATCAGGGCGGCTCCCCGCCGCAGGACTCCCAGCACCAGACCCAGTCCCATCACCATCTCCAGGACGGGCAGCAGGTGGGCCATGGGGTGCAGCAGGGAATAGGGAACCATGCGGTAGTTGTCGATGGCCGCAGCGAAGGCGCCGGGATGGGCGAGCTTGTCCAGCGAGGCATAGATGAAGATCCCCCCGACGGCCAGCCGGCACAGCAGCACGATCCACCGCGTCACGAGCCGCCCTCCCCCTGGGTGCGCGTTGTGAGGTCGCCGCCCGCGTCCGCCCAGGCGTCCAGGCCCCCCTGCAGGATGACGATGTCCAGGTAGCCGCGGTCCTTGAGCCTTCCGGCGATGTTGGACGGTCCTGTGAGATTGCCGTCCCCGAAGACCACCAGGGGATCTTCCGGGAACATGAAGTCGAACAGCGCGAACAGGTCGTCGTCGAAGGAATCCTGCCGGATGGAGACGGCCCCGGGGATGGTCCTGAACTCCGAGCCGCCTACGGGGCGCGTGTCGATGAACAGGTGGGTTCCGGTTTCGTAGAAGGCGAGCGCTGCGGCGGCGTCCACCAGGGGGGCGGCCAGTTCGAGACGGTACACCGCCGGCTCGGCCCGCAGGGGCAGGGGGTCGGGGTGCAGGACCCAGGACCCCGCAGCAAGCACGAGGGAGACGAGGGTCAGCCAGGCCGCCTCCGCGAGGGGAGAGCGGCCGCGGCCTCCGGAATCCATCGTCGTCCGCCGGGCCATCCGGGCCTACATCCTGACCATGTAGGTGATGGGCACCTCGATGGTCGGCATGGAGGGGTCGTCGGTGTGGACGGTGAGCGTGCCCTGGATGCGACCCTCGTTCGCGATGGCCCGCGGGTCGTCCTTGCCGATGGGGGTCCCCTCCAGCTTGATGATCACCTCGCCGCCGGGAGCGACGGTCAGGATCGAAGCATCGATCTCGGGCAGGTCGATGTCCAGGCCCGTCACCTTGAAGTTGTTCTGGTTGTTGTAGGCGCGGATGCGCAGGTTCTGCAGCAGCTCGGTCCGGTAACGCCAGTTGACCCGCTCGGGAGAGGCGACCAGCGGCGGGCGGACGAACGAAGCTATCTCGAAATCCACGGTCGGCATGTCGGGAACGTTGGTCGCGATCCGCACGACGTCCTTCTGCTGGCCGGGGGGCGTGTCCGCCCGCAGGGTGACCTCGAGGATGGATTTCTGCGGATCCCCGTCCACCCCGTTCTTCACCACGGCCCCGTAGATGCCGCGGCGGATGTGGTCGATCTCGAGGACCAACTCGGGCACTTCGGGGCTGGTGAAGGTGGCGGTGCGGGTGGCCGTCTCCCCGATGAGCGACTGCTCGAAGCCGAGGCGCTGGGAGGCCGGATCGATCACCAGGGGGGCGTAGACGTTGGCCATGATCATGACGTCGACCACGGGACTGCGGGGATCGTTGGAGACCACCTGGACCGCCTTGACCACGTGTCCCGCGAACTTCTTGCTGTTGAATTCGATGGTCAGGGTGGTCGCCTCGCCGGGGCCGAGTTCCTTCACCGCCAGCTCGGGGACCGTGCACCCGCAATCGGCCTTGACCTCCTCGATGACCAGGCGGCCGGCCCCCTGGTTCTCGATCTTGACTTCGGTGGAGCGGGCTTCCTGCTGTTTCATGTTGCCGAAATCCCAGGTGGTGGGGGAGACGGCGATGACCTGGGCCTGGACGGCGCCGCCGAGTGCCAGCAAGGCCGCGGCCGCCATTCCACTGATGAACCTGCGCATGGGACTACCTTCCTTTACGACGAGCAGGGCGTTGACCTCGGCCCGGTGGAACCCCGGCGCAGGGAGAGAGTTCCCGCGGGCGGGGTCCGGGGGGCCGGGGGGACGCCTCGGTCCTGGCCATCTAATTTTGCTCCTTTTCGCCTCCATCGCAAGGGCGTAGGATGCCGGCCAGGAATACGGGAGGCGGGATGTTCCAGCACAAGCTGAAACTGGACAGCGTGGGCCGGGGCCTGGTGCTCCTGCTCTGCGTCCTGCTGGGCGGCACCCTCTGGTTCGTCCTCATGGAAGGATTCACCTTCCTGGACGCCATGTACATGACGGTCATCACCGTCAGCACGGTGGGCTTCATGGAGGTCCACGACCTGGACCGGTCCGGCCGCATCTTCGTGCTGCTCCTGATCGTGACCGGTCTGACCGTCATGACCTACACCCTGGGCGCGGTGGGCCGGGTCATTATCGAGGGTTCGATCCAGCGGTATGTCGGGAGGCACAGGATGCTGCGCGAAATCGAGAGGATCCAGAACCACTACATCGTCTGCGGGCACGGCCGCATGGGGGAGATCCTGTGCGAACAGCTCCAGTTCGAGGGCGTGCCCTTCGTGGTGGTCGAGGGGGACCCGGAACTGGCCGAGACCCTTGCCGACAAGGGCTACAAGGTCGTCCTGGGCGACGCCACCGAGGACCAGGTGCTCGAGCGGGCGGGAGTCACCAGGGCCCGGGGACTGGTGGCCGTGGTCTCCCGCAACGAGGACAACCTCTACATCACCCTGTCGGCACGGGAGATGTGCCGGACCGCCAACCCCCGGCTCTACATCCTGTCCCGGGCCACCGACCAGCGGGCCGGCCTGAAGATCGAGCGGGCCGGGGCCGACCGGGTCATCTCTCCCTACGTGATCGGGGGCATGCGCCTGGTGCAGGCCCTGCTGCGGCCCACCGTGTACGACTTCGTCGACCTGGCCACCCACAGCGGGGGCCTGGACCTGATGTTCGAGGAGCTGACCATCGGGTCGGGATCGGGGCTGGAGGGCGTGGCCATCAAGGATTCGGGGATACGGAAGAACTACGACGTGATCGTCATCGGCATCAAGAGCGCCTCGGGGGCCATGACCTTCAATCCCGGGCCCGGCACCATCCTGCATACGGACGACGTCCTGATCACCCTGGGCGACAAGAGCCAGCTGGTGCGCCTGGGGGCAGCCCTGGCCTGAGCGGGCTCGGGTGGGGCGGAAATCGAAACCTTGACTAGAATTGTCATGGATGCGGCCCCGTCGGAGCCGCCCGGTTGTCGCCCTGCGGGAGGAGAGGCCATGAGCGAGCGCATTTTCAACAACGTCACCGAACTGATCGGTCGCACCCCCCTGGTGCGGATCGGCAGGATGAGCAGGGGTCCCGGCGAGATCGTGTGCAAGCTGGAATCCCTCAACCCCATGAGCAGCGTGAAGGACCGCATCGGCCTGGCCATGATCGAGGCCGCCGAACGGGACGGCAAGCTGGAGCCCGGGGGCGAGATCATCGAACCCACCAGCGGGAACACGGGCATCGCCCTGGCCTTCGTGGGGGCCGCCCGCGGCTACCGGGTGACCCTGGTCATGCCCGAGAGCATGTCCCTCGAGCGCCGGGCCATCATGCGGGCCATGGGCGCCGAACTGGTCCTGACCGAGGCGGCCGGCGGCATGAAGGCGGCCATCGCCCGGGCCCGGGAACTGCTGGCCGAGCGGCCGGGCTCCTTCATGCCGGACCAGTTCGCCAATCCCGCCAATCCGGACGTGCACGCGCGCACCACGGCCGAGGAGATCTGGGCGGACGCCGGGGGCAAGGTCGACGTCTTCGTGTCCGGCGTGGGCACCGGGGGCACCCTCACCGGGGTCACGCGACGCCTGCGGGAGCTGAATCCTGACCTGCACACGGTGGCCGTCGAGCCCGAGGCCTCGCCGGTCCTGTCCGGGGGCGCGCCGGGCCCGCACAAGATCCAGGGCATCGGCGCGGGGTTCGTCCCGGAAATCCTGGACACGAGCCTGATATCGGAGATCATCACCGTGAGCAACGACCAGGCGATGGACACCGCCCGCCTGGCGGCCCGCACCGAGGGCCTGCTGGTGGGGATCAGCTCGGGCGCCGCCCTCTTCGCTGCGATGCAGGTCGCAGCCCGGCCCGAATCGGCGGGCAAGCGGATCCTGGCCGTCATCCCCTCGTTCGGGGAGCGGTACCTGTCGTCGGACCTTTTCGCCCAGTACCGGGATTGAGGCCATGACCCCCGAGGAACGCAGCCGCACCCTCCGCGACCTGACCGCGGCCATGGTGGAGTCGTACCAAAGGCTCGGCGGCATCAACCGCCTGGGCGACAGGGATCTGCCCAGCCATCGCTCCATCGTGACACTGCTTGAGGAACTCCAGACCCTGATGTTCCCCGGCTACTTCGGCGACGTGGTGCCGCGGGAGGCCGACCTGGAGATGCTGGTCGGGGCCCGGCTGGACGCGGTCGGGCGCCAGCTCGACGGGGTCATCGAAAGGACCTTGCGGTTCTGCCGCCACACCGCCTGCAGGTGCGAGGAGATCTGGCAGCTGGCCGGTTCCCCGCCTCCGGACCAGCTGTTCGGCGCGGCGGCCCGCCAGGTGACGCGCCTGTATCTCGACCAGCTGCCAGGAATCAGGGACCTGCTCGACACCGACGTCCAGGCCGCCTTCGAGGGCGACCCCGCGGCCAACAACACCGAGGAGATCATCCTCTGCTACCCGGGGGTCACGGCGATCCTGGTCCACCGGCTGGCCCATCCGCTCTACCGGCTGGGAGTGCCCCTGCTGCCGCGCATCATGAGCGAGTGGGCGCACCACCGCACGGGCGTGGACATCCACCCGGGGGCGGAGATCGGGCCCAGTTTCTTCATCGATCACGGGACCGGGGTGGTGATCGGCGAGACCACGCGGATCGGCGAGCGGGTCAAGATCTACCAGGGGGTCACCCTGGGGGCCCTGAGCTTTCCCCGCAATCCCGACGGCACCCTGGTCAAGGGAGGCAAGCGCCACCCGACCATCGGCGACCGGGTCACCATCTACGCCAACGCCACCATCCTGGGGGGAGAGACGGTCATCGGTGACGGCGCCGTCATCGGAGGGGGAACCTGGATCACGGCCTCGGTGCCGCCGGGGGCGAAGGTCCTGTCCTGAAAGCAGCCGCTACTTCCAGTGGGTCGAGATGAACTGGTCCACCTCGGGGATGCCGCCCTGGAACACCAGGTACCCGTTGTGGGGTTCGCGCTCGGTGATCTCGCCGGCCACGGGAGTCAGCATGATCCGCTTGACCTCCTCGCGGTCCCGGGACTGCCCCAGGGCCCACCCCAGCTTCACGTAGGCCACCTCCGGCAGCATGTTCGCCGCGGGAGTCACTCCGAGGCCCATGATCTCGCGCCCGGTCTCGTACACGTACATCTGCACGTAGCCCCACAGGGTCTGCACGGTCATGTAGACGTGGACTCCGGCGTCGTACGCCCGCTGGAGCGCGGGATACAGCGGCTTGTTGACGTGGCCCAGGCCGGTGCCGGCGATGATGATCCCCTTGTAGCCGTTGGCGACCAGGGAGTCGATGACGTCGGGCTTCATCGCCGGATAGTAGTAGACCAGCGAGACCCGGTCGTCGAAGACGGCCTTCAGGTCGACCCGGTTGTCGTCGCGCCGCCGCTTGTAGTCCTCCCGGAAGGGGGTGACCCCGGAGGCGGGATCGACCTTGCCCAGGGGGACGTCGCCGAGGGTGCGGAAGGTCGAGCGGTAGGACGAATGCATCTTGCGCACGCGCGTCCCCCGGTGCAGCAACCCGTACTCGTCGCTGGTGGGGCCGAACATGCAGACCATCACCTCGGCGATGTCGCTGGTGGCCGCGGTGCGCGTGGCGTTGATGAGGTTGATGGCCGCGTCCGAGCTGGGCCGGTCGCTGCTGCGCTGGCTGCCCACCATCACGATGGGCACGGGCGAGTCCTGCAGCATGAAGCTCAGGGCGGCGGCGGTGTGGTGCATGGTGTCCGTGCCGTGGCCCACCACGATCCCGGCCACGCCCTTCTCGATCTCGGCGGCGATGGCCCGGGCCGTCCCCATCCACTGCTCGGGGCCCATGTTCTCGCTGAAGATCCCGTACAGCTTCTCGGTTTCCATGTTGCAGATGTCCGCCAGTTCGGGCACCGAGCCGTACAGCTCGCCGGGACTGAAGGCGGGGATGACCGCGCCGGTGCGGTAGTCCAGCCGGCTGGCGATGGTGCCCCCGGTGCCGAAAAGCTTGACCCGGGGCTTGCCGGGGTCGAAGGGGAACTCCTTCTCGGGGATCTGGTAGTTGGCCACCTTGCGCCCGTGGACGCTGATGGACCGCACGGTGTCGTGGCGGATCCCGATGTTGTACCCGGTGGCCAGCTTCAGCACGATGTGAAGCTCGTCGGCGGTCTCGCTGCGGGGCAGGATCAGGCCCGTGAAGTCGCCGCGGGTGGTGTGCAGGGTCACCTGGGACCAGACCGGGGAGCTCTCGCGCTGCAACAGGTCCAGGGTGGGGCTGCGGTAGCCCTTGAAGTCCTCGTGCGTCTGGCTCACTGGCGGGTCTCCTCGAGGTGTTCGGCGATCCAGCGCCGGACGGCGCTTCCGGGCACGCGGCCGCGGACCGTGGGCATGATCCGTTCCATCAGGGCGTGTTCATTCCGGGCGGGGTCTTCGGGCAGGCCGCCGTCCGCCAGGGATTCGGTCGCCAGGCCGGCCACCAGGCGCCGGGCCTCGGCTTCGGGCAGGGGAAGGGCCGGCTCCTCCTCGCTGCACCAGACGGCCTCGGGCAGGATGTCCCCGCGGACGATGCGATCGACGGTCTGTTCCCACCAGGGCCCGGCGGCCCGGAGGCTCGCAGGCCGGGGGCTGGACCGGTCCTGCAGCAGGCTGGCCAGCTGGTGGGGGCCGAAGGCGGCGGCGCCGGAGGCGTCCAGGCGGGTCCGCAGGGCCTCGAAGAGGTCGTAGGCGCGGTGGCGGCTCAGGCGCTCGGCCAGATCGGGACCGACGCCCGCCTCGGACAGCAGCCGGCGCCTCTCCCAGGGGGGAGAGGGCAAGGAGGCCCTGATGGCGTCCACCCGCTCGTCGCTCAACCCGATGGGCGGCAGATCGGTGTCCGGGTACATGCGGTCGGCGCCCGGCAGGACGCGCTCGAAGCCGTTGGTCCCGTCGTCCAGGGCCTGCCGGGTCTCCTGGGGGACGCCGGCGACGGCCTCCCGGGCTCTGATGGCGATCTCCTTCCCGGCGGTCCGGGTGTCGCGCTCGGGCCCCCAGACCAGGACCACCGGCACGTCCTGGCCCACCTTGCAGACGTTGGCCACCCGGTTCCAGTCCCGGCTGCTGAGGGTCGGGACGTCCTGGGTCGACAGGGCCAGGTTGGGCAGGTCGTCGATGCAGGCGATCACGCGGATGCGGTCGCTGAATTCCTTCAGGAAGCTGGTGCGGGGCTGGGTCTGGACCTCGAGGAGTCCCTGGAACCCGGGCAGGGGGATGGCCATGACGGACGCCCCCTTGTCCACGGCCTTGCGGATGAACCGGCACTCGGTGCCGCGCACGATGGCCGTCACGTCGAATCCCGTGTCGGCGATGTCGTCGGCGGTGATCCCCCGCCGCTGGAGCTCCCCGCGGATGCCGAGCAGGGTGCGCTGGCGCAGCGCCTCGTTGTGGGTGAGGCGGGGGATGGCCCTCAGGCTGGGGACGCCCTTGATCTCGATGCGCGTCCCGCCCGTGACCGAGACGTTGACGTCCTGGCGGGCTGCCCCGCTGCCGGTGCGGACCATGCCGCTGGACCGGCACAGGTGGCGCAGCACCTGGCCGACAGCCATGGCTTCCTCCGGGGTCTTCATGTCGGGGTCGGTGACGGTCTCGATCAGGGGCATGCCCAGGCGGTCGGTCCGGTAGACCCGAACGTGGCCCTGGTCGCTGACTTCCCGGCAGGAATCCTCCTCGATGCTGAGCTGGCGGATGTGTACTGTGCGGTCCCGGAAGGGGACGTCGCCGTCGGTGCCGATGATGGCGGTCCGCTGGAAACCGGTGGGAATGCTGCCGTCCAGGTACTGCTTGCGGGTGATGTGCACCTCGCTGACCACGTTGCAGCCGAGCATCATGGTGATGGCGATGCTGATGTCCAGGGCCTCGTCGTCCATCTCGAACGGGGGGGCGTCGTCCATCTCGTAGGTGCAGACCGTGTTCTGGTTGAGGTGGTAGATGATCTCCTTGCGGGTCTTGAACTCCATCAGGGCGGTGCCGTCGTACTCGCCCATCTCCGAGAGGGTGGGCCGCATGTGCCGCAGCACCTCGGCCTGGTGTTCGCCCTGGTTGTACTGCCCGGCCGGGCAGCGGCAGAACAGCTTCCGCCTGGTCAGCAGTTGCTGGTGAACCTCGAGTCCGCACATGAATCCGAGCGCGGCGTAGTCCGCGGGTCCCAGTTCCCCGTAAAGGGGCAACGGATTCAGGAGCCAGGGATCCTCGATCAGGAAACGGTTACCCATGATCACCCGTCCAGGTCGGTTCTGCTCGGTTTCCGGATATGTCGGTCGCTTTGTCCGTCTTTGGCGCAGGCGATGGACCGGGCAAAGATATGGGGCGCAGGGACAAAGCTCCAATAAATCTTGATCCCGGCGGCGCCGCGGCGGAACCCGCCGCCGGTTCGTTGGCCCCCTTGACGAAAATTGACAGGTGAAGTACAGTATGCTGTCAAAACCGTAACAGAATCCGCTGCGGTTGTAGACCGAATGTTAATCCAATCACATGCTGGAGGCCCCAGGTTGAGAAAGAAGCGCAAGGGTTGCGACGTCCCCGATGCCACCATCCACCGGCTGCCCCTGTACCTGGAGAAGCTGAAGCTGCTGCAGGCCATCGGAGTCGAGGACGTGTCGAGCCGCCAGCTCGCCGAATCCCTGGACATCAAGGCCAGCCAGTTGCGCCATGATTTCCATTACTTCGGGGGATTCAGCCGGCCGGGCCGACCCTACCAGGTGGCCAAGCTGGTGCCGGCTCTCGAGCAGATCATCGGCATCGCCGAGCCGGTGCCGACGGTGATCGTCGGGGCGGGCCACCTGGGCCAGGCCCTGGCCAACTACCAGAACCTGGACGTCCAGGGATTCCCCGTGCGGGGCATCTTCGACGTCAATCCCAAGCTACGCGGCCTCGAGATCCGCGGCCAGCCCATCCGGGACATGGACGAGATGGAGTCGGTGATCCGCAAGGAGAACGTCCGGATCGCCATCCTGACCGTTCCGGCCGCCCACGCCCAGGCGGTCACCGACCGGCTGGTCGCAGCCGGCGTGGTGGGGATCTTCAACTTCGCCCCCACCGACCTGAAGGTTCCCGACGGTGTGGCCGTCCGCAACGAGCGGCTCGCGGTCGGCATCATGGCCCTGAGCTTCAAGGTCAAGTGCATCCTGCAGGGTGAGGACGCGGAACTGGCCTGATACCCCTGCGGCTCGCTGAAAACAGCCCCCGCCGTCAACGGCGGGGGCCGTCTCTTTGCGGGGTCTGCGGGCGATCACCAGCGGATGAGGTTGGCCCCCCAGGTGAAGCCCGAGCCGAAGGCCACCGTCACCACGAGGTGGCCGCGGCGGAGCCTGCCCTCGCGCACGGCCTCGGCCAGGGCGATGGGAATGGTGGCGGCGGTGGTGTTGCCGTATTTCGCGATGTTGCTGAACACCTTTTCGGGGGCCAGGCCCATGCGGGCGCCCACCGCTTCGGTGATGCGCTGGTTGGCCTGGTGGGGGACCAGCAGGTCGACGTCGCCGATGGCGGCCCCGCCTTTTTCCAGGACCTCCTCGATGGCCTCGCAGAACCTGCGGATGGCGTGCTTGAAGACCAGGGATCCGTCCATGGTCGGGTGGTGCTGTCCCTGGGCCAGATGTTCGGGAGTGATTCGGCCGGGGACCACGGCCTCGGGCGACCGCAGCATCAGGTCATGGGCGAAACGCCCCTGGCTGTGCAGGACCGAGGCCAGCACGCCGCGCCCGGGTTCGTCGCAGGCCTGGACCACGGCAGCCCCGGCGCCGTCGCCGAACAGCACGGCCATCTCCCTGCCCCTGGTGGAGAGATCCAGGGCGGTGGACTGGATCTCGCCCCCGATCACCAGCACCGTGCGGGCGATGCCCGCCTGGATGAAACCGTCCGCAGCGGCGAGTCCGTACACGAACCCGGTGCACTGGTTGCGGATGTCCATGGCGCCGGCCGTCTTGAGGCCGAGGAGATCCTCGATGAAGACCCCGTTGCCGGGAAAGAAGACGTCGGGATTCAGGGTGGCGTAGATGATCTGATCGATGGCGGCGGGTTCGATGGCGGCGTCCTCGATGGCCATGCGGGCAGCCCGTGCGCCCATCTCGGCCCCGGATTCGACGGTGCGGCCGTCGGCGCCGATCTCGAGCCAGCGTCGCTCCCTGATCCCGCTGCGCTGGGTGATCCACTCGTCCGAGGTGTCCATCCAGGCGGTCAGGTCCTCGTTGGTGACGACCCGCTGCGGCACGTGGAACCCCGTGCCGATGATGGCGGCTCTGGTCATGGCTTCTCCTCGGATTACCGGTGGACCGGAATGGCCGCCGGAATGTGTTTCCTGTTCTGCTTGATGAAGGCCTCGGCCGTCGCGCGGTCGGGGAAGTAGCCGATCCGGACCCGGAAGATCATGGATGAGTCGGCCATGTTGGCCACCTTGACCCGGGCGTCCCAGCCCATCTTCTGCAGGCGGGCGGCCTCGAGGTCGGCGTTGGCCGCATCGCCGAACGATCCCACCTGGACCAGGTAGGGACCTTCCTCCTGGGGCGCGATGGGGGCCGGTTCGTCGGCGGGGACGGCGGGCGGCGTGGTTTTCGCCGCCGGGCGGTCCGCGGCGGTGGTCCCGACGCCGGCATCCTGGGCCGGGCCTTCCGTCGGCGCCTCGGGGGATTCGGGGGTCAGGTTGACGAGCTTGACGCCCCCGTCCGCGTCCGATGCGGGTTTCTTCGCGGCGGTCTCGGGGGTTTCCGGGGTGAGCCGGGTGCCGACGTCGGCCACGTCGACCTCGCCGGACCGCTGGACCGGGGGAGCGCCGAGGGAGTCGCCGGCGACGTCCAGGGAGTCGGTCCCCGCAGGCCCGGTATCCTCGCCCGGAACGGTGATGACCGTCCGGGACTCGCCGATCCCCGTGGGGACGTCGCCCCCGGGCGAGCGGAACAGCAGGGCCGCCCCGATGATGCAGACGGCAAGCCCCAGCCAGATGATCTTCGGCGTTTCCCTGCGGGAACCGCCGTGGTTCTTGCGCTTTCCGGTCTGGAGCAGTTCGTCGTCCTTGCGGGCCATGTCACACTTCCTGTTCAGGCGAGTCGGGACGGATCATGCTGAAAGAAACGGTCGCCGCGAGCGATAGCAAGAATCCCGGGATCATCTCGTAAAGCAGCCCGTTGAGCACGGGAATATTGTACCAGAGAATGACGGTGACGGTTCCGGTGATGAATCCGGCCAGGGTCCCGGCCCTGCTGACGCCGCGCCAGTGCAGGGAAAGCAGCAGGGGCGGACCGAAGGCCGAGCCCAGCCCCGCCCAGGCGTAAAGGACCATGTTGTAGACGAAATCGTCCGCCTTCCAGGCCAGGAGGAAGGCGAGGGCCCCCACGCCGATGGTGGCCCATCGCCCGATCGCCACCAGCCGGCGCTCGGAGGCCCGGGGATCGATCATGCGGCGGTAGATGTCCTCGCTGACGGCGCTGGCGCTGGCCAGAAGCTGGCTGTCGGCGGTGGACATCATGGCGGCGATGGCGCCGACGATCATCAGCACCGCCAGCCACTCGGGCATGAACGATCTGGCCATCAGGGGCATGAGCTGCTCCTGGTCGGCGATGAGCCGGCCGTCTCCCATCGCCTCGGGGCCGAACCAGGCCAGACCCGTCAGTCCGATCAGGATGGCTCCCAGGAAGGCGATGACCGCCCAGCCGACCGCGATGAAGCGTCCCTTGCGCACGTCCCGGGGCGAGGTGATGGCCATGAACCGCAGCACCAGGTGGGGCTGCCCCATGTAGCCCAGGCCGATGGCCAGGCTCCCCAGCACCCCGCTGGCCGCCGCCCAGGCCGAGTTGCCGGGGGCCGGGTCGAGGAAGGATCCCCCGAAATCCGCCAGCCTGGCCTGAAGGACGCCCGGCCCGCCGAGTTCGGCCAGGACGGCCAGCGGCAGGACGGCCAGGGTCGCCAGCATGATGATCCCCTGGATCAGGTCGGTCCAGGACACGGCGAGCAGGCCGCCGGCGGCCGTGTAGAACAGCACCAGCACCGCCCCGATGGCCATGCCCCAGATGGGCGGGATCTCCAGGTAGAAGTTCAGGACCTTGCCCGCGGCCAGGAACTGGGCCGCGACGTAGAAGGTGAAGAAGAACAGGATGATGACCGTCGCGACGGAGCGCAGGATGCGGCTCGAGTCACGGAAGCGGGACTCGAAGTAGTCGGCCAGGGTCAGGGAATCGAACCGCTCGGTCTCCTCCCGCAGGCGGCGGGCGATCGCCATCCAGCTGAAGGCGATCCCTGTGCAGCAGCCCACGCCGACCCAGACGGCACCCGCCCCGGTGGCGAAGGCCAGGCCCGGCAGCCCGATGAGCAGCCAGGCCGATTCCCCGCTGGCGCGCTCGCTGAAGGCGGCCACCCAGGGACCGAGACGGCGGCCGGCCAGCAGGTAGTCGCCCAGGGTGCGGTTGCTGCGTGCGGCGAGGACGCCGACCCCCAGGATGACGACGCTGTAGAGAATCATGCTGAGAACGAGGGGATTCACCTGCCCTCCTTGAATCGGTGACGGACCTGCTGCGGCTGGCCGGGCCGGATCATAGTCCCCATCCCACGCCGGGATCAACGGTTCATCCTCGCTCCAGCCTTCCGTTGGCGGGCGCCGCGTTCGATGGTATCCTGAGAAGAGCTTCCGTCGGCCCGGATCCTTCAGCCCGCATGCGACCTGAAAGGCCCGGGCCGGACTTCACGACGAGCCCTCGCCGGGCGGAGGTGCAAGCGCATGCCCCCATGGTTCCTCGAACTCGGCGCCGTCAAGCAGGCCCTGGTCGCCACCCTGTTCACCTGGGGCGTCACCGCCCTGGGCGCCGCCGCCATCTTCGTCTTCAAGACCGTCAACCGCAAGCTGCTGGACGCCATGCTGGGTTTCGCGGCGGGGGTCATGATCGCCGCCAGCTTCTGGTCCCTGCTGGCCCCGGCCATCGAGATGGCCGAAGCGGACGGGGGGGATGGCTGGCGCCCGGCCGTGATCGGCTTCCTGGTCGGGGGGGCGTTCCTCTACCTGATCGACAAGATCCTGCCTCACCTGCACCTGGGTTTCCCCCGCGAGGAGGCCGAGGGCATCACCACCAGCTGGCACCGCAGCGTCCTGCTGGTTCTGGCGATCACCCTGCACAACATCCCCGAGGGGCTGGCCGTGGGCGTGGCCTTCGGCGCCGTGGCCGCCGGCGTCGACTCCGCCAGCATGGGGGGGGCCGTGGCCCTGGCCCTGGGCATCGGCATCCAGAACTTCCCCGAGGGCCTGGCGGTGGCCGCCCCGCTCCGGCGGGAGGGCTGGTCCCGGCGGAAGAGCTTCATGTACGGCCAGGCGTCGGGCGTCGTCGAACCGATCGCCGGCGTCCTGGGGGCCAGCGCGGTCCTGCTGATGCGCCCCCTGTTGCCCTACGCCCTCAGCTTCGCCGCCGGGGCGATGATCTACGTGGTCGTGGAGGAGCTCATCCCCGAATCCCAGCTCCAGAAGAACACCGACCTGGCCACCATCGGGGCCATGCTGGGGTTCGCCCTGATGATGACGCTGGACGTGGCCCTCGGCTGAAAACGTCCATTCGCCATCCTTGTGCTCCGGGTGCGGTGCTGGTACAATCGCGCCCGGTGTTTTTTTCCTGACGGAGAAGGAGTGGCAACCATGTACGGGATTGTGGGTTATGGCGCTTACGTGCCGCGCTTCAGAATCAAAGCCGATGACATCGCGAACCAGTGGGGAGCGGATGCGGAGGCCTTCAAGCGGGGACTCCTGCTCGAAGAGAAGACCGTGCCCGGCCCCGACGAGGACACCATCACCATCAGCGTGGCCGCCGCCCGGTCGGCGCTGGTGCGGGCGGGCATCGATCCCCAGCTGATCGGGGCCTGCTACATCGGGTCGGAGAGCCATCCCTACGCAGTCAAGCCTTCGGGAACCGTGGTCATCGACGCCCTGGGCATCGGTCCCGAGTGCCACGTCGCCGACTTCGAGTTCGCCTGCAAGGCCGGCAGCGAGGCCATGTACGTGGCCTACAGCCACGTCAAGAGCGGCGAAATGAAGTACGCCCTGGGCATCGGCGCGGACACCAGCCAGGGCGCCCCCGGCGACGCCCTGGAGTACACGGCGTCCGCCGGCGGGTCCGCCTTCATCATGGGCGGGGACAACCTGGTGGCCGAGATCCTGCACACCTACTCCTTCACCTCGGACACGCCCGACTTCTGGCGGCGGGAGGGCGAGTTCTATCCCCGGCACGCCGGACGGTTCACCGGCGAGCCCGCCTACTTCCACCACGTCCTGAACGCGACCCGCGGCATTCTCGACAGGAGCGGCATGAAGCCGGCCGACTTCCGGTACGCGGTGTTCCACATGCCCAACGGGAAGTTCCCCCTGAAGGCGGGCAAGACCCTGGGCTTCACCCAGGAGCAGATGGAGCAGGGCTGGGTGGTGAACCTGATGGGCAACACCTACAGCGGTTCGTCGCCCACCGGACTGGCCGCCTGCCTGGACGTGGCCAAGCCCGGCGACCACATCCTGATCACCTCGTTCGGCAGCGGCGCGGGCAGCGATTCGTTCATCCTGCGCTGCACCGACCGGTTGCCGAAGGTGCAGGGACTGGCGCCGACGGTGCGGGGGCTCCTCGCGGACCGCCGCATCCATCTGGACTACGGGAAGTACGTGGCTTACCGCGGCAAGATCCGCATGAACGAGGTCTAGAAAGGAGGACGACATGAGAGACGTTGCTGTCATCGGCATGGGCTTGACGCCCTTCGGGGAACTCTGGGATACCTCCTTGCGGGACCTGTTCGCCATCGCCTGCGCCGACTGTATCGAGGATGCGGGAATCAAGCGCGACCAGGTGCAGTCGGCCTACATCGGATGCATGACCAGCGGGCTGTTCGTGGGCCAGGAGCATCTGGCATCGGTCCTGTGCGATTACGCGGGGCTCAGGGGCCTGGCCGCCACTCGCGTGGAATCGGCCTGCGCCTCGGGCGGCGCCGCCTTCCGGGCCGCCTACCTGGAGGTCGCCAGCGGAGCCAGCGACTTCGTCCTGGCCGGCGGCGTGGAGAAGATGAACGACGGCGCCGACGCCACCTACTGCCTGGCCACCGCGGCGGACCAGGAATACGAGGCCTACAACGGGGTCACCTTCCCAGGCCTGTACGCCATGATCGCCAAGGCCCACATGGCCAAGCACGGCACCACGCCGCAGCAGCTGGCCGCGGTCGCGGTGAAGAACCACCGCAACGGGGCGAAGAACCCCAAGGCCCAGTTCCCCATGGAGATCAGCGAGAAGACCGTGCTGGGCGCCGTCAGGGTCGCCGAGCCCCTGGGCCTGTTCGACTGCTCGCCCGTGACCGACGGGGCGGCCTGCGTCCTGCTGGCCCCGGTCGAGGTCGCCCGCAAGCTGGGCAAGCCCATCGTGAGGATCATCGGGTCGGGACACGCCACCGACGCCATCGCCCTGCACGACCGCAAGGATCCCTCGACGATCCCGGTGGTCGGCCTGGCGGCGCAGCGGGCGTTCAAGCAATGCGGCCTGACCATCCGGGACATCGATTTCGCCGAGGTCCACGACTGCTTCACCATCGCGGAGATCGTCTGCACCGAGGAACTGGGGATCTTCGAGCCCGGACAGGGCGGACCCGCGGCCGCCGCCGGCAAGACCGCGCGCGACGGCGAGTTCCCCGTCAACACCTCGGGCGGTCTGAAGAGCAAGGGACATCCGGTGGGGGCCACGGGCATCGCCCAGATCTGCGAGCTCTACGCCCAGCTCACCGGCAACGCCGGTGGGCGCCAGTTGAAGAACCCCCGGCGCGGCCTGGCCCAGAACATGGGCGGATCGGGCGGCAGCTGCACCGTGCACATCCTGGAGGTGGAACAATGATCAGTCCGCGTTATCACCGGGAAAAGCCCCAGCGCTACCGTCTGGAGGCCGGCAAGTGCACCAAGTGCGGCGAGATCCACTTCCCCCCGCGCAGGGTCTGCCGCAAGTGCTTCGCCCGCGAGTTCGAGACCGTCGAGCTGCCGCGGCGCGGCAAGGTCGTCACCTTCACCACGGTGTGGATTCCCCCCGCGGAGTTCGACGACCAGAAACCCTACGTCAACGCCATCGTCGAGCTGGAGAACGGGGTGCGCCTGACCGTCATGATCAGCGAGGCGCCGCCCGACGAGGTCGACATCGGCACCGAGGTGGAGATCGTCTTCCGCCGCCTGCAGCACGGGCCGGCGTGGGAGGTCATCCGTTACGGTTACAAGGCCCGCGTGATCGCGGGGTAGGAGACGCATGGGCAAGTTCAAGGGACGCCGCGCCGCCGCCTTCATCTTCGACCTGGACGGCACCCTGGTCGACTCGGGGCTCGACATCGCCCGGTCGGCCAACTTCGTGCGGGCACACTTCGGGCTGCCGGAGTTGCCGGTGCAGACCGCCCAGCGCTACGTCGGGGACGGAGTGGTGAACCTGGTGAAGCGCATGCTCGGCCACGACGTGCGCAGCGGAATGACGGGGGACGCCGGCCTGCCGGTGTCCCCCGAAAAGCTGGAGGAGGGCCTGGGGGTCTTCCGGGACCACTACGGACGTCACCTCCTGGACAACACCCGTCTTTACCCCGGGGTGCTGGACGTCCTGATGCACTTCCGGTCCTTTCCCCTGCTCCTTGCCACCAACAAGCCCCGTCTGTTCACCGACCAGATCCTGCAGGGGCTGAACATCAAGGACGCCTTCCGGAACGTCGTGGCCGGGGACGAGACTCCGGCGATCAAGCCCGACCCCGGGCATCTCCGGCAATTGACCGCGGGCCTGGGCGTTCCCGCCGCCGAGATCGTCGTGGTGGGGGACAGCCCCAACGACATCAACGCGGCGAGGGAGTTCGGGGCGGTTTCGGTGGGCTGCATGTACGGGCTGACGGCGCCGGGGCTGATCAGGGCGGCGGGACCGGACCTGGTGATCGATGGAATCGGGGAATTGGTGGACCTATTTCCCTCCCGCTGAAGGCCCTGGTTGTGCCGTCGAAATTGTGTCAGGCTGAATTTTGGGGCAAATATTTTACAAAAAATCAAATATTTTGACTCTTTATACCAAATTATTGGCCCATTTTGATGGAGACTCAATTTCGACGGCACAATAATTTTGATAGCCAAAATCATATAAAAAAGATATGATTAATCCCGAATCAAGTCAGGATCGGACCGCTGCGGGAGTCGAGATTCACGATTTCCCGCCTTCCGGAGAGTCCACCCATGCCATCAACAGCATCAGGCGCCCTCGAAACGAACGCCGCCGGCCGCCGCGCCATGGCCCTCATCACCCACGCGGTGGTGTGGACCCCTGCCGCCGGCGCCCTCGCGGCCGTCTGGCTGGCCTTCGAGACGGGGGTCACCACCTTCGATTGGGTCATTCTGCTGGTGATGTACGTCCTGACGGTGATCGGGGTCGAACTGGGCCTTCATCGCTACGTTTCGCACAGGGCATTCCGGACCACCGGGTTCATCGAGGGGGCCCTGGTCGTCCTCGGTTCCATGGCCGCCCAGGGGCCGGCCCTCTACTGGGCCAGCACCCACCGGAGGCACCATGCCTTCTCCGACCAGGAAGGCGATCCGCATTCGCCCTGCCTGAACGGCCCGGGTCTGCGGGGACGCCTGGCGGGTCTGTTCCACGCCCACATGGGTTGGCTCTTCCAGCCCGTCCAGTCGGACTGGCTGCGGTACATCCCCGATCTGGTCAAGGACTCCCGGCTGTTCCGGCTCAACCAGCTCTACTTCGTCTGGATGGTACTCGGCCTGGCGATTCCGGCGGCGGCCGGTCTGCTGTACGACGGGACCGCGCTCGGTGCGTTCAAGGGCCTGCTTTGGGGGGGACTGGGCAGGATCTTCCTCGTGCACCACGCGGTCTGGGGGGTCAACTCCCTCTGCCACCGTTTCGGCAGCAGACCGTTTCCCACCCGGGAACAGAGCCGCAACCTGGCGATCATCGCCCTGCCTTCGCTGGGGGGCGGCTGGCACAACAACCACCATGCCTTTCCCAGGGCGGCGGACAACCGGCTGCGCTGGTGGCAGCTGGACGTGTGCGGGCTGATCGTGCGGTTCCTGGACCGGGCGCACTGGGCCTGGGACGTCCATTACCCGGACGCCTCGTCGTTCAAGGGTCAACGCCGGTCCGACGCCGGCATGTCTCCTTCCGTGGAGGGTTAGCTCGTGGCCAACGAAACCATGTCCGGCCTGGACCTGTCGCCCTATACGGTGGCCGGTCCGACGGAGCGGCGCCGTCTACGGACGGTCGCGGGGCTGATCATCGTCGTGCCCTTCCTCGCCACCATCCTGGCCATCTATCTGGCCTTCACCCGGGGGATCGGGGGGATGGAGATCGGTGTCTTCCTGGCGGGTTACTTCCTGACCATCATGGGTCTGACGGTGGGATTCCACCGCCATTTCGCCCACCGGTCCTTCGACACCAGTCCGGCCATGCGCATGGTGCTGGGGGCGCTGGGTTCCATGGCGGGTCAGGGGCCGATCATCTGGTGGGTGGCCACCCATCGCCGCCACCACCGGCTCAGCGACCAGGAGGGCGATCCCCATTCGCCCCAGCTCGTCGAGGGGTCGGGCCTGTGGCGGGTGATCAAGGGATTCTGGCAGGGCCACATCGCCTGGATGTTCTCCGACCGGATCAGCAACTGGGGAATGTTCGCCCGGGACATGATGAACGACCGTCAGGTGTTCAGGATCCACCAGCTCTACTTCCCCTTCTTCTTCCTGGGGTTGCTCCTGCCGACGGTGGCCGGGGGCCTCATCGCGGGTTCGTGGCAGGGAGCCTTCCTCGGATTCCTGTGGGGCGGCCTGGTCCGGATCTGCGTGGTGGATCACGTGCTGTGGTGCGTCGGTTCGATCTGCCACATGATCGGCCTGCGCCCCTACGTGCACCGCACCCGGGACCACAGCACCAACAACCTGCTGGTGGCCTTCGTCGGCTGCGGCGAGGGACTGCAGAACAACCACCACGCCTTTCCGCGGGACGCATTCCACGGTTTCCGCTGGTACGAGCCCGATCTGGGAGCCGTGATGATCCGGATGCTCAAAGCGGTCGGTCTGGTCTGGAACGTGGTGGAAACGCCGGAAGACAAGCGCAAGGCTGCTCTGGGCGACGATCGCGCCGTGGCCTGAGGCGGCGCATACCCGCCGGCCGTCGGGCCGGCCAAGACGAGGAGAACCTTATGGGTGCAATGGTCACGAAAGTGCTTTCGGTGGTGGGCCTGGGACGCAGGAAGAAAGGCCTGGTCTTCGATCGTCTGCCGCGGAGCGAGGATGAGGTCCGCAAGGGTCTGGTGACGGCGGTCGCCGGTCTGGCCCAGGTGGCCCCGGAGGACATCGACACAACCAGGACCTTCGCCCAGCTCGGATTCGATTCCCTGCAGGCGATGAAGTTCACCGGCTTGCTGGAGAAGTCGCTGGGGGTCGAGCTCGAACCGACCCTGCTGTGGGACCACCCGACCATCGATTCGCTGGTGGATTTCCTGGTCGGCAAGCTGGATCTGGGCAGGTCCATCGCATGAGTCTGCCCGCACCGCGTCCCGACCTGAGCTCTCCCGAAGGTGACCTGGGGGCCGTCCTGAGGCGGCGCGCGCAGGAGACTCCTCAGAAACAGGTCTACGGGTTCCTGCGGGACGGGGTGAACGAGGCCGACCGCCTGACCTACGCCCAACTGGACGCCTCCGCCCGGGCCGTCGCCGCCGGGCTCCAGGATCGGTTCAGGCCCGGCAGCCGGATGCTCATGCTTTACCCTCCCGGCCTGGAATTCGCCGCGGCCTTCTTCGGCTGCCTCTACGCCGGGATGATCGCGGTGCCCGCCTATCCTCCCCGCAAGAACCAGCTGGACGGCCGGCTCCTCGGCATCGTGAAGGATTGCGGCCCCGCTGCGGTCCTGACCGTGGCGGAGGTGGCCCCGGGCGTCGAGGCCATGGTGAACCAGCTGGCGCCGGGTGCGATGGCCGTGATCGCCACCGACGCCATCGGCCCCGAGGCGACCGACGCCTGGCGGGAAGTCCCCCTCCCCCCGGAGGCCATCGCCTTCCTGCAGTACACGTCCGGCAGCACCGCCGCGCCCAAGGGGGTGATGGTCAGCCACGGCAACATCATGCACAACGAGCGGGCCATCCTCGATTCCATGGAGCACGACTCCAGTCTGGTGGGGGTGTCCTGGCTGCCGGTCTTCCACGACATGGGCCTGCTCGGCAACCTCCTTCAGCCGGTCTACGTCGGCGGCGCGACCTACCAGATCCCTCCGCTGGCGTTCCTCAAGCGGCCGCTCGCCTGGATCGAGGCCATCTCACGCTACCGGGGCACGACCTGCGGCGGTCCCAACTTCGCCTACGATCTCTGCGCCCAGGCGGCTGCGGCGGCGGATGGGGGGCTCGACCTCGATCTCTCCCGCTGGCAGGTGGCTTACGTGGGCGCCGAGCCGGTCCGGGCCGGCACCCTGCAACGCTTCGCCAAGGCCTTCGAGCGGTACGGATTCCGCAAGGAGGCCTTCTTCCCCTGCTACGGTCTGGCCGAGGTGACGCTGATCGCCACCGGCGGGCCGCGTCCCCGGCAGCCGGAGATCGTGAGGGTCGACGGCGGGGCGCTGGCCGAAAACCGGATCCAGACCCGGCGCCTGCCCGGTCCGGGTTCCCGCCAGCTGGTGGGCTGCGGGCGGGCGGCCACCGACCTCGAGGTCCTCGTGGTGGAACCGGAAAGCGGATCAGTGTGCGCCGATTCGCAGATCGGAGAGATCTGGGTCGGCGGGGAGAGCGTGGCCCGCGGTTACTTCAACAATCCCACCGGAAGCGTCGAGACCTTCGGGGCTCGGACCGACGAGGGACGCGGCCCGTTCATGCGGACCGGAGATCTGGGTTTCCTGCGCGGGGGCGAGCTGTTCATCACCGGCCGTCTGAAGGACCTGATCGTCATCCGGGGCCGCAACTACTATCCCAACGACGTCGAGCTGAGCGTGGAAGAGGCGCACGAGGGGATCGCCCCCAACGGCACCGCCGCCTTCGCCGTCGACGACGGCGAACAGGAGAAGCTGGTCGTGGCGGCCGAGGTGAGCCGGTCCTTCTTCCACCGGCTGAAATCCGAGGCCGACGGCGAGCTGGCGGGGCGGATCCTCGGGGCGGTGCGGGACCGGGTCGCCCTGGATCACGAACTCCAGCTGCACGACCTGGTGATGGTCAAGCCCGGCGGCATCCCCCGCACGTCCAGCGGCAAGATCAGGCGGGCGGAAAGCCGCGAACTTTATCTCGCCGGTAGGCTCGAGATCCTGGGTGCGGACTGATGCTGGGCGAGGTCCGTCCGGTGCGCGATGAAGCCGCCACCCCGGGCGTCTATGCGATGCGGCGCTTCCTCCCGGAGGACCGCGAGAAGCTCCTGGACATCCTGGGCGAAATCTGGGGCGAGGCCTTTCGAGCCGACATGGCCGAAACCTGGTCCTGGAAGTACGACCGGAATCCCCATCACCTGCCGGGCGGCCACAACTCCATGGTCATGACCTGCGACGGCGAACCTGTGGGATTCCTGGGCCTGCTCTCCACCTGGATGAAGGTGGACGACCGGATCTACCCCATTGCCTGGGGCTCGGAGCTGGCCCTCCGGAAGGAACACCGCCCCCAGGGGTACCGTTTCTTCGTGGAAATCGCCTCAAGGTCCGAGAAGCTCATCGCAGGGACCGCCAGCTCGTACGATCTCGCCAGGCTGCCCCTCAAGTTCGGGGCCTTCGAGATCACCAGGCTGGTCAGTTGCAAGCGGATGCTGCGCCCCCGGCGGTTCCTGCGGGCCCAGGGGATGAATCCCGTCCTGGCCTTCCTGGGCACCGCCCCGGTTTCCCTGGCCTCCGGCCTCGCGCGTCTGGTCCTGCGGGGGCCGGTGGACCGGTCGGCCGTCATCGAGGAGGTCGGCGACTTCGGCCCGGAGTTCGACGATCTCTGGGAGGAGATCGCACCCACCTTCGCCATGGTGGCCGTCCGGGACCGGGCCTTCCTGAACTGGCGTTTCCGGGACTGTCCCAACCGCAGATACACGACCCTGGCCGCCCGCCGGTCCGGGCGCCTGGCGGGATACGTGGTCGTGCGGGAGGAGGGTGCGGGTCCGCTCCGCCGCGGGTTCGTCGTGGATCTGATGGCGCCCCAGGATGACAGGGCCCTCTCCAACCGGTTGCTGGAGGCGGCCGACTCCTGGTTCAGGAGCCGGGGCGTGGCCGAGGCCACCTGCACCATCTCCAACCACCGGGGATTCCGGCGGATGTTGCGGAACAACGGCTACCTGTTCACCTCGGCCAGGGCCTGGATCACCGGGCATTGCGGCTGCAGACCCGAACACGCGCCGTTGCAGGAGCACTTCGAACATTCGACGCGGTTGCTGATGACCCGGGCCGACACCGACCTGGACTACAACTACTGAAGGGGCGGAGGGCGTGACGGACAGGCGACAGCAGACCAGGCCGGTGGTCTTCGTGCACATCCCCAAGGCGGCGGGTTCGACCCTGCATGCCATCCTCGCGAGGGAATATCCCCGGTCGCGGACGGTCATCTGCGACCTGCACCGCCCCGACGCCCCCGAGGTCCTGGCCTCCCTGACCCCCGACCGGACCGCCGGCGCCCTCTGTTTCCGGGGACACATGCCTTACGGCCTGGACCGGTTCATCGGGCGGGAATGCGATTACATCACCATCCTGCGCGATCCGGTCAAGCGGACCGTCTCCAAGTACCGCAACCTCGTGCGGCGGCCCGAGCGGGCCGAGGAGATGGGCATCCCCGCCGAGAGATTGAAGTCCCTGGAGGCCTTCCTGGACTTCCAGCAGGAACGGAACGCCCTCAACTTCCAGACCCGGCTGATCTCCGGCTGGGTGGACTTCCAGCATCCGCTGTCTCCCTACCCCGAACCCCTGCCCGACGAGGCCCTGCGGCGGGCCCAGGCCAACCTCGAGGACCACTTTCTGGTGGCGGGCCTCCAGGAGCGATTCGACGAGTCGGTGGTCCTGATGAAGCGCGCGCTGGGCTGGGGCAGGGTCGCCTATCCCCGCAGGAACGTCGACTTCACCCGGTCCGGGCAGGGCGGCCCGGGCTTGCCCGGCGGCCTGGCCGAGCGCATCCGGCAGCTCAACCATCTCGACCTGCAGCTGGTCGCCTTCGTTGGTGAGCGCCTGGAGCGCCGGATCGCAGCGGAGGGGGAAGATTTCCAGGCCGATCTGGAGCGGACGCGGCGGCTCGGGGGGATCCTCCATTCCCTGCAGAGGATCGCCAACCGCAAGCCCGTCAAGGCCGCCCTCCAGGCGGGGCGCAGGCTCAGGCTGCGCTGAGGGGACGGCCATTTTCCCGCCGGACAACGGGGGATCGGGGTGTTACCTTCGCAGGCGTCGTCCCAACCGGAAGGATCGTCGCCCCATGCCCATCGACCCCGCACTGATCGAGATCGCGTCCCACGACGGCCCCGGGTACCGGCCCCTGGTTGACTTCCAGGCCTGGCGGGCGGCGGTCCTCAACTTCATCCCGGACCTGTTGCCCGAGAACCTGACGACCATGCAGAGGCATGACGAGACCGACGAGGTCTTCGTCCTGCTGGGCGGCCGTTGCATCCTGTTCGTCGGGGACGGCAGCGGGCGCGAGGACGCCGGGGCCGTCCACGCGGTGGATCTCGAACCCTTGAAGCTCTACAACGTGAAGCGCGGCGTATGGCACACCCACACGCTGGACGCCGAAGGATCGGTGCTGGTGATCGAGAATCGTGACACGACGACGGCGAATTCGCCCACCTGTCCCCTGACCGACGCCCAGCAGGGATCGATAAGGGAACAGGTGCGGCGCCTGTGGCCCGCGGCGGACGGGCCGGCGGCCGTGGGCTAGGGTACGTCGACTCCCAGCACTTCCGCCAGCTCGGTGACGGTCCGGTCGAACCGTTTCAGCGCCGCCTCGATGGCCGTCGGCTTCGTCAGATCCACGCCTGCGAGCTTCAGCAGATCCAGCGGCGGTTCGCTGCATCCCCCTTCCAGCATGGCCAGGTACCCGTCGACGGCGGGTTGTCCCAGGTCCTTCACCCGCTCGGCGATGGCCATGCCGCTGCTGAGTCCCGTCGCGTACGCGTACACGTAGTACTTGTAGTAGAAGTGGGGGATGTAGGCCCATTCCATGCCGTCGTTCTCGTCCACGGTGAAGCCGGGGCCGTAGTAGGTCCGGATCAGGTCGGCGTAGGTCTCGTCCAGCAGGGTGGCGGTGATGGGCGTCCCCGATTCCACGAAGCCGTGAACCTTCCGCTCGAATTCCGAGAACAGCGTCTGCCGGTAGATCGTCGTGCGGATGCTCTCGAGTTCGCCCGCCATGATGCCCGCCTTCTGCTCCTTCGACTCGGACGTTCGCACCAGGTAGTCCGACAGCAGCATCTCGTTGCAGGTCGAGGCGATCTCCGCCAGGAACGGCACGTACCTGTGGTCCTGGTACGGCTGGCGGCCCATGGCCAGGTCGCTGTGCAGGGCGTGGCCGTACTCGTGGGCCAGGGTGGACAGGTCGTCCAGGCTGTCCTGGTAGTTCATCTTCACGTAGGGATGGGCGCCGTACACGCTGGCCGAAAACGCCCCGCTGTCCTTGTCATCGCTGGGATAGACGTCGATCCAGCCGTTGCTCGGGTCCAGCCCGTGGCCCAGCCGCTCGACGTACTTGGGGCCCAGGGGGGCCAGGGCTTCGGGCAGGATCTCCATGGCCCGGGCGTAGGGCACGTCCATCTCCGCGGCGGCCACCAGGGGGACGTAAAGGTCGTAGACGTGCACGGTGTCCAGGCCCATGACCTGCCGCCGCAGTTCCACGTACCGGTGCAGAGGCTCCAGGTTGGCGTTCACGGCGGCGATGAGGTTGTCGTGGACGCTCACCGGGATGTTGTCCTTGTCCAGGTAGGCTTCCAGCGCGGTGTCGTAGCCGCGGGCCCGGGCGAACAGCACGTCCAGCTTGAACTGGCCGGCCAGGGTGGCGGCCAGGGCGTGCTGGAACTGCCGCAGGGTGGCGAAGAAGGCGGCCATGGTCTCGGCGCGCACGGCGCGGTCCGGCGAGGCCCGGAAGCGGCCCAGGTTGGACAGGGTCAGCTGCACCTCGTTGCCCTCCGTGTCGTGGATCACCGGCCAGGTGATGTCCGACAGGACGGCGCCGAAGGCGTCCTCCAGCGGGCTGGGGATCTCGTTGAGGTCGATCTCCGCCCACAGGTTGTCGCCTGCGAGCTGCAGGATGCGCTCGGCCTCGTCCCCCAGGATGCGCGACTCGCGGCGGCGCAGGTTGTCGATGTACTTGCGGTACTCGCCGGGCCCTGCAGGGTCGTCAAAGGCCACCTGGAGCGTTCGCTCGTCCAGAGCCAGGATCTCGCTCCTGATGAACCCGGCGGCGGCCATGAGCTCGTCCATGGCGGCCAGTCCCTGCTGGCTGCGGGCCTGAAGGGCCTCGTCGGTCAGTTCCGAGTCCAGCGCCAGGTTGGCGTACTGGGTGATCCAGCTGGCGCGGTCGTGCAGGGCGAAGTAGAGGTCGAGGCATTGCTTGAGTTCGGCCGGGTCGGCGAGCTTGCCCTGATAGGCCTGAAGTGCCGGCAGGCGTTCCTGCAGGGCGGCCGCCTCCTCGCGCCACGCCTCCGGCGTGGCGAAAAGGGCCGTGAGGTCCCACTTGTACACGTCGGGCACGGCGCTGCGCGGGGCGTTGGCGTCGGGGGTGTAGGAGGGAAGGTCGGCGGCGAGGCCGGCGCAGGGGAGCGCGAGTGCCAGGGCCAGGACGAGGACGGTGGATCGGATGGTGGACATGGGCAGCCTCCCGGTTGAAGTGGGACAATCAAAGCCCCCCGGGGGGTTCCGGTCAAATCAATCCTCGCCGGTGAGGTAATCGCCCAGCATGCCCCGGCTGTGCTCGGCCTCGTGGCAGTAGACGCAGAGGTTCTCCCAGTTCGAACCGTCGGTCGGGTTGTTCGCGTCGTTGCCGTCGATGTGGTGGACCGTCAGCAGGTGCTTGTCCTTCTCGGTGAACTCGCGGGCGCACTTGGCGCAGATCATTCCGTGCAGGGCGAGGGACCGCTCCCGGTAGTTGAATCCGGGGGATTCCAGGCGCTTGAGGCTCTTCACCTTCCGGGCGATCTCCTCGGGGGTGGGGATGTGGTCGGGTCGGGGGCGGCCGATCTTCTTGTTGCGTGGATTGCGGGGGGACATGTCCGCTCCTGGGTCGGGGGTCCGCAGCCATGATAGCCGATTCTGAGCGATCCGCCGGGAAATGAAAGAGCAATATTGTTTGAACACCGTGATGCGTGATAGATTCCCGCTGATCCACCAGACCCGGGGGAGCCCTTGCCATGAAGTGCCTCCAGTGCCACCGCACCTTCGCCGCCGAGGCCAGGATCGCCTCCATGTCCGGCAGCATCATGGGCGACGAGGTCACCGATGCCTATTTCCTGTGCCCGGCCTGCGACGTCTACACGGTGGCTACCTGGTGGGACGATTTCACCGGCCTGGAGACCGAATCGTCCTCCGGCCCGCTCTCGCGGGACGTGGGGGACGCGCGGGTCGCGATCATTCGCGGCTGTGAGCACCCCTGGGACAAGACGTGCCGCTGTCCCGCCCATCGATCCTATTTCAACGACGCCCTCGATTGATCGTTGACCGCCTCGAATCCGGAGGTGCCCGTGTCCATCCTGAAGTTCTTCTACCAGAACGGGCTGTGGCTGTCCTGGCCCGTGTTCGCGCTGGGGATCTTCGTCCTCTGGACCTGCATCACGGCGGCCACGAAGCTGGGGGAACGCAACCGGATCGCGGCTCTGCCCCTGGTGGCCGAGCAGGAGGTCACTTTTCCGGAAGCCGGCAAGGCGGTGCTCTGGCTCGAGAGCCCCCAGCTTTCCCGGCGGTTCAGCGGCCTGGGCTTCGAGCTTCGCGGCAGCGACGGCTCGGTGAACAAGGGCTCCCGGGTGCTCATGCGCAATCGCAGCTCGGGGTTCGCCCTGGTCAGGATCTCCGACCGCACCTTCGACATCCCGCACGGCGGGAGTTACACCCTGGTGACGACGGGGCTGGATGATCCCCGGCCCGATGACGTGAACCATCACCTGATCTTCATGCGGCCCCACCAGATCCAGACCATCAAGACGGTGCTGGGGATCGTCCTGGGAGCCATCCTGACGATCGGGGCCATCGTGAACTTCTTCCTGCGGCTGTCCATGGGGGTGAAGCCGTGACCGGTCCGGAGGGCGTCCCACGACGATGTCGCGGGGGCTTTGATCTGGCCTGGCAGGGGGGCAACGGTTACAATCGGTGGGATGGATGTGAAGCAATCCGGCCGGCGAGCCGGCCCCTACCGGAGACGTGCATACATGAGCGACCGCGGCATCCCCCTGCATCCCTGGCCCCTGGAGAGCCTGCTCGGGCGCATCGATCACGAATGGACGACCCGCCGTGAGATCTTCTCCCTTGCGGGGAGGCGCTTCTTCCGTGCCGATCCGGACGTGGACCTGGGCTGGACGCTGGACGAGCTGAAGGCCGCCACGCCCGTCGGCCCGGCGGCGGGGCCGCATACCCAGCTGGCGCAGAACATCGTGCTGGGATGGCTGGCCGGGGCGCGCAGCTTCGAGCTGAAGACCGTCCAGGTCCTGGACGAGCTGGACATCCCGCGGCCCTGCATCGACATGGAGAACGTGGGCTACAACGTGGAGTGGAGCCAGGAGCTCAAGCTGCGGCGCAGCCTGGAGGAGTACGTCAAATCCTGGGTCATGCTCGCGGTTCTGAAGCGGTGGGAGCCCTTGCGGGCGGAACTGGGGGACACCGGGGATCACGTCTTCGAACTCTCGGTGGGTTACGACCTCGCGGGAGTGCAGTCCACGGCGATGACGGACTTCATCTCGGGGCTGCGGAATCCCGGAGCGATGATCGACGGCTTGAGACGCGAGATCTCAGGGCCGTTCGCACACCTTCGCGACGTCGAGGTGCCGGAGACCATCGTGCGCACGGCGACCCTGAGCACGTTCCACGGCTGTCCACCCGACCAGATCGAAGGCATCGTCAAGCATCTGATGTCGGCCCACGGGCTGGACGTCACGGTGAAGCTGAACCCGACGTTGCTGGGAATGGAGGTCGTGCGGGAGATCCTGCAGGACCGGCTCGGCTACACCGACATCGTGCTGGCTCCCGAGGCTTTCGCCGAAGACCTGAAGTTCGACCGGGCCCTGGAGATGATCGATCGTCTGCGCAGCTTCGCCGCGGGCTGCGGCCGGCGCTTCGGGATCAAGCTGACCAACACCCTGGTGGTGGAGAACCGCCGCGGGGTCATGCCCGGCGACCGCATGTACCTGAGCGGACGCCCCCTGCACGTGCTGGCGATGACCCTGCTGGAGAAGCTGCACACGGCCCTGCCGGGGGTGCTGCGCCTGGGCCTGCAGGACGAGGCCCCGGTGCCCGTGGCCTTCAGCGCCGGCATCGACAAGGACAACCTGCAGGAAGCCGTCGCCCTCGGCCTGTTGCCGGTGACCATCTGCAGCGACCTGCTGCGGCCCGGAGGGTACGGGCGCATGGCCCAGGGGCTGCGGAAGCTCGTGCGGCTCATGAAGGAGAATGGCCTCGCGGATCTGGCCGCGCTGCGGCGGCGCGCGGATGCTGAGGCCCGCGTTGCGGGCCATCGCGATGCGGTGGAGGCGGCCGCGGCCAGGCTGGCTGCGGCCGCCGGCTGCGCCCGCTATTCCCTGACCGGATCGGAAAAGCCTCTGCGCCGGGTCGATCACGTGCTGGAGATGTTCGACTGCGTGGCCTGCACCAACTGCGTGACCGTGTGCCCCAACAACGCCTTCGTGAGCGTGCCCACATCCGGCGTGGAGGGGCTTGCGGCCCGCGAGCAGTACGCCGTCCTGGCCGAGCTCTGCAACGACTGCGGCAACTGCACGACCTTCTGTCCGGAGGAAGGTGCGCCGCAGCGGGTCAAGCCGCGGCTTTACACGATGCCGCAGGTTTGGGAGTCGCGGGGACGCGAGGGCTTCCTGCTCCAGGATGACGGCGGCGCCGTCGCGGTCAGCGGGGAGGGCGAGGTGGCGGCGCGGCTGGCGGAACTGCTGGATCCGGAGACGCTGCCGGTGGTGTTGCCGGGGGCACGCTAGTCGTCGAGGGAATCCCGGAGACGCTCCAGGTCGTCCTTGACGCCCTGGAGCGTGTAAGGATCGTCGGGGTGGGGTTCGGCGCCACCTGACTCGAAGTGGGGGCGTTCCCCGTAGTCGCGGCCCCAGCGGACATCGCATTCGCGGACGAGGTCCGCGAGTGCGACGTCCGATCCGAGGATCCGACCAAGGAATTGCCGCAGCAGACCTTCGGCATCGCCGAAGTGGTTTGCGACGAGTGGCTTGTCGGCGTCCAGACGACTGAGCAGGGTGCGCTGCAGCGACCCCTCCGGGTCGCGGAGTTCCGCTTCGACCAGTTCGCGGGCCGCGAACAACGTCTGGTCGTGAGCGGCCACGGGCGAGGCCCCCTTGAGGGCGTTGCCCGCTTCGCGGGCCACGGCTTCGCCCAGGTCGAACTTGCGCCCCTTGCGCAGCTCGTTCTCGTCGGGCAGACTGGGGTCCGGTTTTTTCCTGTCGTCATCCATGCCTCGATTCTAGCAGAAGGTGAGGTGCGGTTGAACCCGCATGATCCATCCGAAGGCCCGACCCATCTGGCGGGCGGCAAGCCCGCCGATGAGGGCCAGTTCCTGCTGGGCCGGCGCCTGCGGGTGGTGGCGCCCTTGATGCCCGCCACCGGCGGGCATCTCGTCGATTTCGGCTGCGGCAACGGGGCGCAGACGGCGCTGCTGGTGCCGAGGTTCGAGAGGGTGACGGGCGTGGATGTGGAGCCGGGGTTCCTCGATGAATTTCGGCGAAGAATCGCTGCCGAGGGGTGGGGGGACCGGGTGGAGGCGTCCGCTCTGACGAGCGGACGCATACCCTTGCCCGACGGATGCGCGGACGTGGTGACCTCGTTCACCGTCCTGGAACACGTCCCGGACGAGCGAGCCGCCCTGGCGGAGATGCGGCGGGTGCTGCGGCAGGGCGGTCGCCTGATCATCACCGTGCCCAACCGGTGGTGGATCTTCGAAACCCACGGGGCCGATCTGCCGTGGTTGCCCTGGAACCGGGTGCCCCTGGTGAGCTGGTGGCCCAAGCGCCTGCACGACCGCTGGGCCCGGGCGCGGATCTACCGCAGGCGGGAGATCACGGCCCTGATCGAGTCTGCCGGGTTCACGGTGACCGACACCCGGCGCCTGACGGCGCCAATGGACATGATACCCTGGCCGTCCGTACAGCGGACGGCCCGCCGTGCAATTTTCCGCGGCGACTGTACACCCTGTCCCTTCCTGGCTACCGAGATCATGGTGGCCGCCGAGAGGTGAACGCATGAACAGGTTCTTCAAGGTATCCCTGGCCGTCCTTCTGATCCTGGGCGTTTTGGCCGGCTGCAGCAAGAAGGCGCCCGAGGCGCCCGTCGCGGCTGTCCGGCCGCATCAGCTTCCCGCCCACGGCGACGTTCGCGTGGACGACTACTACTGGCTGAATCAAAGGGACGACCCCGAGGTGATCGCCTATCTCGAAGCCGAGAACGAGTACCTCGATGCCATGCTGGATCACACCGAGGGCCTTCAGGACAAGCTCTTCCAGGAGATGAAGGGGCGGATCAAGAAGGACGATTCCTCGGTGCCCTATCTCAAGGACGGGTACTTCTATTACACCAGGTTCGTGGAGGGCGGGGAGTATGCTCTCCATTGCCGCCGGCCCGGCAGCATGGACGCTCCGGAACAGGTGATGCTCGATGGCAATGGAATGGCCGAAGGCCATTCCTATTTTTCCTTGCGTGGAGTCGAGGTGAGCCCCGACACGAAGCTCCTGGTCTATGCCGTCGACACCGTCGGCCGCCGGTTCTATGACCTGCACGTGAAGAACCTCGAGACGGGCGCCGAACTGTCCGACGTGATCCCGCAGGTCACGGGTAACGCGGCCTGGGCTCTGGACAACCGCACGATCTTCTATGCGAAGCAGGACCCGATCACCCTGCGCTCCTACCAGATCTGGCGCCACGAGCTGGGGAGGCCGGTGGACTCCGACGTGCTGGTCTACCAGGAGGACGACGACACGTTCACCTGCCGCATCGGTCGCTCGAAGAGCGATCGGTTCCTCTTGATCTCCTGCGACCAGACCCTCAGCACCGAGTACCGGATCCTCGAAGCTGACGATCCCACCGGCGCCTTCCGCATCTTCCAGCCCCGCATGCGCGATCTGGAATACCACGTCGATCACCAGGGCGACCGGTTCGTGATCCGCACCAACCTGGACGCCCCCAACTTCCGGCTGATGGAATGCCCGCTCGACCGCACCGACCTGGTGACCTGGCACGAGGTGATCCCGCACCGTCCCGACGTCCTGCTGGAAAACGTGGAGGTCTTCGACCGCTGGCTGGTGACCGAGGAACGGTTCGACGGCTTGACACACGTCGTCCTGCGGCCCATGGACGGCGGGGCGTCCCACCTGCTCGAGTTCGCCGACCCCACCTGGTCGTGCTGGATCGCGAACAACCCCACAATGGATACCGACAAGCTGCGGTACGGCTACACGTCACTGACCACGCCCTGGAGCACCTACGAGTACGACATGGCGACTCGCGCTCGGACCCTGCTGAAGCAGGAGGAGGTCCTGGGAGGATTCAACTCCACAGATTACGTCGCGGAATATCTGCACGTTCCCGCCCGCGACGGCGTCCTCGTGCCCGTTTCGCTCGTGCACCGCAAGGGCATGATGAAGGATGGCTCGCATCCCCTCCTGCTGTACGCCTACGGATCGTACGGCTACAGCCAGGACGCCGGATTCAACTCCTCCGTGCTGAGCCTCCTGGACCGGGGTTTCGTCTACGCCATCGCCCACATCCGCGGGGGGCAGGAGATGGGCCGCCAGTGGTACGAGGACGGCAAGCTGCTGAAGAAGATGAACACCTTCAACGATTTCATCGACTGCGGGCGGTTCCTCGTCGACCGCGGCTACACCGCGCCCGACAAGATGTTCGCCATGGGCGGCTCCGCAGGAGGCCTGTTGATGGGCGCGGTCGTGAACATGGCGCCCGAACTGTGGAAAGGGGTCGTCGCCCACGTGCCCTTCGTCGACGTGGTCACCACCATGCTTGACGACTCGATCCCCTTGACCACCGGCGAGTACGACGAGTGGGGCAATCCCCACGACAAGACCTCCTACGACTACATGCTCAGCTACTCGCCCTACGACCAGGTGAAGGCGCAGGACTATCCTGCGATGCTGGTCACCACCGGCCTGCACGACAGCCAGGTGCAGTACTTCGAACCGGCCAAGTGGGTGGCGAAGCTGCGGGTGAAGAAGACCGACCTGAATCCGCTGCTGCTGAAGATCAACATGGATGCGGGCCACGGCGGCAAGTCGGGCCGTTTCCGGCGGCTGGAGGAGACGGCGCTGAGCTACGCCTTCATGCTGGACATGCTCGGAATCACGAAGTGATTCCCAGCCTCCCTGGAATAGCAGCGACCCCGCGCCGCGGGGTCGCTGCTATTCATCAGATGGTGGCCATTTCGGTTTCCAGCGGGAGAGTCAGGGTGAACTCGGCCCCACTGTCACGGTTGGCGACCGTCAGCGTTCCGCGGTGCTCCTCGATGATCTTGCGGCAGATGGACAGGCCCAGACCCGTGCCCACCCCTTCGGGCTTGGTGGTGAAGAATGGCTCCCAGATGGATTCGAGGGTTTCGTCGGGGATGCCCGGGCCGGAGTCGCGGACGCGGACGATCAGCTCCTCGCCTTCGATGGCGGTGCTGATGGCCAGCGTACCCTTGCCGTCCATGGCCTGGGCCGCGTTGGTGAACAGGTTCACGAACACCTGGGTCATGCGCTGGGGCTGGAGCGGCATTGACGGTTCGCCCGCCGTGAAATCCTTCTCCACCTCGATGCCGTACTTCAACAGGTTGCGGCAAAGGAGCAGCGCCCCGTCGATGCAGCCCTCGACGGTCGCCGCCGAGGTCTCGCTGGTGTTCTTGCGGGCGAAATTCTTCAAACCCTCGATGATCTCCAGGATGCGCTCGGTTCCCGACTGGATGTCCGCGAGCATGGAGGGGACCTCCTCGAGGATGTAGGTGATCTCCTCCCCGTCCCCGATCCCCTGTTCCAGGCAGTTCCCCAGGCAACTCTCGACCTCCGGCCAGAGATCCTTCAAGGCCTGGGCGTTGCCGGACATGAAGGCCAGGGGATTCTTGATCTCGTGGGCCACCCCGGCCGACATGGTGCCGATGGTAGCCAGCCGGTCCTGGTGCAACAGCTGTCGCGCGCGGGCCTCGGCCAGCCGCTCCATCTCCAGGGCGTATCGGTCCAGGGCGAGGCGGGCCCGTTTCTTCTCGATGGCGTAGCGCAGGGTGCGGCTGAGCAGCGATCCTTGCCGGACCTCCCGCTTGACCAGGAAGTCGTCGGCGCCCATGTGCATGGCCGCCATGGCCAGGTTGTCGTCCTCGCACCCGGTGAACACCACGATGGGGACGTCGGGGTCCATGGCCCGGACCCGGCTGACGGTTTCCACGCCCGTGCATTCGGGCAGGGTGAGGTCCAGGATGATGACGTCGACGGGGTGCTCGACGAGGATGGTCGCCGCGTCCCCCAGGTTGTCGCAGGCGAGGACCTCGAAGCGGTGACCGGGATCGTCCCGGAGCATCTGCTGCACCATCTTCTGGACGGTGATGCTGTCCTCGACGACCAGGACCAGGATCTGCTTTTCCACGCGGTATCCCCCTGCGGCATGCGGGCTTGAGCGGGCGCCCCGGTTGGGATCGCCATTCTCCCAGGATATCGGCAGGGATTTCCTGTGGTTGAAGGATTGATGATGTGGGGCATGCGGTTATCTCAACGCTGGTCAAAGCGATATTATATGCACATATGGGAATGTGGTTATGTTTCTTGAAGGTGGTCTAGATCGGCGTCGTGAGGGATCATTTACCTGTCCGAGGGACCACCATCCGGATTTCCACAGGATGGAGGGGTGCTGGGCTTCCCTTTCACTATATCACTGGTTTCGCGCGCCCACACCCACGTGAGCTCGTCGGCCATGACGCGGGCGAAGCGGTCGCCGCGAGCGAGGACGGCGTCCCATTCGTCGGGCGTGTAAACGATGACGTCGGCAGGCACGGGCAGGCCGGTGGCGTCCCACTGCCGCGCGCGCTCGATGAAGGGTCGGTCGGCGTGGCTCACGATGAGCACGAGATCCAGGTCGCTGCCCACGCCCCAGTTTCCCCTGGCGTAGGACCCGAAGTAGCCCACGCGGAGCAGGTCGGGCCATCTCAGCACGGACGAAGTCAAGGATCGCACCGGCATGGGTCAACGCCTCGCTGCTCTGGAGGTTGCCGAAGTGTTCGAACGGGGCCCCTTCGGGGTGGCCGGTGGAATAGCGGCTGGGGACGTAGAAGTTGTCCAGGGCCATGCCGCGGTCGATGAGGCCCTCGGGCACTGCACATGCTGCAGGGTTCGGACCGGTGAAGCGGGACAATTTCGACTTGGCAATTGGCTGGAATAATTGACCGAGAGAGCCAAAACCCCCGTCCGGACGGGGATTTCGGTCACAAAACTGTGAAGATCCTGGTAGACGTCTCCCGGATGGATGTCCCCGATTCATGACGGACGGCCGAAATTCCCTCGACCTGGCCTCCAGGCAAGGCCTGACGCCGGCCGAGGCCTCGCTCCACAACAATTTCGTGGTCTCAGTCAAGGCACTGCGGAAGGATCTGGTGCGGACCGTATACTACCTGCTGCAGATCAAGGAACGTCGGGTCTACCGGAAACTCGGGTTCCCGACCATGGCCGCATACGGGAAAGCCGCCGCCGGCCTGACCGAGCGGCAGGTCGCGGACTTCCTCGCCCTGGCCCGCCGGTTGCCACGATTTCCCGAGGTGGAAGGGGCCCTCACGGAGGGCCGCTTGTCCTGGACCCAGGCCCAGTTGATCACCACGCGAGCGGATCCAGCGGATCAGAGCGCATGGATCGATGCCGCCCAGGACTTGACGACCCGGCAACTTCGCAGAATGCCGGCGCTTTCTGAGAAAGCGCCGGCTGCCCCTGAATCGGCCCCCGCCGAGGCGGCCGATCCTGGCAGTCCTCCCGTGCCCTCACCGTCCGGGCCGCCCCGGAAGGCGGCCATCCCGACACCAAAGGCACCCCAGCGAAAGCCGCTCCACCCCTCGGATGCGAAGCATCACGTCACCCTGGTTTTCACGGGTGAGGAGTACGCCGAGTTCTGCCGGCTGGTCGAATCCGGACAAGCAGCAGGTGCGAACACGCGCGAATCGCTCATCCTCGATGCTATGCGCGGAACGGCCCCGCCTTCGGGCGGGGCCACGCCACAGCGCTATGCCCTGATCCTCCTCCAATGTACCGCCTGCGGCGCTGCCGCATTGCCCACGCCCCGCGGCGAGATGGCGGCTTCGCCGCCGCTCCTGGCGACCGCACGCTGCGACGCCGTCGTGGAGGATCAGGACGGCCGCCGCCGGTCGGTCATTCCGCCCCGCGTCCGCCGGACGGTCCTGCGACGCGCCCGCTACGCGTGCGAGCATCCCGGTTGTTCCAACACCGGCTTTCTCGAAATCCATCACCGCGTCCCGAGCGCTCAGGGCGGCACGGACGATCCGGCGAACCTGATCGCCCTGTGCGCCCGTTGCCACCGCCGGCTGCACGAGGATGAATGGGCCGCGAGGGCGGCCCTGCGGAAAGATCCTGCGCCCTGAGGTCGCCGGGATGGTATAATCATGGTCTGGTATCGTGGCCGCTATTCCAATTCCCGTGAGGTTATTATGCGTACATTGGTGTTATTGATCACTTTGTTTTCCAGCGCATCTTTCGCCCAGATCGATCCCGGCGTCGATGGGATGGGCGTCTATTTCGACGAGAATGCCACAATCGTTTCCACGGTTTCCGACGGTGTCACCTGGGTAACCGGATATCTGATCCTAACCCATCCCTCAGAGCAAGGGGAGCTTAAGTATTTCACCGTTACCGTTGAGACATATGAAGACCAGCTTGCCGCTTTCACGGGCTGGCCGCGTTTCGGCATCAACCAGTACACTCCCATGCCAGGTGCCAATTTCTTTGTTTTTTCAGTAGTTGCTGGCGATGGAGAGCCTTTTTTCTTGTCGAACATCTCTGTATTGGCAGATATCGCAGTGCTTCCATTTTTCAATAGGAGGGAGATTAGATTGTACTTGGCCAACCCCAAGTATTCCATGGTCGGTCAAGATGGTCCCTTTATCACATGCGCCCAGTCTTCGGGAAGCCCTGACCTTCCGGTTGCCGTTATCGACGGCCCGGCGCCAGTGGGGGGATCTGAGATGACTTGGGGGTCGTTGAAATCCCTGTTCCATTGATTGCCCCAAGTCATCATCAGGTCGACTTTTCAGGACCCTCCTCAGCGGCGAGGTCGTCCCCCAGGGCCGGCACGAGGCCATGTGGGACGGCCGGGACGAGAACGGCCGGCAAGCTGCCAGCGGGACGTACTTCTTCCGGCTTGAGGCTGGAGGGCAGGTGGAGACGAAGCGGGCGGTTCTCGTCAAATAATGTCTGCCCCGACGGTGTCTCTGGAAATGATTGGACCAATGTCTAATTAATTGTCTGAAAGACGAAAAACTGCCTCCCGGGAGGCAGTTTTCTTCCCGAATTCGTGATCATCATTCTGCGATCTCAACCCACCAGCTTCCGGAATTCCTTCAGCCGGTACTCCGCCTTCTTCGCAGCCTGCCGCAGCAGCGACCGCGCATCCAGCAGGGGCACCACATCGGCGGGCGCCTCGCCCGCCAGGGCCGCCACGCCCACGATCAGCAGCCAATCGTCCAGGTTCTCGGCGCTGAACCAGGTCACCCCCGCGTGCTCGTTGATGCCCAGGAAGCTGCCCGCCTCGGGGCGTTCGACGACAGAGGTCATCCACGAGGTCTTGCCCGCAGCCATGCCCACGGCGGCCTCGGGTGAGGCTGCAAGCAGCCTCGCAGCCCAGCCGGCCATGCGGGCGGCATGATCGTGGCCCAGCCACTCGCGCAGTGCGGCGTCCATGTCTTCGCCGACGAGGCTTCTGGCCTCGTCGGCCAATCCGTGCTCCGGGCTCACGGCCTCTGCCAGAACACCCGCGAGGTACACGACCTGCAGCGCCCGGCTGTGAGGTATGGCCTCGCGCAGCGCGGCCAGTTCTTTCTGACTGCCCTTGCCCAGCTTCTCGGGGATCGGTTGCTCCATCACGCGGCGCAGCCGCAGCGCCAGCTCGCGCAATGACGCAGGGAGCACGCCGAGGACGGAGTCCTCGGCATCATCGGACTTGCCGCCACTGGTGCCATCGTCTGCAGAATCGGCCTTCGCCGGCTTCACCCCGGAAGGCCGCCCGTCGGCTTCGCCAACGGCCGGCAACGGCTTCACCCCGGAAGGCCGCCCGTCGGCTTCGCCTCCGGCGGCCACCGCCCGGCACTCGATCCACGCCAGCACCTCCGGCGCCATCCACCGGCGCACCTCCGCCAGCTGCGGTTCCAACGCACGCCGCAGCCGCGCCCGCTGCAGATCCGGCGCCCCGCCGCCCTGCAAGCTCGCAGCCAAGCCCGCCCACTCCCCATCGCCGCCTTCCAGACGGCGAATCCCCAGGAACGCCCGGTACTGGTATCCATGCAGCGTGGTGTGCAGGCCGTGCTCGCACAGATCGCGGCCGGTGCGCAGGTACTGAAGGCCGTCGGCGTGGTCGAACAGCGCGTACCACACGCCCGGCGAGCAATCCAGCGCGAGGGCTTCGGCGATCGACACCTGGCGCAGGGAGGGGTCGTCCGCCGACCCGCGGTTGATCGCGGACGAGAGACGGATGCGCCCGCTGGTCGATTCGTACGCGTTGTTGTAGATGATCAGGACGCGCTGATCGCCCTGGCCGTTGGCGTAGGCGAAGACGTTCTCGTCCACCCAGCCCTGGTCGTGCTCGAAGTCGAACAGCGCGAAGTTCTCCGCGCCGCTGAACAGGTGGCGGCGGCGCATGAGGGGGAAGATCTCGCGCTCGTGGCGGCGCACCATGTCCTGGTCGATCTGCTCGTCCCAGTACGCCTTGCGGTACTCCATGCCGTACTTCTCGGTGAAGCCCTCGATCTGGCCGTGGCCGATCATGGGCAGGCCGGGCAGGGTCACCATCAGCACCATGCAGCCGAAGTACTTGTCGCCGCGGCCGAACTGCTCGACGGCGGTGCGCTCGTCCGGGTTGTTCATGAAGTTCACGAAGCGCTGCAGGATGCCGGGACTGAACTCCAGCACGTTCTTCAGCGTCTGCCGGTACTTCTGGTTGTCCTCCATCTTGAGCATGTTCATGAACGCCGAGTTGTACACGCGGTGCATGCCCAGGGTGCGGACGAAGTAGCCCTCCATCAGCCAGAACGCCTCGGCCAGCAGCAGGGTGTCGGGCGCCTCGGCGGCCACGCGGTCGACCACCTCGCGCCAGAACTCGACGGGGAAGGCGCGGTCGAACTCCTCGCGGGTCATGCCGTGTTCGGCGCGCGAGGGGATGGCCCCGGCGTCCCCGGGCAGCGGGAACCACAGGCGCTGGTAGTGCTTCTTCGCGAGGGTCATGGCCGCGTCGAAGCGGATGATGGGGAAGCGCCGCGCCACGTCCAGGATCACGCGCGTGACGGCCTCGCGCACCTCCGGCAGCAGGAAGTTCAGCTGCGCGGTGTCGTTCCAGGGCATGCTCGTGCCGTCGTTGCCGTGGTAGATGTAGCGCGCATGGCCGGTGCGCTCGTCGACGCGCTGGAACACCACCGCGGCGTCGCGGTGGCTCCAGTAGCCGTCCTCGATGCGCACGCCCACCCCGGGCGTGTGGCTCAGGTTCTCGCAGGTGAACTTGTAGCCGGGGTAGGGGGGATGCTCCAGCTGCAGGAAGTACTCGGGATGTTCGTCCACCCAGCGGCTGTCGATGCCCATGTGGTTGGGCACCATGTCCGAGGCCAGCTTGATGCCCCGGCGGCCGGCGCGCTCGCTCAGGTTGCGCCAGGCGTCCTCGCCGCCCAGGTCCCAGGCGATGGCGTATTCCTTCAGGGAATAGGCGCTGGCCGCGGCCTCGGGATTGCCCATCCACTGCTTGATCGTGCGCGAGGCGGTCGAGCGCTCCCACAGGCCGATCAGCCACAGGCCGTTGACGCCCCAGCGCGCCAGGCGGTCCAGTTCCTCGTCGGGGATGTCGGCCAGGGTGCGGATGGGCCGCCCGTACCAGCGCGACAGCTGGTCCAGCCACACGTACACCGACTTGGCCATGAGCACGACGTTGGCCATCCAGTCGGCGTCGCGGCTGAAGGCTTCGGGTTCGGGGTACTCGCCCAGCCAGCCGGGGGTGCCGGGGCCGAATTCCAGCACCGGCGGCGGCCCGTAGGCGGCCAGACGGTGGGCGTCGATCTCCTTCAGGACGTCCAGGGCGAACTGCAGGCTTCGCACCAGCTCGTCTGGCAAGAGGTGGGACCAGTGGTCGCGTATGTACGCGATCTGGCCCGACAGCGAATCCGGACTCGCCAGCATCGGCGCCCTCAAAAGATGGAACAACGACGTGCCCAGGCTGCCGTGCGGTTCGAATTCCTCCAGATACTCCTCGAGTCCGGTCACGAAAGGCAGGAATGAGGCCCGGCGCCGCAGCTCCCCGTCGTGGAACAGGTGCTCGGCGGGCCGCGCGGCGGGGTTGGTCACGTTCATGAACAGCAGGATCATCTCGAGGGAGGCCAGATCGGGCCCGCTCATCTCGTCGTTGCCGGTGGCGAGGAACTCGGCAGGCTTCTTCCCACCGGGCTTGACCGCAACCGGGGGAAACAACCCCACGAAGGTCGAGAACAGGTTCTCGACCGCATCGGCGCCCAGCCGCTGCTCGGCCCACTGGCGGCAACGCATCAGCCCGCCGGGATTGTCGCTAGTGAAGTACTGGCGGGTGACCCAGCGCAGGGCCTGGTTCACCGTGCGCAGGGCCAGCAGGATCTCGGCCTGGGTCGCGGGGATCTCGCCGGCCTTGCAGGCGGGGTCCTTGTGCACCGCGTCGGCCAGCTTGCGGATCTCATAGGACAGGTCGCCGAAGGCTCCGGAGGCGCCGCCCGGCAAAAGGGTCTCCACACCGAACCGGTCCCAGGAGGCTCCCGACAGGGGGAACCCGAAGACGAAGTAGCGTCCCGACAGCGGAATGGGGTCGTTCATGGGGAGGTCCTGTCCTTTCCGACTTGCTTGGCATCCAGGGCAGCCCCCATTATGGTGTCGGATTCATAAATGACAAGTTCACTCTTTGCAAGGAGCCCGCCTTGAAGAAGATGATCCGAGTCGGCAACGCCGGCGGATACTGGGGAGACGACATGGATGCCCTGCGCCGCCAGCTCACCGGCGGCAAGCTCGATTACGTCACGATGGACTTCCTGGCCGAGATCACCATGTCCATCCTGCGCAAGCAGCAGCTCAGCAATCCCGAGCTGGGATACGCCAAGGACTTCCTGACCCAGCTGGAGACCTGCCTGCCCCTGATCGCCGAGAAGAAGGTCCGGGTCATCAACAACGCCGGGGGCATGAATCCCATCGGGCTGGGCCGGCAGATCCGCGCCCTGGCCCGCCGCCTGGGCCTCGACATCAAGGTCGGCGTGGTCTACGGCGACGACATCTCGACCCGCCTGTACGAGCTGACCGCCGACGGCGAGAAGTTCACCAACATGGAGACGGGCGAGGATTTCACCACCGTGCGCAGCCGCATCACCTCGGCCAACGTCTACCTGGGCGCCGAGCCGGTGGTGGCCGCCCTGGACGAGGGGTGCGACATCGTGGTCACCGGGCGGGTCACCGACACCGGCCTGACCCTGGCGCCCATGATCCACGAGTTCGGCTGGGCCATGGACGACTGGGACCGCATGGCTGCCGGCATCGTGGCCGGACACATCATCGAATGCGGGGCCCAGGGCAGCGGGGGCAACATCACCGACTGGCACGAGGTCCCCTCGTTCCACAACATGGGCTACCCCATCATCGAGATGCACCGCAGCGGCGAGTTCTACGTCACCAAGCACAAGCGCACCGGCGGCCTCATCAACGAGAAGTCGGTCAAGGAGCAGCTCGTCTACGAGATGGGCGATCCCGGGCAGTACATCTCGCCCGACGGCGTGGCCTACTTCGACAGCATCACGGTGGAGGAGGCCGGCCGCGACCGCGTCAAGGTCAGCGGCGTGCGCGGCGGTCCCGCGCCCGAGATGTTCAAGGTCTCCATGGCCTTCCAGGACGGCTGGAAGGCCGAGGGCGAGATCCTCGTCAGCGGCCCCGAGGTGGAGAAGAAGGCGGAATGCGTCGAGGAGATCTTCTGGGAGAAGGTCGGGCACGAGTTCGAGGAGACGGCCACGGCCCTGACGGGCGCGGGCTCCATCTGGCCCGACCACCTGTCCACCTGCAGCACCAACGAGATCTACCTCAGGTTCGGCGTGCGGGACCACGATCTGCACAAGATCAACGACTTCAGCAAGACGGTGCCGGCGCTGATCCTCGCCGGCCCCTCGGGCATGGCCGTCAGCACCCGCGGCCGGCCCCGGCCCCAGCAGGTCATGGCCTACTGGCCGGCCCTGATGCGCCGCGACCGGGTGTCGGCCAAGGTCCTGACCCTGGCCACCGACTGCAAGGAACACTTCCAGGAGATCCGGTTCCCGATCCGGGGCGAGGTCGGCGAGCCGGCCCGCAGCGGCGTCAAGGCATCCCGCCCGCAGCGGCGGACGTGGCCCGGGCGGACGGTCACCGTGCCCCTGCGCCGCATCTGCTACGCCCGCAGCGGCGACAAGGGGGACACCTGCAACATCGGCGTGCTGGCCCGGTCGGCGGCCGCCTACGAGTGGATCAAGGTCAAGCTCACCCCCGCGGTGGTGAAGAAGTTCTTCGGCGACAAGGTCAAGGGCGAGGTCACGCGCTACGAGTTGGACAACCTGCAGGGCTTGAACTTCCTGCTTGCCGGGGCCCTCGGCGGCGGCGGCACCCGCAGCCTGCTGGTCGATCCCCAGGGCAAGACCATGAGCCAGGCCCTGCTGGAGATGCAGGTCAAGGTTCCGGTCGGTCTGCTGCGCGGATTGAAGTAGTCCGGAAGGCTTCCCGGTTTGCCACCTTTCCCGGAGCGTGATCCGGAAAATCCCCCGTCTGGTGGGGGATTTTCTATTTTCAAAAAACATGGGGTCTTATAAGAAAATTGACATTTTTTTGACCCGGAATTTTTACAAATCGAACACCAATCGGTTAAGATCAACCCCTCAAGGGGGCCGATCCCCGGCGGCGCCATGCCGACCCCCGTACGCCGGCGTTCGGCGTCGCGGGACACGTATCATTTCGGGAGGATCCACATGAACCGCATCATTTCCGCTCTCCTGCTCTGCCTCGTCGCCTTCGGCGCCCAGGCCGGGGTGATCAGCGACATCCAGAACGGTCTGGTCGCCGAGAACACCAACGTGGACCTGTACAACGTGACCGTCGTGGCCACCCGCTACAACGGTTTCTTCGCCGCGGAGGCCCCCTTCGGCGCCACCAACGGCATCTGGGTCTACACGGGTTCCGACACGGGCGCTCTGCCCGGCGACGTGGTCACCATCCAGGGCGGCCTGTATTACGAGTACTATGGCCTGAGCGAGGTCGAGGCCACCGCCACCGTCGGTGCGGTCGTGACCATCATGGGCCCCGGCGCCGTCCCGGCTCCCATCTACGTGGAAGCCGCCTCCCTGCTGGCCGATCCGGAACCCTGGGAGAGCTGCTACATCATGATCACCGACGGGATGCAGGTCACCGTGGCACCCAACTCCTACGGCGAGTGGTTCGCGGACGCCCTCGGGGGCGGCACCATCATGTTCGACGACTACTGGTACGACGACACCACGGTCATGGTCGGCGATTGCTACAATCATGCCGCGGGCCTGCTGAACTACAACTTCAACGCCTTCAAGCTGGAAGTCCTGGCTGACGGCATCGAGATCGTCGATTGCGCCGTGGACAGCGACGAGACCAGCTTCGGCGCCGTGAAGGCCTTGTTCCGCTAAATCGACGCTCCTTGCCTGCCCCATGGGCCCGGACTCCTGTCCGGGCCTTTTTTATCAATAATCCCCACATCCCAGGGGTAATTATTGATTGAGATCATGGCCCGGGAGACCGACAATCCCCGGGCAGAGGGAATTCACGGGAAAAGGGGGAGAGGACATCTTGCAGGGGCTGTTCATTCTGGTTTTCCTGGCGATCGCGATCACCATCGGGGTGATCGCCTGGCGTCAGGAACAGAAGCGGCGCGATGCCCTGCTGGCCTGGGCCCACCGTAAGGGGTGGCGGCTGGACAGCTCGGGCCGCAAGGACCGGCACAAGACCTGGCCGGGACTAAAGCTATTCGACCGGGGCCATTCCAGGAGCAGCAAGAACGTCGTCACCGGCACCATCGAGGGACTCGACGTCGCCTGCATCGACTTCCAGTACGTCACCGGGACGGGCAAGAACCGCCAGACCCACCGGCGCGGCGTGGTGATCCTGGATTGCGGCTTCCCGACCATCCCCCTGCAGATCCGTCGCGAGCACGCCTTCGACAAGGTGGGGGAGTTCCTGGGCAAGGACGACATCGACTTCGAATCCGCCGAATTCAGCCGCAGGTTCTACGTCACCTCGAGCGACCGGAAGTGGGCCTACGACATCATCCACGGCCGCACCATGGAGTACCTCCTGGGCGCCCCGGACTTCGGCATCGAGTTCGGCTTCCATGAGATCGCGGTCTACCGCAACGGTTTCAACCAGCCGCCGCAGCACGAGCAGGCCCTGGACGTGGCGCTGGCCCTGTACCGGCTGATCCCCGACTACGTGATCCGGCAGATGAAAGGCGTGAAGTGATGGCCTGGCAGATCCCCCTCGGCATCCTGGTTGCGGTCCTCCTGTGGGCGGCCCTGAACTACAATGCGCTGGTCCGCGGCCGGCAGCACGTCCGCGAATCCTGGGCCGACATCGACACCGAGCTGAAGCGCCGGTACGACCTGATCCCCAACCTGGTAGCGGCGGTCAAGGGCTACGCCGCCCACGAACGCGAAACCCTGGAGGCGGTGACCGCGGCCCGCGAGCGGGCCCGCAATTCCCACGGCAGCCCCGGTCAGCAGGCCGCCGACGAAAAGACCCTGGTGGCCGGCCTGCAGAAGCTGCTGGCGGTGGCCGAGGCCTATCCCGACCTCAAGGCCAACGCGAACTTCCTGGCGCTCCAGCAGGAACTAACCAACACCGAGGACCGCATCCAGGCCGCCCGTCGCTTCTACAACGGCAACGTCCGCGACCTGAACACGCGCATCGAGGTGTTCCCCTCCAACGTCATCGCCTCGCTGTTCCGGTTCCGTCCCGAAGAATTCTTCGAGGTCGAGAGCGCGGTGATCCGCCAGGTGGTGGACGTGTCCTTCGGCGACTGAGGGACCGTTCGCGGCCGGTTGCCATCCGTCCCGGCCGGTATATACTGGTCGCCGGACCAGACGCGGCCGCCGCCGTTTCCAGATCGCAACCCGGGAGTCCGTCCATGAGCCCGAGCCACGCCCTGTTCACCCCGTTCGCCAAGGCCGCCGAATCGTTCACGGTGGACCGGAACCTGGTCGCCCACGCGGGGCTGGACCGCTGGGCCGCCCAGTTCCAGCTGGGCACGGCGGGATACCGGGATCTCCTTGATCCGGACGACCTGTTCAACCTCGAGGTCCCCTTCAACGGGCTGACGGTGGGGATCATGCTGGAAGCCCGGTCCCAGCTGGCGGTGGAAAGGAACCTGAAGGCCCTGCACGTGGGCGGGGAGGTCCGTCCCCACACCCAGGAGTTCATCGACCTGGCCGCCAGGATCTACGCGGCGAAGGGCATCCGGGTGCACCTGAGCCCTGCCGACCGGCGCACGACGCCCATCTGGCTGTCCAGCTTCGGGGTCTTCTACGAGGAGCTCGACGGCGGCGAGAACTTCACCGCGAGCCACAGCCAGAGCTACAAGGGCGGCTGGAAGCCCATGGATGGAAGCGGAGGCCAGCTGCTCGAGATGGCGGGCCTGATCGCCGACCGGGTGCGCGAACTGGTGGCCGGGGCCGCCCGCTCCGGCTTGAAGATCGAGCTGGCTGCGGCCAACGATCCCCTCATCCGGCGGGATTTCGATCCCTACGACGCCTACCTGGAGTACCTGCGCCAGGTCGTCCCCGGGCCCCTGCTCGGGGAGATCGGACCGGCGGCCGCCGGTGGATTCAAGGCGGCCTTCTGCACGGAGGGCGGCTCCATGGCCGCCGCCGCGCGCCGCATCTTCGGCGGCCTGGACGTGAAGGTGGGCGAGGAGGGACCCGTATTCCTGACCCATGACCGGGAGAGCACCACCTACCACGGCATCGGGATCGTCGACGGGGTCAATCACGGCGTGGATCCCGGCAAGTGGCAGGTGTACAAGCACGTCGGGGCCCAGGAACTGCTGCGGGACCGCAAGTGCCACGTCTTCTTCATCTGGGATCCGGACGGGGACCGCTTCAACATGGTCACCGTGGCGCCCGCCTCCCTGGCGGACGAGGCCGCAGCCGCCGGCCTCGAGGTCGATCCTCTCGACCCCGACCGCTGCCTGGTCTACTTCAAGCCCAACCAGATCTACTTCATGCTGACGGGGTTGAAGATCGAAGGGCTGCACCAGGCAGGAATCCTGGACTCCTACGACTGGATCGTGGCCTCGACCTATCCCACCAGCCTGAGCATCGGGGAGATCGCCGAGAAGACCAACGCGGCCACGGGGTCGGGTCTGCGCACCTTCAGGGTGCCGGTGGGTTTCAAGCACTTCGCCGCCCTGGTGAAGGATCTCGAGGGCCAGATCGCGGCCGCGGAAGGCCGGGACACCCGGGCCACCGACGTGACCGGCCGGAAGACAGTCTTCGGTCCCCGGCCCCGCCTGCTGATCATGGCCGAGGAGAGCGGCGGGGCCGCCATGGGCCCGGCCGAGCCCACCTGCAGCCGCGGCGGGGCCCGGACCAGCCTGGCGCCCAAGGAGAAGGACGCCATGCAGATCGGGGTGATGGCCCTGTGCCTGGCCGCCCGGCTGCACACCCGAGGCGGCAGCTTCGCCCGCTACTACCTGGACCTGCTGGAGAAGTACGACACCGACTACCGCTTCTACGAGCGCCGGGACGTCACCCTGTTCGACGAATCCCTGAAGGGGAAGGCCCGCGACCAGGCCAGGGCCGAGGGGAACCGGCGGAAGGAGGCCACCGTGGCCTTCTTCCTTGCCCTGGAAGGTCTCGAGCCTGCGGAGGCGGCGGCCCGGCTCCGGGCGGCCATGACGGAGGACGTGGCGCTGCCTGACATCAAGCGCATCTTCCACGCCGGTGACGGCACCTACATCGAGTTCTCGGGGCAGTGGTTCGAGCTGAGGGCTTCGGGCACCGACGCGGTGCTGCGCTATTACATGGAAGGCCGGGACCAGGGGCGCGTGGCATCCCTCAACGAGGCGTTCACGCGGCTGCGGATTCCCGCTCAGTAGCGGAAGGTCCCGAACATCTCGATCCCGGAGAAGGCGGGCTCGAACTTGCAGACGCCCCCCGAGCAGATGAACCCTTCCTGCCGGCGGCCGAACCACAGGTTCAGGTTGCCGCCACCATCTAGGGTGTAGCTGACCTGGCCGGCAGGGAAGGGGCCTTCATCCTCGGTGAGTCCCCGCTGCTCGGCGTACTTGTTGTTGGTCTCCAGGAAGGCGGCCACCGCCCAGCGGCGCGCGGTCTCCAGCTCCAGCTTGAACCACTGCTGGTCGTGTTCGCCCAGGTCGAAGCCCCGTCCTCCCCCCAGCCTCACGTGCTGGTGTTCGGCCTGGATCGTCCAGGAAGTGGACGGCCCTGCCCGCCACGTCAGCTCGCCCACCACGGTCTGCCTCAAGCCCTCGTTGTCCTGGTAGGCGAAGCCGGCCTGCCAGGCCACGGGACCGCCCGCATCCCGCTGGATTCCGCCGTAAGCCAGATCGTAGATCGTGACGCCGGCCTGGTTCTCCAGGCTGGCGCCGGTGGCCTGCAGGGACCAGTCCCCCCGGGTGTACTGGAGGTCGAGATTCCGGCCGCGTTCGTCGTCGGCGTTGAGGTTGTGCGGGGCCCGGTTGAGCAGGGTCCAGGTCAGTTCCCTGGCCAGGGAGGGGGGGCGGTTCAGGCTGGTCTTGCCGTCGGCGCGAGCCAGGACGGTGAAATGCTCGTAGTCCATGACCTCCAACGAAACGGCCCACGGGCCGTGGTAGAGGTTCAGATTTCCGTACAGGGCCCTGCCGGCGCCCTCGGCGTAGAGCCCGGCTTCGGGGTCGAATTCGTAGCGGTTCTTCCAGCCGGCTTCGAGGTAGGTGTCGCCCCAGGAGAAGTTCTGCCGCGCCCGGACGGCGGTCGCCCACTCGCGGTGGACGGTCCCGTCCTCGGCGGAGAAGTCGTCCGGCCGGAAGGTCAGGCCGGATACGGCGAGGAAGGGCCCCCCATCGAGGGCGTAGCCCACGTCCAGACCGCGGACGTCCACCGGCCGGTCCAGGGGAGTGCCCGAGAAGGCGGTGGCCTGCCAGCGATTCCGCCCACCCGTGGCGATGATGCCGTCGAGGCGGGTGTCGATCCGGATGGTGCGGTCCTCGTAGGCGTTGAAGATCAGGCCCCGGCCGAAAAGCCCGTAGAAGTGGCCGGCGCGGACGGCCGCTTCGCCCCGCTTGAACTCCACGAACCGATGGGCGATCTCGTTGGAGCGCCCGCCCTCCTCGCTGGGAGCGCGGCTGTTCAGCAGGATGCCCGTCCGCAGCCCGTAGAGTTCGTAGTCGACGTCGAGCCAGTTCTCGAAGATCTCCTGCTTCGTCTCCGTGGAGTAGGAATATTCGAAGCGGTCGGAGGCGGTGACCCGGCCGGCGAAGGACGAGGCGGTCGGGCCGGGGGCCGCCGGCCGGTCCAGCAGGGCCTCGATCACTGCGCGCAAGGCGTGTTCGTCCCCTTCCTTGTAGCCCAGGTGGCGATACGCCACCCGGCCCTGGCCGTCGAAGACGATCGTAAAGGGAATGGACCCGCCGACCTGCAAGAGTTCCTGGACCTCGGCCGCGGTGTCCAGGGGGACGATGAGGTCGTCGTACCCCGAGGCGGCGATGAAGGGGGCGACCTTGGCCACGGCCTTGGGCCCGTCGGTGTTCACGGCCAGGACGGTGACCCGTCCGCCGAAGTCCTCCGCCAGCGCCTCGAGGTGGGGAAGCTCCTTGAGGCAGGGCTTGCACCAGGTGGCCCAGAAGGAAACCACGACCGGCCCCCGGGCCAGTCGCTCGCCGAAGGTGACCGTTCCGCCGTCGGCGGTGGGCAGGGACCAGTCGGCGCCGGAGGCGGAAGTCCCCAGGACCAGGAACAGGAGGGCGGCCGGCAGGCCGGGCAGCGCGGGAATTGGCCTCAACATCGTGCGGGATCCCCTTCGCATGGCAACGGGAAGGCCGGCGGCCGCGCCGCCGGCCGCATCACTTGGCAAGGGTGAGCTTCACGGTCCGGACCTGGTCGCCGACCCGGATCCGGGCGAGGTAGAGCCCGCCGCCGGCGATCCTGCCGTCCCGGTCCCGGCCGTTCCAGACCAGGTCCTGGGGGCCGGGATGAAAGGCCCCGCTGAACAGGTCGGCGACCAGGCGGCCGCGCAGATCGAAGATGGCGACGGAGCCTTGAACGGGCGTGTCGCCGCCCACCTCGAACATCAGGTGGGTCGCGGGGTTGAAGGGATTGGGGGCCGCGCCCGGCTCCTGGGCGAACGGACCGGGCAAGGGTCCGGGGGCGCCGGTGACCTGCTGGGCCATCCAGGTGAAGATGCGGGCCATCAGGTCGTTGCGGGACCCCTCGGAGGAGATGCCCTCGAAACCGAATCCCATCAGGTAGCTGCGGCCCTGGCCGTACGAGGCCCGCACCGCGGCCGTCCGTCCGGGCGAGTACTCCAGGCTGGCCGCACCGGGGCCCACCGGGGCGATCTCGTCCTGGACGGTGTTGTCGTTCGCGCCCGTGCCCCCGTTGATGGCCAGGGCGAGGCCGCCGGCCACAGGATCCCCGGGCAAACCGGAAACGGTCGAGTCGTCGGCGTCGTCGAGGGCGTAGTCCACGCCCAGGACGTTCTTGAACCAGAGGCGGTGTGCGGCCGAATAATGGACGCCGCCGGCCGAGCAGAAGTCCCGCACCACATTCTGGCCCGAGAGGACGACCTGTCCGCCCGCCTGCAGCAGATCCTGCAGGGCGGGAAGATCGGCGGGCGTCAGGCCCGCCGAGCCGGACCCGAGCGCGTACACGATGGTCCCGAACCCGCCGAGGTCGTCGGGGGCCAGGACGCCGAACAGATCCCGGTCCCAGGTGCCGAAGGTCTTCCCCGCAGCGGTCAGGGCGCCCTGGTAGTAGGTCTCGTACCCCAGGCCGCCGTCGGCGTCGACCAGCAGGACCTCCAGGCCGCTGCTCAGGACGGTGAAATCGAACTGCTCGCTCAGGGCAGGCTGGCCCTGGCTGGTGATCGTTACCGAGGCCGAACCCTCGCCCTGTTCGGTCAGGGGGGTGATGTCCACCAGGAGCTGCGTGAATTCCCCGGGATCGAGCGTGAAGGTGATGACGCTCAGGTGAGGGGGATAGCAGATGGTCCCCTCGCACAGGGAGGCGATCCAGTCCCCGGGCAGGTCGCGCGCGATGACGACCTCGTAGGTGTCGGCGGCCGATCCGGTGTTGGTCACGACGTTGTGGAACGAATGCAGCTGGACCAGGTCGGCGACCGCGCCCTGATGGGGAACGTCGACCGTGAACCCGTACTGGGCCAGGCCGGCGGCTGGCAGGAGGAGGGCGGCGAGCGGCAGGAGGAGGGGAACGATGGTCTTCATCGGTTCACGCTTTCGGAATAGGTGTCGGCAGGGGCCGCGGACAGGGGCGGCACGGCGGTGGAGCCGGCCTGGAGGACGGCTCGGGTGGCCCGGTCCTGGACGAAGGCGATGACGGCGCAGGATGCGGGATCCCAGTCTCCCTGCACCAGTTCGAGGGTAAAGACGAGAGGCGATCCCGCCGCCAGGGCCCCGGGGGCGGGCGGCTGGTCGGCCATGTCCCTGAACAGCCAGTAGAAGGTGGTCTCGCCGAGGTTGGGTTCGACCGGAGGTTCCGGGTAGTCCACCTGATCCTGGGCCAGGGCGACGAACAGGGTGGTCCCGGTCAGGTCGATCTCCCCGTCCAGGGCGGTCAGGGTGACAGTCACCGGCACGGTCGACAAGGTGAAGTCCGCCTCGACGTCGATGAAGAACCCGGGGTCGCGCAGGAGTGCGAGGTCCACGAGATCCCGCAGGGATGCCGGTCCGGGCGGATTGCCCGCCGACCCCTGCAGCGCCCCGTCGGCATACAGGGTGGGCAGGGCGATGATCGCCTCGGGGCCGTAATACAGCAGCCTGCCGTCGTTCTCGGGGATGTTGTACTGGTAGTGGGGGTCGGCCCGCAGCGGCCAGGACATGCTGAACTTCAGGACCAGGAGGCGGTCCAGGCCGTAGCCCTCGGTCAGCTGCAGGGCGTGCAGGTTGGCCGACAGTTCGGGGCAGCCCTGACAGAAGATGTTGGAGAACCCCTCGAGCAGGACGGTGCGCAGGGAGCGGGCCATGAAGGCGGAGGCGGGGATCTCGATGACCTCCCCGGCGGCCACGTCCACGGCGAGCTCACCGGGCAGGAACCGGAACCCGTCGAGGTCGAGGGCGAGGCGGTGAAGGCCCGGCTCCACGCCGATCTCCGCCGGAGTGACGAGGCCGGTGTTCAGGCCGTCGAGGGTGATGCGGGCGCCGGCGGGTTCCGAGTCGACGACCAGGGCGGTCAAGACCAGGGAGAAATCCGCGTCCGCATGCCCCAGCGGGGCGACGGTCACGAGGCGGCTGCCGGGAGTGCTGAGGTAGGGGGGCAGCGCCACGCCGACCTCGTAGACGGCAGCGGGCATGTCGGCGAAGGTGAACGGGGTGGTCTCGCCGGTTTCCCGGCCGTCGATGAAGATGGCGGCGCCCGCAGGGTCGCTGGTGACGGTCAACGTCCCGGGAGCGTAGCTGGGCGCCTCGCGGCCGCAGCCGGAAGCGAGCAGCCACAGGAGGAGAAGGACCGGGGCGCCGGTGCGGCGGGCCCGGAAAGGACGGTTTCCGTGCACGATTCACCTGATTCCGGGTGGACGGATGTCGGGTCCGGACGTGAAGGGGGGAAAGCCCCCTGCTCTACTGGCAATTATACGAACCCCCGGTTGGAATCGTCAACCGGGGGCGGGGAAACGGGCAGGAAGGGGAAAGGGGCCGGCGCCGCGGCGGCGCGTTGAGTCCTACTGCGCTGATGCAGAACCCGAGCCTGGCGCGCGACCCGGCCCCCGAACCTTCCTACTTCACGGTGTAGCCCTCGGCGTCAATCACCCGCCGGGCGATGGCGTCGTGCAGCCTGGCCCTGTTGACCGGATCATGCTTGACCAGCCGGCGGAGCCCGGCCGCATAGGTCCGCATTTCGTCGCCCTCGACGGTGGCCGCGAGCACGTTGCGGGCCAGCACGCCCACCTTGTCCATGGCGTCATGGGTGTAAAGGGTCAGCATGTCGGCCATGGCCGCGGCGGCGGGCTCTCCCTCCTTCGCGGCCTTCTTCAGGGCGCGCAGCAGGCCGCTCTCGCAGGCGTAGGTCTGCATGATGATGTCGGCGCAGTCCGACAGGACTTCCTGCTGGTCCTTGAGGTTGGCCCCGAACTTCTGGGCCGCCAGGCCCATCACCGCCAGCACCACCTTCTTCATGTTGGCCACCAGCTTGCCCTCCTCCTCGAGGAAGGCGGGTTCCCCGGGTTCCTCGAACGAGGGCAGTCCGGTCAGCTCCCCGGCCACGGCCTGGGCGGCCTGCAGGAACGCCAGCTCGCCCTTGAGGGCCTTCTTGAGGATCATGCCGGGCACGATCATGCGGTTGATCTCGTTGGTGCCCTCGAAGATGCGGTTCACCCGCTCGTCGCGGTACCAGCGCTCCAGGGGATATTCCTGACAGTAGCCGTAGCCCCCCAGCATCTGCAGACCCTCCTCGGCGGCCAGGGCCATGGCCTCCGAGGCGAACACCTTGATCATGGAGCATTCGATGGAGAAGTCCTCGACCTTCTCGATGCCGGCGCGGTCGTAGCCGGGGTCGTTCCTGTCCAGGGTGGCGATCGCCCCGTCGAGCAGCCCGGCGGTGCGGTAGACCATGGACTCGGCCACGAAGGTGGTGGCGGCGACGTCGGCGATCTTGCGGCGGATCAGGCCGAAGTCGCTCAATGGATGGCCGAACTGGTGGCGCTGCTTGGTGTAGGGCACCGCGCTCCTGAGGACCAGCTTGCAGCCCCCGACGGTGCTGGCGCCGAGCTTGAAGCGTCCCACGTTCAGGATGTTGAAGGCGATCAGGTGGCCCTTGCCGATCTCGCCCAGGACGTTCTCCACCGGCACCTTCACGTCCTCGAGGATGATGGCGCAGGTGGACGAGCCCTTGAAGCCCATCTTCTTCTCCTCGGCGCCGATGGTCACCCCCTTGCTGGTGAGGTCGACGATGAAGCCGGTGAAGTGTTCGCCGTCGATCTTCGCGAAGAGGACGACCATCTCGGCGTATCCGGCGTTGGAGATGTACTGCTTGGTCCCGTTGAGGACGTAGTGCTTGCCGTCCTCGGTCAACTTCGCCGTGGTGGCCGCGGCCAGGGCATCGCTGCCGCTTCCCGGTTCGGTCAGGGCGTAGCAGGTGAGGAGCTCGCCCGTGGCGAGCTGCGGCAGGTACTTCTGCTTCTGCTCGGGGGTGCCGAAGTAGACGATGGGCAGGGTGCCGATGCCCGACTGGGCGCCGTGGGTGACGGCGAAGCTGCCGCTGCCGGCCATCTTCTCGCTGATGAGCATGATCGTGGCCTTGTCCGAGCCCATCCCGCCGTAGGCTTCGGGGATGTCGGCCATCAGCAGCCCCATCTCCCCGGCCTGCTTGAGCAGACCCTTGCCGAGCATGGTGTTGCCGTGGTACTCGAACTCCTCCTGCACCGGCAGGATGACCTTCTCGATGAAGTCCTCGCAGGTCTTGGCGAACATGCGCTGGGTCTCGTTGAAGTCCTCGGGCGTGAACACCGACCCGGGATCCGTTTCGGTCAGCAGGAATTCGCCGCCGGTGGTGGTCTTCTGCTCTGACATCTTCGGTTCTCCTTTGAACGTCGCGGGGCCCCGCCCCGGCGGTTAGATCGCCTCGAAAATACCGGCGGCACCCATCCCGGTGCCGATGCACATGGTGACCAGGGCGTACTTGCCGCCCCGTCGCTTCAGTTCGTGGAGGGCGCTCGTGGTCAGCTTGGCGCCGGTGCAGCCGAGGGGATGCCCCAGGGCCACGGCGCCGCCGTTGGGATTCAGGCGTTGATCCGCCGGATCCAGCCCCAGGTGCTTGCAGACCGCCAGGCTCTGGGCGGCGAACGCCTCGTTCAGCTCGATCACGTCCATCTGATCCAGGGACAGCCCGGTGCGGGCCAGGACCTTGGGCACTGCGGCCACCGGCCCGATGCCCATGATCTCGGGTTCGACCCCGGCGACGGCGTAGCCCAGGAACCGGGCCAGGGGCGCCGCGCCGATCGCGGCGGCAAGCTCGGGCGTGGTGAGGAGCACGGCCGCGGCCCCGTCGCTCATCTGGCTGCTGTTGCCGGCGGTGACGGTGCCGCCCTGCTTGAAGGCGGGCTTCAGCTTGGCCAGGGCCTCGACGGTGGTGTCGTCGCGGGGACCCTCGTCCACCTTGAACTCCACCTGCTCGGTGACGGGCCTACCTTTCTTGTCGGTTCCCGGAAGCTGGGCCATGACCGGGACGATCTCCTCTTCGTAGCGTCCGGCCGCGATGGCCTCGACCGCCTTGCGGTGGCTGTGGTAGGCGAACTCGTCCTGGGCTTCGCGGGTGATCCCGTCGCGAACCACCAGATTCTCGGCGGTCAATCCCATGTTGGTCAGGTACTCGGGGCGCTCACGGGCCAGAGTGGGGTTGGGCAGGTAGCGCAGGCCCCCCATGGGCACCATGGTCATGGTCTCGGTCCCGCCGGCGATCACGAAATCGGACTGGCCGGTCAGGATCTGCGCGGCTCCGATGTTGATGGTCTCGAGTCCCGAACTGCAGAACCGGTTGACGGTCATGCCGGGCACGCTGACGGGCAGGCCGGACATCAAGGCGATGTTGCGGCCCACGTTCATGCCCTGCTCGCCCTCGGGCATGGCGCAGCCCATGATGACGTCCCCGATCCGCGCGGGGTCCAGCTGGGGGAACATCGCGAGGATGTCCCGCACCACGGCGGCGCCCAGATCGTCCGGACGGGTGTGGCGCAGGCTCCCCTTGAGAGCCTTGCCCACGGCGGTGCGGCGGGCGGCGATGACGACGACTTCCTTCATCTTGGTCTCCTTTTCCCGCTAATTCCGCAGGGGCTTGCCGGTCTTGAGGATGTACTCCATGCGCTCGAGGGTCTTGCGGTCGCTCACCAGCCGCATGAATCCCTCGCGCTCGAGATCGAGCATGTGCTTCTCAGTGACGGTCGTGCCGGATGGCACCTCGCCTCCGGCGATCACCTTCGCCAGCTCCATCCCGATCTTGCGGTCGTGTTCGCTGATGTATCCGCCCTGCATCATGTTGTAGAGGACCGATTCGGCCAGGCCGATGCCGGCCGTGCCCATCACGGGGATCGCCTGGTCCTCCACGGGCGGGACGTAGTCGGTCGCGGCCAGGCCGAGGGCCAGGTCCTTGGCGTCGGCAGCCAGGTGGTCGCGGTTCATGGACCAGCTGTCGCCCGGGCGCAGGAAGCCCAGCTCCTTCGCCTCCTCGCAGCTGGTGGCGACCTTGGCGGTGCCGATGGTTTCGAAGGTCTTGCGGAAGGCCGGCTGCAGATCGGTCTTGTCGGTGAGCAGGGCCACGTTCCGCTGGTAGAGGCGGAGGCAGCCTCCCCCGGCGGGGATCAGGCCGGCGCCGAACTCCACCAGGCCGATGTAGGTCTCGGCGGCGCAGCGGACGGCGTTGCCGCTCATGGTGATCTCGCAGCCGCCGCCCAGGGCCATGCCGGCGGGGGCCGTGACCACGGGCACGCCGCAGTGTTCGAGCCGGCTGGTGGCCGCCTGGAAGGCGTGGACGATCAGGTTGATGTCCTCCCAGTTGCCCTCGACGGCCTCCATCATCAGCATCATCAGGTTGGCGCCGACCGAGAAGTTGTCGGCGCCGTTGGCGACCACCAGGGCCCGCCAGTTCTTCTCAGCCTCGGTACACGCGGTCATCACCATGCCCAGGGTGTCCTGGCCGACGGCGTTCATCTTGGAGTGGAACTCCAGCCCCAGGACCCCGTCGCCCAGGTCGATCAGGCTGGCTCCGGGATTGCGGCGCACCTCCTTCCCGCCGGTGCGCAGGATGTCGAAGTCGAAGATACGCTCATCCCGGGGGACGGGCGCGAACCCGCCGGGTTCAGCGGTGGGACTCTCCAGGACGCCGCCGGTGGTGCGGTAGATGGTCTCGGCGCCGCCGTCGTAGAGGGCGTCGACCCAGGCGGGCAGGGGCAGGCCGTCGGCACGCATCCTCTCGACCGCCTTGCGGAAGCCCAGGGCCTCCCAGACCTGGAACGGGCCCAGCTTCCAGTTGAACCCCCAGCACACGGCGCGGTCGATCTCGGCGGCCTGGTCGCAGATCTCTCCCAGGCGCATGGCGCTGTACGAGAAGCTCGCCGCGAGCATCTTCCAGATGGCCTGGCCGGCCTTGCCCTTGCCGAAGGCCAGGGTGCGCAGGCGCTCGCTCTGGTCCTCGATGTTCTTGGCCGCCGTGATCTCCGGGAACTTGGCCTTCGCCTGGGGACGGTATTCCAGCGTGGCAGGGTCGAGGGTATAGAAGACCTTGCCCTCGTCGGTCTTCTCCATCCGGTAGAAGCCGCCGCCGGACTTGCGGCCCAGCAGCCCCTTCTCGACCATGGCCCGCAGGTAATCGGGGGACTTGAAGATCTCGCGGGCCTCGTCGTCGGGGATCAGGGGGTAGATGTTGTCCGCGACGTGCAGGAAGGTGTCGAGGCCGACCAGGTCCGCGAGCTGGAAGGTGGCGGTCTTGGGGCGGCCGATGGCCGGTCCGGTCAGGGCGTCGACTTCCTCGATGGACAGCTCCATTTCCTCCATCACCCGCACGGTGGCCATCATGGCGTGCACCCCGATGCGGTTGGCGATGAAGTTGGGGGTGTCCTTGGCCATCACGATGCCCTTGCCCAGGCGCCTGCAGGCGAAGTCCGCCACGAAGGCGGTGACCTCGGGGTCGGTGTCGGCCGTGGGTATGAGCTCGAAGAGCTTCATGTAGCGCGGCGGGTTGAAGAAGTGGGTGCCCAGGAAGCGGGAGCGCAGTCCCTCGGGCAGCGCCGTGGCCATCTCGGCCAGGCTCAGACCGCTGGTGTTGCTGCTGAAGATGGCGTGGTCGGCGACGTGGGGGGCGGCGTTCTCCAGGACGATCTTCTTGATCGCCATGTCCTCCTTGACCACCTCGATGATCCAGTCGGCCTCCTTCAGGCGGGGCAGATCATCCTCCAGGTTCCCGGTTTCGATCATCCCCAGCCGGCCGGCCGAGAACAGGGGGGAGGGTTTGGACTTCTTCAACGCGGCCACGGCGGCCGCCGCGACCGCGTTGCGGGAACGGGGGTCGGGACCGGCATCCTTGGGGACGATGTCCAGCACGAGCGAGGGGATGCCCGCGTTGGCGAAATGGGCGGCGATGGCGCTGCCCATGACTCCGGATCCCAGCACCGCCACCTTCTTGATCTGCCTGCGCATGGGCTCTGCCTTTCCAGGGTCGAAACACCTTGAAGGTGCGGCCGAACCGGACCGCACGGGTTCACGGATTCGCAGATTAATGAATAGTCATTCAGTATCTTAACGGGAATCGGCCAGGGTGTCAATCGCTTTGGGGGATTTTCGGGAATACCGCTTGTTTAAGTGATTATTGCCGTTTATAATCCGAAAGCGCAATTCGGGAAGCGGGTTCGCCTCTTCGGCCGGCCCTGTCCGGCGGAATGAATAGGTATTCAAGAATGGCAAGAACATCCCCGGGTGACAAGAAGCAGCGCATCCTGGATGCGGCCGTGGTGGAGATCGCACGCAGGGGTTACCACCAGACCACCGTCGCCATGATCGCCCGCAGGGCGGGCGTGGCCGACGGGACCATCTACCTGTACTTCAAGAACAAGGATGAGGTTCTGGTCTCCCTGTTCGACCGGGCCCTGGGTCGTTTCATCGAGGAGGGACGCGACCGGCTGGCGGGTTTCGCGGGAGCGGAGGCCAAGCTGAGGGACATCGTCGAGCGGCACCTGACCCTGGTGGGCCAGGACCGGGACCTGGCCATCATCACGCAGGTCGAACTGCGCCACAGCCTGCACTTCATGGAGGAACTGTCCCGGGCCCAAGTGGGGCGTTATCTGGAGATCATCGCCGAGGTCCTGGCCGAGGGCAGGGTCGAGGGCGTCTTCCGGGCGGGCCTGGACCCTGTCCTGGGCGCCAAGGCTGTCTTCGGGATCCTGGACGAGATGGCGACGGACTGGGTGCTGTCCCGCCGCAACACGCGGCTGGAGGGCAAGGCCCGGGAGGTGGCCGACCTGATCCTGGGCGGGGTGGCGCGCTGCCCCCGGACCGGGGACTGAATTCCTCCAGCGGAACTGCACGAGACGGCCGAACCCCCGCAGGCGCGGGGGTTCGGCAGGTCAACGGGTCAGTCGACCCCGGCGGCTCCACTCCTGCGGGGCATGTCGGTGGCCCCGGAGACCGACCAGCCACCCTTCAACCCCGCGATGAACCAGGCCAGGGCGAGGGTCCCCACCGCGAAGATGGTGTCCCCGATGACCCGCAGCCACCGCAGCGTCTGCATGTAATCCTGCTGCATGAACTCCTGGGACCGGGCGTACCACAGGCCCTCCCTGACCGAGGCCAGGGTCTGGGCGAGGCCGATGGGCAGCACCGAGATCAGGACCATCAGCGCCAGTCCGATGTTGATGGCCCAGAAGGCGAACCGCAGCACCCCCTCCTTCCAGACGTTACGGGCGGCGAGGCTCTTGAGGACGAACAGCATCAGGCCGATCCCCAGCATGCCGTAGACGCCGAACAGCGCGGTGTGTCCATGGACGGGGGTCGTGTTCAGACCCTGCATGTAGTAGAGTGCGATGGGAGGGTTGATCAGGAACCCGAAGATCCCGGCCCCGACCAGGTTCCAGAAGGCGACCGCGACGAAGCAGTAGATGGGCCACTTGTAGGCCTGGATCCAGGGCTTGGCGCGGCTGAGACGGAGGTTGTGGTAGGCCTCGAAGCCGAGCAGGACCAGGGGCACGACCTCCAGGGCGCTGAAGGTGGCGCCCAGGGCCAGGACGGCCGTGGGCGTGCCGGTGAAGTAGAGGTGGTGGAAGGTCCCGATGATGCCGCCGGCCAGGAACACGTTGGTGGAGAACAGGGCCGCGGCGGTGGCCAGTCCGACCTTCAGCAGGCCCAGCCGGACGAACAGGAACGCGATGACCACGGTGGCGAAGACCTCGAAGAAGCCCTCCACCCAGAGGTGGACAACCCACCAGCGCCAGTATTCGGCCATGGCGAGGTTGGTCTGGCGGCCCCACATCAGGCCGGCGCCGTAGAAGCCGGCGATGGCGATGCAGGAGATGACCAGCAGCACCAGGAGAGGTCGGCTGCTGTCGGGCCGGCGCAACGCCGGCATCAGGGCGCGGACCATCAGCAGCAGCCACAGGAACAGGCCCACCAGGAGAAGGATCTGCCACAGCCGGCCCAGGTCCACGTATTCGTAGCCCTGGTGGCCGAACCAGAAGTTCTCCACCAGACCCAGCCGCTGCATGATCCCGAACCATTGCCCGGTCAGCGACCCGGCGACCACGATGAGCAGGGCGCCGAACAGGACGTTGACGCCCAGACGCTGGAACCGCGGCTCATGGCCGGACACCGCAGGGGCGATGAACAGCCCGGTGGCCAGCCAGGAGGTGGCGATCCAGAAGATGGCCAGCTGGACGTGCCAGGTGCGGCTGAGGCTGTAGGGCAGGATGCTGGAGAGATCCAGGCCGTAGAACCCGCTCCCTTCGACCCCGTAGTGGGCGGTGATCGCCCCCATGACGACCTGCACGACGATCAGGGCCGTCACGACCCAGAAGTACTTGAGAGTGGCGCTCATCGACGGCGTGGGGGACAGGGCCATCAAGGGATCGTCGGCGGGCAGGTCGGCCGCGTCGGGTTCTTCCTCGCGGTGGGAGGCGTAGTACCAGGCCAGCAGGGCGATGCCGGCGATCAGGACGATCACCGAGAATCCCGTCCACAGGATGAGGCTGGGGGTGGGCCGGTTGCCGACCAGGTCGTCCGGCGGCCAGTTGTTGGTGTAGGTGACCTCGGAACCGGGCCGTTCGGTCACGCAGGCCCAGCTTGCCCAGAAGAAGAAGGCGGTCAACTGGCGCAGCCTCTCCTCCCCGGCCACGGTAATCTCCCGCATGGCGTAGGCCTCGCGGGTCTCCCGCAGGGCGGGGTCGTCGCCGAACAGGGCCCGGTAATACCCGGCGATGGCGGCGATGGCCGCGGCCCGGTCCTCGGACACGGTCAAGTCCCCGGTCTTGGGATCGTATCCGTTGGTCCGGATCTCGGCCTGCAGCCTGGCCTCCAGGGCGGCCCTGGTCTCGAGGGGAAGGTCGTCGGCACCCATCCTGTGATCGCGCCTGGCCCAGGCCTCGAGCAGGGTGGCGCCTTCGCGATGGAGCCAGTCCGCCGACCAGTCAGGGGCGATGTAGGCCCCGTGGCCCCAGACGGTGCCCAGTTCCTGGCCTCCGGTGGATTGCCACACGTTCTGGCCGTCCCTGATGTCCTGACCCGTGAAGAGGACCTGGCCGGAGTTGGTCACCACCCGATCGGGGACGGGGGGGGCCTTGCGGTAGATCTCCCTGCCGAAGATGCCCAGGACGGCGAACGAGCCGGCCACCACCAGGGCGAACACGATCCAGAGTTTCTTGTAATTCATCGTTCCTCCATGGCCAGGGGGCCGCTCGGGTTTTCAAATGATCAAGGCATCCCAGAATCCCTTGAGTGGTGAAAAAAAATCAGGGGAATGCCAGGTCCCGGACCAGGGTGCTCGCAAGCAGAGCATGATAGCCGTCCCTGATCTCCGCCCATCCCTCGTGCATGGGACAGGGATTGCCCGCATCGCAGGCCGGACGCCCGAAGGCGCAATCGTCCTTCGCGCCGGCGCCCTGCCCCTCGATGATCTCCACGACGTCCAGGATGGGGCGGTCCTCCGCTCCGGGCTTGAGGGCGAAGCCGCCTCCCCAGCCCTTGCGGGATTCCACCAGACCGCCTTTGCGCAGCTGGTTGAGGATCTTGACCAGGTAGTTGGCCGGGATCCCCGTGGCCGCCGCCAGCTCGTCGCCCGGAATGAGGCGGCCGCCGTGGGAGGCGAGGAAGCCCAGGACGTGGAAGGCGTAGCGGGAAGTCTGAGACATCATGATCGTCACCTCAGCGGACAATTAAATCCTTTGAGACGTTGGAAGTCAAATAAATGTAGGGGACCGTCAACGGATCAGGGTTACCCTTCCGTTCGAGACCGCCTTCTCCGTTTCCAGTCTCAATAGATAGACTCCGGATGGAACCGGCCTACCTCCATGGTCCGTGCCGTCCCACTGGGCGCTCCCGGGCCCTGCTTGTTGATAGCCATCCACGAGGGTGGCGACCCGTCGACCGTCCAGGGAGAATACCGCCAATTTGGCCAACCCCTCCTGGGGCACGAAGTACCGGATCAGGGTCATGGGATTGGCAGGGTTGGGATGGGCGGAAAGGTCCGCACCAGCGTCGGATTCGCTGGCCTTGGTGGGGGCGGGGGAGGCCGGGGCGCCTCCAGAAGTCCGGCCGACCGGCAAGGGGTCCAATCGTTCCAGGGGGAGCAGGTGGAGTTCCTCGCCCGCATTTTTCGTATCAGTTAGGATTCCCCAATCCGTGTGTATCAGACGAGACGCTTGGGTGAACAGGTCCCCTCCGATACATCTGGCTCCCATTCCGGGTACGAATTTCATGACCGATATGCCACTGGTCCCCAGGGCAAGGTAAATCCGCTCCTTGAGAAACAGGACATCCCGGATACTTGCCCCGATGTCTTGGGATCCTTTGGTGGTCGGGGACAGGGGGTCGCTGACGTCATGGAGATAGAGAATCGAATCGTCGAATGTGAGGAGCCTGTCTCCCGATATGGACCCGAAGCGCCCTGCCAGGGGACCTGACCCCAGCAGGATGGGAGCCAGGGGATCGGTGAGGTCGATGACGGACACCCGGCCGTTTCCACCAAGATACAGGTAGTCGCCAATCCTCATCAATTGGCCGGGCGGCAGGTTCGGCAAGGAAGCCACCAGAATGGGATCGTTGTTCTGGTCGATGGTATAGATTCCGAGGATGTTTTTGTCGTGGGAGACGACTTGATACTGGTCCCAGGCCAGGACGGCGGTGATGGGGGGGAAGGTGGTCGCTTCCGCGGGAGCGATGGTTCCATCAGCAGCGATGTCCGCTTGCAGGTGGCGATCGGATATATATGCTCGGCGGCCGACGAGGGCCATCTCATTGGCTGTCCGGTACTCCTCTTCAATGATTGAAATCCTGTGCGGCGGAGTGATCGACAGGTCAACGGTTTTCAAGCTCCAAAAAGACCAGTCTGGACTACTTCCCGATATGAGTTCTACCGCAGTACTTCCATCCAACTTTGCCACAACATCGGATCCACCATGGAAAACCTCCACGGGTGTACGACCGAAATCAGAAATTCTAAAAACGACATTGCCACAGGAGAGAATTTCCTTTTCCGGTATCCAGCTGAGAGGTGGAAGTCCGATATCGGGGCTGGCCAGGGAAAAACGAAAAGTTGGAGTATTCCAATCCGCGTCGGCCACGAAAACCGGCGAAAAATTGGATTTGAAGTAGACCAAGTTATGGTCTGAAAAAAGGGTGTTGAATGTGAAGTATTCATTGGAAGTGACCAAGGCGGAATAGTCCCATTCCACTTTGCCTTCTGACCCGACCGTGAGACGGGTCACATAATTTTCGTAAATAATGAGGTAGGGGTTAACGGGGATCGCCACGCTGGAAACAAGGAAGCCGGGCGGGAATGGGATAACCGCATTGAAATACCCGAATCCATCTGGCCACCCAGGTATGGAATCATGGAAATCCGAGACCTTTGGCTGGGTTGGGTGGGTGATGTCCACCACGGACATCTGTCCAGAATAACCGACGAGAGTTGACCCGAAAGAAGAGGTGGCAATGGCTGAAGGAAAGCCCAGGCATATGTCGCGACCCCAATTGTCCGACCTGACTTCAAAACCCAACCCCACCGATCCAAGAAGGGTCGGATGGGCCGGATCGGAGAGGGAGTACAGGTAGAGATTGCGGGGATCGGCCACGCCCAGGAGGGAGTCCTGGATGGCCACCACAAGGTCCCCGGCACTGAAGGTGATCCGGGCGAGCAGGTCGAGCGCAGGCAATCGGAAGATATCGACATGACTCGATTCCACGGCGGCGACGAGATCCCCACCTACGGCGAGATCCGTGTACGAGCCGAGGGCCTGGCTGTGGATCTTCGGCTTGAGGGTGTCCCTGACATCGAGAAGGTACAGGTCACTGGGCCCGGCCATCAGGATCGAGTCCTTCCAGGGCGCCGAGGCGGTGACGGCAATATCCGCGATCTCCAGCGGGTTCGGGATCCAGAAACTGCCCTCGGAATCGGCCAAGGCATCCTGGGCGGGACAGAGAGAGGGAAGGGAAAATACCAAGACGATGAGGGCCCGCAGGCAATGTCCTGACATTGGGAGCCTACTTTCTCAGGATGGATATCGCATATTTTGAAAGCCATGAATCGTATCACAAACGGGAAGATCCCGTCAAATGGCCCGCCCCGGGGTGGCCCTTCCGGGACTCCCATAACGGCTCCCCCTTAGCCGGGGGGTCATGGAATGCAAATGATTCCAGGTAGGGTTGCTAGTTAACCTGTCAAAATTTTAGCAATTTTTTCGCCCGTGCTTGACTTCCTCCTCCGGCCCTGACGACCTTTCCGGCCTGTGTTAGATTGTCGTTTCCGTCGTGGTTGCCTGCTGCACCCGAGCGAACCGGAGCTGCCATGCCCGCACCCGAGAACCCCGCCTCCGACCACCTCCTGGCCGAATTTCCCGTTCCCACCCTGGCTGAATGGCGCGCCGAAGTCGACCGCCTGCTCAAGGGCGTCCCCTTCGCCAAGGCGATGGTGACCCGCACCCTCGAGGGCATCGCGATCGATCCCATGCCGACCGCCGCCGACACGGAGAACCTGGGCTGGCTGGATTCCCGGCCGGGGCAGGCCCCCTACGTGCGCGGGGGACGGGCGGGCGGTTACCACGAGACTCCCTGGTGGATCGCCCAGGAACTGGGCCTCTGCGATCCCGCCGACGTCAACGCCGCCTTGCGTCACGATCTGGGGCGGGGGCAGACGGCCGTGAACCTGGTGCTGGACCGGGCGGGGATGCGGGGAGGCGACCCCGTGACCGCGGAGGCCGGCGACGTGGGATCAGGGGGAACGTCCATCGCGGACCTCGTCGACCTGACCCTCGCCCTGGATGGGGTGGACCTGTCCCGGACTCCGATCCTGATCGACGGCGGCGCGGGAGCAGTGCCCCTGGCCGCCATGCTGGTCCGACTGGCGAGGACGCGGGGGATCGACCCGGCCCGGCTGGAGGGATGTCTCGGCTGCGACCCGGTGTTCGGGCTGGCCCGTGAGGGCTCCCTGCCCCTGCCTGCGGTCGCGCTCTACGACCAGCTGGCCGATCTGGCGCGGTGGGCCGGCGACCACGCCCCGCGGCTGAGGACCCTGCCCGTGCACGAAACGCCCTGGCATGAAGGCGGGGCGGACGACGCCCTGTCCCTGGGGCTCTGCCTGGCGGGCGCGGTGCACGTCCTGCGGGAGATGGAACGGCGGGAACTGGATCTGGCTGCTGCGGTCGGCCGCATCCACTTCCAGCTCAGCCTCGGCGGCGACTTCTTCATGGGGATCGCCAAGCTGCGCGCCCTGCGCCTGCTGTGGAGCCGCATCCAGGAGGCGGCGGGGCTCCGGCCGGTCCCGGCCTTCATCCACGCCCGGACCAGCCGGCGCACCCTGGCCGCGGTCGATCCCCACGTGAACATGCTGCGGACGACCATCGGGGCCATGGCGGCCGTGCTGGGCGCGGCCGACAGTCTCCATACCAGTCCCTTCGACGAGCCCCTGGGGCGGTCCGACGCCTTCAGCAGGCGCATCGCCAGGAACGTCCAGCTGATCCTGCGGCACGAATGCCATCTGGACCAGGTGGCCGACCCCGCCGGGGGAAGCTGGTACCCCGAGAAGCTGACCGGCGAACTGGCGACCACGGCCTGGGGCCACTTCCAGGGCGTCGAGGCCGGTGGAGGCATCCTCGCTCTCCTGGAGAGCGGCCAGATCCAGCACCGGGTGGCCGCGGCCGCCCTTGCGCGCACCGAGCGGCTGGCCACCCGCCGGGACGTCCTGATCGGGGTCAACCAGTACGCCATCGCGGGGGAGGTCCTGCGCAACGGCGAACCGTCCAAGCCGGAGGGATTCGCCGAGAGCCGGGCCAGGGAGGTCGCCGGCCGGCGCGGGAACCCGACTGTCGAGGCAGGATTCGCGGCCATGATCGAGGGGGCCGGCGCCGGGGCCACCATCGCGCAGCTGCTGCCCGGATCGTCGCCCGAGGGCGCGGTGATGCCCATCCCCCTGCGTCGGGACGCCGAGCCATTCGAACGCCTGAGGCGGCGGGTGGCCGATCTCGGCGAAGGTTCCGAAACGACGGTGTTCTGCGCCTGCCTGGGCGACTTCGCCCGCTACATGCCGCGGCTGGACTTCGTGCGGCGCTTCTTCCAGGTGGGGGGATTCAAGGTGAGGGCCGATGCCTTCTTCGCCGATCCGATGGCGGCCGCGGAGGCGGCCGCCGGCTCTGCGACCGTGGTGATCGTCGGGCTCGACGAAACCTACGGGGAACAGGCCGCGGCCACGGCGCGCCTGCTGAAGGCCCAGGAGGGGCCGCCCCGGTTGATCCTGGCCGGTCAGCCCGGCGACCTGGAAGCCGAACTGAAGGAGGCGGGCGTGGACGAGTTCATCCACCTGCGCAGCGACGTCCTGGCAGTGCTCGAACGCCTCGCCGCCGACCAGGAGGTGGAGTCATGAGCCGCCTGCCCGACTTCTCCAGGGTGTCCTTCGATCCGATGGTCGCCATGGGGACCAATTCCGGGGAAGGCGACCCCGCAGGGACCGCCGCCTCCGAGACCTGGTTGACCAACGAGCAGATCGAGGTCAAACCGCTCTACACGGTGGAAGACGTGGCCGGGTGCGAACACACCGGCTACCTGGCGGGCCTGCCTCCGTTCCTGCGGGGGCCCTACGCCTCGATGTACGTGACCCGGCCCTGGACCGTGCGCCAGTACGCCGGCTTCTCCACGGCCGAGGAATCCAACGCCTTCTACCGGCGCAACCTCGCCGCCGGCCAGAAGGGTCTTTCGGTCGCCTTCGACCTGGCGACCCACCGCGGCTACGACAGCGACCATCCGCGGGTGGTCGGGGACGTGGGCAAGGCCGGGGTGGCCATCGATTCGATCGAGGACATGAAGGTGCTGTTCGACGGCATCCCCCTGGACCGGATGTCGGTCTCGATGACCATGAACGGAGCGGTGCTGCCGGTCCTGGCGTTCTACATCGTGGCGGGTCAGGAGCAGGGGTTCGCCCTGGAACAGCTCACCGGCACGATCCAGAACGACATCCTCAAGGAGTACATGGTCCGCAACACCTACATCTACCCGCCCGACTTCAGCATGCGGATCATCGCGGACATCTTCGCCTATACCGCGCGGCACATGCCGAAGTTCAACAGCATCAGCATCAGCGGCTACCACATGCAGGAAGCCGGGGCGACCGCCGACCTGGAACTCGCCTACACCCTGGCCGACGGGCTGGAGTACGTGCGGACGGGACTGAAGGCCGGCATGGAGATCGACGCCTTCGCCCCGCGGCTGTCCTTCTTCTGGGCCGAGGGCACCAACTACTTCATGGAGATGGCGAAGCTCCGCGCCGGCCGGCTGCTGTGGGCCAAGATCATCAAGCAGTTCGAGCCCCGGAACGCCAAGTCCATGGCCCTGCGCACCCACTCGCAGACCAGCGGCTGGTCCCTGGCCGAGCAGGATCCCTACAACAACGTGGCCCGCACCTGCATCGAGGCCATGGCTGCGGTGCTGGGGGGCACGCAGTCCCTGCACACCAACGCCCTGGACGAGGCCATCGCCCTGCCCACGGACTTCTCGGCGCGCATCGCCCGCAACACCCAGCTCTTCCTGCAGGAGGAGACGGGCATCTGCCGCACCGTCGACCCCTGGGGCGGTTCCTGGTATCTTGAGAGCCTGACCGACCAGCTCATGCGCAAGGCCTGGGGGCACATCCAGGAGGTGGAGGCGCACGGCGGGATGGCCGCGGCCATCGGGGCCGGGCTGCCCAAGATGAGGATCGAGGAGGCCAGCGCCCGCCGGCAGGCTCACATCGATTCGCAGCAGGAGATCATCGTCGGGGTCAACCGCTACCGGCTGGAGAAGGAGGATCCCCTGGAGATCCTCGAGGTGGACAACACCGAGGTCCGCCGCCAGCAGATCGAACGCCTCGACGCGCTGCGCCGCCACCGCGACGAGACCGCCGTCCAGGCTGCGCTGGGCGCCCTGACCTCCGCGGCGGCCTCGAACGAAGGCAACCTGCTGGAACTGTCGGTCACCGCCGCCCGGGCCCGGGCCTCGCTGGGCGAGATCTCGTCGGCCCTGGAGAAGGTCTGCGGCCGGCACCAGGCGGAGGTCCGCACGATCAGCGGCGTCTACAAGGCCGAATTCGGAAAGGACACGGACATCGAGCGCATCAACGAGCTGATCCGGGCCTTCGAGAAGCAGGAGGGCCGCCGGCCGCGCATCCTCGTGGCCAAGATGGGGCAGGACGGGCACGACCGCGGCGCCAAGGTCGTGGCCACCGCGTTCGCCGACCTGGGCTTCGACGTCGACGTGGGGCCGCTGTTCCAGACCCCCGAGGAGACCGCCAAGCAGGCCGTCGAGAACGACGTGCACATCATCGGCATGTCGTCCCTGGCCGCCGGCCACAAGACCCTGCTGCCCCAGCTCATGGACGAACTGAAGAAGCTGGGACGGGAGGACATCATGGTCATCTGCGGCGGCGTCATTCCGGCCCAGGATTACGAGTTTCTCTACCAGCACGGCGCGGCGGCCATCTTCGGCCCGGGCACGGTCATCCCGGTGGCGGCCCAGAAGCTGCTGGAGGAATTGATGGGGAGGCTGGGATATCAGGGCTGAGGGACGGGGGCCTGATCCCAAAGGATCTCGTAGACAGCGGAATCCCCGCCCCGCATGACTTCGCGGAATCGCGGATCAGCGTCGATGGTATCCCGGTTGATGGGATGCCGTGAATCCGGCAGGGCCGTGTCGCTCACGAACAGGTACCGCGTTTCCAGGTCCCTGAGGGCGACCGTCTGCTCCGGCCAGGGGTCGTCCAGAAGGTGGGCGATGGGCCCCCGATGCAGGCGCCCCTCCTTCTCGCCGAGGCCCCAGGTGCAGGGATCCAGGAATCTCAACCCGCTCAGGTGCATGGCCCAGAAGCTGCCGTCGTTGTCCTGGTTGGCGACCACCGCAGACGGCGGGAACTCCTGCTTCATGCGCTCGGCCAGGCGGGCATCCTCCACGCTGAACGGAACCACCATCGTGAAATTCAGCATGTTCCGGTAGCTCCAGTAGCATCCCGGATACAGCCAGCGTGCGGCGATGATCAGCACCAGCCCGACCTGGACCGCCGTCCGTCCCGGCCAGCGCAACCGCGACCACAGCGTCCCCATCCCGTCGACGACCAGGAAGAACGCCCCCGAGACCAGCAAGGGCATCAGGAAGATCTGGGGATAGAGGAGACGTCCCGCCTGGTGATAGAAGGGTCGGGTCAGCAGGAGGCTGACCGGATCCTGCACCTGCCTCAGCCCGAGGAACAGCAGGGTCATCACCAGCGAGGTCATCCAGACCCGCCTCATCCCCCGGCGGAACACCCCGGCCAGCAGGGCGGGTCCGATCATCAGCTGCAGGATGGGCACGTTCCCGCCGGCGAAGGTGGTGAACTGCTGCCAGGCGGCCTTCCAGCCCGGCGGGGGCGGGACCTGGTGGCCGGCCGTGAACGCGTTGTAGGACGTGAACGTGGGCAGCAGGGGCACCAGGCCGCCCACCACGAGGATCCCGGCGGCGAGGGCGAGTCTGGGGGCCGCACTGCGCCAGCGGGCCCGGTCGGTCCCCCGGGGCCAGGCCGCCGGAGCCAGGATCAGGACGGCGAAGACCTCGGCGGTGTGGACGTGCAGCAGCCCCAGCAAGGCCAGGCCCGCGGCCAGGCCTGCGGGCCAGCCGGCCGGTCCGGCGGCGTTCCGCAGGAGGACCACGGCCCAGGGCAGCGCGAAGAGGCCGATGATCTGCCCGTATCCTCCCCAGGAGAAGATGCCCGTGGGCATGAAGTAGTTGGCGGTCAGGAACCCGGCGCCCAGGCCCATGATCCGGCCGGGGATTCCGAAGGCCCGCCACGCCAGGGTTCCCATGGCCGGCAGCAGGCAGGCGCAGGCGGCGGCGAGGTACCAGGCGCTGACGTGGGGCAGGGTGCCGGTCAGGCGGGAGATGAGAGCCGCCCCGGCATGCCAGCCGAGCAGGTAGTCCTGCGGAGGGGAACCGTAGGGCGGGCCGAAGACCAGCCTCCGGTCCAGGCTGGCGTGCTCGACGATCTGCCGGACCATGAAGGAATGGTTGCTGGCGTCGTGGAGGTGCGGCGAGGCGGCGAACCCAGCGAAGGCCTGCTGGATGACCAACGCCAGGGCGGCGCCTCCGGCCAGGGCGCCCAGCAGGGCGGGCCCACGGAGGGTGGGGATGCCGGCGCCGACCTCCTGCCAGAGCACCCGGTAGCGGCGGCTCCGGTCGAGGACCACGGCCAGTCCCATGACGACCAGGGCGTAGTAGGCCGGGGTCAAGGGGATCTGTAAAAAGGACATGGCGTGGCCGAGGAGGGGAAAGGCCAGCATGCCCGTGGCCAGGCTCGCAAGGAACCGCGTGAACCGGTCCTGCCCTGCGAGGCGAGGGCCTGCCAGGGCAAAACCAGGGCCCGCGGTCAGCAGCAGGAAGCCGGCCAGCCAGGCCAGGAATCCGGGCAGATCCGAAAATGGCGTGAGATGGTCCATGGCGGCGAAGGCTAGGCCAACCCCGTGGTTCCGTCAAGGCGCGGACTCGCCGGTCGGATCAGCTTTGACCCCGCTGGTGGCGGGCGGCCTGCAGGTGGGTCATCGCCGTCTCCAGGAACAGGGCGCGCGCCTGGGCGTGGTCGACCACCGGCCGGGGATATTCCACGCCCAGGGTGAGCCCCGCGGCAGCGAGGACGGCGGCGGGCGCCTCCCAGGGCGCGTGGATGTGCTTGGCGGGCAGACCGGCAAGTACGGGCACCCAACGCCGCACGTAATCCCCCTGGGGATCGTACCGGCGTCCCTGGCTGACGGGGTTGAAGACCCGGAAGTAGGGCTGGGCGTCGCAGCCGCAGCCGGCCGACCACTGCCAGCCGGCATTGTTCTGGGCCCAGTCTCCGTCCACCAGGTACTTCAGGTAGTGGGCCTCGCCCTGCGCGTAGGGGATGAGCAGGTGCTTGGTCAGGAAGCTGGCGCTGATCATGCGGGCGCGGTTGTGCACGAAACCCTCGGCCAGCAGCTGCCGGGCCGCCGCATCGACCACGGGGTAGCCCGTCAGGCCGGCGGTCCAGGCGTCCCAGAGGCGGGCATCCTCGCTCCAGGGAAAGTCCCGCCACTCCGACCGGAACGGTTCGCCGAGCAGCTCGGGCCGATCCCACAGGGTGGAATGGGCGAACTCCCGCCAGATCAGCTCGACGGGGAAACGGTTGCCCGCCGGGGCCCGTCCCAGGGCTGACTGCACCGCGTTCCACACGCTGCGGACCGACAGCACGCCGAACTTGAGATCGGCCGAGAGGCGGCTTGTGCCGTCGTGGTCCATGCGGTCGCGTTCGGTGTCGTAGGAGAAAAGCGGACCGGCGCAGAAGGCGCGCAACCGCTCGCGGGCCGCCTTCTCGCCGCCGGGGATGAGGCGGGGATTGCGGACGAGACCCATGGTCTCCAGGTCGGTTACGGCGACGAATTCGCCCCGGATGTCCGGAGGAACGGGCGGCAAGGACCCGGGGGCGGGCAGGGCGGGACCGATGCGGGCCGCCTTCATGAAAGCCTTGCTGAAGGGCGTGAACACGGCGTAGGGGCCGCCGCTTCCGGTGCGCAGCGTTCCGGGGGGATGCAGGGTCTCGCCCTCGTAGAGAGCGAAGGGGACGTCCAGGGCCTCGGCGATGCGGCGGTCCCGCTCGCGGCCGAAGGGCTCGGTCCAGCGGTGGGCCACGAGGCGGTCGATCCTCCAGCGGCGCACGAGTTCGGGAACGACCTCGACGCTGCGTCCCCGGACCAGCAGCAACCGGCCTCCGAGGTGGGCGACGTTCCGTTCCAGGGCGGCCAGGGAATCCAGCAGGAACTGCATGCGGTGGGGGAGTTCCCGGGCCTTCTCCGGGGCGAAGAAGTACGGGTCGATCACGAACAGGAGGATCGCCTCGCCGCCGGCGAGGGCGTCGCGCAGGGGCTCGTGGTCGGCCAGCCGAAGGTCCTTGCCGCGGAACCAGACCAGGGTGCGCATGGAACTCCTCGCAACGGGGAGGACCCGGTCACGGCGACGGGATCCCGGGAAATCTACACCAGGGCGTACCGGGTCGCGACTAGCGAATGTACCCGGCCATATCGGTGCTCTGAGGCAGATTGATGATGGTGCGCACCAGCGCCTGTTCGTCCTGGTGGATCGCGTTCTCCATGCCTTCGTCCAGGGCTCCGGCCGAGGTGATGTACATCAGATACCCGACCTCGCTGCAGAGGGAGTGGTCGTAGACCCCGAGGACGTGGCCCATCTCGTGCATGGCGACCTCGATGATCCGTTGCTCCGGGAATAGGCCGATGTTGATGTAGAGCCCCATCTGTTCCGGGACGGCGTCCCCGAGGTACCGGACCCCCGGCGGCGACAGCATGACCACCTGCCCGTTGACCTGGGGGACGGCGTCCGAGAACGACGCAACCACCTCGGCGTTCAGGGAGTCGGCGGTCTCGGTGAACAGGTCCATTCCCATGGTGGCGTTCCACTGGTTCATGGCCAGCCGGGTCAGGGCGGGGAAGTCGTCGTCCACGGTGGGGGGAGCGTCCGGAAGGTAGACCCTCAGCGGGAAATGGCCCCACTTGTGGAGGCGCTGGTCGGGGCGGTTGTTGGTCGGCCCGTCGGTCTTGGTCATCTGCATCAGGTAGTCCAGGAAGTCCACGTAGCGCTCGCCGCAGGCCGCGTCGGTTTCGTGCCGGGGAATCAGTCCGATGGCGATCTCGCCCGGATCCTCGTCCTCCGGGCCGGTGAACCGGTAGTCGAACCAGGCGCCGGGTTGCCACTCCGCGGTGCGGGTCTCCAGGATGAAGGCGTGGTTGCTGGCGATTCCCGGGAAGGCGAATGCCCCGGACCCGTCGGTGAGGGTTTCGAGAGCCGGGTCCGAGCCAGCCAGGAGGACCACCGGGGCTCCGGCGACCGCCAGACCGAGGCCGTCGGTCAGACGTCCGGCGATCGTGCGGTCGAAGGTGGGGGTTTCCACGGTCTCAGGGGTCACGGGGGACAGGACGTCCTGCTCGTTGCGGGCCCGCACGGCGAGCCAGATCGTTTGGCCGGGCACCAGGCCGTGAGTCTCGGGCTCCAGCGTCAGCTGGTAGGCCTCCCGGCCGTCCTGAGCAGGAATCGTGGCCAGCAGGTCGGCGCCGCTCCAGTTGTCCACGGTGATGGCTTCAGCCGTACTTCCGGCGACCAGATAGTCGGCGATGGGGACCTGCACGTTCTCGACGGCGGTCCAGGCGAGATCGATTTCTCCGGTCCGTTCACCGGCCCGGGTGGTGAAATCCTCGACCTGGAGTGGGGCGAGGGCCAGGTACCGTCCAGTGAATTCGATGGATCCGGCCATGGGCAAGGTCAAGGTCTGGGTGGGGGGAATGGGGGACGCCCAACCCGGGACTTCCCCCCAGGTCAAGGTGTAGGTGTTCGGGGCCACCAGGATCGAGCCCCCACCGGTCCCGTGAAGGTCGAGGCCGTTGGCGGTTTTCAGGGTCCAGGATGGCTCCAGATCATCCGGGACCGGTGTCACCGTCAGCAGGCCCATGTTGTCCTCGTCGGGAACGTAGACCCCGTAGACCACGTTGTCCACGCCCTCGCGGACTCTGACGACGGCGACGTCGCCCTCGTGCTCCTGGTAGGGGCCGAAGTCCACCACGAATCCCAGGATTGGCCAGTACAGGACGCGGTAGTAGTCCAGGGGCAAACCGATCAGGGTCGTGTCTCCTTCCCCCTCGATGAAGAAGTCCTCGTCCATCAGGCGGGTCACTTCCCAGAAGAACGCGTATTCCTCGCCTGGGCTGAAGTGGGCGATGGTCAGGTCGCCGCAGTTGCAGGGGCCCGGCGAGTAGGTGTGGGAGAAGACGGTCGTGTCGTCCTCGACGACCGCCGCGGTGACGGTGAAGGGTCCCGGGTTGACCCAGCCATCGAGGCCCTGCCAGGTGATCGTGTAGTCTCCCACGGGGAGATCGCCCAGGACCGCTGAGCCGACGCCGGGATAGGAGAAGAAGTCCGGCCCATCGAGCAACCAGGGGGCGGCCAGGGTGTCGGGGGTGATCGCGACGGAAACGGAACCGGTCTCAGGCAGGGGAAAATAGGTTCCGGTGAAGACGAGGCTGTCCCCGGAGGCGAGGGAATCGGTCCGCACCGCGGGGACCGGCAGCGCCCATCCGGGGACCGACTCCCAGGTCATCCGGTACGGCCCGACGGCCAGGTCCGAAAGGATGCTGTCGCCTGCGCCTGTGACCAGGTTCCCGCCCGGCCCTTCCAGCCGCCAGGGGGACGCCAGGGTGTCGGGGGAGGCGCCGATCACCACGGTGCCGGACTTCACGGGCGGGTGGAGCGGGTCGTCGTCGCTGCAGGCGACCAGGACGGCGGACAGGGCGAGCAGGACGAGTGAAACGGACGCGACAGGAACATGGAGCCTGGCCATGAAGAGTCCCCCTTCGGCCACCGCAGGGTGGATGTTCATGCCCCATGTTGCGGGGAACCGGATTCGCCCGCATCCTGAGTCTAAGGAAACCGGGGGGAAGGATCAACCCCGGAATTGCCGGGAGGGAACACCCGCTGCCGACAACCTTTCCGTCCGGGCTGCGTATCAGAAAGTCGGCCCGTTCTTCCGACCACCCAGCGGGGCCATCACCCGATGGCCCGGACCGAAGGAGTTGCGACCATGACGAGATCCCACCGGCTCATTCCCCTTCTGGTCGTTCTCGCCACCCTGGCCGGGTGCGGCGGCGGGGACGAGGCCACCAACACCGACGAGGTTGCGATGACCCTGCCACCCCTTCTCGACCGGGAGCTGTTCTTCGGCGATCCGAAGATCAGCGGCGCCCAGCTGTCCCCGGACGGGACCTTGATGAGCTTCATGAAACCCTACAACGGCGCCCGGAACATCTGGGTCAAGGCGGCGGACGAACCCTTCGCCGCGGCCCGGCCGGTCACCGCCGACGAGCGGCCCGTGCCCGGCTACTTCTGGAGCCGGGACAGCAAGTACCTGCTCTACGTGCAGGACAAGGGCGGGGACGAGAACTTCCACGTCTGGGCCGTCGACCCCGCCGCCGCGCCCGAGCCGGACAAGGGCGTCCCCCCCTGCCGGGACCTGACGCCGGTGGACGGGGTCCGCGCCCAGATCTACTCGGTCCCCAAGGCCAATCCGGACCTGATCATCGTTGGCCTGAACGACCGGGATCCGAGCTTCCACGACATCTACCGGGTCGACATCCGGACGGGCGACCGGGTCCTGCTGCGTGAAAACACCGAGGGCGTCGGCGCCTGGGTCTTCGACAACGAAGGCGAACTGCGGCTGGCCTACCGCCAGATGCCGGGGGGAGGGGGAGAGATCCTGCGGGTCGACCTGCAGGGGCTCGTCCAGATCGCCTCCTGGACCTACGAGGAGGAATTCAACCCCGTGGGCTTCCACCCCGACCGCACCCGTTGCTACGTCTCGACCAACCGCGGCGACGCCGACCTCGAGCAGCTCATGCTGATGGAGGTCGAGACCGGCGCCTGTGAGCTGGTGGAGAAGGATCCGCTGGACGAGGTGGACTTCGGCGGCGCGGTGTTCCATCCCGAGACCGACGCCCTGCTGGCCACCTTCTACGTGGGGGACCGGGCCCGGGTGTACCCGCAGACCGAGGAGGCCGCGAAGTTCTGGTCGGACCTGAAGCAAGCCCTCCCGGAGGGCGAAATCGGCATCAGCACCATCAGCGACGACATGACCAAGGTGCTCTGCTCGGTGTCCAGCGACGTGGACCCGGGATCGGTCTATCTCTTCGATGCGGCCACGGGCAAGGCGACCCTGCAGTACCGTTCCCGCCCCGAGCTGCCGAGCGAGCACCTGGCCCCGATGAAGCCGGTCAGCTTCACCGCCCGCGACGGCATGACCATCCACGGCTACCTCACCCTGCCCCGGGGCCTGGAGGCCAAGAACCTGCCGGTGGTCATGTACATCCACGGCGGCCCCTGGGCCCGCGACTACTGGGGCTACGAACCCTATTGCCAGTTCCTGGCCAACCGCGGCTACGCCGTGATGCAGGTCAACTACCGCAGCTCCTCGGGGTACGGGAAGACCTACTCCAACGCGGGCAACCGCGAGTGGGGCATCGGGGCCATGCAGCACGACGTGACCGACGCGGTGCAATACCTCATCGCCGAAGGGATCGCCGACCCGGCGAAAGTCGCCATATTCGGGGGCAGTTACGGCGGATATGCCACCCTGGCGGGCGTGACCTTCACCCCCGACCTCTACGCCTGCGGCATCCCCTACGTGGGACCGTCGAACCTGATCACCCTCATCGAGAGCTTCCCCGAATACTGGAAGCCCTTCCTCGAGGGATCCTGGTACAAGAAGGTGGGCAACCCCGACGTCGAGTCCGACCGGCAGGACCTGATCGCCCGCTCTCCCCTGTTCCATTGCGATCAGATCAAGGTCCCCCTGCTGGTCGTGCACGGTGCGAACGACCCGCGCGTCAAGCAGCACGAGTCCGACCAGATCGTGGTCGCCCTGCGCCAGAAGGGCAAGGCGGTGGAGTACATCGTCGCGCCCGACGAGGGGCACGGTTTCCGCGCGCCGGGCAACCGCAAGGCCCTGGCGGTGGCCATGGAGAAGTTCCTGGCCAGGCAGCTGGGCGGGCGGTTCCAGGAGGACGTGCGCCCGGATACGCAAAAAAGGCTTGACGAGATCACGGTGGATGTCGGTACGGTTGTCGTCAGTGAACCCGGAGAGGGTTGATACCTGCTTCGCGGTTCTTCAGCAGACCGGCGGTCCTCCCGGGGGCCGCCGGTTTTTCCATGGCGCCCGGCAGGTCTGGACCCGGGTTCCCTCGCGGGTTAGAATCAAGGCTGACACCCGGGGAAAGGCCCTCACTTGAGCGACAGGAAACGCAAATCCGAGAAACCCCGGCCTTCCGCCCTGCACGTGCGCGAGGGCGTGACCGGAGGCCACGACGGCCTGGCGACAGGTCGAGGCGCCGCCCCGCGAGGGGGCAACGGCGCATCCCGGCGCCTGCTGGGCGCCGGCGAATACGTCGACGGGGTGCGGGCGGGCGACCGGATGGTCCTGGCCCGGGCGATCACGCTCGTGGAATCCAACGCTCCGGCCCACCAGGAACTGGCCCAGGAGGTCCTGACCGCCCTGCTGCCCCACCGGGTCGAGGCGGTCCGGCTGGGGATCACAGGCGTGCCCGGAGCGGGCAAGAGCACGCTCATCGAAATCCTCGGGACGAGCCTGACCGCTGCCGGCCACAAGGTCGCCGTGACGGCCGTCGATCCCAGCAGCAGCCTCAGCGGCGGCAGCATCCTGGGGGACAAGACCCGCATGGAGAAGCTGGCCGCCGATCCCCGAGCCTTCATCCGGCCCTCGCCCTCGGGCGGCACCCTGGGCGGGGTGGCCCGCAAGACCCGCGAGACCGTCATCCTGTTCGAGGCCGCCGGCTACGACGTGATCCTGGTGGAGACCGTGGGGGTGGGCCAGAGCGAGATCATGGTCCGGTCCATGGTGGACTTCTTCCTGCTGGTGTTGATCTCCGGGGCCGGAGACGAACTCCAGGGCATCAAGAAGGGCGTGGTCGAGATCGCCGACGCCATCCTGATCAACAAGGCCGACGGGTCCGACCTGCAGGCCGCCCGCGCCGCCCAGGCCGAATTCGAACGCATTCTCAACTACCTGCGCCCCGCCACCGAGGGCTGGCGGACCCGCTCGCTCCTCAGCTCGGCCCGGACCGGGGCGGGCATCGCCGAACTCTGGCAGGTCATCGGCGAGTTCATGACCATCACCCGCCGCAGCGGGGTGCACGCCGAGCGCCGGGCCCAGCAGGAAAGGCAGTGGGTGCGGGATCTGGTCCGCGAGGGACTCCAGGCGATGTTCCGGGACCGGCCGGGCCTGGCCGAGACCATGGACGGGCTGGAGGAGGAGGTGGCCATGGGCCGTCTGCCGGCGACCGTCGCGGCCCGCCGTCTCCTGGATGCGTTCGCGGGCGGGTGGTCCGGAAAGTCGTGACCCCCGGACCCCGGAACCGCCGCGGCGGTCCGGGACCCGGGGGTTCAGGGGTTCATTGCCTTCGCTCTACCGGTAGAGGCTCTTGATCGATCCCCAGGATCCGGTCTCGTTGTCGACGCTCAGCGCTCCGCAGACCACGTCCCCGAACAGGATGTGCTTGCCGCCTCCGGTCTTGTCGGGGATCAGGAACATGTCCTCCCAGCCGAATCCGCGATCGACGTATTCCACGCAGGGGGCGGGCTGGTCGTCGATGGCCAGGAAGGCCGGCGAGCCGCCCTCATACCCCAGGGACAGGAAGTAGGGCTGGTCGAACCACTGCAGCGGGCACTGGGCCATGGGGACGGTCACCAGCTGGTAGCCCGGTTCCTCGACGAGGATGGTCACGGGCTGGCCGAGGCAGACCTCCGGGCCGGGAAACATGCACTCGGTGGTGGGGTCGAGGTTCACGGCCAGCAGGCGGGGGACGACCTGGAGGAGCGCCGGGACCTGCTGGGGCTCGAAATAGAGCAGCTGGTAGATGGTCTCGACCGTGAATCCCCCTTCGGTGCAACCGCACTGGTCCTGGGGATTGACGAGGTAGGCGAAGGTTTCATTGCCCGTGAAGAGTTCGGGGCCGGAAATCCCCACCGCATCGTTGAGATTGCCGATCTGGCAATCGGCAGTCGCCTCGGCCGGATGGTCCCAGCGCTCGGCGGGGAGGTCGGCGGCCAGGGCGCCGGCGGCCGCTCCCAGGATCAACAGGCAGATGACGGCGAGGATGCGGGCTTGGGAATTCATGGCTGAACCTTTCCCCGATGGGACCCCCGGTGAGGGATAATCACGATGCCGATCACGGAGATCATAGCCGATCCCGGGGAGAAATGCAATGGGCAGCCTGGAGGGCCGGGATTCAGGTAATTTGTTTCATGAGAGATTTAATCTATTGTTGATGAAAGAATTAGCTCCCCATTGCATCCAGAAGCGTTTGAGCCCGGGCTCCGAAGACGGGGCTGGTGACCAGGGGGACCAGCGCCTCCCTGGCGGCTTCGACGCGGTCGGTCAACAGGCAGGCCTGCGCCAGGTACCAGCGGGCCCGTTCGGCCAGGGGGGGCAGGGGAGAGTCCGAGGCCCGGGTCAAGGGGTCCAGGGCGGATCCCGCCCGGCCGTCCAGCAGCAGGCTGACGCCCAGGTAGATGCGGGTCTGGTCCAGCAGGCCGGCGGGCAGGGGACCGGCCTCGGCAGGCCACGCTTCCTGGACCTGCGCGGCGTGGGACAAGCGGTCGGCGGCCAGGCCATAGGCGCCGCCGATGTAGGAATCCATGCCCTCGTGGAACAGACGGACCGGCTCCTCGGCGCCCGCCCGCATCTCGATCCGGGCGTAGGGCAGGGGGTCGACCACCGCCAGATCGGCCAGGTCCGAACCTTGGCGCACGGCCGGGAGAACCACGACCAGGGCCGCGACGGCGACCAGGGCGGCTGGGACGAGGATCCTGGGCCATCGGCCGGTCAGCCAGCCGGAGAGACGCTCGCGCAGCCCGTCCCGGGTGGCGGCCATGGCCGGCTGCGCAGCGCGGGCGAAGCGGCCGGGATCCTCCTGCAGGGCCAGGGCGGCCGGGGCGTGGGCGTAGATCTCCTCCTGGCAATCGGGGCATCCGGCCAGGTGGTTCTCGAAGTCCCGGCGCTCGTCGGGATCCAGCAGGCCCAGTTCGTAGGCCGCCAGCAGGTCGCACGCGCATCCATCGCGTTCGGTCGTCCGGTCACTCATGATTCGGCTCCCCGCCGTGCTGGTCCCAGATCGCCCGCAGGTTGGCCCGACAACGGTGCAGGGCGGTGTAGAAGCCGCCCCGGGTCACGTCGGGATGTTCCTCGCGGAAGGCGGCCAGGGCCCGGCCGGACACCTGGTTGGGGGATCCTCCCCGCTCCAGGCTCTTCAGCAAGTGGTGGAAGATGCGACCGCAACGGGGGAAACGGCATGACAGTTCGGCGATGGCGTCCTCGAGGGCGGACCGCCCCTCCTCATCCAGGGCTCCGGCCAGCGGGTCACTGGTGAATCCGGCGTCACGGGGGTATTCCTCGACGAACTCCATGCGGTCCCGCTCCCTTCGCCTGGTCTGGTAGTAGTTGCCGATCACGTTGCGAAGCACGGTCAGCGACCAGACCAGGATTCCCACTCCCTGTTTGCGCTCCCTGTAACGGTCGAATACGATCTTCAGGGCGTCCTGGACCACGTCCTCGATGTGATCCGGCTGGACCCTTCGTTTGGCCAGGGCCAGGAACCTTACGCGCAGGGAATCGAAGAGGGCGGATTCGGCCTCGGGGTCCCCTCTCTGGGACCGGGCGCAGAGTTCGTCGAGGGAAAGAGCGTCCGCGTTCACGGGGACCTTCCAGGCTGCAGGATTCGGAGGATGAGGGATCATGTTCCAGATGGTGAAACTTGGCAAGGTCCTTTTGGTCCAGGCCCTTCTGGTCCTGGGACTGGCCGCGGGCCTGACAGCCGCCGACCCCGCCCTGCAGGATCCCGAACTGGCCTGGCGCCTGCTGATCGCGCAGGATCCGGCCGGAGCCGTCGCCGCGGCCTCGGCCGCGGGCGGAGTCCTGGGGGACTGGATCGGCCTCGAGGCTGCGGGGCAGGACCCCTCCCTGACCTTCGCCGCCGGGGACGACCGGGTGGCCGCGGCGGCCGCCGCCTTCGGAGAGGCGGACTTCGCGGAAGCCGCCTCGGTCCTGGAGGGGCTGATCGCCGTCCCGAACCTCTGGGCTCCGGCGGACCTCCTGCACCTGCGCCTGCGGCTCGGCCAGACCCTGATCGAAGTGGGCCGGCTGGCGGAGGCCGACTCCCTTTTGGGGACGGCCGCGGAAGATGCGGCCGGGCTGGGCCTGCCTCTCTCCCGGTGCTACGGACTCTACCAGCGGGGCAGGGTCGAGCTGCGGCTGAGAGAGATCGAGACGGCCCGCGGCAACCTCGACACGGCCCTGGGCCTGGCCCTGCAGGAAGACCTTCCCCGCTGGGCGGGGGACGCCTGCATCGCCCTGTCCATCATCGACCGGCTGACCATGGACCTCGAGGGAGCTCTCGCCTGGCGCGAGAAGGCTCTGGCGCACTTCCGGGCTGCGGACTATCCGGCCGGCCAGGCGCGGGCGCAGCAGTACATCGGGGTGATCCACATCATGCAGGGCGACCTGACCCGGGCCTTGACCTGCTTCCAGGACGGCCTGCGGGCGGCCGAGGCCTCCGGAGACGAGGCCATCCGCGGTGCGGTGCTGGGGGAGATGGCCGGCGCCAACTACCTGCTCGGGGACTTCCAGGCCGCGCTGTTGCAGTACCGTGAGGCCATCCGGCTGGTGGACAGCCCCCGGCAGCGGGCGTTCTACCTGACCAACATCGGTTCCATCCACGAATTCCAGGGGAACTTCGACCAGGCCAGGGAGGTCCTCGAGGAGGCCCTCGAACCCCTGCGCGAGTCGGGCGACCGGAGGAGCGAGGCGGAGGCGATGGTCTCCCTGGGCGAGACCCTGTGCGAGTCGGGGCGATTCTCCGAGGGGATCGGCTATCTGGATCGGGCCCTGGTCCTGGCCCGGGAATACGAGGCCCCCTACACCGAGGCCTGGGCGCTGAAGTGCAAGGGGCACGGGCTGCTGGACCAGGGGGACCTGGCCGGGGCGGCGGGGGCCCTGGCCGAGGCCACGGCGGTGGCCCGCGGGGTGGACTACTTCGAGATCCTCGAATGGTCCTTGCTGGGCCAGGCCATGGTGGCGCGCCGGTCGGGCGATCTGGAAAAGGCCCTGACGCACCTGCAGGAAGCGCTGGAGGAAGTGGGGGAGATCCGGCGACGCAGCGGCGGGGCTTCGGCGGTGGCCGGCGGGGTCACCAGCCAGACCTACGGCATCTACGCCGAGACCATCGACGTGATGTACGAGCTGCACCGCAGGAATCCGGAACGGGGCCTGGACGCGGCCGCCTTCGCAGTGGCGCAGGACGCCAAGGCCCGCGTCTTTTTGAACCTGCTGGCCGAGGCCGAGTTCGACCTGAACGTCAGCGCCGTGCCCGGCTACCGGCAGCAGGAACAGGAGATCCTCGCCAGGATCATCGGGCTCGAGCGGGAGATCGCCGCAGCCAGGGCCGCGGCCGCTCCTGCCGACACCCTGGGCAGCCTGCAGGCCCGCCTGGCGGCGGCCGAGGGTGAACTCGACCTGCTCGAGGCCCGCCTGCGCCGCGAGGATCCCCGCTACGCTTCGGTGCTCCATCCCGAACCCCTGACCCTCGCCGGCCTCGCGGGCACCGTCCTGCGTCCGGGCGAGCTGTTCCTGGACTACGCCCTCGGCGACAGCGCCAGCTACCTGTGGGCGGTCTCGCCCACCGGTTCCCGCTTCGTGCGGCTGCCGGCGCGGGACGAGGTGGCACGCCAAGCCGAGGCGCTCCTGCCCCTGCTGGCCGATTACAACCTCACCGGGGGCGATCCTGCCTGGTTCGCCCCGCAGGCCCGGGCCCTGGCCGTCACCTTGCTGGGGCCGGTGCAGGATCTGGTCGACCGGGCCGAGCGCCTGGTGATCTCCCCGGACGGGGCGCTGCACTACCTGCCCTTCGAGGTCCTCCTGACGGACGATCGCGGGGGGACCTCCTGCCGGGACCTGTCCTTCCTGATCCGGTCCAAGGTGGTTTCGGTCACCCCCTCGGCCAGCGTCCTGGCCCGGGTGCGTTCCCGGAAGCCGGCCCCGGCCCAGGGATCCTGGCTGCTGGTGGGCGACCCGGTCCTGGTGAAGGGGAGCGAGGCGGACATGTTCGCCCATGCGGCGGGTGCGGCCGATCTGCCGCCCCTGCCCTTCGCCTCGGCGGAGATGAAGGCCATCGCCGGGCTGGCGCCGGGAGGGGGGGCGATCGTCCTGCAGCGGACCGACGCCACGGTGCGGAACCTGCGGGCGGCCGGCGGCCATGAAGCCTTCGCCCAGGTGCACTTCGCCACCCACGGGTTGCTCAACGAAAGCCGGCCGCGCTACTCGGGGCTGGTCCTCAGCCCCGACCCCGAGGACGGGTCCACGGGCTTCCTCAGCGTCCCGGACGTCTTCGGGCTGGGTCTGGATTGCGACCAGGTCGTGCTGGCCGCCTGCGCCACGGGACTGGGCCGTCACGTCGGCGGCGAGGGGCTGGTCGGTCTGACCCGCAGCTTCATGTTCGCCGGGGCGCGCAGCGTGGTCGCCAGCCTGTGGCACGTCTCGGGCGAGGCGACGGCCCTGGTGATGGAGGACTATTATCGCCGGCTGGCCGGGGGGGAGACGGACCGGGCTCTGGCCCTCGCCCTCGTCAAGCGGGCCATGATCGAGGGCGGGGCCGGGAGGCTGACCGGGGACCTGGACACCGCCCATCCCGCCTTCTGGGCGGCCTTCGTCCTCAGCGGCGAGGGCGGCGGATAATTTGGTGGTGGGCGAGGATGTTGGCTACATTGGCGACTGAACCGGCATGGACCAAGCCTCCAACGGATCTGGTGGAAACATGAACCCTGCGCCCATCGAACTGTTCGATACCCTCAGCGGCGCCCGGCGCCCCCTGGAGACTCTCGAGCCCGGCAAGGTCGGCATCTACTGCTGCGGCCCGACGGTCTACGACCTGACGCACGTGGGCAACGCCCGGGCGGCCATCGTGCCCGACGTCATCGTGCGTTTCCTGCGGCAACAGGGCTACGAGGTCAAGTACGTCCGCAACATCACCGACATCGACGACAAGATCATCAGGCGAAGCCTGGAGGAAGGCAGGCCCGCGGTCGAGGTGGCGGCCAGGTACGCTGCGGAGTATCACCGGGACATGGCGGACCTGAACGTGACCCCTCCGGATGTCGAGCCCTGCGTCCAGGATCACATCCCCCAGATCATCGAGCTGGTGCGGTCCCTGGTGGACAAGGGCCTGGCCTACGCCGTGGACGGCGACGTCTACTACCGCGTCCGGGCCTTTCCCGGCTACGGCAAGCTGAGCAAGCGCCGCATCGAGGAGATGGTCGAAGGGGCCGGCTCGCGCATCGAGGTGGACGAGCGCAAGGAGTCCCCCCTGGACTTCGCCCTGTGGAAGGGAGCCAAGTCCGGCGAACCCGCCTGGGACAGCCCCTGGGGATCCGGCCGGCCCGGCTGGCACATCGAGTGCTCGGCCATGAGCTCCACCCACCTCGGAGACAGCTTCGACATCCACACCGGCGGGCGAGACCTGGTCTTCCCGCACCACGAGAACGAGATCGCCCAGAGCCAGGGGGCCCACGGGGAGGACACCTTCGCCCGTTTCTGGATGCACAACGGCTTCATCAACTTCGCCGGCGAGAAGATGTCCAAGAGCCTGGGCAACTTCTTCACCACCCGCGAGATCACGGCCCTGTATCCGCCCGAGACCCTGCGCTACTTCCTGCTGACGGTCCACTACCGCAGCGGGCTGAACTTCGAGATCGAGGTGAAGTGCCCGGGCTGCGGAGCGGAGCTGGGTCCCGACGAGCAGGAGACCGGCCTGTGCCGGACCTGCGGCCACCGCACCGGCACGGAGGACCTGCGCCGCCGCGTCCGCTTCCCCGGTCTGGAGGAGGCCGACGACCGGCTGGCCTACGTCTACGGCACCCTGCTGAAGGCGCGCGCCTTCCTGGCGGCGGGCACTCGTCCGTCCGGGGAGGAACCCCTGGGCGAGGCCACCGCGGGCATGCTCGCGGCCTTCGTCGAGCACATGCGCGGCGACTTCAACACCGGCGGGGCCCTCGGCGCCCTCAGCAAACCCCTGGGCGAGGTCAACGGGCTGCTGGATTCGGGCAAGGGCCTCGGCAAGGCCACGCGGTACCTGACTCTCGAGCGCTTCGTCCAGGACATGGAGCAGGTGGCCGCCATCCTGGGCTGCTTCGGGCAGGATCCCGCAACCTGGCTGCAGCAGCGCCGCGACCTGAAGGCCGCCCGCCTGGGTCTGGACATCGAGAGGGTCGAGCGGTTGCTGGCCGAGCGCACGGCTGCGCGGCAGGGGAAGGACTGGGCGGCGGCCGACCGCATCCGGGACGAGCTGGCGGACCTGGGCGTGGGAGTCCAGGACGGGCCCGAGGGGTCCGTCTGGTCGTTCCTCTAGCCCCGGGTTCCCGGCCGCCCGGGAACTTTCGGTAAGACTCCGCCCCTTCGCCAAACGACTCCCCATCATGGGGATGGAGGCCGCGGGCGCCTGCGGGGGGCGCCCGCGGAGGACACCGATCGGGAAAATGGGTGACAGCGGCTAAAGGAATGTTTAACGTGAGGTAAGGAGGCGGCGGTTCATTTTAGGGTCCGTCCAGTCTTGCATCCAAAGATCGGTCGCCGGGGGAAGGACCGACCAACCGTCGGATGATATGGATTCGAACGTCAACAAGTCCCTGAGCGGCAGGGAACTGGACGGCTGCGACTCCCCGGCCCAGCAGTTCCAGCGGCTCAAGATGGAAAGCCTCGAGCTGATGGCCAGCGGCCTGGCCCACGACTTCAACAACCTCCTGCTGGCCATCATGGGGAACGCCGACCTGCTCGCACAGGATCTCACCCCGAACAACCCTGCGCTCGCCCTCGTCGACGAGATCCGGACCTCCGCGGGCCGCGCCGCCGAGATCTGCAACAAGCTGCTGGCCTTCGCCGGCAAGGGCAGGCTGCACTTCCAGTTCGTGGATCTGGCCGAGGTCACCCGCAGCATGGTCCAGATGGTCAAGGTGGCGGTGTCCCGCCAGATCACCCTGCGCCTGGATCTGGACGACAGCCTGCCGCTGATCCAGGCGGACCTGACCCAGATCCACCAGGTCATCATGAACCTGGTGGTGAACGCCTCGGAGGCGATCGCCCAGAGGGAAGGGGTGATCACCCTGGCGAGCGGCCGCATGGACTGCCCGCCCGGGGACTTCGGCTTCTGCGCCCTGCTGCCGGGGCAGCCCGATGGGGAGTTCGTGTTCCTGGAAGTCACCGACAGCGGCCCGGGGATTCCCCCGGACGCCCTGGGCAGGATCTTCGATCCCTTCTACTCGACCAAGCTCCAGGGGCGGGGACTGGGGCTGGCCTCGGTGCTCGGGGCGGTCCGCAGCCATAACGGCGGGCTGTGCGTCCGGTCGGACCCCGGCAAGGGCGCGACCTTCCGGGTCTGCCTCCCGTTGAATCGCCAGATGAACGGGAAGCAGGCCAAGCCGGCCCAGCCCCAGGTGCGGGTGAAGGGCGGGACCATCCTGGTCGTGGAGGATGAGGCGACCCTCCGCAACCTCTGTTCCCGGATGCTGAGCCGGCTGGGTTACGAACCCGTGGTGGCCGGGGATGGGCCGCAGGGTATCGAACTGTTCACCCGGAGGCACCAGGAGATCTCCTGCGTGATCCTGGATCTGATCATGCCGGGGATGAACGGGCTGGAGGTGCTGGATCGGATCCAGACCCTGAAGCCGGGCACCAGGGTCATCATGACCAGCGGTTACCATGAGCAGGAGATCGCCCGGAGATTCGCCGACCGGGGCCTTGCCGGCTTCATCCAGAAACCCTACGTGATGGCGGATCTGGCGCGGGTCCTGTCCGAGGTGGTCGGGGAGGTCACCCCAGCGGAGGAACCGGATCCGGAATCCTGACCCTGCCCAGCGCCGCCTCCGGATCCTTCAGCCCGTGGCCGGTCACCATCACCGCCACCTTGTCCGAGGCGGAGATCAGGCCCTTCTCCCTGGCGGCCACCACTCCCGCCAGGCCGGCCGCACCGGAGGGCTCGGCGAAGATTCCCGCTTTTTCCGCCAGCAGACCGATGGCCTCCAGGATGGCCTCGTCGGCAACGGCCAGGAACCCGCCGCCGCTGAGGGCGACGTTTCGCCAGGCCTTCAGCCGGTTGCGGGGGATGCCGACGCTGATGGAATCGGCCACCGTCCGCGGGGCCAGACGGGGGACCGCGGCCAGGACCTGCCGGGATGCGAATTCCGCCGCTCCGGGACCCGCCTTGCGCCAGCCTTCGGCCAGGGGGGCGGCGCCCGCAGCCTGGACCCCGTAGATGCGGGGCATCCTGCCGATGAGCCCCAGCGCCTTCAGTTCCCCGAAGGCCTTCCCCACCGAGGACACGATGCAGCCGTCGCCCACCGGGACGAACACCGCATCCGGCAGGCGATCGTCCCCGCCCTGGAAGTCGTCCGTCAGGGCGGCGGCGAGTTCCAGGGCCGCGGTCTTCTTGCCCTCGACCAGCAGGGGGTTGTGGGCGCAGTTCCGGCTGTACCAGCTGTTCCGTTCGATCTCCCGAATGGACAGGTCGAAAGCCTGGTCGTAGGTGCCGTCCACGGGGATGACCCTGGCGCCGTGCAGGAGCAGCTGGGCCAGCTTGGCCCGGGGGGCTGTCCTGGGGACGAAGATGGTGGCGGCGAGTCCGGCCCGGGCGGCCAGGACGGCCAGGCTGGCCGCGGCGTTGCCGGTGGAGGCGCAGGCCAGGTGGTCGATCCCCAGGCCCACGGCATGGGCGATGGCCAGGGCCGCCGCGCGGTCCTTGAGACTGGCGGACGGCAGACCGGTGTCGTCCTTGATGACCAGGCCGCCGAGGCCCAGGTGGGCCGCCAGCCGGCCGGCCTCGAAGGCCGGGGTGCCGCCGAGGGTCCAGCACGGGTGGGCCGCTTCGGGAGCGACCGGCAGCAGGGGTGCGAACCGCCACATCCCGCCAGCCGGATGGGCGCCGAAGGGATTGCCCGCCGGCAGATCGCGCCGGACGGCGTCCAGGTCCAGACGGACGTCCAGGATCCCGTCCACCCCGCAGTCCCCGCAGACGAACACCCGGTCCCCGGGGCCGTACTCGCGCCCGCAGAGCAGGCAGGTGGTCCCCTGCCAGCGGGGGTTGGTCCGGACCCGGGGCAGGTGTTCGTGCGGCAGGTTCACGGCGTCTCCTACATGGTCAGGGCCATCAGGCCCTTGGCGGTGTGCAGCCGGTTCTCGGCCTCGTCCCAGACGACCGAGTGCGGGCCGTCGATGACCCCGTCGGTGACTTCCTGGCCGCGGCTGGCCGGCAGCGGGTGCATGTAGATGGATCCGGGGGCGGTCAGGGCCATGCGCTTCTCGTCGGCGATCCACCCGGGGTACTTGTCGATGTGCTTCACCGCCGCCTGCCGGTCGGGCTCGTGGACCAGGCAGCCCCAGCTCTTGGGGTAGACGATGTGGGCGCCCTCGAAGGCCGCGTCCATGTCGTCCACGATCCGGAACTCCCCGCCGGCCGCCTTGGCGTTGGCCTCGGCCTGCGCCAGGATCTCGGGCTTCAGCTTGAATTCGGGGGGATGGGCCAGGGTCACGTCCAGACCGAACCGGGTCATCAGCAGGATCTCCGAGTGGGGGACGGAGATGGGACGGACGTAACTGGGCGCGTAGGTCCAGCTGACCGTCATCTTGCGGCCGCGGACCTCGTCGCGGAACTTCTCGCGGATGGTCATCAGGTCGGCGACGGCCTGGCAGGGGTGGTACAGGTCGCACTGGAGGTTGATCAAAGGCACCCGGCTGATCTCCGCGACGCTGCGCATGAAGCGGTTGCCCACGCCCCAGTCGCAGTTGCGGACGGCGATCCCGTGCCCCATGCGGCTGAGCACGCGGGCGGTGTCCTCGGCCGTCTCGCCGTGGCTGAGCTGGAGCTTGTCCGGCGACAGGAAGTGGGCGTGGCCGCCCAGCTGGGTCATGCCCGCCTCCATGCTGTTGCGGGTGCGGGTGCTCTGCTCGTAGAACATCATGAACAGGGTCTTGTCGCGCAGCAGGGCGTGGGGTTCGTCGCGGTAGAACTTGCGCTTGAGGTCCCAGCTGGTCTGCAGCAGCAGTTCGATCTCCTCGGTGGACCAATCCTGGGTGGTGATGAAGTGGCGTCCCTGGAGGGGCTTGCTCATGGGGGTTCCTTTCTCGCCGGGTGGGCGCCCGGTCGCCCGTGGTTCGTCGCGGTAACCGGGGAATGTAATCCATGACCGGGCGGCGACTCAAACCCGATGTCGCCGCCGGCCCCAAAAAAAACCGCCCGCGCGAAGGCGGGCGGTTCCGGGGTCCAGGGGACGCCGGAGTCTACCGGAAGGTCGCCTTCAACGAGCCCCAGCTGGAGGCGTCGTCGGCCACGCTGCCGCAGTCCTCGTTGTGGTGGCCGATCCCGGTGAAGATGTCCACCGGCTCGAAGGACCACTCGACGCAGGGATCGAACAGGTCGTCGATGACGGTGTCCCCGCTGCAGACGCCGGGGCGCCTGATCAGGGTGTGGTTCACGGTGTTCCCATCGTCGCAGGACCAGTAGCTGCCCGGGTCCTCGCCCACGCGGCCGAAGCTGTCGACGGGAATGCCGTTGAAGGCCAGGACCAGGGCGTCGTCGCCGTTGAAGTTGAGGTTGCCGTTGGTCTGGTCGGCCAGGGCCAGCAACACGCCGGTCGCCAGGGGGTTGGTCAGGACGAAGACCTCGCCGACGGCCAGATCCACGGCGTCCAGGGGGATGGCGATGGAAGTCGTGGCGCCGTTGGAGTAGCGTTCGATGGCATAGCCGCCGAGGTTGATGACGTCCTCGGTCCCGTTGTAGATCTCCAAGGCCTTGTTGTCGCCGGAGCCCTCGACGTATTCGGAGATGATCAGGTCGGAGGTTTGGGCGAAGGCGGTCCCGGCCAGCAGGGTCAGCAAGCCGATTACCGTTAACGATTTCATCATAGAACTCCTGTTCCAGCTCGGGTTTGGCCGTACACGCAGCGGTGGACGTTCCGGGACCAGGAAGCCTACGCTTTCCGTCCGGGCGAGTCCTGAGATTATATCAAAACTTACCCAGAATTGTCAAACCTAATCGGCCGTCACCCGGTCTTCACCCACTCGGGAGGGAAGGCGGCATAGACGGCGCAGGCCTCGATCACCTGATCTTCAGGGACGTGCTCGTTGGCGGTATGGGCGACCTCCTCGGGGCCGGGACCCAGCCCGAAGCAGGGGACCCCGTGGAGACCCATGATGCTCACGCCGTTGGTGCTGAAGTTCCAGCGGGATGTCTCCGGTTCCCTCCCCAGGACACCATAGTACGCTTTGCGGGCGGCTGCCAGCGCGGAGTGGTCCGGGGGCAGCACCCAGGTGGGATAGTACTTGTCCATCGGGTAGACCAGCCCGGTCCAGGCCTCCTCCTCGTAGGTGAGGGTGAAGACCTCGGCCTCGACCCCGGCCGCCGACAGGGCCGCTTCGATCTCGGCGATGGCGGACTCCCTGGTATCGCCGACGGTCAGGCGCCGGTCGACGTGGAACTCGGCTTCGTCGGGGACCGCGCACAGGCTGGGGGTCCGGCACCCTATCCAGCTGATCGTGCAGGTGCCCTTGCCCAGGAACTCGTCGTCGGCAAGCTGCAGGTTCAGCTGTTCGATGGCGGTGATCGCCGGGGCGATCTTGTAGATGGCGTTGTCCCCGAGATGGGGCATGCTGCCGTGGCACGACTTGCCCTTGACCCGCACGCGGATCTCCATGCGGCCGCGCTGCCCGCGGTTCAACCGCAGGCTGGTGGGCTCGGTGGAGATCACCAGCTCGGGCCGGAGGGTCTTTTCCTGGAGGATGTGGTGCCAGCACAGGCCGTCGCAATCCTCCTCCATGACCGATCCCACCATCCAGACCTGCACGCCATCGAGCAGACCCAGCTCCTTCATGAGGGCCCCGGCGTGGACCATGGCGGCCATGCCCGCCTTCTGATCCACCGCTCCCCGGCCGTACACCATGCCGCCCTCGACCTTGCCCCGGTAGGGGTCGCAGTCCCAGGCGCCGGGGTCGCTGATCCCGACGGTGTCGACGTGGGCGTCGAAGGCCATCACGCGGGGGCCGTCGCCCACGCGGCCCAGGACGTTGCCCAGGGCGTCGAACCTGACCTCGTCGAATCCGACGGCGCGCATCTCCTGGGCGATGCGCTCGACGACGGCCTTCTCCTTCCCGCTGGGACTGGGGATCGCGACGATGTCGCGGAGGAACCCGATGATCCGGTCGCGGCGGCCTTCGGCCGCAGCCCTGATGCGTGTCTGTGCGGTCATGATTGCCATCCCATGTGTTTCCACATCCGGGCCGCGGTCTGCTGCAGGATCTCGGCCTCGACGGGCGGGTTGTCCCCGCGCTTGTAGACCGGACGGCCGCCCACGTACACCGACTCGATGTCCCACGGGTGGAAGTCGAACAGCAGGTGGCCGAGCCAGGTGTCGGAGGTCAGCGGGGTCTTCTGGAAGTTGTCGAGGATGATGAAGTCGGCGGGAGCCCCGGGGTCGAGGCTGCCGAAGGGTTCGCCGAAGATCTCCCGGGCCAGGCGGAAGTTGCCCAGCCAGAACCGGGCGGCGTTGGCGTGGCTCAGCGGCCCGCGGCCGCCCTCGTTGCCCCGGAAGAAGGTGGTGCGCAGCTCGCCCCACAGGTTGTCGTCCAGGCCGTCGGTGCCCAGGCCCGCCCTGGCGGGGAAGCGATCCACCGGGGCGCGCCCCACGCCGTTGTTCATGTTCGAGCGGCCGCAGTGGATGAGCCAGACCCCCTTCTCCTCGAGCAGCTGCATGTCGATGGGGGACAGGTCCACCCCGTGGGCGAAGATGCTGCGGGGGCGCACCAGGCCGTTCAGCGCCAGGCGTTCCAGAGGGTCCTTCCAGCCGCGGTCCCGGCTGACCTCGCGGTCGGTGGTGCCCTCGGCCAGGTGGATGTGCAGGCCGGCGTCGAAGCGGCTGCAGATGTCCGACAGCAGGGTCAGGGTCTTGTCCTCGAGGGTGAAGCTGGCATGGGCGCCAACCAGGCCGCGGAACCGGGGCACCCCTGCCTGGGGGCTGTCCATCAGCTTCTGGAGGTAGCGCTCGTTCTCGGCGAGGGTCATGTCCCGCTGGCCCTTGCCGCCGCGGTCGGTGGTCTCGTAGCAGAGGCAGCCGCGCAGGCCGACCTCGTCCAGGCCCTGCTCGACGCGGTCGAGGGAGTGGCCCACGCAGGCCAGGCTGGCGTGGTGGTCGAAGATCATGGTCGTGCCGCAGCGCACCGCGTCCCAGGCGCCGGCCTTGGCGCTGAGGTAGATGGCGTCGGCGTCGAGGGCGCGGTCGAGCGGCCACCAGATCTCGGTCAGGATGTCCGTGAAGGTTTCCAGGGGGGCCTTGGGCAGGGGCATGCCGGCCGCCAGGGCGGCGTAGAGGTGGCCGTGGGCGTTGACGTTGCCGGGCATGACGGTCACTCCGGCCAGATCGACGACCTGTTCCCCGGGCAGGGGGACGAGATCCTCGCCCCGCTCGGCGACGCGTTCCCCCTGGATGCGCAGGTCCCCGCGCACCACCTGCGGTCGGGGTTCGGCCTCCAGGGCGGCGGGGAAGTAGTCCAGGATCACGGCGTTCTTCAGAAGCAGGGCATCCTGCGGGGAGGCTTGGGATTTGCGGTCCGCATCCTTGGCCATCACGATCATCCTCCTGCCCGGCGGCTGCTGGGGGTTCGAACTCTGGACCTGGAATCTAACACACCGGATGCGCGGAAGGAAATCCGCGCTGGGCGAAAAAAGGCCCCGCCGTGGAGGCGGGGCCCTGCCGCGGCCGGGGGACCGTCAGCCCTGGTCGGGCCGCAGGTCCTCCAGCGACTTGAAGATGTTCTTGGTCGTGTAGCTGGTGACCACCCAGATGCGGTCCTGCCCCCGGATGCGCATCCAGGTGCCGGCCTGCCTGTCGCCGTCCGCCGGGCGCTCGGCGCCGAATTCCAGGACCAGCTCGGTCCCGTCCTCCAGGACCAGCGTGGCCGAGCGGGCGGGCGCGTCCAGGCCGTAGGCGGCCAGGTCGCCCCCGGGATCGTCCACGTCGGCCGCCCTGATGTTCACCAGGGAGCCCAGCACGCCGTCGGCCTTGGTCTTGGCCAGCATCTCGGAGCCGGGCTTCACCAGCTTCCATTCCCAGGTCAGGCGGTCCACCCCGGGATCGGTTCCGGTGGTGTCGCCCTCGGCCGGGGGATTGGGTGCGAACTCCTTGGCCATCTCGATGACCTGGTCGCCGTCCCGCAGGACGATGCGGTCGACGGCGTTCCGGTCCTCCTTCACCGCCTGCAGGTCGAGGAAGTGGCGGGGCTTGGGCGCGGCGATCTCGCCGTAGATCCCCAGCTGGGACAGCACGCTTTCGCGGCTGAGGTAGACGGCATCGGTGCCGGGCAGCCTCACGAAGTTGCCGGGCTGCCCCTGGGATGCGTTGCCGGCCTCCAGCCCGAACACCTGGGATCCTCCCTTGTATCCGCGGATGTGGACGGCGGTTCCGTCGTCCAGACCGTAGTCGGCGAGGACCCCGGGGTCGTCCGACCGGTACTCCCCGGCCAGGTCGCTCAGGGTGCGCAGCAGGCCGTCGATGCGGTCCTGGCTGACGGGGGCGTCCCAGGACGTGGCCAGGGTCCAGCCTGCGGGGGCCTTGACCAGGTCGAGGACGACCTCGGTTTCGCCCTGGCCGAGGGTGATGCGGTCGAGGTCGTCGCTCGTGATCTCCCGGTCGATGAGCACCGCGGCGGAGGACCGGCTGGTGCGCGACTGGTGGGCGCTCTTCTGCCAGAAACTGACGGCCCCCAGCGCCAGCACGACAACCGCCAGGATGATCAGGGTCCTGTTGTTGATCATGTAGGCTCCTCCATCAATGGGCGCCGCCGGCGCGGCGCAGGGCTTCGGAGTAACGGGCGGCATCCTTGCGCCGCATGCCGGCGCGAATGATGCCGTAGGCCGCCAGGACCACGGGCACCACCAGGACGACGAACAGGCGCCAGGCCATCTTCTCGCCGGCCTCCACCGCACGGATGACCCGCTGGGTCAGGGTCTTGGCGCGGATCTCCAGCAGATCGTGGGAGCCGGCCATGAAGTCCACCGCGTTGAGCAGCAGCAGGGCGTTCTGCGGAGCGCTGATGATGTTGTCGTCGAACATCTTCGCGCTCCCGATCACCAGCAGCTGGGCGGGCGCCGGGGTGATCTCCGCCGGGGCTTCGGGACCGGCGGGCTCTTCCGCGGCGTCCTCGGCCGGGGGGGCGGCCTCGGGCCAGGCCGGGACCTCCTTGCCCTCGTAGAGGTCGGGGAACTGCCCGGAAACCAGCACGGCCAGGGGCTGCGGGCCCAGCATGGTCTTGCCGGCGGGATCGAGGGCGCTGCCCGGCAGCGGGGCCGTGTCGAAGCCCATGGTCCAGCAGTTGGGGCTGGACTCGATGAGGTTCACGGCTTGCAGGCCGTGGGCGGCCATCTGCTCGACGTCCACGGTCACCGGGGTGCCCCACAGGTAGAACAGCGAACCGATGCGGTTGACCAGAGGGGAATCCTGGAGCATCTGATCCTCGGTCACGCGGATCTGCATGGGGACCTTGACCGGCTCGCGGGTCTGCATCCTGAGGCCGCCGAGGTTGACCTCGCGCGGCAGGTCGATGGTCTCCATGTTGGCGTCGAAGAAGTGGTCCTCGCCCAGGTCGAGGCCCAGCTCGGCGAGCATGGGCTCGAGCCCGGTGGCGGTCTCGATGCCGCTCAGGGACCAGCCGCCGCTGCGGCCGGGGCTGTAGTTGTACTCGTGGGCCTGGACGCCCATGACCACGGGCACGCCGCGCCGCAGCGCGCGGCCGATCTCGTAGACCTGGCGTTCGTTCAGCCCGGTCACGGCCATGACGATCAGGCAGTCGACGTCCTCGGGCAGGGGATCGTCCTCGGTCAGCTGGACGGGGACGGCCTCGTAGTGCCCGTTGCGCAGCAGCTCACTCAGCTGGGTGTACTGGTCCTGGGGCTCGGGCGGCTGCATGCCCTGCTGCAGGTACATCATGGCCAGCTGCTGGTCCACGGCCTTGCGCGGGGCGACGACGGCCACGCGCGGCGTCTTCTCGCGGGTCAGGCGGTACACCGGTCCGATGATGTCCTGTTCCAGGGCCGCCAGGTTCTGCGGCAGCACCCGAGGCAGCACCTCCTCGGGCTTGTCCTTGTAGGCGATGGTGATCGCGCTCCAGATCAGCTTGATGCCCATCTCGTCCTTCTCGATGGACTGGACCTGGAACGGCGAGATGCCCTTGCCGGTCAGGGCCTGCTGCATCTGCTCGTCGTCCTGCGGATTGTAGACCGCGAACTGCAGCATGCCGTCGCTGACCTGCTCGAAGTTGCGCATCTGCTCGGTGATGTCCCGCTCGAGGTTGCGCAGCTGCGTCGGCATCTTGTCGGCCGGGGTGATGTAGAGCTTCACCTGCACGGGCACCTTCAGGCTCTGCAGGATCTTGACCGCCGGGTCCGAGAGGGTGAACAGGCGGTCGCTGGTCAGGTCCGCCCGCGCGCCCTGCATGTTGCCGGTCACCGAGATCAGGAAGAACGCGATGGCCGCCAGCAGCACGGTGGCGACGGCGAAGGTCAGGCGGAAGTTCCGTCGTTTGCTGTTCATGCTAGTACTTCCTCCCTTCCAGCCAGAGGGCGTTGAGGGCGAGGAAGACGGCGGTCAGGCCCAGGAAGTAGGCCAGGTCGCCCAGGGAAACCACCCCGCGCAGCATCATGTCGTAGTGGTTGGAGAGCCCCACGAAGTTCTGGAGGAAGGAGCCCAGGCCGGGCACCCAGCCGTCGATGGTGGCGGCCACTCCGCCCACGCCCAGGATGAAGACCAGGAAGCAGGCCATGATCCCCAGGATCACCGCCGAGATCTGGTCGCGCATCAGGCCGCTGGTGAAGGTCCCGATGCCCAGGTACAGGGCCCCCAGCAGGGCCGCCCCGATGTACCCGCTCCAGACGGCGCCCAGGTCGGGGTTGCCCAGGCTGGCGACCATGACGACCAGGGGCAGGGTTCCCGCGAGGGCCAGCAGGTAGAAGCAGAACGCGGCCAGGTACTTGCCCAGCATGACGTCCCCGGTGCGCATGGGCAGCGTCATCAGCAGCTCGAAGGTGCCGGTGCGCTTGTCCTCGGCCCACAGCCGCATGCTGACCGCGGGGATGAAGAAGATCAGGAAGAAGGGCAGGTTCCCGAAGAAGGCCCGCAGGTCGGCGGTCCCGTTCAGGAAGAACCCCGTCATGAACAGCCCGCTGTTCAGCACCAGGAAGGCGATGATGAAGATGTAGGCGATGGGGCTGTTGAAGTAGGCGGCGAACTCGCGCCGGAAGATGGTAGCGGTGCTCGTCATCTACGCCACCCCCCTCATCCGCGCGGCCCGTTCGGTGTGGGCGCGCCTGGTCAGGGCGATGAAGGTGTCCTCGAGGCTGAAGGCGGCCTCGCGAAGTTCAGCGATTTCCCAGTCCTGCTGGCGGGCCAGACGGGCGACGGCCCCGACCAGGTCCTGGTCGAAGGGACCGCCGATCTCGAAGCGGCAGCCCCGGTCGACCGTGAGCTGCTTGACGCTGGTCACCTCGGGGAGCCCGCGCAGGGCGCTCTCGATGCCCTCGGGACCGCGGCGCAGACCGCAGAACACCCGGTTGCTTCCCATGGCCTCGCGGGACAGGGCGTCGATGCGGCCGTCGGCGATGATCATGCCCTCGTTGATGATCACCACCCGGTCGGTCACCGGGCTCACCTCCTGCAGGATGTGGGTCGAGAAGATGATCGTCTTGTGGCCGGCGAGGCTCTTGATCAGCTCGCGGATGCCCATGATCTGCAGGGGGTCCAGGCCGCTGGTGGGCTCGTCCAGGATCAGGATGTCCGGGTCGTGGATCAGGGCCTGGGCCAGGCCCGTGCGCTGCCGGTAGCCCTTGGACAGCTCGCCGATGGTCTTCTTGAACTCCGTCTTCAGACCGCAGGCCTCGACGCACCAGTCGAGGCGCTGGTTGAGCTTCTGGCCGCCGAGGCCGCGGGCGCGGCCCACGAAGGTCAGGTACTCGTCGACCTTCATGTCCAGGTACAGGGGCACGTTCTCGGGCAGGTAGCCGATTCGGCTGCGGACCGCCAGGGGCTGCTCCAGGACGTCGATCCCATCCACCTTCACGGTGCCCTCGTCGGGGGCCAGGAAGGTGGTGATGATCTTCATCGTCGTGCTCTTGCCGGCGCCGTTGGGACCGAGGAAACCGAGGATCTCTCCCCGGCCGATCCTGAACGAGACCTCGTCGAGCGCGAGCGTCGTCCCGAAGTTCTTCGTGATTCCACGGACTTCGATCATCGCGAAGACTCCTCAGGGGTTGGAAGAAGAACCGGAAAATAAATGAGTTAACGTGCGCAGTATAAGCGCAACCGGGGAGAAACATCAACCCCGATGGGGAGTTCCCGATTTTTGGGGGTACGCTTCCCCGGTTTGGAGCCGCGGATCATCCACCGCCCCGCCCACGGTGAAGTGGTACAGGCTCTGCCACCCGGTCCCCTTCAATCCCAGCCCGCCGTGCACCTCGTCGTCGAAGAAGCAGCCGATCCCGGTGCCGCGCAGCCCGGCGGCCTCGGCCTCGAGGTAGAGCATCTGGCCGATCATCCCCGTCTCCCGGAACAGCCGCGGGTAGAAGCCCGGGCCGAACTCGGCCAGCGCCGCGTCGAACCGGGCCAGCATCCCCAGGCTGAAGGCGCCGTCGGCGGCGATGTCCTGCCGGCAGCTGAGCATCCGGGCGGCATCCCGCAGATCGCCGGTTGCGAGCCGGAACAGGGGCAGGTCCGGGGAGATGCCATCCGGCCTCGTCCAGGCGAAATCCTGCCGCATGAGATTCCGCAGTCCGGCCTCGTGGTCCGGAGCGCGCGCCAGCAGGTACAGGCCGGGATCCAGGCCGTCCACGCGGTGGACGAACAGCACGAGGGAGACCTGCGCGGGCCAGGGCACGGCCGTGAACGGCAGGCGGCCGGGAAGCAAGCGGTCCAGCAGGCGGACGAAGTCATCCAGCGGCATGCCGGTTTCGCCGTCCATGGCCACGGCGCTGCGGCGCTGCCGGATCAGATTCCTGGCCGAATGGCCCCTTTCTGGCCCGTTTTCGGCAGTCCCGGCCCCCCGGGGGGCCGGCCAGGCGTGCCCCGGCCAAGTGCCGTTCAGACCGGTGCAGCCCGGCCAGGTGCTGGCGGCCGTGACCTCGTCGATGATGGGCCACGGGTGATGCTCCGGGCTCAGGACGTTCGGCTCGCCGGCCCAGGCGATCTGCGGCGGTGGATCCAGCGCCGGTTCGCCATGATCCCCGCCGTCCGGAAAAACCGCCAGCAGGCAGTCGGGATGCTCGGCCTCGGGCTCCGTCTGTAGGTCTGTACCCAGCACCCGGCCGATGGTTGCCGTGTCAACCATCTCCAGCAACCGCACCCGCCAACCCAGGCAGGCCGCGGCCAGGGCCACGGCCCCGGCGGCGTGTCCCGCGTCGTGCTGGCAGTAGCGGAACGCCCGTTCGCCGTACTTCCAGGCCTCGCGCCAGGGGATGGAGGTCAGGCCGACCAGGAAGGCGCCATCCGGCCAACCGGACGTCCACCGTGTCCAGTCCGCGGGGGCGATGATTCCCCGCTGCTCCAGCGCGAATTCCTTCACCGCGAAGTGCAGCACCCCGGCCTCGCCGGTCAGCCCGGCGACCGGTCCGGTCACGAGGTAGCCCTCGGTGGGATGCAGGTTGCCGCTGCTGGGATTGACCCGCAGGGCCCAGCGCGAGAGCACCTCGCCCTCCGGCCCGGTGACCTGTTTCCAGGCGGAGATGGCCAGGCTGTCGTACAGCAGCCGGGCGATGGAGGGGGCGTCCACGGGCGCGGGGGACGGCAGGCCGCGGAAGAGGCCATCCCAGGTGGGGCCCCCATGACCGGACGGGACGACCAGGGGCAACCGCGGGGCGCCCGCGAACCGCCGGAACGGGTCGGGCTGGTTGGCCCAGTCCAGGTAACCCAAGGATCGAGCGGCGCGCCTGAAGTGGTGCTTGGTGGCCTCGTGGTATCGCTTGACGGTGTCCAGGTCATCCCGGCGGTCGGTCATCCTGCCTCCTGCTTGTCGATTTCAGGACATGATAACACCGCTTTGCAGAAACGCTTCCGGGGCCGGCGGCGCAATTCGTACCGTTTACGTATGAATTAACTCGTTATCTTGCAACGGTATAGCGTTGACCGGGGCCTTCGGCCGGTTTAGGTTAGCCGGGTCCGAAAAAGGAGGAGATGACCCATGAATTATCCGGTCTGGGAACTTCCCATGGGCGGCGGCGTCCTGATCGCCGTCGTCAGCATCCTGCACGTGTTCGTCTCCCATTTCGCGGTCGGCGGCGGCCTGTGGCTGGTCGTCACCGAGATGCGCGCCAACCGCAACCGCGACCTGGACCTCAGGGCCTTCGTCAAGCGCCACAGCCGTTTCTTCATGATGCTGACCCTGGTGTTCGGCGCCATCTCGGGGGTGGGCATCTGGACGACCATCGGCCTGGTCTCGCCCCACGGCACCTCGGCCCTGATCCACGGTTACGTCTGGGGCTGGGCCATGGAGTGGGTGTTCTTCTTCATCGAGATCGCTGCGGCCATCGTCTACTACTACGGCTGGGAGAAGCTCAACACGAACGTCCACGAAGCGATCGGCTGGATCTACTTCGGCGCGGCCTTCATTTCCCTGGTGATCATCAACGGCATCGTCACCTTCATGCTCACCCCGGGCGGATGGCTCGAGAACCATGACTTCTGGACTGGCTTCTTCAACCCGACCTACTGGCCATCGGCGGTGATCCGCACCTTCGCGGGCACCGCCATCGCCGGGATGTTCACGCTGCTGACGACCGCCAACCTTGCACGGGGAGATTTCCGGCGCCGGGTCACCCGCTGGAACGCCGGCTGGGCGTTCTTCTCCATGCCGGGCGTGATCGGCGGAGCGTTCTGGTACAGGTCGGCCATCGGCCTGTGGGATGCCAACCAGGCCCTGCTGGGCGCCATCCCCGTGCTGCCTGTGGTGGCCGGATACTTCAAGATCGGCCTGATCATCACGACCGCCCTGGCAGTCATCCCGCTGCTGGTGCCGCGGGTCTGGAACAGGGGTCTGGTCGCCGTCCTGCTGATCGTGGGGCTGATGACCATGGGCGCCGGCGAATGGCTGCGAGAGGCGGGCCGCAAGCCCTTCGTCATCAACGGCTACATGTACAGTACGGGTATGCTGGTCTCCGACACCGCCAGGGTGGAGGATGCCGGCATGGCCGCCAGCGCCCGCTGGATCTCGCCCGAGGCCGCCGCCAGCGAGGTGCGCCTCGGCCACGATCTCTACCTCGCCTACTGCCAGGTCTGCCACACCATGGCCGGCTACAACGGCCTGCGCCCCTTCCTGGCCCAGTGGGACGAGAGAACCGTCGCCAGCCTGGTCCCGCGCACCGAGCACATGCGGGCGCTGATGCCGCCCTGGTACGGCACGGAGGAAGAGAACGCCGCGCTGACCGCCTACCTCATGACCCAGAAACCGGCCGAACCAGGCCCCTGGCCCGCCGACCAGGCGGCAGCCGAGCAGCTGGCCTGGGACATCTCCTGCGGCCTCTGCCACACCGTCGACGGGTTCCGCCCCCTGGTTGATTCCTTCGCGGGACAGAATCCCGAGGAGATCGACGGGTTCCTCGACGAGTCCGGCGACATCGTCGAGGAGATGCCGCCCTACTTCGGGACGGCCGAGCAACGCGCCGCCCTGGTCAGGTTCCTGCACAAGATGAACCCGCCCGATGGTGCGGGGGCCCAGGCCGCCGCGCGGCCCGGTGGCGACGAAGGGAGGGACTCATGATGCCCGCCGTGATCGTGCCCGCGCCCGACGCCCTGCCGCTGCCGGCGCCCGTGTTCCTGCTGCAGATCCTGCTGCAGCTGACCTTCCTGCTGCACCTGGTGGCCATGAACGCCATGGTGGGCGGTCTGATCCTGACCTTCTACGCCCGGCTGAAGGGCGGGGGTCCGTCCGCCCCGTGGACGAAGCTCGCCGACGCCCTGAGCAAGGTCACCCCGTCCCTGGTCGCCGCCACCGTGACCCTGGGGGTGGCCCCGCTGCTCTTCCTGCAGACCATCTACGGCCAGTTCTTCTTCACGAGCTCGATCCTCATGGGCTGGGGCTGGTTCTCGGTCGTCGTGGTGCTGATCTTCGCCTACTACGGGACCTACCTGCAGTCGTTCAAGGGCCGGGCCCTGGGCGGGTCGCGCACGCCCCTGCTCGGAGTGACGCTGGTGCTGTTCCTGTGGATCGGATTCATGTTCAGCAACAACACCTCCCTGATGCTCAACGTGAGGGAGTGGGCGGCGATGTACTTCGCCAGCCCCAAGGGGCTGCACCTGAACCTGGGCGACGTCCAGCTGGCGCCCCGTTACCTGCACATGGTCCTCGGATCGGTGGCGGTGGCCGGCCTGATGCTCGCCTGGTGGGGACGAGCCCGGGTGCGCGCCGCCGACCAGAGCGGCGAGTTCATGGTCAGCGTGGGCATGAAAGCCTTCACCTGGCTGACCCTGGTGAACATCCTGATGGGCCTGTGGTATTACGTGGCCCAGCCCGCCCACGTGCGGAAGCTCTTCATGGGCGGGGACATCGCCGCCACCGCCCTGTTCGGGGTGGGATTCGTCCTGGGCATCGTGATGGCCGTCGCGGGGTTCAGGGGTCGCAGGCGGGGCTCGCGGATCGAACTGTGGCCGCTCACGATGCTGACCCTGATCCAGCTGGTGACCATGATCATGATGCGTGACACCGTGCGCAACGGCACCCTGGGGGCGGACTTCAGACCGGCCACCTTCGAGGTCCAGCCCCAGGTCCTGAACCTGGTGATCTTCGCGGTGATGCTGGTGGCCGGTCTCGTGCTGCTGTTCTGGATGCTTCGGCAGTTCTTCGTGGCCTGGAACCGGTAGGCTTCACCGGCGGGGTTCCCGGCCCATCACGGGCCGTCCTGTGTTATCCTGGAAGGGCCTGGCTCACCTCGGTGACCAGGCCTTTCCCGTGATCATGGTCCGTGGGTTGGTGACCCGATCCGGGTTGGCCAGGAGGAAGAGAGATCATCGGTATGGCTCCTCAGCACGTTTCCACCGCAGAGGCGGGAGGCCGGGTCCTCCTGCTGGCTACACTCGGCGCCATCTTCCTTTCATGTGCGGCGGCTGCATGGGGACAGCCGGATTCCCTGCGGATCATGCCCCTCGGAGATTCGATCACCGAGGGACGAGGCGGCGTGTCGGAGATCCAGTTGGGCTTCGCAAGCTATCGGTACTGGCTCTGGCACGAACTCGTGGACCGGGGTCATCCCGTGGACTTCGTCGGCAGCCAGTACGGCGTCTGGAACGGGCCGCCCCCCTACACCGACTACGACATGGATCACGAGGGGCACTGGGGCTGGCGGGCGGACCAGATCCTTGCCGAGATCACCGGCTGGGTCGAGTCAGCCCGGCCCGACATCGTTCTGATCCACCTGGGGCACAACGACCTGTGGCAGGGAGAGAGCATCGCCAGCACCATCGTGGACCTGGGGGGAATCATCGACGGGATCCGGGGGGTGAACCCGAGGGCGATCCTTCTTCTGGCCCGGGTGATTCCGCCCGCCCTCGGAGCACCGGACAGTCTGCCCGAACTCAACGATCAGATCGACATCCTGGGTGTGCAGATGAACACCCCTGAATCGCCGGTCATCGTCGTCGATCACGAGACGGGCTTCGATCCCTGGATCCATACCTACGACAGCGTTCATCCCAACGAGCTGGGCGAGCAGTTCATGGCCCAGCGGTGGCTGGCGCCGCTCGATTCGATCCTCACCCACCTGGCCGATGTCGCGCCCGTCCCGGCGTCGACCCGTGCCGGCCTGGGGCTTGCCAACTTCCCGAACCCCTTCAATCCGGCCACCGTGATCACCTTCTCGCTGCCGCACCGGACCCGGGTCCGGCTCTGCGTCTACGACGTTGCCGGACGCAGGATCCGGACCCTGCTGGATGGTCAGGTATTGGAGGCGGGATCCGAGCAGCTCGTATGGCAGGGGCGGGACGACGCCGGAAAGGTGGTCGGTGCTGGGGTCTTTTTCATCCGCCTGGAGATCGACGATGCCGGCGAGACACGGCGGTTGACCTTGATCAAGTAGCCCGCGCCCGCTTCATGTGCAGGATGTTCCCATCCTGCAGCACACTTCCATGGGGACCTGGAGCAACGTCATCGCACCAGAGCCATTTTTCCCACCTTCACATTGCCGGCGCTGCGCACCTCGTAGAAATAGACCCCCGAGGCGGCTTCCGCGCCCCGCTGATCCTTCCCGTCCCAGAACACCGAACCGGCCCCGGCGGGCCGGACCTCGTCCAGCACCGTGGCCACCAGGTCCCCGCGCAGTCCGAAGACCTTCACGCTCACCGGGCCGGTCGCCGGCAGATTGAACCGGACCTCGCACCGGGGATTGAAGGGGTTGGGATGCTGGGAGGCGTTGAACACACCTGCTTCCGGAACATCGGTGGGGAAGTAGACCTGGGCATCGAGCCCGAGGTACCCGAGGACGTCATTCAGGATCCGGGCCCGAGCCGGCCTGGGGGCCAGGGACTTGGCTTCGTCCGGATCGTTGTAGATGGACATGAAATCGTAGGGCATGGAGACGACCTTGCTGCCCAGGTAGGTGTTTGCGGTCATGGCGCTGTAGATGTAGGCGCCGGGATTCCCGGCCGGATCGCAGAACTCCGCCAGCCTGGCGGCGGAGGCGGCGGGGACCACGGCGTCGAAGGTGTTGATTCCCGGGCAGCCGCCGTAGGCGATCCAGGAATCGGCGTTGAAGATCACGCCGGCGCCGGTCACCGGGACGACCCGGGGCGAGGTCTGGGATCCGATCAGGGGCCTCAGATCGTTGCTCTGGAGGGAAGCGAGGCCCAGGCGGTCCTGGGCGAAGGCCAAGGTGGCCGATCCGGACTGGACCAGATCCGAGGCCAATTTGTCCCCGGTGCAGAACATTCCCTTGCCGCCCAGGTCGAGCCACTGGGTCAGCACGCCCACGTCGTCACCGGGGTCATTCTGGAAATCGCCGTTGCTGATGGTTGTGAGCCCCAGATCGCCACAGGTGTACAGCAGGATCTGGTACCCGGCGAGGGTGGACCAGGTAGCCCGGCCTCCCAGACCGTTGCCCAATCCGGAACTGGGGCCGTTGGTGTAGTAGACGTCATAGTCGAACCCGAACCCCGGGGCGTATTCCAGGCCCAGCTGGTCGAAGGCTCCGTACCATTCCTCTTCGCCGCCGCGATTGCCGAAGTCGTTCCAGAACAGGACCGGGGGCCAGACGAGGTCGCCGGTGAAGTCCATCCTCAGGGTCGGCAGCGCCCTCACCGTGAACGAGGAATGGTAGGACAGGGGATGCGAGAAATCGCTGAAACCCGTGGTGTCCGCGGGCAGGATGGCCGTGCGGTCGCCCGTTCCGCCTCCGTCGTCCTGGGCCCGGATGAAGTAGTGCAGGACGTCTCCGGGGAAGAGGAACCCCGTGTCGGGCAGGTCGAAGGCGAAGCGCTCCTCCATGACATAGCCGCCGGGGGATACGGCGTTCCAGCCCGGCACGCTGCCGCTGGTGGCCGAGCCGAAGGGGCTGGTGCGATAGGGGTCGAACAGGGGGTTGGGCCGCAGGCGCCATTCGAGAGTGGGCATGCCCGCCAGGTTCGATCCCCCCAGGAGAGGCATGATGTCCACGACGATGGAATCGCCGGGGTCGTTCCGCAGATGCTCGGCCAGGGAGATGTTCCGGGCCATGTCGAACCGGACGCTGTGGGAGCCGAGGTCGCCGGTGTCGATGGACCCGCGGGCGGGGAACCCGTCGTTGGCGAGGTCGATCTCGCGGGTGTACATGGCAGGCCCGTCGAGGGGATAGACCTTGATCGAGACGTTGTCGAAATAGGGAGCAGGGTAGCCGTCGTCCCCGGCCCAGCCCCAGACGTAGCCGAGCTCGAGGATCTCCAGCTTCGCCTGGACGAACGTTCTGCCGGGAACCATCAGATCCGGAATGGGCCAGGTGGGCCGGTAATAATCGGGGCCGCCGTAGTAGACGAAGGCGCGGTCCTGCCAGTAGGCATCCTCGATGGCGGCGGGATCGCCGCTGTCGGTGGAACGCATGGCCCACAGGTAGAACATCCCCGGGGCGTCGGCCGTCAGATCCTCGTGACGGTAGACGTCGAAGGCGAAGGTGACGCCGTCGAACGAGGGATCGGGCCAGGGCATCACGGGTGAGAGGATGGAGTTGTGGATGTGGTATTCGGGCCCTGCCAGACCTCCGGTGGTCGTGACGATGTGCCCCCCTGGACCGTAGCACCAGTTGATGCAGTCGCTGCCGCCGGTCCCGGGCACCACGTTGCCGTCGTCGATGAAGGCGACCTGGGTCGTGGGATTCTGCTTGCAGGGATCCAGGTCCTGCAGGCCCGTCCAGAGGAAGGCGAAATCACCGACGCCCTGGGGCACATGGCTCTCCCAGTGGCCGAAGGTGCCGTCCTGGAAATCGTCCAGGGTGGTGATCGTCGCCTCGCCGTTGGTCACGGTCACCGTGAGATCGTCGATCTGGCAGGCCCCGGCGGTCGGGAAGTTGCAATCGGAATCCGACCAGCCGCCGTCGCTGGTGAACCGGAAGAAGATCTCGATGTCGGTCCCGTCCCGGTACTCGCCGGGCAGGAACGTCATGGTCTCGTCGATGGCGAGCAGGGTGTTGCCGCCGCCGTCCCAGATCCGCTTGTCGATGAAGGTGTTGCCCTCGAGGCGATAGCAGAGATGGACGTAGTCGTACCCCGGCTCGGTGTCCAGCACCATGGCGCACGTGACGCGGACGGTGGAGGAGAGGTCGGGGCGAGGCGCGGCGGCGCGCCAGCGCAGCAGCTCATCCCAGTTGTTGCCGTATCCCCAGGCCGAATCGGCGGGAGAACAGGCCGGACTGTCCTCCCCGCACCACGCGGCCAGGTTCCCGGGACCCTGCCCGAACGCGGGCCAGTTCCGGTCGCTGACGTTCCAGTGGGACGTGGTGGGCTGGGTGTTGTCGATGCTGGTCCAGCCGGCCCACCCGCTCTCGAAATCGCCGATGAACGCGGCGTCCGAACCCGTGGGGCCCATGAGCTGGATGGTGTCGCCCGCGGCCTTGGGGCCGCCGACGGATCCACCGAAGATGACGGAGCCTGAATCGATCGCGCGCTGCGGCGGCTCGAACTGGGCACTTGCGGCGGAGGCGCATGCCACCGCCAGGATCGCCAGGAGGCGGAGAGAGCGAGACGTCATGGTTTCCCCCTTGCAGCCGTTATCGAATCGACAGGGCGTCATCATAACATAAGGACGGGGGCCCCGGGAGAAAAGACCTTACCGAACCAGCATCAACTTCCCGGTCACCGGAGCGATTCCATCCTGCTGCAGGCGGGCCAGATAGGTCCCGCTTGGCGCCTGGCGGCCCTGTTCGTCCCGGCCGTCCCAGAGGACCTGATGATCACCGACCGGCATGGTCCGATCGACGATCCGCCGCACCAGGCGGCCGCGCACGTCATAGATCTCCAGCCCCACGTGGCCCGGCGTGGCGACCGCGAAGTGGAGCACGGTGCGGGGATTGAAGGGATTGGGATGGCCCGCCAGGGTGGAGGGGGATGCCGCCGGCGGACCATCCTGGACGCCTGACACATCCTCGCCATAGACGAGGGTGACAGGCAGGAAGTGGGCGTTCACCGGGTCGTTGCCGACGATGACGACGGAGGTGGAGTGCACGCCGGGAACCACGGCCGACACGTCGAACGAAAGCTCCAGCGTCGCCGAATCTCCCGGAGCAATGGCCGAGGTGGACCAGGCGACCTCGAGCCAGGGCGCGGATTCGTAGACCTCGCTCAGGCGCAGGGGCATCACGCCGTCGTTGTGGATCCGGATGGGATCCCCGGGTTCGGTGGGCGCCAGGGCCAGGGCCGCGGGGATGTCGATCAGGCCGGCGCCGGTGTAGTCGTCCCGACCGGAGCTCGCCGGCGAGGCGGACAGGTCGACGGCCGTGGTCTCCAGCAGCTCGGCGATCTGCCCCGGGGTGATCCCCGGGTTGGCCTGCATGAGGATGCACGCGGCGCCGGTCACCAGGGGACAGGCCATGCTGGTTCCGGTGTAGACCACGTAGCCGTAGTCGCCGCTGCAGCTGCGGATCAGTTCCCCTGGCGCGGCCACGTCCGGCTTCTGCAAACCGGGCGGGTAGGGATAGTCGCGGTAGCTGGCCGTGCTGAAAGGATTGGTCACGTCCCAGGACGTGGGCCCGTAGCTGCTGGTGCCGGAGAGGGTCAGGTCCTGCTTGATCCCGCCCACGGTGATCACGGCGCCCTGGCCGCCGTTGGGCGCGTACCAGGGGTTGGGGCAGTCGCCGGGGCTGGCGATGTCGGTGGGCAGGGGGAAATGCCCGCCGTAGCCGTCCCCGTTGCCGGCGGCGGCGATCAGGGGGATGCCCACGCTCAGGAAGAGCTCGCTGTTGTAGCGGTTGGCCGCCCGCACGTCGTCCGGAGCGTTGGACCAGCCGGCGCTCATGCTGAAGATCTCCACGCCGTTGTCCAGACCGAACTGCTCGGCGGCCACGAGGTCCTCGAAGTAGCCGGGCACCGCGCGCAGGGCCATCAGGACGGCCCCGGGGGCGCTGCCGCAGGCGGTCCCCGCCGTGCCGTCGCCGACGATCAGGCCCGAGGTGTGCGTGCCGTGGTACCAGTCGGTGTCGCCGTCGTAGGGGTCGTTGTCCAGGTCGATGGCGTCGAAGCCGTGGTTCGGATACGCGGCGCCCCCGTCCCACATGTGCCGGTACAGGTCCGGATGGTCGTAGCAGATGCCGGTGTCGATGTGGCCGACGAGCACTCCGTCACCATCGAAGCCCGCGCCCCACGCCTCGGGGGCGCCGATGGTCTGAAGGTGCCAGGCCAGGGCCTTGTCGGCTCCCGAGGCAACCGGTCCAGCGGCCTGAGTCGCGGGGCCGCCGAAGGTCATGCTCTTCAGATCGTCCAGCCACAGTCTGCCCACCGACGGGTGGCCGGCAAGGGCGGCCACCCCCTCGGCGGTCATCTCCGCGACGGTGACCTGGGCCGACCAGTAGGTCCGGGCGGGGCGGGCGAGTCCCCGCCGGACCAGGTCGTCCAGAACCGGTGCGAGTTCGCGGCTCTGCCGCTGCGCAATCGTTCGCGCGGCATCCAGCACGGCCGCCCGGCGCACCCCGGGATCGGCCGATTTCAGGGCGGCGGACATGGCCGCCGGATCGAGGCGTTCGGCGGGCACGATCACCACGCGCAGCAGCTCGGAGGCCCCGGCCTTGGCGGTGGCTGACGCCAGGCGCTCGCTGACCACCGGCAGGTGCACTTCGCGCCGCACCGGGGGGTCGCCCACGAGCCCGTCGATCCGGGCCTTGTCCAGGGCGACGACCTTGGTGAACGAGGCGGGTTCCAGGCGCAGGACGGGATCGCCGTCCACCCAGGTGAAGGTACGCTCGAAGATGTTGTCGGTCTCGCCGATCTCGGCGATCGCACCCCCGGCATCCAGGCGCACGGTCAACGTGTGCTGGCCGGAGCCGACGATCAGGGGATGGTCCTCGAGGGGGAAGTACGACCCGGCGGGCATGCTGCCCCCGAGGGTCCAGACGGCGACCTCGGAGCCGTCGAGATCAAGGGCGACGTCGAATTCGCCGGTGATGTCCGCCAGACCGCCGTTCATGAAGGCGAAGCTCACGAAGGTCGTGTCGCCGGCGGACAGCCACTCGGCGGTGCGTCCGCCGCGCTCCATCGAGACCGTCAGGAAGGAGTCCCAGCCGGCGGGGGTGAAGGGCGACAGGTCGGGCGAGAGCCCGCGGCGGCTGGTGTAGACGTTGTGGCCCTGGGTGGGATAGTCGCGGCGGTCGATCCATGCCGCGGCCGCTCCCGCGCTCGCCGCCGCGCCGGCGCAGGAGTGGAACTGGGGCTCGACCCGGGGCTGGTCGCTGACGATCTCCACCCCGCCGAACATGTCGATGTGGCCGAACCCCGAGCCCATGCGCCCGGCCAGGGTGAACTCGTCCGCGCCAGGAGGGCCGTCCAGCCACAGGCAACCCACGATCCCCTCGTGGGCGAAGATCGCCGGCCCCACGCTCTCGTACTCGTCGGCGATCATGCCGTAGGGGCCGAAGAAGGTCGCCCCCGCGTCCCACGAGTAGATGTAGATGATGTCCCCGTCGGTGCTCAGTCCGTCGGAGTAGTCCAGCTGGAAGACCGTGTAGACCGCGTCGCCCCGGCACGCCAGGCGGGGGAAGCCCGTGTTGTTGGACGTCCAGCCGCTCAGGCTGCCCGGGTCGCAGAAGCACCCGTCGTAGGTGTCGGTGGCGATCAGGATCTCCACTTCGCCCGTGTAAGGGTCGGCCTCGGCGTTGATGAAGTGGACTGTGCCCGCGTCCATGGCCACGTCGGGCCACAGGTCCTCGTACCCGTCGGGCAGGAAGTAGTCGTAGTTGACGGTCTGGCCGCCGTTGGTGGAGTGGAGGAACAGCAGGGTCCATTCGTACTGCAGCCAGTCCCAGTTGATGGTGTTCCAGCCGACGGCGATGAAGACCTTGGCGTAGTTGCCGGCGCCCGAGACCGCGATGGACGGCGTGGCCAAAGGTTCACCCACCTGGAACCCCAGCACCTCGCCCCACGCGGTGGGGTCGCCGGGCTGGGCCGAGCGCGTGCGGATGAGGTACCCGTCGGCGCGCACCCACACCACGTGGATGTAGCCGCCGCCGTCGATGGCCAGTTCGGGGTGGTACTCGTCGCTGGAGAACGAGGGCATCTCCCAGCTGGTCCAGGTGCGGCCCAGGTCCAGGGAGCGGGCGATGTGGACGTCCCGGTCGACCCCGCCCAGATCGGTGGCGGCGAAGACCGCGAACAGGAAGCCCGACACCGGATCCACCGCGAGGGAGACGTACTCGTCGTTCATGTCGGTGGGGTTGGCCAGGAGGCGGTCGGGACCCCAGGGGGCGGCCCCCTTGACCGCGGCGGCGCGGGGGGGCGGGCCGGATGCAGGTCCGGCCGCCGGGGCCCCGCGCATGAACCGCGGATCCTGGAGGCGGGCGATGGCTTTTTCCAGCTCGGGAGTCAGGACGCTGCGGGATTCCTCCCGGACGCCTGCCTGCCTGGTCGATCCGGTCAGGTCGATCTCGGCGAAGGGAGGGCGTTTGCCCAGGTCGTCCCCGGCGGTCCGGGCCGTGGCGCGGTGACGGGTCGGTCTGGAGTGGACGTCCACGGGTCCGGCCTGCGGCAGCCGCTGGTGATGGCTCACGGCAGCCGGCAGGCGGACCTCCTTGGCCAGGGCGAGGGGGACCGGGTGCTCCTGGGACCGGCCTGCTCCCGACAGCAGCAGGATGGCGGCGCCGAGGGCCAGCATGCTGGTGATGGATCCGGGACGCTGCATGGACCGCTCCAGATGAAATTGATGAAAAAAACTTTTTTGCGCAAGATGATTATATCATGTATGGTGCATATTTGTCATTAAAATAAAAAATTTATCTTTTTGTTATCATCTGGTGGGCCACCGGATATTCCCCAGGCGGGTCCATTTCAGGCCCTGGTGGAGCCGGAGGCCGATCCGTTCGCAGCGGGATGGGCGTTGCCGTGCCGCAAGATCCCCTGTTATGGTAGGGTGGAACCCGATGAGGAGATCATGCCCCGACCGACCAAGGCATTCGAACCCAAGCTCTTCGAGTACGTCCTGCCCGGCGGCTGGATCGTCCTGGCCGGACGCACCGACCAGGACAACGACCACCTGTCCTTGAAGATGGCCGCCCCCAACGACTACTGGTTCCACGTGCGGGGCATGCCCGGCAGCCACGTGGTGCTGCGCGTGCCGGCCGGAGAGGATCCCGACAACGCCACGATCAAGGCGGCGGCGGCCATCGCCGCCTGGCACAGCAAGAAGCGGGAGGCCAGGCAGGTGGGAGTCAGCTGCACGCGGGCACGGTTCGTCACCAAGCCGCGGGGGGCCAAACCCGGGACGGTGGAGATCCGCAAGGAGAAGGTCGTGACCGTCCGTCCCGCGGTGCCGGCCGGATCCGAGGAGGAAGCCTGATGAGGTGGTTGATGATCCTGGCCTGCATCCTGACCACGGTCTGCGGGTGCTCCGGCAAGGGCATCGAGGTCAGGGCGGGAGACGCCCGGGAGGGCGTCCTCCGGTCCCCGGAAGTCCAGGCCGAGGCCGCGCCTCCGGAAGAGGGGTCATCCCTGCTATCCCCTGCGAACCTGGGAGTCTGGCTCGAGGACCGGGACTGGGATTTCCGGTCCTGGGTCGGGGACTTCCAGGAGGCCCTTTACCGGAACTGGGAGGCGCCCTACGCCTACCGCCTGGGCCTGATCAGCGGATCCACCAAACTCCGCCTGGAAATCGCCCGGGATGGGACCCTGGCCGGCCTGGAGGTCGTCCAGGAGGAGGGACATCCCTCGTTCACGGCCTACAGCCGCGAGTCGGTCGTGAAGACCTTTCCCGTGCCGCCCCTGCCGGAGGATTTCCAGGGGGAAGGCCTGACCATGACCCTGTTGCTGGACTACCCGCTCATCCGCTAGAACGAGGAATGCCTGGACCATGAACGGCCTGAACCTGCCCGAATCCCTGACCGCCCAGCTGGAGAACCCCTGGTTCCGGGCCCTGTTCACCCTCCTGGCGGCCCTGCTGATCGGGGTCGCGCTGCGATTCCTGCTCATCCCTTTCCTGCGGAGGCTGACCAGCGCGACCACCTGGGAAATCGACGACGAGATCCTCGGCCGCCTGAATCCCGCCCTCTTCCAGACGGTCTTCCTGCTGGGGCTGGCGGCGGCCTTCCGGAGTCTGGTCACCCATCCCGGTGCGGACCATGCCATCGGCGCAGCCGCCCTGACCCTGGTGGTTTTCGTCGGGGGCCGGTTCGCCCTCGAGGTGGGGGTCCTGGTCACCCGGAACCTCAGCCGGCAGGCCGGCCGGGTGTCCTGGATCCAGGCCCGCACCCTGCCCCTGGTCCAGTTCACGTACAAGGTGGTCGTGGTGGGGATGATGGCCTACCTCGTCATGAGCGCCTGGCGGATCGACCTGACGACCTGGCTGGCCAGCGCCGGCGTGGCCGGCATCGCCATCGGCTTCGCGGCCAAGGACACCCTGGCCAACTTCATCAGCGGGATCTTCATCCTCGCCGACGCGCCCTACAAGGTGGGCGACTACATCATCATCGACGGAGTGACCCGCGGCGAGGTCACCGAGATCGGCATGCGTTCGACGCGCCTGCTGACGCGGGAGAACGTCGAGGTCACGGTTCCCAACGCGGTGATCGGCAACGCCAAGATCGTGAACGAATCCAGCGGGCCGTCGCCGTTGATGAGGGTGGGCGTCGGCGTAGGAGTGGCCTACGGCAGCGACGTGGACCGGGTGAAGGAGGTGCTGCTGGGCTGCACCGCGGACGTCGCCCACGTCAGCCCGCTGAAGGATCCGACGGTCCGTTTCCTGGCCATGGGGGAATCCAGCCTGGACTTCGAGGTCAGGGTCTTCGTGGAACAGCCGGAGTTCCGGGGGTTGGTGGTCGACGCCCTGAACACGCGCATCTACAAGGCGCTCGGCGAGGCCGGCATCCAGATCCCCTTCCCCCAGCGGGACGTGCACCTCAAGGGCTGGGAGGCGCCGCGGTACCGTCCGGACGTCCGGACATGACGACGAGGCGGACATGGTGACGGACGGGCCGATCGGATCCGGCTCCCCCCGGGCTCCGGGCCGACCCCTGCCCTTGTTGGTCCTCGGCGCTCTGATCATCTCCTTTTCACCGGTCTTCGTGAAATCGGCCGCTCTGGACGGTCTGGGTCCCACGAGCATCGCATTCTGGAGACTGGCGCTCGGGGGGGCGCCTCTGGTCGTCCTGGCTGCCGTCAAGCGGACTCCCTTGCGCATTTCCCGGCGCGTGCTCGGGATGGCGATCCTGGCCGGAGCGGTCTTCACGGCGGACCTCTACCTCTGGCACCGGTCCATCCATCTCATCGGGGCGGGTCTCGCCACCATCCTCGGCAACACCCAGGTCTTCAACACCGCGATCCTGGCCTGGCTGCTGTTCCGGGAGCGGCCGGCGGCCAGGTTCTATCCCGCGGCGATCCTGGGGCTGGCGGGTGTGTCCCTGCTCGTGGGCGTGGGGGGCGGCGTCGCCATGGTGGGCGACCACCTCGCCGGCGTCCTGTTCGGTCTGGGCACCGGGGTGGCCTATGCCTGCTACCTGGTCACGACCCGCTCCATGGCGCAGAGGACGTCACGTCCGCCCCTGTTGACGATCGTGGCCTGGGTCTCCATCATGGGGGCGGTCTGCAGCCTGGTCGTCTGCGGATTCGAGGACGATCCCTTCCTGCCGACCAGCGGGACAACCTGGGCGAACCTGGTCGGCCTGGGCGTGCTGGTCCAGGCCGCGGGATGGTGGGCGATCACGGCCGCGCTGCCCCGGGTCAAGGGATCGACCGCCGGGCTGGTCCTGCTCTTGCAGCCGGTGCTGGCCACGGTCTGGGGGGTGGTCCTCTTCGGGGAAACCCTGGCCGTGATGCAGCTGGCCGGGGCGGGGTTGACGATCTTCGCCATCTATCTGGGCACCGGAGTGGGGAACAGGTGAGAGAAGGGGGCGGGTGCACCATGGGGAAGCGGTTGGAACCCATCGGCAGGCGGTGGATGTCGAGACGGATGATCACCTGGGAAGTGCTGGCCTTCTCCGTCATCATCCTCATGATCTGGATCGACGAGATCATCGACGTTCCGCACCTGCTGCTCGACGCGGAGGCGACGCCCGTCAACTGGCGGGAATCGCTCCTCGAAAGCGTGTTCTTGGTCGGCCTGGGAGTGTTGGTGGTGATCTTGACCCGGAGGTTGTTCGGCCGGATCAGGTCCCTGGAGGGCATCGTTCCGGTCTGCGCCTCGTGCAAGCAGATCCGGGACGAGAACGGCCGCTGGCAGCCCATCGAGGTCTACATCGCCGAGAGGTCCGAGGCGGAGTTCAGCCACGGCCTCTGCCCCGAATGCGCCGGAAAGTATTTTCCCGAGGAAGGCATGGATCCACGGCCATGAAGTTCCACCACATCGGCATTCCCACCACCGAACCCCGGCCCGGGGAAACCTATCTGGCCCACCTCAAGCTCCACTGCACCGACCACCGGGTCAACCCCTTCGGGATCCAGTGGATGCGATACGACCAGGACTGTCCCCTGCCGGAGGTCGTCAGGAACCTCACCCATGTGGCCTTCGAAGTGGATGATCTGGATGCGGCCCTCGAAGGATGCGAGATCCTCATTCCCCCCAACTGCCCCTCGGAAGGCGTCAGGGTCGCCTTCGTTCTCAGCGACGGGGCTCCGGTCGAGTTCCTGGAGTTCACGGAGTAGGCGCCGGATCAGTCGCCGCGGCCGAGCGCCAGGCACACGTTCGTCCCGCCGAATCCGAAGGAGTTCGACAGGGCCGTGGTCCACGGCCCACGCCGGATTTCGCGGAGCGGTGGGTAGTCTTCCAGCTCCGGATCCAGGGGATCGGCGTTGACCGAGGGGGCGAGCCACCCGCCGCGGAGCATCTCGAGCGTGAAGGCCGCCTCGATGGCGCCGGCGGCGCTGATGGTGTGGCCGGTGTAGCCCTTGGTCGACCCGTAACCGACCCTGTGATCGCCGAAGAGGCTGCGGATCGACCCGGCCTCGGCCACGTCCCCCAGGGGGGTGCTGGTCCCGTGCGTGTTGATGTAGTCGACGTGCTCGGGCAGGATGCCGGCGTGGGCAAGTGCCCGACGCATGGCCAGGACGCCGCCCTCGTTGCTCGGGACGACCATCTGTCCGTCCGCATTCGACGACAGCCCCGACCCCAGGATCAGACCGAGGACCTCCGCTCCCCTGGCGCGGGCGTGCTCCAGACTCTCCAGGGCGAGCACGCCCGCCCCCTCGGCGAAGATGAACCCAGCCCGGTCGGCGGCGTAGGGTCGCGAGGCCCGCTCGGGGCGGTCGTTGTCGGTGCCGTTGTAGGCCTGCATGGCGTCGAAGCCGGCGTGGAAGTGGGGGTCGTAGGACTCCACTCCGCCGGCGAGGGCGGATTCGGTCTGCCCGGATCGGATCATCAGGGCGGCCAGCGCGAGGTTCGCAGCCCCGCCCGCACAGGCGGCGGCGATGGAGAGGGATGGGCCGTCGGTGCGCAGCACCGTGGCGAGATTGGCCGATACGGTGGAGGACATCAGGCGGGGGACGACCGTGGGCGAGACGCGGCGCGCTCCACCGGAGGCCAGGCGTCCGGCCACCTCCTGGTGCGTGGGCACGTCCCCGGTCCCGCTGCCGATGAACAGGGCTGACTGCCCCGGGTTCAGGCCCGACCTAGCGATGGCCTCGCGGGCGGCCCGCAGGGCCAGCCGGGCCGACCGGCCGAAGAAGCGGCCCTCCTTCTTGGTGATGCCGATGGCCTCGTCGGAAACGTCGGCCGTGACGTGCCCGATGATCCGACACCGGGCCTCCATCGCTTCGGCGGTCGGCTCCGCGGTGAAGGGGCCCGGCCTTCCTTCCCGGAGATGGGGCAGGGCATCGGCCAGGGTGGGACCCAGGTTGCACACCACTCCCATGCCGGTCACGGCAACGAGCCGGCCATCCCGCGAATTGATCGATGCATCCATGGGCATATTTTCTAAAACCTTGGTATATAATTCCTTGTGTTGACCGCATTGATTCCGGGAAACCAGGCGGCCGGAAGAACCTCCCGGGATTGTAATCGGGAATGGATTTCAAGGTCAATATTACAAAACAAAATTAATCCAAATTCAAGATCGGAGATGCGGCCGACCCCGGGCGAGGCTCACTGCCTGGAGGCGACGAAGTAGAACGTGTCCCCGGGTGCGTAGCGCCGGAAGGGGTACAGGATGGCCTTCTTGAGGCGAAGGGCGAGGTCCACCGGGGTCCAGGGCTGGACCAGCCCCAGCTTCCGGACGGTGAACTTTCCTTCGAGAGTTCCCAGAAGCTTGGCCCGGTCGAAGCTCTGCCGGTGGCCGATCCGGTGGAACTCGTGACCGCAGCTGGGGCAGCACACCATGCTGCGGACCAGGTTCTCCTGGTTGGGCACCGTGCCCACGAGGATGCCGCCGTCGCGGAGGGCGGCGTGGATGTTCTCCAGGGCCTGGCGGTAGGCCTCCTCGTCGACGTGCTCGAGGATGTCCAGGCAGAAGACCGCGTCCAGTTCCCCCAGGGGATAGCCGCCGGGATCGGCGATGTCGGCCTGGATGAACCGGATGGTCCTGCCTTCGGCCGCCGTCCGTTCGCCCAGGCGTTCCACCAGATAGCCCGAGAGGTCCAGCCCGGTCACGGACATCCCCGCGTCGTGGAGCTTGCGAACCAGGTAGCCTTCGCCCAGACCGAATTCGGCGACCTTCATGCCCTGGCGCAGGAACTGCCGGGCCTTGCCGAACACGAAATCGATCTTGGGCCGGTTGCCCTGGAAGACGCCGCGGCCGCCCTCGAGGTTCATGCGTCCGATGTAGTCTTCGCTGCCGATGCGGTGGTCGGATCGGGGGGTGTCCATGTCCTGTCCCGTCGTTGGAGGTGGTCCGGGAAGGAGGTCCCGGGCGGCGGACCGATCCTAGAGCCGTCCCGCGGCGGTGTCAACGATCGGGCCCGGCCGGAAAAAAGTCCGCTTGCTTTCGGCGGCATGGACGTAAATTGATCAAGTGTCGCCGCCCGTCCCGAGGCGGCCGGACCCTGGTCAACGAAGGGAAGACGTCTTGAATCGACTGCTGATCGCCGCCGCCGTTCTCGTCGCCTGGGCAGGGGCCCTTCCCGCCGCGGCCGGCGGGCCGGACACCGGGTTCTTCCTGGGCGGGGGAGCCCACCTGACCTGGATCGACGGGGGCGGGACCTGGGACACCTACGACTTCCGGATCGACCGGCCCCTCTCCGACGAGAACGGCAACACCCTGGGGCTGAACTGGACCGACCACGTGATCCTGGGCCTGAAACCCATGATCGGCTACCGGGTCAGCCGGGGGGTCACCTTCCAGGTCAGCACGTCGCTGAACATCGCCAAGTCGTCCCAGCAGCAGTATTCCGAGGCCTACGGCGCGGCCTACTACGAGTCCGGCATGAACGTGGAGTGGAAGCAACGCGACACGGAGATCCTGGCGGTGTTCCATACGGATTCGAACCTGGGGTTCTTCTACTACGCGGGCGTGGATCTGGTCGCCGTCACCACCGACATCCTGCTGTACGAAGGGGTGGAGTACTCCGACGTCATCGGCGACCTGATCTCCTCCATCGACTACCAGGACAACTCCGACTCGATCTCCGCCACGGGCCTGGTGGTGGGGGCGGGAGTGGAGATCCCCTCGGGGAGCCGGACCACGGCGGCCTTCCTCTCGGCCCAGTACTCCTACGCCAGGACCGACGACACCTTCTTCGGCACCGAAGGCTTCAAGGTCAACGTGGGCGGGTTCTCGTTCATGGCCGGCGTCAAGTGGTTCCCCTTCGCCAGGTAGGATCCCCGCCGAAGGTTGCGGCTTCCGGGGCCTGGGCGATCATGTGGAACGACCGAGCCGCTTCCACATCCAGCCCTGGAGTCAGCCATGTACGTCGCCATGAACCGGTTCCGCATCGCCAGGGGCCGTGAAGGGACCTTCGAGGAGATCTGGCGCACCCGCGATTCCAAACTCCACGAGGTTCCGGGTTTCCTGGACTTCCACCTCCTGCGCGGGGATTCCGGCCCGGACGCCACGGTGATGATCTCCCATTCGGTGTGGGAATCGCGCGAGGCCTTCGTCGCCTGGACGGAGTCGGAGGCCTTCCGCCGTGCTCACCGGGAGGCCAGATCGCCCGAGGGCACGGTGCTCGGTCCGCCGCAGTTCGAGGGATTCGAGGTCGTGCTGTAGGGTCTCAGTCCCGTTCGTGGACCACCCTGCCGGCGACGATGGTCGCCCGCGCCGGTTCGGGATGGCACAGCAGCAGCGCGGCGATGGGGTCGTCCGCCCCGTCGTACCCGATGGCCTCCAGATCGAACACCGCCAGGTCGCAGGCCTTGCCCGCTGCCAGGGAGCCGGCGTCCTCGCGCCCCAGGCAGCCGGCGCCGCCGAGGGTCGCCATCTCCAGGACCTCGCCGACGGACATGGCCGCCGCGCCGCCGATCACCCGGTGCAGCAGCAGGGCCTGCCGCAATTCGGCCAGCAGGTTCGAGCTGTCGTTGCTCGCCGAGCCGTCCACCGCCAGGCCCACCGGGCAGCCGGCGGCGCGCAGGTCCCTCACCCGGCACACCCCCGAACCCAGCCGCATGTTGGACGAGGGGCAGTGGGCGACGGCGATGCCGGCCCGGCCGAGCCGGGCGACCTCCTCGTCGTTGAACCAGATGCCGTGGGCGAGCCAGACGTCGTCGCCGATCCAGTCCACGTCCTCCAGGAAGTCCAGGGGCCGCCGGCCGTAGATGCGGCTGCAGTAGTCGTCCTCGTCGCGGGTCTCGGCCAGGTGGGTGTGAAGCCGGACCCCGTGCCGGCGGGCCAGCAGGGCCGTGTCGCGCATGAGTTCGGGGCTCACCGAGAACGGCGAACAGGGCGCCAACGCCACCCGCACCATGGCGCCGGGCGCCGGATCGTGGAACTTCGCGATGACCCGCTCGCTGTCGGCCAGGATGGTGTCGGGATCCTGGACCACGGTGTCGGGCGGCAGGCCGCCGTCCTTCTGCGACCGGCTCATGCTGCCCCGGGTGGGGTGGAACCTGATGCCCGCCCGGGACGCCGCTTCGATGGTGATGTCGATCAGTTCGGGCGAGGCGTCGCGCGGGAACAGGTAGTGGTGGTCGGTGGTCAGGGTGCACCCGCTGCGTAGCAGTTCCCGGAAACCCACCAGGGCGCCGGTGAGGAACTGGTCGTCCTTCAGCTCGGCCCAGACCGGATACAGGGTGGTCAGCCAATCGAAGAGTTCGCTGTCGACGGCCTCCTTCCAGGCCCGCGTGCGGGTCTGGAACAGGTGGTGGTGGGTGTTGATCAGACCCGGCAGGACGACGCACCCGGAGGCGTCGAAGGTCCGGAACTCCTCCCTGGGGGTTCCGGCGATGGTCGCGGGCGGGGTCCCCGCGCCGACGGCGGTGATCAGGCCGTCTTCGGCGGCGACCCAGCCGTCTTCCAGGACGGCGCGCCGGTCGTCCATGGTGACCAGTCGGTGGGCGCCTTGGAGCAGGAACTTGCGGTCGGCATGCATCGGGTTCTCCAGACTGCAGGAACGGGTGTTCGGAAAAAGAAGGGAAGCCGTTTGCCTTCCCCGCCCGTTAAAGTATAATCCAATCAGCGGGGACGCCACCGGAAGCCAAGCGTATTCATGGGCTTTCCGCGTTTCCATGGTTGCGGCCGCCGGGGTCGCCAAGGAGTCGGCATCATGTGGGATCTGAAGGAATACCGCTACGCATCCTCGCCGGAGGACGCGGTCGCCCTGCTGCGGAAGGGGCCGGGCAAGGGCATGTTCATCGCCGGCGGCACCGACCTGCTGCTGTTCCCGCCGCCGTGCGATTTCGTGGTCGACGTCAACGGCGCGGGCATCGACCGCCTGGCGGCCACTCCGGACGGGGACCTCTTCCTGGGCGCGGCGGCCACCCTGCACCTGGTCGCCACCCATCCCCTGGTGACGGGTTTCGCCGGCGGCGCCGTCAGCCAAGCGGCGGCCCACTGCGGCAACCGCCCGGTGCGCTCCACCGCCACCCTCGGCGGCAACCTGTGCAACGCCCTGCCCTCGGCCGACATGGCGCCGGTCCTGATCGCCCTGGATGCGACCTGCTACATCGCGGACGTGGACAACCAGGAGAGCATGCCTTTGGTGGACTTCTTCACGGGCCCCCGGCGCACGGTCCTGGGTGACCGGCTGCTGGTGGGGGTGGCCCTGCCCGCCGAGGCCGGACGCCGGGCCTGCCGCAGCCGCAAGCTGACCCGATCTGCCGAGGACATCTCCCTGGTCCAGGTGGCCGTCGCCCTCGGAACGGAGGAGGGCAGGCTGGATCAGGTCCGCATCGCCCTGGGCGCCGTCGCTCCGGTGCCCCTGCGTGCAGGGCTGGCCGAGACGGCCCTGACGGACCTGGATTATCACTCCGATTGCACCGCGGCCGTTGCGGACGCCGCCGAGATCGCCGCGGGCGAATGCGATCCCATCGGCGACCACCGCGCGTCGGCCGAGTACCGGCGGGACATGGTCAGGGTGCTGACGCGGCGGCTGATCGCCGAGTGTCTCGACGACCTGCGCCGGGGCGGCCATGGAGGTGAGGCATGACCATCGAACTGATCCTCGACGGCAGGCGGACGGCCCTGGAGATCCTGCCGGGACAGAACCTCCTGCAGGCCCTGCGCGGGGCGGCCCGGTTCTCGGTGAAGCTGGGCTGCGAGACCGGCGACTGCGGATCGTGCACGGTCCTCCTGGACGGAGAGCCGGTGAACTCCTGCGTCGTGGCTGCGGCCCGCGCCGCCGGCCGGAGCGTCATGACCCTCGAAGGCCTGCTGGGCGATCCCCTGATGCAGCGCCTGCAGCGGGAACTGGTGGAGAAGGGCGCGGTGCAGTGCGGCTATTGCTCGCCGGGCATGCTCATCAGCCTGTACGCCCTGCTCCAACAGGAGGAGGCTCCCACGGACCGGGACGTCCGCGAGGCCCTCTCGGGCAACCTCTGCCGCTGCACCGGCTACGTCAAACCCGTCGAGGCCGCCCTGGCGGTCGCCGCCGCCCTGGGGGGTGGGGCATGAACAAGGTCGTCGGCACCAACGTCACCAAGATCGACGCGGTCAAGCTGGCCCGCGGCGAACCCGTCTTCACCGACGACCACCGCCCTCCGGGGATGCTCTACGCCAAGGTCCTGCGTTCGCCCCACGCCCACGCGCGCATCCTCGAGGTCGATGCCACAGCAGCGCTCGCGGTGGACGGAGTCGTGGACGTCATCTGGCACCGGGACACCAAGCCCATCCTGCACACGCGCGCGGGGCAGAGCTACCCCGAACCCTCGCCCTACGACACCGTGATGATGCCCGAGAAGGCGCGCTTCATCGGGGACCGGGTGGCCGTCGTGGCGGCCGAGACCCTGATCGCCGCGGAACGGGCCCTGAAGCTGATCGAGGTGAAGTACGAGGTGCTCGAGGCCGTCACCGACATGGACGAGGCCCTGCGGCGCACCGACCTGCTGATCCACGAGACGCCCGACCCGCGCGGCATCAGCCAGGCCGGACGGAGCAACCTCGCCGCCCACATCGACAAGCAGGTGGGCGACGTGGACGCAGCGCTGAAGACCTGCGACCTGGTCGTCGAGCGGACCTACTTCCTGCCCAAGGTGCAGGCCAGCCACATCGAACCCCACGTCAGCATGGCCTGGGTCGACGAGGACGACCGGCTGATCGTCCGCACCAGCACCCAGATCCCGTTTCACCTGCGCCGCATGCTGGCCCGCATCCTGGAGATCCCCGAGGCGCGCATCCGCGTGATCAAACCCCGGGTCGGCGGAGGCTTCGGCGACAAGCAGGAGCTGGTGGTCGAGGATTTGGTTTCCTTCCTCGCCCTGCGCCTGCGCCGGCCGGTGCGCCTGGAGTTCACCCGCCACGAGGAACTGGTGGCCGCGCGGTTGCGCCATTCCCAGCGCATCGTGATGACCACGGGGGTGATGAAGGACGGGACCATCGTCGCCAACCGGATGCACGTGACCGCGGACACCGGAGCCTACGGCAGTCACGCCCTGACCGTCCAGGGCAACACCGGCCAGAAGGTGCTGCCCATGTACCCGGCGCCGAACATCCACTTCATCGTGGACTGCGCCTACACCAACAACCCCATCAGCGGGGCCTTCCGCGGCTACGGCGCGCCCCAGGGCTGCTTCGCCCTGGAGTGCCACATCGACGAGGTGGCGCGCGAACTGGGCCTGGACCGCCTGGAGTTGCGGAAGAAGAACCACATCCGCCTGGGCGACACCGATCCCCTGAGCGCCAAGCTGGGCGAGGGCAAGGAGGGCCTGGTCCGCGTGGTCCACAGCACCAGCCTCGAGGAGTGCATCAGGCGCGGTTGCGAGGCCATCGGCTGGGAAGACAGGCGTCCGCCCACGCAGCCCTGCTTCAAGCGCGGCCTGGGCATGGCCCTGGCCATGCAGGGTTCGGGCATCGCAGGGGTCGACTGGGGCGGAGCCACCGTCAAGCTCAACGACGACGGCAGCGTGAACCTGACCGTGGGAGCCACCGACATCGGGCAGGGCTCGGACACGGTGCTCGCCCAGCTGTGCGCCGAGGAACTGGGCATCCCCTACGACAAGGTGCTGATCCTCAGCTCGGACACCGACTTCACGCCGTTCGACGTGGGGGCCTACGCCAGCAGCACCACCTACGTCTCGGGCGGGGCGGTGGTCAAGGCGGCCTGCAGGTTGCGGGAACAACTGGCCGGCCTCCTCGGTACAAAGTGGGAGTGCGATCCCGGAGACCTGGTCTTCAGCGAAGGAAGGGTCACCGGGCCCCGGGGCCAATCCATGACCATGCAGGACGTCGCCCTGTTCGCGCTCTACGAGGCGAAGATCCAGCCGATGGCGACCGAGAGCCACATGAGCAACGAATCGCCGCCCCCGTTCGCGGCCCAGTTCGCCGAAGTGGAGGTGGACACGGAGACCGGCCAGGTCTTCGTCCGGAAGTTCGTCTCGGCGGTGGATTGCGGGACCGTGGTCCATCCCCGGATGGCCGAGGGTCAGGTCGAGGGGGCGGTCGCCCAGGGCATGGGCTACGCCTTGTGGGAGGAGGTCATCGTGGACCGGGCGGGAAAAGTCTTGAATCCGCACTTCCTGGACTACAAGATCGCCACCGCCCTGGACATGCCGGAGCTCGTCACGTTCCTGGTCGAAACCAGCGAACCCAGCGGCCCGTACGGGGCCAAGGCCGCCGGCGAGGTGCCCATCGACGGGCCGGCCCCGGCGATCGTCAACGCCATCTGCGACGCCGTCGGAGTCCGGTGCTACCGGATCCCGGCAACCCCTGAACGCGTGTGGCGCGCCATGAAGGAGCAGAAGAGTTCTTGAAACCCCATTTACGGAGGACGGCCACGATGAGGACCACGCGCATTCTTCCCGTCATGATCCTGGCGGCCCTGCTGGCCGTGGGCGGCTGCAGCGGCGGCAAGCAGGTCACCCGGGTGGACACCGGGGAGCAGATCGACCTTTCCGGCCGCTGGAACGACACCGACAGCCGGATGGTCTCGGCCGCTCTCGTCGGCCAGATCCTGGCCACGCCCTGGGTCGAGGACTTCCTCGCCGAGAAGGGCAAGAAGCCCACGGTGATCATCGCCCCGGTGGCCAACAAGACCAGCGAACACATCGCCACCCAGACCCTCACCGCGGACCTCGAGCGCCAGTTCATCAACGGCGGCCGGGTCAAGGTGGTGGCCTCGGCCGAGGAACGCGACCAGGTCCGGACCGAGCGCGCGGACCAGCAGGAGTTCGCCTCGCCCGAGACCATGAAGCAGTGGGGGCGCGAGCGCGGCGCCGACTTCATGCTCATCGGCGAGATCAACACCCAGAACGACAGCGAGGAAGGCACCGAGCTGAAGTACTACCAGGTCGACTGCTACCTGGTGGACCTCCAGGACAACACCAAGGTCTGGGCGGGATTCGAGAAGATCAAGAAGGTCGTCGGTCGCGGCAAGTACAAGCCCTGATCCCGATGATCGACCCTGCCCGCAGCCGGACCGGGGCGGCGCTGAGGCTCGCCGCCCTCTTCCTGGCCGGAGGCGCCCTGCTGCTGGGCGCAGCCGGCTGCGCCACGTATTCCGCCAGGATCGCCGATCTCAGACCCCAGCTCGCCGGCGGCGACTTCGCCGGTGCCCTCGAGACCGTCGAGGACAACACGGGGGGCAAGGACCGCCTGCTCTACCACCTGGAGCGGGGCACGGTCCTGCACTACGCCGACCGTTACGCCGAGAGCAACGAGGCCTTCGCCCTGGCCGAACAGCTGGCCGACGATCTCTACACCAGGTCCGTCTCCGAGGGGGCCCTGTCCCTGATCACCAACGACGGTGCCATCAGCTACCGGGCCCGTCCCTTCGAGATGGCCATGGTCCCCTACTTCAAGGCCCTGAACTACCTCGGGCTCGGCGAGCCCGCGGAGGCCCTGGTCGAGGCCCGCCGGGCCGGCGAGGTCCAGGCCCGCTACGTCGAGGCCACCCTGGCCGCCGTCCGGGAGGAGGACCGGGGGGACCTGGCCAGGCTGCGCGCCGATCCCTTCCTGCTCTACTGGAGCGCCATGCTCTACGAGTGGGGCCGCGAGACCAACAACGCGTTCATCGCCTACCGCAACGCCGCCGTGGCCTATCAGGAACTGTCGGGCCTGCTCGAGGTGGAGATCCCGGCCTCCCTGGGCGGGGACCTCATCCGCACCGGCACGCGCCTGGGCTTCGGGTCGGAGCTGGCCGAACTTCGGGCATCCTGCCCGGACGTCTTCGCCGCGGCCCCGGACACGGCGGCCGGCGACCGGGGCGCCACGGGCGAGGTGGTCCTGACGATCGAGTCGGGTTACGTGCCCCAGAAGGAGCAGGTGCGGTTCGACTTCCCGGTCTTCGAGTCGGAGGACTACCGGGACCACGACTCCTGGGCCTGGGAATACTACGGGAGCCGGGGCAACTTCCCGGCCATGGCCGGAGGCCGCAAGATCGAGTACTGGATCTCGGTGGCCGCGCCCGAGTTGAAGGATGACCGGCCGGAGGTCGTCGGCGGTTGCCGGGTCACCGCGGGAATCACCGGAAGCCATGCCACAGGCGCCAGGGTGGCGAATCTCGCCCGGGAGGCCCGCATCACCTTCGATGCGGAGAAACCCAGCATCTTCTTCAAGACCATTCTGCGCGGCCTGACCAAGTACCTCGCCACCCGGCAGGCGAAGAAGTCGGGGGGGACCGTCGCCGGGGTGCTCACCAACCTCTTCGGGGCCGCGATCGAGAAGGCGGATACGCGCAGCTGGCTGACGTTGCCCGAGTCGATCCGGATGGTCCGGCTGTCCCTGCCTCCGGGAACCTACGACCTCGAGGTCGAGATCCTCGATTCCCGGGGGCATCCCTTCCTTACCGACCGGCTGCCGGGCGTCACGGTGAGCGCCGGCGGTTGGACCTTCCTCTCCCGCCGCGTATTCTGAGGGGATTCACCGGCCCTGGAGGATCGGAACCGGAGGCGCGACCAGGGCGGTGGCCCCGGGATCGGCCGGGGCGTGCGCCCAGCGTCCGGCGTTCCCCAGCAGGACTTCGGCCACCTGGCGCCGCTGGATCAGGTTCAGGCCCGCCGGCCAGGCTGCAAGTTCGGCAGGGGCCGGCGACCTGCCCAGGAAATCGCGATAGACTGCGTCGAGGAAACCGCCCCAGGTGGCCCCAGCCGATTCCCAGTACGGGTCGGCGGACATCCGCGCGACGATGGGCCGCCAGTGGCGGCGGTCCCCGGGGTCGCGCCCGTCGGGGTGGGGCGGACGGCCCAGGCGCGGCGCGTCGCGGTACTCCCGCCCGATCATGAATTGCCACAGGATGTTCCTGCGCCGGGCGCGGTCCAGGGCGGCAGTCCAGGCCCGTTCCTCGTCCGCGGCGATGGGGCGGCCGACGACGCCGGGATAAAGGGCCTGCAGGAAGGGCAGGGGCAGGGGATCTTCTTCCTCCCATGCGGAGTTCGTCGGGGCGAACCACAGGTCGCCCCGGGCGAGGTCCTCGCGGGCGGCGCCCCGCACGTAGCCGGGTCCCACCCTCAGGTGATCCGTCCAGGCGTCGGGATAGGTCTGGCCGAGGACGGTGGCCAGCACGCCCATGGAGACCGCGATCGAGACGAGCCCCCGGCCCCGCAGGAAGTCGCCCGCCCAGAAGACCATGGCGATCAGGGTCAACCCCGTGACCAGGGGATTGGGCCAGTGGGCCAGGGCGAACACGACCGCGCACATGATCCTGATCGATGCGGGACCCGCTCCCAGGCGTCTCAGATCCCCGGCAGGCAGGGCGAGGAAGACGGTCAACTGGACCAGGGCGTAGAGCGGATAGAGGAGGACGCCCTGGAGCAGGGACCGGCCGACGGGATCGCCTCCGAAGAGCAATCCGCCGGCCAGGAGCCCGGCGAGCAGGACGGCGTCCCTGGCGAAGTCCCCGATCCGGGGGCGGGGACCGAAGTCGAGACGGCCGCCCCGCCACTCGCGGGCCAGGTGGGCCGCCAGGCCGCCGACGACCAGGATGAGGACGGCTCGACCACCGGGACCCAGTCCGGCCAGGCCGGAGGCCGGCCAGACCAGCCAGATCCCCGCCAGCAGGAGAGGATGGACCAGCAGCAGGCGGGCCCAGGGCGCGGCGACCCCTCGGGCGCGCGCCCAGGCCGATCCTTGCCACAGCAGGATGGCGGCAATCGCCGACCACGCCGCGGCCCAGTAGGCGAGGGATCCGGCCACCGCCGGAACCGGGAGGGACAGGGGCCAGGCGTAGGCGCGCTCGGCCGGACCCAGGGCGACGGCCTGGGCCCAGGACAAGCAGGCGAGGCAGGCCGCCAGCCAGCCCCAGCCGAGAAGCCCGGACATTCGCGGGTTTGCAGTCATGGAGTCGGAGCGGTGTCCTTTCAGCCGCGGGCGGTCCGAGATGCTTCCTTGTGCCTGATCGAGGGAGGTCGGTATACTCGCATGAAACCATGTCCGGTCATCGGCCGCCACCCTGGAATCGCCGCCCTGGAGTTCGCATGGCCCTGAGCGTCCGCAAATCCTTCTTCCTGGTCGCCGTCCTGCTGATCGTCCTGAGCATGGGTCTGGCGTTCCGCTGGGACATGGAACATCGCCTCCAGGGACTCGAGGGCCTGATGATCGACCACGCGGGCGCCATCAGCGACATCGTGGCCGAGGCCAACTGGCACGGCCTCCAGGTCTACCAGAAGTGGGAGAACGAGATCGCCCGCCGACTCATCAACAACGCCCAGTGGATCGCCCGTGAGGATTCCCTCGCCCCGCTGGGCCAGCTCGCCCTGCGGGACCTGGCGCCACCCCTGGGTCTGCACCAGATCTGGATCCTGGATGAGGACGCGCGGATGATCACCTCCAACTGGGAGGAGCACGGGCGGGAATGCCTGGCGGGCCTGCCCGAGGATTTCCTGACCTCCCTGGCCGGGGGCCGGGTCAAGCAGGCCAAGCTGGGGTTCCACCGCCGCAGCGGGATCGGGTGTTGGTGCTACGTGGTGGGCGCGGCCCGGCCGGGAGGGGGAGCCGTCCTGGTCGACGCCCTGGCCGACAGCCTGATCCTGATGCGCAGGGAGATCGGCCCCGGCCATCTGATCAAGTCCATCGGCCAGGGGCGCAGCGTCAGGTACGTGGTCTTCCAGGACGAGACCGGGGTCCAGGCCTCCTCCACCGACCGGATCGAGTTCCTGCCGACGGGGCAGGATCCCTACCTGCAGCCGCTGCTCCAGGGCCAGGAGTGGGTGGCCAAGGAAAGCGACACGCCGCTGGGCCGCATCTACGAGGTGGCGCGGGTGGTGCCCCTGTTCGGGGGGGACGCCCTTCTGCGCGTGGGGCTGGACGCCGCCCCGTTGACCGAACTGAGAGCCGACATCCGCCGCCGCACGATCATGCGGGCGGTGGTGCTGGGGGTGAGCGTGCTGCTGCTGTCCGCCCTGATGATGGCCTGGCAGCGGCAGGGCGCCCTGGACCGCCAGGTCGAGCGCATCAGCCGCGAGCTCAGGCGGAAGGAGGAGGAGGCGCGCCGGGCCGAGAAGCTGGTGGCCATGGGATCCCTGGCCGCGGGCGTGGCCCACCAGATCCGCAATCCCCTGAACAGCATCCACATGATCGCCCAGGTCCTCGGCCGGCGGGAAGGGCTGGGGCCCGAGGTGCGCGAGCAGGCGCGGCACATCCGGGACGAGAGCGCCCGCATCGAGACCATCGTGCAGGAGTTCCTCGATTTCGCGCGCCCCCGGGAACCCGTGTTCGAATCCATCGACCTGGCCGGACTGGTCCGGGACGTCGCGGCGGTCCAGGAATCCGCGCACGGCGATCGGGACCTCATCGTGTCCGCCTACGCGCCGGGTCTCGAGGCGGAGGTCGACCGGGCCTTCATGACGGAGATCCTGGAGAATCTCGTGCGGAACGCCGCCGAGGCGGTGGGAACCGGCGGCAAGATCCTGGTTTCCCTGATCGGCGCGGGGGACCGGGCCGAGATCGTCGTGGCCGACGACGGGCCGGGCATCGAGCCGGGGATCCGGGACCGCATCTTCGACCTGTACTTCACGACCCGGCCGGAAGGGAACGGGCTGGGATTGAGCCTGGCCGTCCAGATGGCCGGGGCGATGGGCGGGAACCTGGCCCTATCCGACGAGCCCGGCCTCGACGGCAAGGGCGCCCGGTTCGTCCTGACCATACCCCTGAGCCGGCACCGTCGCAGCACGGAGAAGAGGGAACCATGAACCAGCAACGCCTCGTCCTGGTGGTCGACGACGAGCAGACCCAGCGCCGGACCGTGGCCGGCATCCTCGAGGGCTGGGGCCACGAGGTGAAGGAGGCGGGTTCGGGCCGGGAGGCCCTGGACGCGCTCGCCGGGCAGGCCTTCGACCTCGTCCTGACCGACCTGCGCATGCCCGGCATGACGGGGCTCCAGTTGCTGAAGGAATGCCGGGCGGTCCGTCCGGACGTCGCGGTGGTGGTCATGACCGCGTTCGGCAGCATCGAGACCGCCGTCGAGGCCATGAAGTCCGGCGCTGCGGACTTCCTGACCAAGCCCATCGACCTCGACCAGCTCGAGGTGGTGGTCAAGCGCACCCTCGAGATGAAGCGGCTGATCCGCGAGAACAAGCTCCTGCGCCGGCGCCTGGAGGAGACCAGCGCCGGGTTCAAGCTCATCGGCCGGTCCCGGAAGATGGCCGAGGTCCTGAACCGTGCCGCCCGGGCCGCCGAGACCGACGCCACGGTGCTGATCCGGGGCGAAAGCGGCACGGGCAAGGAACTGCTGGCGCGGTCCCTGCACGACCTCAGTCCCCGCGCCGACCGGCCCTTCGTGGCGGTGAACTGCGCCGCCCTGCCCGAGACCCTGCTGGAAAGCGAGCTGTTCGGCCACGTCAAGGGCTCCTTCACGGGGGCGGACCGGGACCGTCCCGGCCGCGTGGCGGCCGCCGAGGGAGGGACCATCTTCCTGGACGAGATCGGGGACGTCAGCCCCCTGGTCCAGGTCAAGCTGTTGCGCTTCCTTCAGGAGCGGGAGTACTCACCGGTGGGTTCGGACCTCACCCTGCGCGCCGACGTCCGGGTGGTGACCGCCACCCACCGGGACCTGCCGGCCGCCGTGGCCGCGGGATCCTTCCGCGAGGACCTGTTCTTCCGCCTCAAGGTGGTGGGGCTTGATCTGCCGCCCCTGCGGGAACGGCGGGAGGACATCCCCGAGCTGGCTGCCCTCTTCCTGGAAAGGTTCGCCCAGCGCTACCAGCGGCCGGCCCGCAGGTTCAGCTCGGAGGCCATGGCCTGCCTGATGTCCCATCCCTTCCGGGGCAACATCAGGGAACTGGAGAACGTCATCGAGCAGGCCGTGGTCATGGCCCGGGACGTGGTGATCCAGGCCGAGGACCTGTCCTGCGCCGGTGCGACTCCTCCCGGCGGAGGAGCCGAATCGGGCGTGCCGACCCTGGCCAACGTCGAGGGGAACCTGCCCGGAGTGCTGGAGGCCCTCGAGCGCAGGATCGTCATGGAAACCCTGGCCGCCTTCTCGGGCAACCAGAGCAGCGCCGCCCGGCACCTGGGCCTGACCGAGAGCGGGCTGCGCTACAAGCTGAGCAAGTGGCGCGAAACCGACGACGCCGGTTAGCGGACGCGTCATCCGGGCCGCAGGGATCCGCGATTCAGCCGACGGATTTCCGCAGATTCATGCGAGGAAACGGGCCCCCGACGGGGGTCCGTTTTTTCAAGTCCTTTGCTTTCAACGCTCCAGGGAGAAGGGGGGATCCGGGTCGCCGTTGGTCCGGGGGTTGCAACCCGCCGGGTGAAACATCACCTGGGCCATCAACCCTGATCGATCAAGGAGAGAGACCATGAAGACCACGCTGACCATCCTGCTTTCCCTGCTCCTGGTGGGCATCCTGGCGGGCGGCGCCCTGGCCCAGTCCGGCCCCGGCTCCGGCGACGGGGTCTGCAACTTCATCGACGAGGACGGGGACGGCTTCAACGATCTGGCCCCCGACGCCGACGGCGACGGCATCCCCAACGGGCTGGATCCGGACTACGTGAAGCCCGAGGACGGCACGGGCAGCCGGCACGGTTGGGGCCGCTATGCCAGGCTGATGGTCCAGGCATTCGGTGAAGGCGGCTCCATGGCCGGCGAGGGCGGTAACCGGTTCGGCCCAGGCGACGGCACCGGCACGGGCGTGGGTCCGGCCGACCACGCGGGCTTCGGTCCCGGCACTGGCGACGGCACAGGTGATGGCGTCCAGCTGGGGAATCGCTCCCAGCGGCGCGGCGAAAACCAGTAGCCCGGACCTGACGGCGGGGCCCTGCGGGGCCCCGTTTTTTTCGTCCGGGCCTTCGCAGGATTCTGCGTAAGGTTGCCCGCGTCTCCCGCAGGAATTTGCGAGGAGGAAGGGCGTCCATTGACGGCCATGGCTGTAAGTTGTCTTTTTGTAAATACTTGATGATGTCTTCAGGCTCCCCGCCCCAGGTACGGGGGTTGCAAGGGTCTCGGCGTGCCGTCACCCGGGCCTGTTTCAGGGTGTGAGCACGAAGGAGAGTCGGTCATGAAACGGACACTGATCATCATCGCGGCGCTGCTGCTCATGGGATGGCCCATGGCCTCGGCCCTGGCCCAGGACGGCCAGCCGGCCGGCCAAGGTGTCTGCCGATTCATCGACGAGGACGGCGACGGATTCAACGATCTGGCCCCGGACGACGATGGGGACGGCATCCCCAATCGGCTCGATCCGGATTACGTGCGACCGGAAGACGGCTCGGGCCGGCAGTTCGGCTGGGGTAGGTACGCCAGGTTGTTCCAGATGGTTTACGGAGAAGGCATCATGTCCCATGGACCCGCCGAGCGGGGACAGTCGTTCGGCCCCGGCGAGGGCGCCGGGCTGGGCGAGGGACCGGGTGACCATACGGGGTTCGGCCCCGGTTCCGGTGACGGCACGGGTGATGGCGTCGATGTGGGTGGACGGGCCCAGCGGCGTGGCGGTCGCCGGTAAGCGAGGCCTGGGGGCGGATCCTCTTCGGTTCCGCCCCCCCAGTGAGCAAGGCGAGGGGAGATGACAGGCAGCAGACGGTCCCATCTGGGTTTCGCGTTCGGGATCCTGATCCTGCTGGCGAACCGGGGGGGGGCCGCCGACCTGGCGGGATCCCTGAGCGTCGGGGGGGGGTATCTGGAAAACCCCCTCGGGGTCGCCTGGGAAAGCGAAGCCGGCTTCCTGTCCCAGAACCTGCACCTGGCCTACGTCGGGCAGGGCGAGCGGGACCGCTTCAAGGTCGGCTGGGAAACGGCGGCCTTCGAGTTCGGCAACGGGACGGATCTCGGATCGCTGCGCAACGGGCTGGGCTGGGAATGGCTGCGGCCATCGGAGAAGGATCCCGGACTCGTGGGCGCAGGAATCCAGGCCGCGTGGAAGAGCTACCGGGAACGGTACGCCTATTACGACCACCAGGACCTGGATGCGTACCTGACGCTGAAGACCTATCCGCTCGGCAACCTGATGGCCAGGGCGGTGGCGACCTTCCGGTACCGGCGCTACCCGGACCTGCCGGAGGAGGGATTCATCGAGCCGCGGCTGAACCTGGAACTGAAGCGGTTCTCGGCCGGCGGCACCATGCTCGGGCTGGATGTGAACCTGGGCGCCAAGAAATTCTACGACTCGGCCGCGTCGTCCGTATGGGAGACCCCTAATCTCCCCTCCACCTCCCAGCTGGCGACGCGGCTGAACTTTTCCCGGAGCCTGGGCGACCGCCTGGGCCTGCGCGCCTGGGCCGAGGCGCGGTTCTCCCTCGAGGAATTCCCCCATTACGTCGGCGAGGATCTCTACGACAGCCCGCTGCTGGACTTCTACGCCCACGAGGGTTTCGACGGCCTCTTCGCCCTCAAGTGGCTGGGACCCGGCCTGCTCTGGTTCGAACCGGGCCTGGCCTACGGCGACCATGATTACGGGGAAATCCTGTTCGCAGGGGAAAACGGGGGGGCGACCCGCCGGGACACCCTCGCCGACCTCTTCCTCAGCGTGGAGAAGACCTTCAGGGCGGGTTCGAGCCGCGTGCGCTGGCGGTCCGTCCTGACGTACAGGGACCAGGATTCCACCCTCGACGCCTATCGTTTTTCCGGCCTGTCGGCCTCGAGCACCTTGACGTACTTCTTCTGATCACGCCCGTTCCCCACCGTCCGGCAACATGCGGGTTTTCCCCCGCGGGGTGCGCGTTGTACTATTGCCCCGATGCCCGGACCCGGGGTGGGTCCGGGGCGTCGGCCACCGGCCCGGGAGAGTGGAGCTTGCAGGAACATCTCCAGCACCTCATCGAGAAGATCCGCGATTCGATCATCGGGGACGACCGGGCCCTGGAAGGCCCCTTCGGGTTGCGGCGGCTGACCTATGCCGACTACACGGCCAGCGGCCGGTCACTCAGCTTCATCGAGGACTACATCCGCGAGGAAGTGCTCCCCCTGTACGCCAACACCCACACCGAGACGTCCAGCACCGGTCTGCAGACGACCTGCTTCCGGGAGGACGCGCGGCGGATCATCCACCGGGCCGTGGGCGGGACCGACCAGGACGTGGTGATCTTCTGCGGTTCGGGAGCCACCGGCGCGATCAACAAGCTCATCGACATCCTGAACCTGCGGGTGCCCAGGGATCTGGACGAGCGTTATGGGCTGTCCTGCCGGATTCCCGAGGACCAGCGCCCGGTGGTGTTCATCGGTCCCTACGAGCATCATTCCAACGAGCTGCCCTGGCGCGAATCCATCGCCGACGTCGTGACCATCCCCGAGGACCAGGACGGCCGCATCGACCAGGCCGCCCTCGAGGCGGAGCTGAAGAACCACGCCTCGCGGCCGCTGAAGATCGGCAGCTTCTCCGCCGCGAGCAACGTGACGGGCATCGTGTCCGACACCAGGGGCATCTCCCGGCTCCTTCATCGGTACGACGCCCTGGCATTCTGGGACTTCGCCGCCGCCGCCCCGTACGTGAAGATCGAGATGAACCCCGCGGCCGCCGCGGGCGATCCCGGCGCGGGGACGGGGCTGGCCTTCAAGGACGCCGTGTTCATCTCGCCCCACAAGTTCATCGGGGGCCCCCAGACCCCCGGAGTGCTGGTGGCCAAGAAGGCCCTGCTGACCAACCGGGTGCCGTCGGTCCCGGGTGGAGGAACGGTCAGCTACGTCAGCTCCGCCAGGCACACCTACCTGAAGGACCACGCCCACCGCGAGGAGGGCGGGACGCCGGGCATCATCGAGGCCATCCGGGCGGGGCTGGTCTTCCATCTCAAGGGCGCCGTGGGCGAGGAGAACATCGAGGAGCTGGAGGACGGATTCCTGCGCCGGGCGATCGCCACCTGGGCAGAGCATCCCAACATCCACATCCTGGGGAACCTTGAGGCCCAGCGCCTGTCCATCGTCTCCTTCGTGATCCGGCACCGGGATCGCATCCTGCACCACAACTACGTGGTCGCCCTGCTCAACGACCTGTTCGGGATCCAGGCCCGCGGAGGGTGCTCCTGCGCCGGCCCCTACGGGCACCGCCTGCTGGGGATCGACCTGGCGCACAGCATGCGCTACCACGACGCCATCAAGGCCGGCGCCGAGGGGATCAAGCCGGGCTGGGTCCGTCTGAACTTCAACTACTTCATCAGCGAGGAGGTGTTCCGGTTCCTCACGCGGGCCGTGGAGATCGTCGCCGACGACGGCTGGCGCCTGCTGCCCTTCTACGACTTCGACCCCGTGACCGGGATCTGGCGGCACAAGGACTCCCGCCGCGGGGGGGGAGTGCGCCTGGACGACATCTCCTTCAGGACCGGCAGGATGCAGTACCGGGCCCACCACGTCACCGAACCGGACACCGCCTTCGCGGACTACCTGACCGAGGCGGAGAAGCTGATGGCCAGCCTGCGGGAATTCGCGGCGGAGGCGGGTTCGGGCGGCGGCCCGGGCCCGGGCCCGGATTCCGGACCCGCGACCCTCGACGAGGACCTTGAGGGGCTGCGCTGGTTTCCCCTGCCGGGGGAGGGCTGAGGGGTCATGGCGGAGGTGTGGCGCCGCGGACCTGCCCGGCGGATCCGGATCAGCCGAAGATCAGCTGGACGACCTTCTCCAGGCCGGCGCGGTCGGCCTCGCTGAAGGCGTCGGGCCGGTCGGAATCCACGTCCAGCACCCCCACCACGTTGCCCGCCGGTTCCCGCACCGGGACGACGATCTCGCTCCGGGACCGCTCGTCGCAGGCGACGTGGCCCGCGAAGGCGTGGACGTCGGGGACGATGATGGAGCGGCGTTCGCGCACGCCCGTCCAGCAGACCCCGTCGGGACCGGGCAGGACGGCGCAGGCCAGGGGGCCCTGGTAGGGGCCGACGATCAACTCGCCGCCTTCCAGGCGGTAGAATCCGGTCCAGAAATAGTGGGGCATCTTGTGGTGCAGCAGGGCCGCGATCGTGGCCATCCGGGAGATCTCGTCCCACCCGGATTCCGCGTACCTTTCGAACAGCTCCTCGAGTTGCCGGAAGATCCGTTCATAGCGGCCGGCGAGCTGTTCGGGAGTGATACCGCCGCTGGATCGGGAGGAAGGCATGATGCATCCTTTCGGACCGGCTCAGGGAAGGAGGCGCGGCAGGTATTCCCCGCCTGGCTGATCCCCGCAAAGCCGCCCCCGATCGACCACCCGGCGGCCTCGCAGCCAGACGTCGGTCACCTGCCCGCTGACCGGCAGGCCCTTGTAGAGGTTCCCGGCCCCGTCGCTCGAGCCCAGGGGTTGCCAGGGGCCTTCGACCAGGGGATCGAAGCAAACGATATCGGCATCGTAACCGGGTTGCAAGCGTCCTTTGCGGCCGGAAAGTCCCATGATCTCAGCAGGTTTTGCCGCCACGGCCTCGATCCAGCGGCCGGGGCCCAGACGGTCCTTGCGGACCAGTTCGCTGAAGGACAGGGTGATCCTCTCCCCGACCCCGCCGCAACCGTTGGGAACGCCGGGGAAGCCGCCGGCCGCCGCGGCGGCCTTGACCGCCAGGGGGAATTCGCAATGGTCGGTCGACAGGATGTCGATCCGTCCGGCGGCGAGCCCCCGGACCAGGCCGCGGCCGTGGCGGGCGGGGCGCAGGGGGGGCGAACAAAGGGCCGCGAGGGCGGGCTCGTGGCCGGAACGGTAGAGTCCGTCGTCGGCCAGCAGGTGGTGCAGGCAGACCTCGCCGATCAGCGGCAGGTCGGGCCCGCCGTCCCGGCGCCGTCGCCGGGCTGCCTCCAGCGCCGCCAGGCTGTCTTCCAGGCTCAGGTGGACCACCGTCAGGGGGCAGCCGTGCTCCAGGGCCAGGGCCAGGCAGCGTTCGACCGCCTGCGTTTCCGATTCGGGAGGATGGGCGGCCGGATGCCAGTTCGGGGTGGTGCGCCCGGTCGCCAGGAGGACCTGCTCGGCCTCCGCGTTCATCTCGCCGTCCTCGGCGTGCACCAGCAGCATGCCTCCGGCGGCCTTCACCCTGGTCATCAGGAGTCCCATCTGGGATTCCGTCAGCATGAGGCGGCCCTTGTAGGCCAGGAAGCCCTTGAAGGTGGGAATGCCGCGGGCGACCAGGGCGGGGATCTCCGCCAGACGTTCCGGGGCGGTGTCGGTCACGGTGCAGTGGAGACCGAAATCGCAGAGGCAGGCGCCTTGCGCCATGGCCAGCCAGCGGTCGACGGCCTGGGCCAGGGATTCGCCCGGTTCGGGGTTGGCGAAGTCGATGATGGTGGTGGTTCCGCCCAGCAGGGCGGCCTCGCTGCTCTGTCGCCACCCCAGGCTGGCGACGCCGGGACGCAGGGGCATGCCGAAGTGGGTGTGGACGTCGACCCCGCCGGGCAGGATCCACCGGCCGGCGGCGGAGAACACTTCCTCGCCCGGGGAGGGGTCGGCCGCGCCGGGGGGGGTGACGGCCGCGATGACCGCCCCTGCCACCTGGAGATCGGCGGGAACGGGCCCGGCTGCGGTGATCAGAAGGCCTCCTCGGATGATCATGCCCTACCTATAGCGGGAACCGCCGGGCTTGGCCAGGGTAAAAAGCTGATCGGCCCGGTCCCCGGTCCCGCGGGGGATTTTGCGGTTTTCCTCCCGCAGGACATGGACTAGAATGGCCCCCGTGGCCAACGTCCGGATCCTTCAGCCCGCAGAGCTGCGAGCCGGAGCGTCGAGTGGTCCGGGCCGGATCAGCCGCCGGCGGGCTCCGCCCGCTGTGCGCAAGCAGTGGATTCCCACCACAGGAGCGGTGATATCATGAAAAAATGGATCAGCCTGCTGCTGCTCGTCGCTTTGATCGCCGGGGCGGCCGGGTGCGCCAATATGAACAGGCAACAGAAGGGCACCGTCATCGGGGCCGGGACCGGGGCCGCCATCGGCGGGATCATCGGCAAGAACAGCGGAGACACCGCCATGGGAGCCCTGCTCGGCGCCATGGTCGGCGGCGCAGCCGGGGCCTACATCGGCGGCTACATGGACGACCAGGCCGAGGAGATCGAGCGGGACCTCGAAGGCGCCAGCGTCGAGCGGGTGGGCGAGGGCATCAAGATCACCTTCGATTCGGGCATCCTGTTCGAGGTCGCCAAGAGCGACCTCCAGGCCGGCGCGAGGACCAACCTCGGCAACCTCTCGGCCATCCTGCAGAAGTACTCCGACACCGACATCCTCATCGAGGGGCATACCGATGCGGACGGCGCGGAGGACTACAACCTGGAACTCTCCCGCAACCGGGCCAACTCGGTGGCCAACTATCTGTCCGGCCTCGGGGTGGACGCCACGCGCTTCACCATCATGGGCTACGGCGAGACCCAGCCCATCGCCGACAACGCGACCGTCGAGGGCAAGCGCCAGAACCGGCGGGTGGAACTGGCCATCATGGCCAACAACAAGCTGAAGAAGATCGCCGAGCAGAAGGCCGGCTGATCGGTCCGGCCGGAAAGATCCGGCCGGAAGGTGTGACGGCCAGGCGCGGGAAGGCTTATGAAGCGGATCCATACGAGAATCAACAGGAACGATGCGAGCTTCCAGGAAAACGACCGACTGAACCGCCGCAGGGCCGCCGATCTGGCGGCCCTGCTGCAGGGAATCAGGCTGGGCGGCAGCGAGAAGGCCAGGCAGCGGCATCTCGCCCAGGGCAAGCTGCTGGTGCGGGACAGGATCGAGGGCCTGCTCGATCCCGGAACCCCGTTCCTGGAGCTGTCGCCCCTGGCGGCCCGCGGGGTCTATGAGGACGACGTGCCCGCGGCGGGGCTGGTCACCGGGGTCGGCATGGTCCACGGCCGGCAGGTGATGATCGTGGCGAACGACGCCACGGTCAAGGGCGGCACCTACTATCCGGTCACCGTCAAGAAGCACCTTCGGGCCCAGGAGATCGCCCGGGAGAACCGCCTGCCGTGCATCTACCTCGTCGACAGCGGGGGGGCGTTCCTGCCCCTCCAGGCCGAGGTGTTTCCCGACCGGGAGCACTTCGGGCGCATCTTCTACAACCAGGCGACGCTCAGCGCCCTGGAGATCCCCCAGATCAGCGCGGTGCTGGGTTCCTGCACCGCGGGCGGGGCCTACGTCCCCGCGATGAGCGACGAGGTCGTCATCGTCAAGGAGCAGGGCACGATCTTCCTGGGCGGACCGCCCCTGGTCAAGGCGGCCACGGGCGAGGAGGTCACGGCCGAGGAGCTGGGCGGGGGCGACGTCCACACCCGCATCAGCGGGGTGGCCGACTATCTCGCCAACGACGACGCCCACGCCCTGCGCCTGGTCCGGGACATCGTCGAGGACCTGGGGCCGGTCAGCAGGACCGTCACCCCGGGGGACCGGGCCGAGGACCCCTATTACGATCCCGACGAGCTCTACGGCGTCGTCAGCCACGATCCCAAGTTCCCCTTCGACATCCGGGAGGTCATCGCCCGGATCGTGGACGGCAGCCGCCTGCACGAGTTCAAGCCCCGTTACGGGACCACCCTGGTCTGCGGGTTCGCGCGCATCCACGGGATCACCGTGGGCATCCTCGCCAACAACGGCATCCTGTTCAGCGAGGAGGCGCTCAAGGGCACCCACTTCATCGAGCTCTGCAACGGGCGCCGCATCCCTCTGCTCTTCCTGCAGAACATCACCGGCTTCATGATCGGCAAGCGCTACGAGCACGGCGGCATCGCCAAGGACGGCGCCAAGCTGGTGAACGCGGTCAGCAACAGCACGGTCCCCAAGTTCACGGTGATCGTCGGCGGCAGCTTCGGGGCGGGCAACTACGGCATGTGCGGGCGCGCCTACCAGCCGCGGCTGCTGTTCATGTGGCCCCATGCCAAGATCTCCGTGATGGGCGGGGAGCAGGCCGCCAACGTCCTGCTGACGGTCAAGAAGGACCAGGTCGCCCGCCATGGCGAGAGCCTCACGCCCGACCAGGAGAGCGGGATCACCGCGCCGATCCTGCAGAAGTACGAGACCGAGGGCCATGCCTACTACAGCAGCGCCAGGCTGTGGGACGACGGCGTGATCGATCCTGTCCAGACCCGGGACGTGCTCGGCCTGGCGCTGGCCATGTCCCTGAACGCCCCCATTCCGCCGGTCAAGTTCGGCGTCTACCGGATGTAGGAGGCGGCATGGCCCTGCGCACGCGCATCCACGACCGGGTCCTGGTGATCACCCTGGACCGCGCCGCGGTGAAGAACGCCCTCGACCGGGCGACCATGGAGGAGCTGCGGGACCTGCTGGACGGCCTGGCCTACCGCGACCCGTTGCCCGTGCCCGGGGCCGGTGCCTCGGCGGACGTGGATCCGGCCGAGCTGGGGGACCGGGGAAGGTACCGTCCCCACGTGATCGTCCTGGAGGCGGCCGGAGACGTGTTCTGCGCCGGCGCCGACCTCACGGAGATGCGCCGGCTGGGCGAGGCCGACTTCCAGACCAACCTGGCGGCCGCCCTGGACATGGGGGCGTTGTTCCGGGCCTTCCGCGGCAGCCCGGTGCCGGTCGTGGCCAGGGTCCAGGGCCCGGCCTTCGGGGGCGGGGTGGGGCTGGCCGCGGCCTGCGACGTCGTCGTCGCCACCCCCGCCGCGAGGTTCGCCTTCACCGAGGTGCGCCTGGGCCTGGTGCCCGGGGTCATCTCGCCCCTGGTGGTCGACCGCATCGGGCAGACGGCGGCCCGCCGCTACTTCTTGACCGGAGCCCGCATCGACGCGGCCGAGGCCCTTCGGATCGGCCTGGTGGACGTGGTGGCGCGGGACGGGGACCTCGACGCCGCGGTGGGCGCGGTCGTGGACGATCTCCTGAAGGCGGGACCCGAGGCCCTGAGCATGTGCAAGAGCCTGCTGGACGGGGGCCAGTCCCTGGGTTTCGCCCGCAGCGCCGAGTTCACCGCGCGCATGATCGCCGAGGCCCGGACCAAGCCCGAGGCACAGGCCGCCCTGAAGGCCTTCTTCGCCGGGGACGCCCCGCCGTGGGTGAGCGACCGGGCGTGGACGCTGTATCGTGACGAGCCCGGGAAAGGACGCCCATGACCATCGGCCGCGCCACGCCCCCCATCCGACCCCTCGGGAAGATCCTGATCGCCAACCGCGGCGAGATCGCCGTCCGCGTGATCAGGGCCTGCCGCGAACTGGGGATCGCCACGGTGGCCGTCTGTTCGGACGTCGACGAGACCGCCCTGCACGTGGAGCTGGCCGACCAGCACGTCGTGCTGGGGCCGGCCGAACCCGGCGCCTCGTACCTGCGGGCGGACGCGATCATCGCCGCCGCCCGGCAGACCGGTGCGCAGGCCGTCCATCCCGGTTACGGGTTCCTGGCGGAGAACGCCGGATTCGCCGCGGCCGTGGCCCGGGCCGGGCTGGTCTTCATCGGACCCTCGGCCGCGGTGATCGAGCGGATGGGGGAGAAGACGGCCGCCCGGGCCCTCATGGAGAAGGCCGGCGTGCCGGTGGTGCCCGGCGCCCTGCTGCCTGCGGCCGACGCGGAGGGGAACCTGCCCGCAGCGGGGGTGATGGCCGCAGCCGAGCGGGTCGGATTTCCCCTGCTGGTCAAGGCCGCCTTCGGGGGCGGCGGCAAGGGGATGCGCCTGGTGACGGAGCCGGGCCAGATGGTGGCCGCCTGCCAGGGCGCGGCCCGCGAGGCGGTCAAGGCCTTCGGCAACGGCGCCGTCTACCTGGAGCGGTACCTGGAACGGCCCAGGCACATCGAATTCCAGATCTTCGGGGATTCCCACGGCAACCAGATCCACCTCTTCGAGCGTGAGTGCAGCATCCAGCGGCGCCACCAGAAGATCATCGAGGAATGCCCCTCTCCGGTCATGACCCCCGAGCTGAGGGAGCGGATGGGCCGGGCCGCCGTCGCCGCGGCCGCCGCGGTGGACTACGAGGGGGCCGGCACCGTCGAGTTCCTGCTGGGAGCCGACGGGTCCTTCTACTTCCTGGAAATGAACACCAGGCTCCAGGTGGAGCACCCGGTGACCGAACTCGCCACGGGGCTGGACCTGGTCAAGGCCCAGATCAGGGTGGCGGCAGGACATCCCTTGCCCTGGACGCAGGAGGAGGTGCGGTTGCAGGGGCACGCCCTCGAGTGCCGGATCTACGCCGAGGATCCCGCCCGCAACTTCATGCCCTCCCTCGGGGACATCCGACTGCTGCGGGAACCCGCGGGGCCCGGGGTCCGCATCGACACCGGGGTGCGCCAGGGCGACCGGGTCACCATGCACTACGACCCGATGATCGCGAAGCTCAGCCTGCACGGACCCGACCGGCAGGCCGCCATCGAGCGGGCCAGGGAGGCCCTGCGGCAGTACGCGGTCCTGGGGGTGGAGACCAACGTCGAGTACCTGCTCGCCATCCTGGCCGACGAGGCGTTCGTCTCGGGGGACCTGCACACCGGATTCCTCGCCGAACGCCTGCCCGACTGGCAGCCGTCCGCCCTGGACGGCGATCTGGCCCTGGCCGTGGCGGCCGTGGCGGAACATACACGCAGCGGGGCCGATCACGGCCGCGGCTGCGGGCCGGGGGATCCCGGCCCCTGGGCCGCCCTGGGCGGCTTCAGGATCCGGGGACTGGAATGACCGCCGGTGCGGGCCCGGTCGCCGGGCGGGAGGGGAGAAGACCGTGAAGGTGTTCCGCAGGAACGAACAGGACGTCCAGGTCACCGTCCGGCCCCGGGACGGGGGCTGGATCGTGAGCCTGGATGGCGAGGAACTGCCGTGGCCGGTCCGGCGGGACAGCCAGGGCGCGTGGTTCGTGGATACCCCCGAGGGGCGCCGCCGGTTCTGGGCCCATGCCCGACAGGACGGCTGCCTCGTGTTCGGCGACGGGCGGTCCCACCGGTTCGAACTGCCGGACCCCGGGCACGAACATGAGGAGGGAGATGCCGGGGCGGGGCCCCGCCTGGTGGTGGACATGCCGGGCAAGGTGGTCAAGGTGCTGGTGGCCGCGGGGGATGACGTCGCGGTGGGCCAACCCCTGGTGATCATGGAATCCATGAAGATGGAGACGGAGCTTGCCGCCGCCGTCGCCGGCACCGTCAGGGCGGTCCACGCCGCGGCGGGCCAGGTCGTGGGCCAGGGCGACCTCCTGCTGGAGATCGAGCCCCGGGAGGAGGAATGAAGCCCTCCCTGGCCAATCTGGTGGCCGGGACCAGGGAGCTGCAATCCCTGCCCTCGACCACGGTGCGCCTGCTCGAGTTCCTGGACGATGCCGCCGTGGGCGCCGACCGGATCCTGGACGTCATCGAAACCGATCCCGCCCTGACCACCAACCTCCTCAAGCTCTGCAACAGCGCCTACTACGGCCTGCGCCGCCAGGTGGGGACCGTACGGGAAGCCCTCGTCATGCTGGGCAACCGGACCGTGGTCAACCTCGCCTTCGCGGCCAGCATGGGGGACATCCTCTCGGGGCCGCTGACGGCCTACCAGCTGGATCGGGGCGACCTGTGGCGCCATGCCCTTTGTACGGCCCTGGGATCGGCCCAGGTGGCCGACGATCTGGCTCTCGGGATCCCGGAGGGGCGGGCCTTCACCGCAGGTCTGGTGCACGACATCGGGAAGCTGCTCCTGGACCGCCCCCTGCGTCAGGCCCTGGCCGAACCCCTGGCGGGGTGCGGTTTCGAGGAGATGACCGTCAGGGAGCGGGCGGTCCTGGGGTTCGACCATGCCGAGGCCGGCGCCGCCCTGGCGGAGGCCTGGAACTTCCCCCCTTTCCTGGTGGACGTCATCCGCGGCCATCACGTCCTCGGGTCCCCGGCGAGGGAGGGCGTGGATCTCGCGACGGTGGTCGCGGTCGCCAACCTGGTTTCCTGCCGAGTCGGGTACGCCGGGGGCACCTCCCTGCTTTCGGAGGAGGAGTTCCTGGCCCAGCTCGCCGCCGGGGGCTGGAATCCCGACTCCCTGCAGGACGTGGTGGGCGCCATCAGGGAAAGGACCGAGCAGATGCTCCTCATCCTGGGGGTGTGAGGGGACGTCCTGCCGGGTCGTCCGCCCACCCAACGGCCGCGATTTTCAATCATATACAGCGACCAAGGAATGATGTTCAAAATCCTCCCCTCCTCCCGGAGGGTTGGGGCGTGAATTTTCCGGAAGGATTTCGAAAATAATTGGCAATCCCCGCGGACGGGTCCCGGGCGGGATTCGGCATGATTCGGGCGAATCCCCCGGCCCTCGGGATCAGGTGGGGATGCGGGGTCGAAATTTTGTTTTGAACCTGGTCTCGGGGCCGTCTTATTGTGCCTCCGTCCCACAAGGGGATGTGGTTGAATCCAGGGAAGAGCCCAACATATTGGGGTTTGATCCTGACGTAATATCAAGTTCGACCGCGTTTTCCCAAAAATCCGCCGATGCGGACCGCCCGGGGCCCGAGCCCGAGTCGGAGGCCGGTGGCGGTATCGGATGGGCCGTAACTTTTCTTCCGGGGTCGCCATGGACCGGAAGACTGAATATTGCCGATACAGAAGCAACGTTCAGATGGATCTGAACCAAGGAGCCAGGAACCATGACGGACAAGCTCAACAAGGAGAAAATGCAGGCCGCCGGGGACGGGGTGCTGTTCGGCGAGGCTGGAAGCCGCGCCGCGCGCCAAACGGAAACGGTCCCCGGATCGCCCGCCGCCGCCTCGCTGATCCATGAGGACCTGCTGGCCGAGGAAGTCGGCCAGACGCCCGGGAGCGCTCCCGGGGGACCCGAAGTCGACCCCGGCCGGCCCGCGTCCCGGACCAAGGGCAAGGGCATGGTCGTTCCCCGCTGGTACACCACCCCCGACGTCGATCCCTTCGACGCCATCGAGTGGGAACTGCGGACCGCGAGCATCACGAACGACAAGGGCGAGGTCATCTTCAAGCAGGACAACTGCGAGATCCCCAGCCGCTGGTCGCCCATGGCCACCAACGTGGTCGTCTCCAAGTATTTCCGGGGGGGCATGGGGACCCCCGAGCGCGAGCATTCGGTGCGGCAGCTCATCAGCAGGGTGTCCGACACCATCAGCGACTGGGGGGTGAAGGACGGCTACTTCGCCGGCAGCAAGGACGCCGAGGCCTTCCGGGCCGAACTGAAGCACATGCTGGTCAACCAGCTGGCATCCTTCAATTCCCCGGTCTGGTTCAACGTCGGGGTCGAGAAGCGGCCCCAATGTTCGGCCTGCTTCATCAACAGCGTCCAGGACAGCATGGCCTCCATCCTGGACCTGGCCAAGACCGAGGGATTGCTCTTCAAGTACGGCAGCGGCACCGGTTCGAACCTCTCGAGCCTGCGGTCAAGCCGGGAGAGCCTGTCGGCCGGCGGCCAGGCCAGCGGTCCGGTCTCGTTCATGCGGGGGTTCGACGCCTTCGCCGGCGTCATCAAGAGCGGGGGCAAGACCCGCCGTGCGGCCAAGATGGTGATCCTGGACATCGATCACCCGGACGTCGCCGAATTCATCGACTGCAAGGTCAACGAGGAGCGCAAGGCCTGGGCGCTGATCGACGCCGGCTATGACGGGTCGTTCGGCGGCGAGGCCTACAATTCCATCTTTTTCCAGAACAGCAACAACTCGGTCCGCGTCAGCAACGAATTCATGCGGGCGGTGGAGGAGGACGGGACCTGGACGACCCACGCGGTGGTCGACGGGCGTCCCATGGACACCTACAAGGCCCGGGACCTCATGCGGAAGATCGCCGAGGGCACCCACGTCTGCGGCGACCCGGGAATGCAGTTCGACACCACCATCAACGACTGGCACACCTGCAAGACCACCGATCGCATCCACGCCAGCAACCCCTGCAGCGAGTACATGTTCCTCGACGACTCCGCCTGCAACCTGGCCTCGCTGAACCTCATGAAGTTCCTCACCCCCGAGGGCGAGTTCGATACCGCCTCCTTCCGGCACGCCGTCCGGGTGTTGACCCTGGCGATGGAGATCATCGTCGGCAACAGCAGCTACCCCCGGCCCCAGATCGAGGTGAACAGCCACCGGTTCCGCCCCCTGGGGCTGGGCTACGCCAACCTGGGCGCCCTGCTCATGCGCCGGGGCCTGCCCTACGACAGCAACACCGGCCGGGACTACGCCGCCGCCGTCACCGCGCTGCTCAGCGGGCAGGCCTACCTGACGAGCGCCGAGCTGGCCAGCCGGATGGGAGCCTTCGAGGGCTATGCCGAGAACCGCGAACCCATGCTCGAGGTGATCCGCAAGCACCGCGCCGCTCTGAACACCATCAACGCCAACCGCGTCCCCGAGAACATGCTGGAGGAAGCCGAGGTCGCCTGGCGGGAGGCCTACGCCCTCGGTCACGACTACGGCTTCCGCAACGCGCAGGTCACGGTGCTCGCTCCCACCGGAACCATCGGCTTCATGATGGATTGCGACACCACCGGGGTCGAACCCGACATCGCCCTGGTCAAGTACAAGAAGACGGTCGACGGCGGCCTGATGAAGATCGTCAACAACACGGTTCCCGACGCCCTCGAGCGCCTCGGCTACGACGAGGACGAAGTCGCCGACATCATCGACTTCATCGCCCGGGAGGAGACCATCGAGGGGGCTCCCCATCTCAGGGAGGACCACCTGCCGGTCTTCGACTGCGCCTTCCGGCCCGCCAACGGCGACCGGTCCATCCACTACATGGGACACCTGCGCATGATGGCGGCCGTCCAGCCCTTCCTGTCCGGGGCCATCAGCAAGACCGTCAACCTGCCCACCGAGGCCACGGTCGAGGAGATCACCCGGACCTACATGGAAGCCTGGAAGATGGGGCTGAAGGCCGTGGCCATCTACCGGGACGGCAGCAAGCGTCTGCAGCCGCTGAACACGGGCAGGAAGCACAAGGAGGAGGAGGAGGAGCAGGAGGAATCCCTGCTCGCCCCGCCCAAGCCCAAGCGGGTCCGCTTGCCCGACGAGCGCCAGGCCATCACCCACAAGTTCTCCATCGGAGGCCACGAGGGCTATCTGACGGTCGGCATGTACCCCAACGGCAAGCCGGGCGAGATGTTCATCTCCATGGCGAAGGAAGGGTCCGTGGTCAGCGGGCTGATGGACAGCTTCGCCACGAGCGTCTCCATCATGCTGCAGTACGGGGTCCCGCTCAAGGTGCTGGTCAACAAGTTCAGCCACGCCCGGTTCGAGCCCAGCGGGTTCACCCGGAACAAGGAGATCCCCATCGCCAAGTCCGTCATGGACTACATCTTCCGGTGGATGGACCTGAAATTCGGCGACCATCTGGGCGACGCCGACGGCACCCTGCCCGACGGGGCGGAGGACGCCCACGACGTGAAGGCCGGCAAGAAGGAGGCAGCCGGCCTGAGGGCCATGGCCGCGAGCGCCGGCGGCGGGGCCAGCCGGATCACCATGGAGGAGAAGACGGTCTTCCAGCAGCAGTCCGACAGCCCGCCGTGCCCGGAGTGCGGGTCGGTGACGATCCGCAACGGGGCCTGTTACAAGTGCCACAACTGCGGTGCGACGACAGGCTGTTCATGATCCCTGCCCGGCCCTGAGTCGCCGCGGACCCGTTTCGACGGATCGACCATGAGGCAAGGGATTGCCAAGGAAACCCGGAGGGGAAAGGATTCCCCCCGGGTTTCTCCTTTTCAGGGGGAGGGGGCTCCGTCGAGAGCCGCCAGGATCGCCTCGCGGAGGCCGGGATCGTCCGGGGCCGTCTTGGGTGCGAACCGGGCGATCACCTTGCCGTCCTTGCCCACGAGGAACTTGGTGAAGTTCCAGGTGGGATCCTCCAGACCGCCCGCGGTGAGATGCCGGTAGACGGGATCCTTCTGCTCGCCCTTGACCTTGACCTTCTCGAACATCGGAAAGCTGACCTGGAACCTGGTCGTGCAGAAGGAGCGGATCTCCTCGGCGGTCCCGGGCTCCTGGCCCATGAAGTCGTTGCTGGGAAAGCCCAGGATGACGAAGCCGCGGTCCTTCAGTTCGCGATAGAGCGCCTCCAGGCCTTCGTACTGGGGCGTCAGACCGCACTTGCTGGCGGTGTTGACCACCAGGGCGACCCGGCCCCGGTAGGCATCCAGCGGGGCGGGCTCGCCTTCGAGGGTCCGGGTCTCCAGATCCCAGAGGATTCCTGCACCGGGGGCCGAGGGTTGCTGTGGGGCTCCGGCCATGACGCTCCGGAAGAAGAGGAGGCCACCGACGCCGACGACGGCGATCAGGGCCAGGGCGATCAGGATCAGCGGCTTCAAGGGGTCCTCCCGGCTGGGGCTGGGGATGATCAGGATAAACTAAGCCCGTTCCGCAGGTCCGCCACCGCTCCCGGGTCACTGCAGCCAGTGGCCGAGGGCGACGCCTATGAACGTGGCCACGGCGTAGCCCAGGGTGCCGCAGAGGATGGCCGGCAGCACCAGGGCGTCCCAGCGGCGGGCCACCGCCATGGCCGCCGCGGTGGTCGGGCCGCCCATGTTGGCGTTGGAGGCGATGACGATCTCGGCCAGGTCCAGCCTCAGCAGACGCCCCGCAGCCAGCAGGAAGAGCAGGTGGATGGTGAGGATCAGGGCGGCGAAGACGAACAGGGACGTTCCGACCGAGAGGACCACCCCGACGTTGGCGCTCGCCCCGATCACCGCGAAGAACACCTGCATCAGGAAGGCCCCGATGACGTGCGCCCCATCGAGCCGGGCGAGGTGACGGGGCAGGGCGGTGGCCAGGGCCACCGTCAGGGCGGTGACGACGAGGATGCCCCCTCCGTCCCATCCCCCCAGGGCGGCCAGCCCGAATCCCGCCCAGCACAAGCCGGCGGCCAGGGCGAGGGCCAGGGCGCTGCGGCCGATCTCGGGGAAGGCGGTCCCGTCGGGCAGGTCCCCCGGCTGTCCGGCAGCCATCGACCGGTGATCGCGACGTTCGAAGTGGCGGCGCAGGAAGGCCGATCCGGGCAGGGCGAACAGCACCAGGAAGTAGAGGGCCATGACCAGGTTGTCGGCGGCGACGCCCGCGGTCAGCAGGTCGCCGGAGCGCAGGCCCACCGCCTCGGCGGCGGCGGCGTAGTTCATCGAACCGCCGATGTAGGTGGCCGCGAAGACGCTGGCCAGCTTCCAGCCCTCCTCGCCCAGAGGAACGATCCTGAACGCGACCACGGTTCCGATGATGGTTCCCCCGGCGCCCAGGACGTAGGCGATGAGGGTGGGACCGGCCTCGCGCAGGATGCGCCTGAGGTCGGCCCGCAGCAGGAGCAGGGGGATGGCCAGGGGAACCAGGCGGCCCCAGACGGTGTCGTAGGCGGGAACGTCCGCCGCGGGGATGATCCCCAGGTTGGAAAGGGCGAAAGTGGTTCCCATGGTCAGGATGACTCCCGAGAGCCTGCGCCCCCAGCGGGTCCTTTCGCCCAGCAGGCCGAAGGCGGCGGCGCCCAGCAGGATCGTCCAGACGGCCCAGGTGTTGTCGGCGTGGATCAAGGGGTTGTCCAAGGCGTTCCTCCTCCTGGTGTTAGGGCACCATAGCAGACAGCCCCGGCCCTGGCCACGAAATCGCCGCTGGAAATCCGGCGGTCGATGGGGGATGATGGGGGGGCATTTCGATGGAGCGACGATCATTTCCCCCTGAGGGAAAGCGAGGGAGCCATGATTCATTCCGCCTGCCGTCCGCGCCGGGTTCCGGCCGTCATCTCCGCCTGTCTCGTGCTGCTGATGTACGCGCCGGCCGCGGTCGCCCAGGCGGCCGGACCTCCGGACTGGAACCGCCAGGGCGACACTCTCGAGGGCGCCCTGGGATTGCATTACGGCAAGCTCGGCGGTCACGGTCTGGCCTTCCGCCTGCCCCTGCGGTGGTACCTCTACGCCCAGGTGGCCGGCGGGGTGTGGCACACCGGCGACCACAAGCAGCACAATCTGGGCTTCCAGTTCAACTATCTCCTGCGCCAGGATCAGCGCCTGCGCCTCTACCTGGCCGCCGGGGCGGCCTACTTCTACGACAAGGAACTCGAGGGCGGGGGCGGCGACCCGGAATACTGGCGACTCGAGGACGACTGGAACCTCGGCGGAGGCGTCGGGATCGAGTATCTCAAGGGAAACCGCTGGTCCATCCAGGCCGAGTTCGATTTCGTCCACGACGGGGCCAACGACGAGACCAAGCTGGTGCCCCAGGCGGGCCTGTACTTCTACTGGTGATCCCCCGGACCGGCTGGACGATCCCCTCCCGGCGGAGCGCTGGGTCCCATGATCCGGACGGTCCCCGCGGTCCGGGGGGGGCTCCTCGACGAACCCGCCTTCCGTGCCTACCTTGAACCGATTGCACGGCCATGGAGGAGGCGCCCCGCACCATGCTGGATCTATTCTCGAACGTCGCCTGGGAAACCTGGCTCATCACCGCGCGGATGGCTCCCTACCTGCTGCTGGGGTTCCTGGTGGCCGGCGGGCTTTCGGTGTTCATCTCCCCCGTCTGGCTGGAACGTCACCTGGGGGGCCGGGGGATGGGTCCGGTGTTCAGGGCGGCTCTGTTCGGCGTTCCCTTGCCGCTGTGTTCGTGCGGGGTGGTCCCGGTGGGGGCCTCGCTGCGCCAGCACGGCGCCTCGCGGGCGGCCACCACGTCCTTCCTGCTCTCCACCCCCCAGACCGGCGTCGATTCCGTCCTGGTGACCTGGACCATGCTGGGTCCTTTCTTCGCGGTGTTCCGCCCGTTCGCCGCCCTGGCCACGGGCCTGCTGGGAGGGGCCGCCGTCCAGCTGTTCGTTCCGGATGAACACCGGCTGGCCGGCGCGCGGGACGGCCGGGTTCCGGTGCGGCCCGCCGGTCTTGCCGGCAAGCTGGCTGCCGCCTTGCGTTACGGTCTGACGACGCTGCCCGCGGACATCGGCCGCGCCCTGCTCATCGGCCTGGTGATCGCCGGGATCCTCGGCGCGGTGATACCCGCCGATTTCCTGGACGGGTATCTGGACCAGGGGGCCCTCTCCATCCTGTTGATGATGGTCGTGGGCATCCCCATCTACGTCTGCGCCACCGCCAGCGTTCCGGTGGCCGCGAGCTTCATCTTCCTGGGGGCCAGTCCCGGCGCCGCGCTCGCCTTCCTGATCGCCGGCCCGGCCACCAACGCCGCGACCCTGACCACCATCGCGCGCATCCTGGGCCGGCGGGCTGCGGTCATCTTCCTGCTGACCGTGGCCGTGAGCGCCTTCGGCGGCGGACTGCTGCTGGACTACCTTTCGCCCCGCGCGGGCGACTGGGTGCCTTTCCTGTCCGGGACGGGGCATCATCACGAACACGTGATCTGGTGGGAGCACCTGGCCGGCCTCGGGCTGGTCCTGGTGATGACGCAGAGCTGGTGGCGGACCCGGCGCCGGGCCGCCTGTTGCGATGGGGAATGCGGGACGGGCGGAGAGAAGGGCGTCCCGCCGCAGGATCTGGAATTCACGGTCACGGGCATGAGCTGCAGCCATTGCAGCGGAAGCGTGAAAAGGGCCCTGGAGGAGCTTCCGGGGGTGACCGACTGCGGGGTGGATCTGGGCGCCGGGAGGGCCTGGGTCCGGGGGCAGGAGGTGGAATCGGCAGCCGTCGTCGCGGCGATCGAGGCCCTGGGTTACGGGGCGGTTCCCCGGTCCTGAATCATCCGCGTCCCCGGGCTCATTCCTCGACGGGCATGTTGCCCTCGCCCAGGGGCAGGACCCTCACCCGCGATTCCCGGCGCTGCGCGATGCGGGGCTTGAGGATGGAGGCACGGACGACCGTCTTGGCGCCGCCGAGCTGGATGGTCGTCCCCGACCGGACCTCCTTCAGCATCACGACCTCCTGGCGGGCGTCCTCGAGGGCTTCCCTGGTCATGGCCTGGATCTCCTGTTCGGCGGATTCCAGAAGGGTCCGGATCTGTTCGGCCTTCAGGCGCAGTCCCATCAGGAGCTTCTGGTCCTCCTCGGACGGGGACTTCTGCCGATCGGAGGCGGCCTTCAGGGCGTTGGCGAGCTTGTCCCGCGTTTCCTCGAGCTTCTGGATCCGGTCGCGGATCACCTTGACCCGGGGCTTGAGGGTGTGATCGACGCCGGCCACCAGGACGGTCGTCGAAGCCCCGCCGGCTCCCGCCTCCCCCACCCAGATTCCCTTGCGGGCCAGGTTGTAGCCGCCGGCGATCCGGCCCTTGTGGACCAGGATCCTCCCGCGGGTCCGGATGTCCGAGTGGGTGATCTCGTTCGCGACGCAGATGTCGCCCTCCGCCCGGATCACCGCATCGTGGATGTACTTGGCGTTGAGGTCGCCCCCGATCTCGATGCGGTACTTCTCCTCGCTGACGATCCCGCCCCCGACGGTCAAGCCGCCGCCGGCGGTGATGTCGCAGGGCTCGCACATGCCCTTGACGATGATGTCGCCCTGGGCTTCGACCGTCGCGCCTTCGAGGATGTCGCCCTCGATCTGGATGGTGCCCGTATGCCGCAGGTTGCCGGTCTCCAGGCTCACGTTGCCCTTGATGATGTAGACTTCGTCCACCGAGAGGATGCCGTCGGTGAAGCGGATGCGTCCGTCCATGGCGGCGTGGATGTGGAGGCCGCCCTCGGTGGGCTCCTCCCGGACCCCTTTTCCCGGGCGGATGCGGGCCCGCAGGGGTTTCTCGACGGGGATCTTGTTGTTGAAGACGCTCAGGCCGGGTTCCCCTTCGAGGGGATCCCGCACGAAGACCAGCAGTTCATCCTTGCTCACCGAACGATTGTCCAGCTTCTCCCAGAAGTCCATGGCCCCGGATCCCTCGTCCACGGCCCAGCCTTCGACGAAGTAGTCGCGCGACCAGATCAGGGCCCCGTCCAGCGGAGGGGTGGGCGCTTCCCCCATGATCAGGGGCAGGCCGCGCACGTCCTCGCCCGGGGTGCAGGCTTGCTGGAGCATGGAGGTCAGGAACTCACGGTCGGGATACTCGGGCAGGGAGAGGACCTGGAACTCCTCGAGGATGCGGTCGGCGGTCCTGCCCAGGTCCGCCAGGGGGTCGGGGCAGTCCAGGACCACGGTCACCTTGTCGTCGGTGATCCGCACCGCGAAGGTGACCGGTCCGGCGGGGCCGCCGCACCAGTCGGCGTCCTCGACCTCGGGATCCCGGGTCGCGGGGTCGGCAGTGGTGAGGTCTTCTGGGCTCATGCCCTGCTCCCTGGGTGTTCCGGTGCAGGATCGGAAACGAGTCCTCGTCCCGGTCGTCTACAGGTCATGATATCGGCAGGAGACCGGGGACATTGAGGATATAATGAAGACCCTTAGTCAGGAATCAACGCACCAGGCTCAGGATTCTGACCTGCTCCCAGCCGTCGCAGCGGATCCGGCAGAGGTAGAGGCCCGAGGGAACCGGCCTCCCTCGGGCGTCCCGGGCGTCCCAGACCACCGTACCGGTTCCCGCGGGCGCCCGGCCATTCAACAGGGTCCTCACCGCCCGGCCCCGGGGGTCGAAGACGTCCACCAGGATCCCGGCCCCCTCGTAGGGGACCGCGAAGGTCAACGTCACCCGGGCATTGAAGGGATTGGGGTGGCCGGCCAGCACCAGGTCGAAGGGGGCAGGGGGAGCGGCCGAGGGATCGCCTGCGGACACCGGATCGCTTTCCCGGCCATCGGTGTCCACCACCGTGAGCTGGTAGAACCAGGTGCCCGGGGCGGGGTCGTGGTAGGAGGTCTGCAGGCTGACGGCCAGCAGGGTGCCCGGCTGGGGGGGCGTGGCGGGATCGGCGGCACGGTACAGGGCGAAGTGGGAGAAGTTCGCCAGGGGCGACGGATGCCAGCCGAGATCGTGGCCTCCCGAGGCCGCCGGCTCCGCCCAGAATCCCGTCGGAGGGGCCGGCTGGAGGTTGTTGACGGAGTAGCCGCTGTCCACGGGGGAATCGAAGAAGACCGCGGCGTTGCCGGTCCGCGCCCGGACGAAGAAGGCCGTCCAGGCCGTGCCTGCGGAGCTGGAGTCCGCGAGGGTGGGGGCGACCAGGGAGTACTGCAGTTCCCCGTCCGCGGGGACGGTGGCCAGGTAGTCCCAGCTGCCGGGGGGATAGGCCTTCCCGGGTGGGAAACGGCGATAGAGGGAATATTCGGTGACCTGATCGGCGGCTCCGACGGTGTCGTGCGGGCTGGAGGCCCAGGTGACCCGCACCTGGAGGCCTTCGTCGCCGGGGATGTCGGCGACGCCGAGGATCTCGGCGGAGTCGAGCAACCACTCGTACTGGAGGGAGACCCGGCGCAGGATGGGTCCGGGATAAGGGCCGGTCTGGTGCAAGGTGGCCCGCCAGCGGAAGTCCGCGCCGGGAACGGCGAATTCGGTCCAGGATCCGTCGGGGGGTGAAGGGGTCCAGGTCGCCCCTCCGTCCACCGAGAGCTGGAAGGAGACCGAGTCGGTGAAGTCGGCGGTCAGGGCCGCCCGGGCTACGGGGTCGCTTCCCGAGTTGACGTTCAGGGAGCGGGCCTGGTTGTTCAGCGGGTCGAGGCCGAGGGGATCGGCGGAGAATCCCTTGATGCCTTCCACCCCGTCGCAAAGCCAGGCCGGCCCGCTCGCCAGGGAGGTGTGATAGGCCTCGCCGGCCGTGTCGGAGCGGGCCAGGATCGCGAGTTGGGCGGGGTCGGAGCCGTCGACCAGGTAGAGCCCGCCGGAGCCGGAGGCCACGTACACCGTGTCCCCCCGCACCGTGGCGTGGCGGCAGGTTCCCATCAGGGTCAGGGAGTCCAGCAGGCCTGGGAAAGCGGGATCGGTCAGGTCCACGGTGAGCAGGCCCGCCGTCCCGGCGGCCAGATAGGCGACGTTCCCTGTGACCGTCACGTCCAGAACGGTTCCCTCGGTGTCGAGGTTGGCGGCGAAGACCGGGTCGTCGGGCACGGAGACGTCCAGGATGGTCAGGCCCGCCGCACCGTCGGCCACGGCCAGATACTGGCCCGTGACGGCGATCCCCCGGGCCCAGTCCAGGGTGGAGACATCCCTCACGTGGACGGGGTTCTGGGGGTCGGAGACCCCGACCACGGCGACCCCGAGGTTGGACTGGGCGAGGTAGGCCCAGTTCCCCGCGACGGCCACGCCCGAGGCGAAACCCGGGACGTCGGCCACCCCGGCGGCCACGAGGTTCGCCGGATCGCCGACCGAGAAGATCTGCAGGCCGGCCGCCCCGATGGCCAGGTAGGCGTGGTCTCCGGCAAGGTCGATGTCCCTGGCCTGGTCGGCGGTCGTTCCGGTGTCGACCAGCAGGGGGGAGTCGGGGTCGGCGATGGCGAAGCTCAAAAGCCCTCCGCTGCCGTCGGCGACCAGCAGGTGGCCGGCGGCGAGGGCTCCGGCGAAGGCGTTGCCGGGGGTGTTGTACACCCCGCGGGGGTCCAGGCCCAGGGGATGGAGCCGGACCTCGCCGGTGACGGTATCCCAGTCGGCCGTGGTCCAGGCCGGATCCTGGTCCAGGGTCGTGACGAAGATCTCGTCGAACCGGTCGCCGGCCGCGAGGGCCGCCGCTGGAAGGTGAAAGGCCAGGACCGCCAGAACCGCCCCGAACGGGATCAAGGTTCCGCCGGCCGGGCGCCGACTTTGCTTTTTCATGACAAACCCCCGATCCTTGGGCCATTCTAGGCCGGGGGGTCGGCAGCGTCAACCGACCTCCCTGGTTCCGGCTCCCAGGTGGGGCGGGCTTGCGGGCCGTCCTCATCGAGGGCGGTGAACGAACCCCCCGGAGGCGTCCATGGATCGGTTGCAGGACCTGATCAGCTCAGCCGAACGGGTGGCGGTCTTCACGGGGGCCGGCGTCTCGACCCTGTGCGGCATCCCGGATTTCCGCAGCCCGGGCGGCATCTATTCCCGGGTCGATCCCGACCGGATCTTCGCCATCGACGAGTTCCGCAGGGATCCTTCCTATTTCTACACCGAGGCGCGGGAATTCATCTACGGTCTGGGGGACAAGCAGCCGGGGCCGGTGCACCGGGTCTGCGCGGAACTCGAGCGACGGGGCCTCTGCACCGGGATCATCACCCAGAACATCGACATGCTGCACCAGAAGGCCGGCGCCCGCAGGGTCATCGAACTGCACGGCAGCCCGGCCGGCCATACCTGCCTCGGTTGCGGGGCCCGAACCGGGTTCGCCGAGATCGCGGTGGTCGTCCGCCGCGGTGAAGTGCCCCGCTGCCCGGCCTGCGGCGGAGTGCCCAAGCCCGACATCACCTTCTTCGGCGAGATGCTGCCTCCCGGCGCCCTCGAGGATGCCTTCGCCCTGGCGGGGGCGGCCGACCTGCTGCTGGTTCTGGGCTCGTCCCTGCTGGTCCACCCGGCGGCGGGAGTGCCGGTGGCGACGCTGCAGGCGGGAGGCAGGATCGCCGTCGTCAACCGGGAACCCACGCCCCTGGACCGTCACGCCGTATTCCGGGCCACTGACCTCGCCGGGGAATTCGCAGCCCTCGGCCTCTGGCTGGGACTGGAGGAAGTCTCTTGAATGATGAGCCCAGGACCCCCGGGGCGGCCGGGAACGACGCCGTCCGCACCCGCTTCCTGATCGACCTCGGGCGTGCCCTGCACGAGTACGGCCTGCCGGCCCACCGGCTGGAGGCGGCCCTGGGACAGGCGGCGGCCAGGCTCGGCATCAGGACCGAGATCCTCAGCACACCCACCTCCCTGACCCTGTCCTTCGGGGACCCGGGCAATCAGCACACCGCCATGTCGCGCGTGCAGCCGGCCGACCTGCAACTCGACAAGGTGGTGGCTCTCGATGAGGTGGTCCAGGCGGTCTACCGTTCCGAGCTGGGGGTGGAGGATGCGGTGACCAGGCTGGAGGCCATCCGCACCGCGCCGGTGCGCCACGGGCCGGTGCTGACCACCCTGGCCTTCGGGGTCGTCTCGGGGACGGCCGCCCGGTTCCTCGGAGGAGGCTGGCCGGAGATGGGGCTGGCGCTGGTCCTGGGATTCTCGAGCGGGCTGCTCGCCGTCCTGGCCGGGCGTTCGGTGACCGTGGCCCGGGTCTTCGAATTCACGGTGGCCCTCCTGGCCACCGTCCTGGCGCATGCGGTCGCCCGCCAGTTGCACCCGCTGGCCGCCAACCTGGTCGTGGTGGCCGGGCTGGTGATCCTGCTGCCGGGCCTGACCCTCACCCTCGCCATGAACGAGCTGGGAACCGGGCACCTGGTCAGCGGGACCGCCCGTCTGACCGGGGCGCTGATGACCTTCTTCAAGATCGGGCTGGGGGTGGGGCTGGGAGGCCAGCTGGCGTCCCTGCTGCCGGGAGTCGCGGTCGACGTCGCGGCCGACACACCCGCCCCCTGGACCCTTTGGGTCTCCCTGCTGGCGACCCCGCCCGGCCTGGTCGTCCTGTTCCGCGCCCGCTGGGGGGAACTCGCCTGGATCACCGCGGGCGCCCTGGTGACCTTCTGGAGCGCGCGCCTGGCGGTCGGCCAGTTCGACGTCGGTCTGGGTTCGGTGGTGGGCGCGCTGACGGCCGGACTGGCGGGCAACCTCTACGCCCGCCTGCGGCACAGGCCGGCGGTCGTGGTGCTGGTCCCCTCGCTGATCCTGCTGGTACCCGGGACCATCGGCTACCGGAGCTTCTCCATGCTGCTGGCCAAGGACATCATGTCGGGAGTGGACAGCGCCTTCACGGTGATGCTGGTCGGGGTGTCCCTGGTCTCGGGCCTGCTGCTGGCCAACGTGCTCCTGCCGCCCCGGCACGAGCTGTGACCGGGAATCCGGACTCAACCTGGAGGTTGATTTCCCGGGCGGCCATCCCTCATATTCGCCGGGTCGCGAACCGCCACCGTACCTCAGCCGAGGGAGCGCCCGATGTTCTCAGCCGTCCGGAACGCCACCCGCCAGGTTCCGCCCGCCTACCGCTGGCTCGTGCTGGTGGTCATCAGCCTGGCCATGTTCGGCAACTACTACGTCTACGACAGCATCGCCCCCATCGCGGACCTGCTGAAGTCCGACCTGGGCTACTCCGACGCCGACATCGGCAGCCTGTATTCCATCTACAGCATCGCCGCGGTGATCGTCCTGCTGATCGGCGGCGTCGTGATCGACCGGTACGGGACCGTCAAGTCGACCATCTTCTTCGGGGCCCTGTGCTCGATCGCCGCCCTGTTGAACGCCTTCACCGAGAGCTTCACGGTGATGATGGCCGCCCGGTTCATCCTGGGGCTGGGCGCCGAACCCTTGATCGTGGCCATCACCACGGCCCTGGCCAAGTGGTTCAAGGGGCGGGAGCTGAGCTTCGCGTTCGGCATCAACCTGACCATCGCCCGGCTGGGTTCGGTCGCCGCCGACTGGTCGCCCACCTGGGCCAGGTTCGCCTACGACAGCTGGCAGGGCCCCCTTCTGGTCTCCGCGGTCATCGGCGTGCTCTGCGTCATCTCCCCCCTGGGCTACGGGGCGATGGAGGCGAACGCCAGCCGCAGGTACGGGCTGGGCAGGGCGGGGTCCTCGGACAAGCTCACCTGGGGGGACCTGTTCCGCTTCGACCGGTCGTTCTGGTTCGTGGTGGCTCTCTGCGTCACCTTCTACTCGGCCATTTTCCCGTTCCGCAGCTTCGCCATCAAGTTCTTCATCGAGGCCTGGGGGATGACCCGCGAAGCCGCCGGACAGGCCAACAGCGTGCTGCCCCTGTCGGCGATGATCGTCACCCCGCTGTTCGGCCTGCTCGTGGACAAGATCGGTCGCCGCACCCACCTGATGTTCCTGGGCGCCTTCCTGCTGATGCCGGTCTACCTGCTGCTGGCCTACCGGCTGTTGCCCTTCGGGGTGCCCATCGCCCTGATGGGTGTGGCCTTCTCCCTGATCCCGGCGGTGATGTGGCCGGCGGTGGCCTACATCGTGGAGGAGAAGCGGCTGGGAACCGCCTATGCGGTGATGACGCTGGTCCAGCAGGTGGGCGTGGCCGGGATGAACTGGCTGATCGGCAAGACCAACGACATGGCCGGAGCCGGCCTGGAACATCCGGGCGGCTATGCCCCGGGGATGTGGATCTTCAGCGTCCTCGGCTTCCTGGCCCTCTTCTTCGCCTTCATGCTGATGCGGGCGGAAAAGGGCCCGGGCGGGCACGGGCTCGACACGATCAAGGCCTGACGGGGACCTGTCCGGTTCCCCGATGGGGGCGGCCGGCTCGCCGAGAAATCTCTGGCCCCGGGCGGACCCGTGCGGTATCCTGCCCCGGGCCAGGGAGACCCCATCAGCTCCCTGGTCCGTTTTCACGCGGCGCTGCCATCTCCCATACCGGAGGCGATCCATGCAGAAAGGACACCCCAAGGGGTTAAAGGCCCTCTTCTTCACCGAGATGTGGGAAAGGCTCGGCTTCTACCTGATGCTGGGTATTCTCCTGCTCTACATCACGGACACCGAACGAGGCGGCCTGGGCTTCTCGACGAAGCTCGCGGCCGAGATCTACGGCACCTACATGGCCTTCGTCTACTTCACTCCCTTCGTCGGGGGCATGATCGCCGACAGGTTCCTCGGCTTCCGCCGCTCGGTCTTCCTCGGCGGCCTGCTGATGGCCGCGGGCTACTTCTCCCTGGGCATCCGCAGCCTGCCCACCTTCTATGCGGGCCTGGCCCTGCTCTGCATCGGCAACGGTTTCTTCAAGCCGAACATCTCGGCCATGGTGGGCAACCTCTACGCCCCCGACGATCCGCGCCGGGATGCGGGGTTCAACATCTTCTACATGGGCATCAACATCGGCGCCTCGCTGTCGGCCCTGCTGTCCGCGCCCCTGCGCAACCTCTGGTCCTTCAACCTGGCGTTCACCGCGGCGGGAGTGGGACTGCTCATCGGCGTGGTGATCCTGACCATCAACTGGAAGCGCCTGGAGAAGGCCGATCGGCCCTCGGAGCGCAGCGCGGAGGACATCTCCTTCAAGCAGGTGGTCATGACCATCCTGGCGCCCGCGTTCGCCTTCGGCGTCATCGGCTACTTCGTGGGCCAGCAGATCGGCTTCGTGACCAGCACCATCGGGCCCATCACCTTCGGCTTCATCGTCGGCATGGTTCCGGTCATGTTCTACTTCTGGCTGCTGGTGCGGCGGGCCAATGCGGAGGAGAAGCCCGGCCTGGCCGCCCTCATCCCGGTCTTCGTGGCCGGCGGGGCCTTCTTCATGGTTCTGCACCTTTCCGGCGGTCTGATGACGGTCTTCGCCGAGCGGAACACCGACCGCCAGGCCGAGTGGATTCCCGCCTGGGCCGACTTCTACGCCCAGAAGGCCATGCCCAGTTATTACACCAATGCGGGCAAGGATCTGCCCCGGCCGGACGAGCGCGTCCTGATCGACGTGGACGGACAGGGGGAGGCCATGTTCGGGGCCCGCATCCTCAGCAGCGACCTGGTCGCGCGGCTCGAGGGCCAGCCTGACCTGAGGGTGCTCGACAGCGACGAGACGGAGATCCCCGAGGACCGCCAGTTCCTGGTCTGCCAGGTCTTCGACCGCGACGACGTGGTCGTCAGCACGGATACCGACGCCCACGGCGTGGCCACGACCACGGTCAAGGTGGCCGACGGGGCCGAACTCAGGGACGAGGTCCTGGTGGTGCGCAACATCGGGGGCCAGGAGGTTCCGGTGCTGCTGGTGACGCCCGAGACGCGCCTCGCCGTCTACGCCAACCGCGATCCGTCGGTGGCCACCCTCGCTCCCGGATCCTACGTGCGCCTGGTCAACGCCGAGATGCTCACCGGGCTCCTGAATCCCGTCTTCGTGGTGGTGATGACTCCGGTGGTCGTCTTCTTCTTCGGGTGGATGGCCACCCGCAAGCGCGCGGTCTCCACGGCCCGCAAGATCTTCCTGGGGATGGTCATCACCACGGTGGCCCTGCTGATCATGGCCTTCGGCGCCTACCTGGGCGACGACGGGGCCGCCAAGACCGCGATGATCTGGATGATCGTCTACTACCTGGTGATCACCATCGGCGAACTCTGCCTGTCGCCCATGGGCCTGTCCCTGGTGACCAAGCTGTCGCCCAAGCGGCTGGTCGGTCTGATGATGGGCGGCTGGTTCCTGTCCACCGCCATCGGGAACAAGCTCTCCGGCTTCATCAGCGGCCTCGAACCGGGCACGACCATGTTCGTGGTCCTGGCGGTTGCGATCCTGGGCGTTGCGATGTTCATTTTCGCCATGCTGCCGCGCCTGGACGCGGCCATCAAGAAGTACGGGGCCTGAGGTTCCGTCCGACGATCCGGGCCCGCACCACCGCGGTGCGGGCCCTTGCCATAACCCGGATGGTGCCGGGGCGACGAGGTGTCCCTTGAAACGTGTGTTCTTCCTCTGGTTCGCGGCCTTCATCCTCACGGCCGCCTTCCTGGTCTGGCAGAAGATGTCCGGCCCGACCTATCCCGTGCGGGCCACCCTCGGCGTCGACGGGATCGAGATTCCCATCGAACTGCTGAGGTCCGGCAGCATCAACGAGGATCTGCCGGTCTCCATCCCGGTGGCGGGTCTCACCGCGGCCGGCAGGGAGGTCTCCGGCGAAGTGACCTGGCGCCGCTATCCCACCCGGGACGAATGGCGGACCACGCCCCTGGTGCTCGAGGACGGCGTCCTGAAAGGGGTCTTGCCCCGGCAGCCCATGGCCGGCAAGCTCGAATACCGGGTGGATATCCGGTCGGGGACCTTCCACGGGGTGGTGCCCGGGAACGGGGAACACGCCGTCGCCCGGTTCAAAGGCGACGTGCCCGGTCTGGTCCTGGTCTTCCACGTCACCTTCCTGGTCCTCGGCTTCCTGTTCTCGACGGGGGCGGGCCTGGAGGGGCTGACCGGGGGCCCCGCGTTGAAGACCCTCTCGCGGCTCTGTTTCTTCTGCCTGCTGGTGGGGGGGCTGATCCTGGGTCCCATCGTCCAGAAGTACGCCTTCGACGCCTTCTGGACGGGCTGGCCGCTGGGCGAGGACTGGACCGACAACAAGCTCGCGGTCGGGGTGGCGCTCTGGCTGCTCGCCGTCTGGCGCACCCGGCACGCCGAGCCCGGACGTCCTCGCGGCAAGTGGTTCGCCGTGCTGGCCATGATCGCCATCCTGGTGATCTTCGCCATCCCGCACAGCATCCACGGCTCGACCTACGATTACGCCACCGGGGAGCACATCCAGCGGATGTGATCCGGGCGGTGGGGTCAATCCTCCGGGACGCAGATGCCGCCCCGGGCGGCCACGATGATGGTCTTGACCATGACCAGCATGATGGTCAGCGTGGTCAGGACCGTCATGACCAGCGCGGCGGTCTTGAAGACCGGCAGCTGGGACTCCTTGAACATCAGGAAGAGGCTGATGGTGAAGGCGGCCATGGGGAAGGTGTAGCCCCACCAGGAGACGAAGTAGGGGATGCGCCGGAACTGGTCGATCATGGTCAGCAGCATCAGCGCCGTGAAGACCCCGAAGTAGAACAGGATCCTGGCGAACGGGTCGAGCGATCCGGTCAGCTTCAGGTAGGAGATGAAGCCCACCGCCGGCGGGGCCGTGAGGATGAACAGGGTCGGCACCAGCTTCTGCGGCAGGGGGTCGTGGAAGAAGATGCGGTTGACGAAAACCGCCAGCAGCACGATCCAGTAGATGATGCCGATGGCGAAGAAGAACCAGGACACCTCGGGATGGGCGAAGGCCACCCCGGCGATGGGCACGAGCAGCGGGCCAACCACGGGGATGAACCAGGCGGGATTGAAGGAATCGATCCTGTAGTGCTTGTGGAACCAGCCGTAAAGGATGACCAGCAGCAGGAACAGGTGCAGGGGGGCGCCGACCCACCAGAGGACGCGCGCCGGGGCGACCTGACCGATCTCCAGGTAGCCGATGCTGAGCAGGAGCAGGCAGATGCTGATCGCGGCGAAGAAGTTGATCCGGATGGGGTGCTGGAGCTCCGCTTTGACCTCGGCGGGATACCGGACGAGCTTGGCGGCGTAGACGGCCGCGACGAGGGCGAACCACGCCGTCACCCCGTACAGGAGCCACTGGCCGACGGGCTGCCGGACGTGGTAGAAGTGCTGGAACTTGAGATAGACGATGGCCAGTCCGGCCAGGCCCATGACGGTCGGAAGCAGCGTGATGGGGAAGTACCTCAGGCGGGAACCCGAAGCCTCGTTGTTCATGGGGATCCTCCCGGAATCGGGTCCGAACGAATTCAAAGTCAATTGACTTGAAATATAGCCGGGCTTGACGTGGCGTCCAGTCCGTTTTGAAACCGGATTTCAGGACTGGAGGAAGCGTGACGACGTCGGCCGGTCACCTCGTGCTCAACCTGATCAGCGACCGCGAACCCAACATCGCCAAGGCTCTGCGCTTCGGGAACAACTTCCTGGCCGCAGGCTGGGAGGTGACCCTCTCGATCAACGTGGACGCCGTGGCCTTGCTGGACCCCGGGGCCTCACTCGGACCCTGTCCGGTGACCGGGAAACCCCTGAGGACCATCCTCGAAACTTTCATGGCCGAAGGGGGCAGGGTGCTGGTCGGCTTGGAATGCCTCAAGCTCGCAGGTCTGGGGCCCGAGTGCCTGAGCGGTTCCATGGTCCCGGCCGACCGCGCGCTCTGGCAGGAGCTTTTGACCCGGCCCGGGACCGTGGTCTTCACCTATTGACGGAGCCTGTCCCGGGCTCCGGCCAGCCGACGGTTCCGCCCGCATTGGCCTCCTGGAGATCCGCCTCCAGATCCCGGTAGTAATCCAGGAGAGCCTGGGCCGACGGATCCTCGCCCGTGGCCTCCCTCAGGATCCTTTGCCAGTCCGCTCCCCGTCCCTGACGCATGATGGCCAGCAGGAAGTCTCCCGCCGCCCGGTGGCCGTGGTAGTCCGCGGCGTGCACGTCCTGCTGCAGGATGCCGCGGCAGACGTAGCGGTGCAGCTGGTGGCCGACGATGATCCCCAGGGCGCGGCCCAGGAGGAGGTCGGAGTCGCCGAGAGCAGCCAGGACGGCTTCCGGCGGCGATGGCGCCGGTGGCCCGTCGGGGCCGAGCCCGGCCCGGGCCAGCAGGGCCCACCAGAGGTCTACCGGATCATTCCCCGCGTCGCCGGCCCCGCTCAGCTCCAGCAGCCAGGGTCCCCTCACCGCCAGGTCGAGGTAGAGTCCGAAGACCTCGTCGCCGGCGCCGTCCAGGAGGATGCGGTCCGCAGGCGGGACGGCCGCTCCCGCGTCGGCGCCCAGCCGCCGGTCCAGATATGCGGAAGAGCGGGCGGCCAGATCCAGGGCGACCGCAACGGCCGCCGTCATGACCCCGGCAGGGTCATCAGCCAGGACGGGAGGCCAACCCGCCCGGGTGCAGGCGGCCACGGAGTGGAGTCGTGCGACCGCCGCGTGGGTCTTGCGGTACAGGGCCAGATCCTCGATCCCGCTGGAAAGGGTCAACCTCAGGTCGTCCGGCGGCGCCACCGGCCAGGCCCGGGCCTCGGAGATGGGCCACCCCGCGGGGACGGCGGCGACCCCGGACAGGGTGAATTCCGCGGGGAGCGGGGGCATGCCCAGGGAGACGCACAGCTCCTCGGCGTGGGCGGCCATGTCCGCGGGCGTCAAGTCTTCCAGCTCCCGGGTGAGGACCCGGCGCCCGAGCAGGTTGGCGGGGTGATCGAGGTTCCACTCGAGCCAGGTCACCGGCAAGAGGCCGGGAACCTCTTCCTTGAAGGTCCGGGCGAGATCCCTGCGCAAGGCCGCGTGGAACTGCACGTAAAGGGGGGCCAGAGAGTCACGCAGGCCGGTGAGCAACTCCCGCGTCTCCTCGGGAGTGAGACCCAGGCCGGCCGTGACGGCATCGTCGAGGGAAGGGAATCCGATGGCCCGTGCCGCGCTCTTCCTGGCGGAGAACAAGCTCCCGAGATCGGACGGGGCGGCCCCGCTCCCGGAGGCGAACGCTTCCCAGGCGGCCTTGCGGAGGGCGGGCTTGGTGGAGGAAGCCAGGATCATGGCCATCCCGTTGAAGTTGATGACCTCGGGCCCCCGGCCGGGGGGACGGAAATCGTGGCGGGCCAGGGCGAGGGATTCGGGCCAGGCCATCGCCGCGTCGAGGGCTTCCAGTCTGATCGAAGGCAGGACGGCCGGCCGCCGCATCGCCTCGCGGCGGATGGCCTGGATCTGGCGGTCATGCCGGTCGGAGAGCCCGCCGACGGTTGAGGCCGGCCCGAGGGACTGCAGGACGGTCCGGCTGCCGCAGTAGGCGTCGAGGACGAACTGCGAATCGGAGGCGGCCTCCCTCAGGCTCCGGCCGCCCTCCACGGCCGCACGGAAACCCGTCCGCAGGGAGGCCGACTTCAGCGCCTGGAAGACGGCGTTGAAGTCCGCCAGGAAGGAATCCACCCGGGCCGTCGCCATCCCCCCGGAAGGGAGCTCCGCCGGCGGGGATTCCGGATCCCCGGGTTGCAGGACCGCATTGGGATCATATTCGAGAAAGAAGACCGCCATCAGGGCCGCCGCGAGCAGCAGCATGACCAGACCGGCGGCGGAGCGGGAGTTCATCGGCGGATTCCTCGTACGCTGCGGGACTACCGGACATCGCTGCCAGCACTTTGCCACACGTCGGGCCGGGTGGAAAGAGGGGACTTGACCGGGCCTGCCGGGGGAGCTTGAATGACGGCAGCCGGTCCACCAGGAGGAATGCCGTGCCCACGTCGCCCCGCCCCCCCGCCGAAGGATCGCCCCCCGAGCGACCCGGGCCCCTGTTCCGCCGGCCGGAACATCGGCCCAGATCCCTGGCGCCCTGGCTTGCCGCCCTTTTCGCCGTGGTGGCCCTGGCCCTCGCTCTGCCCTATCTCGCCCGCTGGTTCTGATCCGGGTAGCGCCCCCCGTTCCCGCGTCCGGCCGGGGGGTGGCGGTTCGGCGATTCTCCATTATATTTGTTTTAACGATTAACGGTGCAACATCAAAGGAGGCGACATGATCAAGCTCCGCCGATCCGCCGACAGGGGCCGCTTCGATCACGGCTGGCTGCAGACCCGGCACACCTTTTCCTTCGGAGCGTACGTGGATCCCGAGCACATGGGATTCCGGGATCTGCGCGTCATCAACCAGGACGTCATCCAGCCGGGCCGGGGGTTCGGAAGCCACCCCCACCGGGACATGGAGATCCTGACCTACGTCACCGACGGGGCCCTCGAACATCGCGACAGCCTGGGCAACGGCTCGGTGATCCGGCCGGGAGAGGTCCAGGTCATGAGCGCCGGCCGGGGAGTGACCCACAGCGAGTTCAATCCGGATCCGGATCGACCCGCGGGTCTCCTCCAGATCTGGGTCCTGCCGGCGGTGAAGGGTGTCCAGCCGCGCTACGACCAGAAGGCTTTCGCGGCCTTGGCCGAGCCGGGCGCCCTCGTCCAGCTGGCCTCGCCCGACGGGGCCGGCGGATCCCTGGTCTGGGGCCAGGACGTCAGGCTCTGGGGCGGCAGGCTGGCGGGCGGTCAAACGTTGAGCGTTCCCGTCGATCCGGCCCGCCATGCGTGGGTGCAGGTGGTGGCCGGAGCCCTCCGCCTGGACGACCTTGTGCTGGAGGCCGGTGACGGCGCGGCGGTGTCCGGCCGGGCCGGCCTGGGGTTCGCGGTGGAAAAAGACGCCGAAATCCTCTTCTTCGATCTCAAGTAGCCGGGAGGAACCCATGGACGACCCGAGGAAAGAAGACCGGCGGGCCCCCGCCGACCATCCCATCCACGAGCTCATCCGCGGACGCTGGAGCCCTTACGCCTTCGCCCCCGAGGGCGTCCCGGTCGCCGACCTGCTCGGTCTCTTCGAGGCTGCGCGCTGGGCGCCCTCGTCCTTCAACGAGCAGCCCTGGCGCTACCTGGCGGCCAGGCGGGAGGACGGTACTTCCTTCGGGAAGCTGCTCGGGTGCCTGATGGAGCCCAACCGGGTCTGGGCGCAGCACGCGGGGGTCCTCGTGCTCACCGTGGCCCGGACGACCTTGACCCGCAACGGCAAGCCCAACGGCAAGGCCCTGCACGACGTCGGGCTCGCCTCGGCCCAGCTGACCGTCGAGGCGGCCGCCCGCGGGCTGGCCGTCCACCAGATGGGCGGCATCCTCCCGGACCGGGCGCGCGAGGAATTCGGCATCCCCGCGGATTTCGAGCCCGTGACGGCGCTTGCCATCGGCCGCCCTGGCGATCCCGGGATCCTGCCGGAGTCCCTGCGGGAGCGGGACGGGGAGCCGCGGGTGCGCCGGGCCCTGGAAGGGACGGTCTTCGGTCCGGTCTGGGGCGAACCTGCGCCCTTCCTGGAGGAGTCCAAATAGAAAAAATTATAATATATCAACAATACTCTTGACGGCGTCGCCATCTTCTGATAGAATGTTTTCATCGGGAGTTCGAGGAACTCGCCTGGCTCCACCCCAGGCAAGGAGGTACGCCATGAAGTTCCCGGTCCTCATCATCCTGCTTGTGGCCGTTCCGGCCCTGTGCGTCCCCGTCTTCGCGGAAGAGTACGTGAACGGTCCCCGGGAAGTGGTCATGGACCATCCCGGTCAGGATCTGCCGTCCAGCTTGCCTTTCGCCGTGTTGACCTTGTCCTCCATCCACGAGGAAATCCGTGTGGTTAAGGAGAAGACGGCCGAAGAGGTCCAGCAGCTGCTGGGCCGCCTGGCGTCCGCAACCACCGAGGAGGAGGCCGTCGCCCTGGTGCGGCGGATCGAGCAGGTCGAATTCGACCAGACCCTCTCCATCCTGAAGATCCAGATCAAGCACGCCCGCAAGGCCGGGCAGTTCGAACTGGTGCGCCGGCTCGAGAAGGAGGTGGGAGCCATGCTGGAGAACCGGATCCAGGTGGCTGCCTCCGAGGTCCGCTAGCCGGCCGCAGGCAAACAGCGAAGGGCGGGTCTGATGACCCGCCCTTCGTGCCGTGCGCCCGGTTCAGGAAGCGACGAATTCCAGCTTCTCGACCGCGGGAATGATCCCGGCCGCGTGGCCGCGGTCCAGCAGTTCCCTGATGGCCGCGCGGCCCCGGTCCCCGTAGTCCAGCGTCCAGTCGTTCACGTACATCCCCACGAACTCGTCGGCCAGTTCGACGCCCATGTCGCGGGCCCAGCCCAGGGCGTAGTCCAGGGCGGCGGCCCGGTTCTCCAGGCTGTACCGGATGCTCGCGGTGAGGATGTCGCTGATGTCCTTCATCTTGTCGCCGTGCTTCTTGTGGATGGCGTTGCCGCCCAGGGGCAGGGGCCAGTCGCGATGACCGGTGGCTTCCCACCACCAGGTCCCGAGGTCGAGGCAGTCGTGGAGGCCCGCTTCCCGATAGGTGAGCTGTCCCTCGTGGATGATGAGCCCGGCGGGGAACTCGCCGGAGGCCACCTTCTCGATGATCCGGTCGAAGGGGACGACCACGGGCTCGAAGTCCCCGATGGCGAGCTTCAGCTCCAGGTAGGCCGAGGTCATCAGGCCGGGCACGGCGATGGTGGAACCCTTCAGGTCGGCCGGGGCGATGGGGTGCGGGGCGACCACCATGGGACCGTAGCCGAAGCCCATGCTGGCCCCGGCGGGAAGCAGGGCGTACTTGTCCAGCACGTAGGCGTAGGCGTGGATGCTGATGGCCGTGATGTCCAGCTCGCCCCGGGTGGCCCGCTCGTTGAGGGTCTGGATGTCCTGAAGGACGTGGGTGAACCGGTACGGGCCGGTCTCGATCTTGTCCCTGGCCAGGGCGTAGAACATGAAGGCGTCGTCGGGATCGGGGCTGTGGCCCAGGGTCAGTTCGATGGTTCCGGACATGGATCCTCCTTGGTCAACGGCGCCTCTTCAGGGACGCGACGAGCAGAGCGATCAACAGGACGAGGGCCCCGAGCAGCAGCAGGCGGGTCGAGCCGCCGGCGCCGGAGGGGGCCTGGTCGGCCTCCTCCGGCGAGGGCCCCGCGGCCCCCGAATCGGCCTGGGCGAAGATCTCGCCCTCGGGCCCCTGGATATGTTCGCCTCCCATGAGCGTCATGGCAAATACCTGGTTCGCCTCCAGGGCGGGTCCGGTGTGCCGGCTGTAGCCCGCGGCGTCCTGGTAGTTGTCCGATTCCAGACCGATGCCCCGGACCTCGAGCCACGAGGGCGTGGACAGGATGCTCCAGGCGGCGATGGGCAGGTCGGAGCCCATTTCCAGGGCCATGCCTTCCTGCCAGGGCACCACCGCCGTCACGCGCACGCTGTTGTTGCCCCAGACCAGGGGAACGTCGAGCCCCAGTTTCCCCGGGGCCGCCACCTGGAAGGGGACGGGGGTGGGAAGGAGCCCGCGCCGGTACTCCGCGGTGATGTCCTCGGCGCCGACGGGCAGGGCGAGGACCACGGTTCCTTCGGGGTCATGGACGGTCAGCTGCGGACCGGTGGCGTTCTCGATCTGCAGCAGGTATTCCAGGCGCAGGACGGTGTCCTGCCGCTGCAGGACGAGGTTGAGCCCCTTGACGGTCACGGCGGACTTGGCGGGCGTGGTGTCGAAGACGTGCAGGGTGTGGACGCCCTCGGCCAGATCCCGGCCCCGGAAGCTGAAGTAATAGGGGACGTCGCGCCACCAGGCCGTCACCACGTACTGCGCGCCTGCGATCAGCGGAACCGACTCCACGGTGATGATCGAGTCGGCGGGTCGGATGTCGGTGATGACCACGGCCGTCTCGGCCAGGTACTCGATGGTCAGGCGCTCGCAGTTGCCGGCCTGGCCGGTGGTGGCGTTCATGATCTCGAACCGCACGTCCTCGGGGAAACCGTCGAGGGTCTGGGCGCCGACCGCCGCGGGCAGGAATCCCGCTGCGCCGGCAAGGAGCAGCCAGGATGCAATGATCGCGGAACGGCCGGTCCGGTGGCATCCTTTTCGCATGGAATCTCCTGTCCGCTTGAGTTCACCCGGGACTTCCGATACATTCCCGCAGAGTATAGGGCCCTGGGCCGCCGAATCAACGTCGCGCTGGGCATGCCGCCCCGAAAGGTTGATCATGATATCGCAACCGGCCGTCCTGTCACGCAATTCCCGTACCCGGTACGCCGTCCTGGCGGCGCTCCTGGTGTTCGGGGCCGGCAGCCTGCGGGCGGATACGGCCTGGGAGACCTGGTCGTCCGACACCTTCACCCTGCAACCGCGCGAGACCTTCCAGTTCCGCGTGGGGTTCGCCGACATCCAGGTGCGCAGCTGGAAGCTGGTCGTGGACGGGGGGCTGAACCGGTGCGATCTGAGCGTCCTGCGGGTCAAGGGCGAGTCCCTGATCTACTACCAGACCGACGAGTCCCGGCACGAGGCCGTCATCCCCTGGGGCGAGGGCGAGGAGATCATCGTCGTGATGACCAACCGGCAGCACCAGGCCACCTTCGCGGTGAACCTGCTGGGGCCGCCCCGGGACCAGGTCCACGCCGCCTATTCCTACCACGTCAACCGGGCCCTCGAAGCCTTCGCTTCGGGGCGCCGGCTCGACGCCGAGGAGGAGTGCGAACGGGCGCTGAAGGAGGATCCGGCCGACGGGGTCGCCAAGGTGCTGCTGGCGGGATTCCTGCGCGACCGCAACTTCTACACCCGGGCCTCAACCTACATCGAGGGCGCGCTGGAGGAGGATCTGCCCCCGGAGATGCGCACCCTGGCCGAGGGGCTGGCGGCCGAGTTGGAACTGCTGCGCGCCCCGCTGCCCCAGCCGGTGGCGGACCAGGTGGCCCGGGCCGAGGAACTGCTCGGCAAGGGACAGGCCCAGCAGGCCCTGGACATCTGCCGCGAGCTGGCCGAGGACCACGCCGACCTGCCCAGCCAGGCCCGCAGCCGCATCGAGATGCTGCGGGGACAGGCCCTGGACGGAGTGGGCCGGGATTTCGAGGCCGTGGACTCGTTCACCCAGGCCCTGAGCTTCAGCCGCAACCGGAACGCCGACGCGGTCATCTACTTCCACATGGGCCGGCTCTTCCTGAAGATGGACAATCTGGTCCAGGCCCAGGGATCGTACACCATCGCCCTGCAATACGGCCTGCCCAGCGGCCTGGACGTCCAGGCCCGCGAGGCCCTGGTGACCATCGGCAACCGGCTCGGCAAGTAGCGGGAACCAGCAAAGCGAGGATGCCGACCGTGATCGTCCGGACCGACTGCTTCCACTTCCGGGGCCACGTGCCCTGCACCCCCCACAAGCTGCGGGGCGTGCACTGCGAGGGGTGCCCCGAGTTCCGGCCCCGCCGGGGACGCATCCTGATCATCAAGCTGGGCGCCGCCGGCGACGTCATCCGCACGACACCCCTGCTGACCCCCCTGCGGCGGGACTTTCCCGACCATGCCCTGAGCTGGGTGACCGATTTTCCCGAACTGCTGCCGGCGTTGGTGGACGATCCCCTGAAGCTCGGTCACGAGACGATCCTCTGGTTGCGCCGGACCCGGTTCGATCTGGTGATCAACCTGGACAAGGACCGCCAGGCCTGCGCCCTGGCGCGCGAGGTGCAGGCGGACCGCCTCTGGGGATTCACCCTGGGGGACGACGGGCTCTGCCGGCCGGCGACCGAGGGCGTGACGGCGGCCCAGGTCCAGGCGGCGCAGGACAAGTTCCTGACCGGGCTGTTCGACGACGTGAACCGGGCCTGCACGTCGAGCTATCCCCAGGAGATCTTCGCCATCTGCGGCTACGAATTCCAGGGCGAGGAATACGTCCTGGACCGTTCTCGGGAACCCCGGGATTTCGACCTGCCGGCCGGCAGCAGGATCGTCGGCCTCAACACCGGGTGCGGGGGGCGCTGGACCAGCCGTCTGTGGCCGGAGGAGTCCTGGGCGGAACTTGCCTGCGACCTGCAGGACCAGGGCTACGCGGTGGTGCTGCTGGGCGGGCCGGAGGAAGACCCGAAGAACCGGCGGCTGGCCGCCCGGACCGGGGCCTCTTATCCCGGCCACTTCGACCTGAGGACCTTCGTGGGGCTGGTGGACCGCTGCGACCTGGTGGTCACGGCCGTGACGATGGCCATGCACGTCGCCCTGGGACTGGGCAAGAAGCTGGTCCTTTTCAACAACATCTTCAATCCGAACGAATTCGAACTGTACGGGAGGGGACGGATCGTCGCGCCGGAAAAACCGTGCACCTGCTTCTTCCAGCCGCGCTGCACCAGCGACCGCTTCTGCATGGAGACCCTGCGTCCGGCGGCCGTCCTGGCGGCGGTGGGCGACCTCCTGGGTTCACGATGAAGCTGGCCTTCCTGGGTCCGGCTCCGCCTTTCCGGGGGGGCATCGTCACCTACTACGGCATGCTGGCGCGGGCCCTGAAGGCCCGGGGCCACGAGGTGTTCTGGGCCTCCTTCCGCAAGCAGTACCCCCGCTTCCTCTTTCCCGGCACGGAGCAGGAAGGGCGGACCGCCGCGTGGCTGGACCACCCCGACCATCCCCGGTTCGTCGCCTGGTCGCCCTGGAGCTGGTGGCGCACCTATCGCGACCTGAAGCGGGCGTCCCCCCGCGCCCTGGTGATCAAGTACTGGATCCCGTTCTTCGCGCCGGGCTTCTTCGCGGTGACCTGGCTGCTCCGTCGCAACACCGCCGTGCGCGTGGTCTACCTGCTGGACAACGTCATCCCCCACGAGAAGTACCCGCTGGGGATGTTCCTGACCCGGCTGGCCCTGAGGCAGGGGCACGGCTACATCGCCCAGAGTTCCCAGGTGCGACGGGACCTGTTCACCGCGCTGCCGGGAACCGATCCGGCGGCGGTGGTGGATGCGCCCCATCCGGTCTATGATTTCGGGGAGCCGGGACGGCCGCGCAAGACCAGGGCCGAAGCGCGGCAGGCCCTGGGTCTCGAGGGGGCCGCGCACCTGGTCCTGTTCTTCGGGTTCATCAAGCCCTACAAGGGCGTGATCCACCTGATCGACGCGGCCGGTCCCCTGCGGCGGGAGTTCGGCCGGGATCTCGAGATCCTCATCGTCGGCGACGTCTACGGCGAGAAGCAGCCCTACCTGGACCGGATCGCCGCCTCGGGGGGGGGCGACGTCGTCCGCCTGGTCGACGGCTTCGTGCCGGACGAGATCGTCGAGGACTACTTCGTGGCTGCCGACCTCGTGGTGCTGCCCTACGTCTCGGCGACGCAGAGCGGCATCGTCCAGATCGCCTACAACTACGACCTGCCCGTGGTGACGACCAGTGTCGGGGGCTTGCCCGAAGTGGTCGAGGACGGGCGGACGGGGTTCCTGGTTCCGCCGGGCGACCCGGCGGCCCTGGCCGCCGCCGTCACGCGGTTCTTTCGCGAGGAGAAGGCCGCCGCATTCGCCGGGGCCGTGGCGGCGCAGAAGAAGAAGTATTCCTGGGACGCCATGGCCGAGGCCATCGAAGGCCTCGCGGGCGGGGACCGGGAGGAAGGCCGATGAAGCAGAAGCTGGATCTGACCGGCCTGATCGAAGCCCTGGCGGCAGGCCGCATCGTTCCCCTGCCGGTCGAGCGCTGGCGGGACCTTGCCGGCGCCTTCACCGTCGTCGAAATCATCCCGACGGGCCTGGCGGGGGACATCCTGCTGGTGCGCCGGCCCGTCCCCGGCGGAAGGACGCCGGGCTGGGCCCTGGTCGAGCAGAGCAAGCCCGACGAACGGGTGGTGAGGCCCCTGCCGGGCCGGAAGGAGGCCCTGGCCCTGGCCGGCGAACGCCTGGCCGCCTACGAGCGCATGTGGGACGGGTGAGGCGGCTGCAAGCCTGATTACTACAACTGACCGGGAGTCGGTTTTGGCCAACGTGAATACGGGATTGGATCGGCTGGCGGACGAGAGCTTCGTCGGCCTGCGCGGCCAGCGGCTGGGTCTGCTGGTGCATCCCGCGTCCGTGGACAGGCGGCTGCGCCATGCCGCGCAGCTGTTCTTCCACGCCCCCCTGGCGGACCTGAGGGTCCTGCTCGGGCCCCAGCACGGCATCCGGGGCGAGACCCAGGACAACATGATCGAGTGGGAGGGGTTCATCGACCCGGTGATGGGTCTGCCCGTGTACTCCCTCTACGGGGAGCATCGCAAGCCGACGGCCGGGATGCTCGGGGACATCGACACCCTGGTGATCGACCTGCAGGACGTGGGCGCGCGCTACTACACCTTCATCTGGACCATGCTGCTGTGCCTGGAGGCCTGCGCGGAACAGGGCAAGCGCGTGGTGGTGCTCGACCGGCCCAATCCCCTGGGCGGCCGCCGCACCGAGGGCAACGTGCTGGACCCCGCGTACCGATCGTTCGTGGGGCTGGCTCCCATCCCCATGCGCCACGGTCTGACCATCGGCGAACTGGCCGTCTTCTTCAGGCGGTGGCTGGGGCTCGACCTGGATCTCGAGGTGGTCTGGATGGAAGGCTGGGAGCGGGACATGGACTTCACCGCAACCGGCCTGCCGTGGGTGCTGCCGTCGCCCAACATGCCCACGGTCAAGACCGCCATGGTCTATCCGGGGGCCTGCCTGCTCGAGGGCACCCGGCTGAGCGAGGGACGGGGGACCACGCGCCCGTTCGAGATCTTCGGTGCCCCGTTCATCGACCCGGAGACGCTGTGCGGGCTTCTGGGCAGCTGGAACCTGCCCGGGTGCCGCCTGCGCCCGCTCTCCTTCCAGCCCACCTTCCACAAGTTCGCCGGCGAGGTCTGCGGCGGCCTGCAGGTCCACATCACCGACTGGCGGGTCTTCGAACCGGTGGCGACGTACACGGCGGCCATCGGGGCGATCCGCCGGCTCTGGCCGCACGAATTCGCCTGGCGGCAGCCGCCCTACGAGTACGAGACCGTCAAGCTGCCCATCGACATCCTGGCCGGCGGGCCGGCCTGGCGCGAGGCGGTCGAGGAGGACCGATCCCCCTGGCAGATGAAGGCCGGCTGGATCGAGCAGCTGAAGGTCTTCGCGGAACTGACCGCAGGAATCCGCCATTATGGGTGACCGGATCGCCGGCATGGTTCTCGCGGCGGGGCTCGGGACCCGGCTGGCCCCCCTGACCGACCACCTGCCCAAGCCCCTGTGGCCGGTGGGCGGGCGGACCCTGCTGGACCGCGCCGTCGACGCCTTGCTGGACATCGGCTGCAGTCCCGTGGTCGTCAACACCCACCATCTCGCCGACAGGATCGCGGGGCACCTCGCCGGACGGACGGCCCGCCGGGAGGTCGTCATCAGCCATGAGCCGCTGATCCTGGGCACGGGGGGCGCCCTCGACGGGGCCCGGGCGCACCTCGCCGGCGCGGATCAGGTGGTCCTGTACAACGGCGACGTGCTTTGCTCGGTGGACCTGGAGGGCCTGGTGGCGGCCCATCTGAGGGCCGTGTCCCTGGCCACCTTGCTGGTGACGGACTGGCCGGAGGTCAACTCGGTCGGCGTCGCCCGGGACGGCAGGGTCGTGTCGATCGCCGGCCGTCCACCCGCCTCGGCAGAGGCCTCCGGCGACGCCGCGGCGGAGCGCGCGCTGACGTATACCGGCATCGCCGTGCTGGCCCGTCCCTTCCTGGACCTGGTGGGGCAGGGGCACAGTCCGCTGGTCGATCCCCTGGTCGAGGCTCTGGTGCGCGAGCCCGGCGGCGTCCGTGCTCATCAACCCCCGGGCCTCCTCTGGTCGGACCTCGGCACCCTCGGGCGCTATCTGGAGGCTGTGGCTGCGGCTCCCGATCCGGGACCCGGCGCTCCGCCGGGCCCCGTCGAGGCCATCACCGGCCACGGGTCGGACCGCCGATTCTGGCGGTTGAGCGTGGGGGACTGGTCCGCCGTGGCCATGCTCAGTCCCCGGGACGACCCCGAATTCGACCGGGCGGCGGAGGTGGCCCGTGCGCTTTCCGCACGCGGCCTCGGGGGTGCGTCCGTCCTGGCCGCCGACGTCCCCGGTCGCGCCCTGCTCACCGAGGATCTCGGTCCGGATTCGCTGTGGGCCTGCCACCCGGCCTGGGATGGGGACGAGGCCCGGTGGCTCGAGGCCTACGAACCGGTGGTCGATCTCCTGCTGCGCCTGCAGGGGTCGTCCGACGCCCTGATCCGCGCCTGTCCGGCCTGCGGGGACCGGACGCTCGACCGGGGCCAACTTCGGGGGGAGACGGAGTACTTCCAGACCCGGTTCCTGGCCACGCACCTGGGCCTGCCGGCCCGGGACATCCACGATCTCGACGGCGAATGCGAGCTTCTGGCCACCGCCGTCGCCGGCCAGCCCCAGGTGGTGATCCACCGGGACTTCCAGTCCCAGAACATCCATCTGACGGCGGCCGGCCCCCGGCTCGTCGACGTCCAGGGGATGCGTCTGGGCCCGGTCGCCTACGACGCCATGGCCCTGCTGTGGGACCCATACGTTCCCCTGCCCGACCGGGTGCGCCGCGAGCTCTGGCTGAGGTTCGACGAGGGGGTCGCGCGGCGCGTGGGCGGCCGGTTCACGGAGCCCGACCTTCACGCCATGGGCATCGGCGCCGGGCTGCAGCGGATCATGCAGGCCCTGGGCGCCTACGGGTTCCTGGGTCACGTCAAGGGCAAGCGGAAGTTCCTGGACCATGTGCCCCGGGCCTGGGATCATCTGGGCCGATTGCTCGCCATGCTCGAGGAAGCGAGGACGCCGGGCGCCGGGAATTCCCCGTGGCTGCCCCCGCCGCTGCCCCGCCTGCACCGGCTGTGGCGGAGCGCGTCCCCGCCCCGGACCACCCCCGAAGGAGAGGCATGACGACGCACGAGGAAAGTCCCGGCCGGAACCGGGCCCGCCCGGGACGGTGGGACGCCTGGCAGCTGACCTCGGTCGCGCTCCTGCTGGTGGCCGCCAACCTGTCCATCGCCCTCAGCCAGATCCTCCTGGGGATTTCCCTGGCGGTGATGCTGGGCCGCAGGCTCGTGGCCCGGACCGCCTGGCCGGTCACGGGGCTGGAATGGCCCGTCCTGTCGCTGGCGTTCTGGGCCCTGGCGGTCCTGCCCTTTTCCAGCGATCCGGTCCAGTCCCTGGTGTTCTACCGGCGTTTCTTCCTGTTCGGCGCGATCTGGGCGGGAGCTGCGGCGGTCCGGAGCGAGGGCAGCCGCCGCGGGCTGGCGGGCGCCCTGCTCGCCGGCGCCGTGCTGATCAGCGTCTACGGTCAGGTCCGCGTCTGGCGGGAGACGGGGTCCCTGTTCGACGTGCGGCTGGGGGAGATGTCCAACCCCATGACCAGCGGCTGCCTGCTGATGCTGGTCCTGCTGGTGGCGGCGGGAATCCTGCTGACCCCGGGAGTCGGAGCGCGGGCGCGCTGGTTGCTGGGCCTGGCGGCGCTGCCGGTGGCCGTCGGCCTGATCCAGACCATGACCCGCAGCGCCTGGCTGGGCCTGGCCGCGGGATCGGGCCTGATCCTGCTGCTGCGGGACCGGCGGTGGCTCGCGGTCTACGTCCTGGGGGCGGCGGCGGTCCTGGTGGTCGTGCCCAGGCTGGCCGAGCGCAACGCCGATGAGCGTCTGGCCGGCCGCCTGACTCCCGGATACGTCGCCGAGGGCCAGAACACGAGCCGCAGGCTGGAGATGTGGCGGGCCGGCTGGCGGATCATCCGGGACCATCCCGTCACCGGGATCGGCGACCGGGACCTCGCCGAGGTCCTGCCCGCCTACTACGGCGACCAGGACACGGTCTATTTCGGGCACCTGCACAGCAACCTGGTGATGCTGGCGGTGATCTGGGGCATCCCGGGGTTTTTGCTGGCCATGGGGTTTTTCCTCGTTACCTTGGTGCGGCCCTGGCGCCTGTGGGTGCAGCTGGGCGGGACCGGCCCCCCCCGGGAGCCCTGGCGGCGGGGGTGGGCCCTGGGCGCGGCGGGCGCCGCGGCCGGCTTCTTCGCCGCCGGCCTGACCGAGTGGTACTTCGGCGACGCCGAATCGATGCTCCTGTTCCTGACCATTCTGGGTGTCGCCCTGGGCTCCGGGCGTCATTCCGAGGATACCGGCCATGCCTGACCGCACTTCGACCTTCCCCCGCCGCAGCGGCGTCCTGCTGCATCCTACCTGTCTGCCGGGTCCCGACGGCATCGGGGATCTGGGGCCGGCCGCCTTCCGCTTCGTGGACTGGCTGGCGGACAACGGCCAGGCCTGGTGGCAGGTGCTGCCCCTGGGCCCCACGAGCTTCGGCGATTCGCCCTACCAGACCCTGTCCGCCTACGCGGGCAACCCCCTGCTGATCGACCTGGGCGATCTGGAGGACCTCGGCTGGCTCGGTCAGGTGCAGGATGGCGCCCGCCCCGGGTTCGCCGCGGACCGGGTGGACTTCGGGGAGGTCATCGCCTGGAAGACGAGGCGGTTGCGGGAAGCCTGGACCGGTTTCCTCGGGCGAGCCGCCGGGTCGGTCTGGGAGGAATTCCGCTCCTGGTCCGCGGAGCACGCGGCCTGGGTGGACGACTTCGCCCTGTTCATGGCGCTCAAGGACGATCAGGGCGGCAAGCCCTGGGCGGCATGGCCCGCCCCGCTGGTGAAGAGGGATGCCGAGGCGCTGGCCGGTGCGGCCTCCCGCCTGGAGAAGGAGATCGCCTTCCACCGCTTCGTCCAGTGGGTGTTCCACCGCCAGTGGTCCCGCCTGCGGGCGCACGCCCGGCATCGGGGGGTCGGGTTCATCGGCGACGTCCCCATCTTCGTGGCCCACGACTCGAGCGACGTCTGGGCCCGCCAGGATCTCTTCCAGCTCGATGGAACCGGTCGACCGACCAGCGTCGCGGGCGTGCCGCCCGATTACTTCAGCAAGACCGGCCAGCTCTGGGGCAATCCCCTGTACGACTGGCGGGCGGCCGCCGCCGAGGAATACGCCTGGTGGGTGGGCCGCCTGAAGGCCTGCCTGGGGCTGGTGGACGTGGTGCGCCTGGACCACTTCCGCGGCTTCGAAGCCTGCTGGGAGGTGCCCGCGGGCGCGAAGACGGCCGAACTCGGCCGCTGGGCGCCCGGACCCGGCGCCGCGTTCTTCACCCGTCTGCAGCGGGAATTCGGGGAGGATCTGCCCCTGATCGCGGAGGACCTGGGGGTGATCACCGAGGCGGTGGACGACCTCCGGCGCGGGTTCGGCCTGCCCGGGATGAAGGTCCTGCAGTTCGCCTGGAGCGGGCCGGACAACGCCTTTTTGCCCCACGAACACGAAACCGACGCCGTGGTCTACGGGGGGACCCACGACAACGATCCCACGCTGGGCTGGTGGCAGCACCTGGCCGACGCTGACACCCGCGCCCTGGTCGCCGAATACGCCGGCTGCGAGGTCGCCGAACCCAACTGGACCCTGATCAGGCTGGGCATGATGTCCCCGGCCCACACCTTCATCGCGACCATGCAGGACGTCCTGGATCTGGGCCGCGAGGGCCGCATGAACCTGCCGGGCGAGGGACGAGGCAACTGGAACTGGCGCATGGGCGACGACGCCTTCGACCATCCCGGCGGCGAGCGGCTGGCCCGCCTGACCTGGCTCTACCGGCGGAGGCCCGACCAGGCTCCCGCCGGACGCGTCGATCCGGAACCCCCTCCGGCGGAAAGCCTCCGTTGAACAGGTGGCGCGCCATCAGCGGCGACTTCCGCCGCATGCTCCTGGCCACCCTCTTCTTCGGGGCGGTGGCGGGCATCTTCACCAGCACCTTGAACAACTATCTGGCCGACGTCCACGACTTCGACGCCGGCAACCGGGGCTGGCTGGAACTTCCCCGCGAGCTGCCCGGGTTCCTCATCTTCTTCGTCATGGGCCTGCTGCTGGTGCGCCTGCGCGAGAGCCGCATCGCGGTCCTGGCCATGGTCCTGACCGCCGCAGGCGCCCTGGGCCTGGGGTACCTGTCCAGCGGCATGGCCCTGCTCGTCCTGGTGATCGTGATCTGGTCCCTGGGCGACCACATCATCTTCGCGGTGGAGGGCCCCCTGGGACTCAAGCTGGCGAAGAAAGGGGGAGAGGGCCGGCGACTGGGCCAGCTGGGAGGGGCCCGCAACCTGGGCACCATCCTGGGAGTGTCGGTAGTCTGGCTGCTGGCCAAGCTGGTGGGCGACCGCTACGACCTGTTCTACCTGCTGGGGGCGGTCTTCGCGGCCCTGGCGGGTTTCTTCTACTGGCGGCTGCAGCTGGGCAAGCAGGATCCCCCGTCGCGGCGCCTGGTCTACCGCCGGGAATACCGCATCTTCTACGCCATCAGCGCCCTTTTCGGCATCCGCAAGCAGATCTTCCTGGTCTTCGGGACCTGGGTGCTGGTCTCCCTGCACGGGGTCCCGGTGTCCACCATCGCCCTGCTCTACTTCATCGCCTCCACCCTGGGCGTGATCATGCGGCCCCTGCTGGGCGACGTCATCGACTGGCTGGGGGAACGGACCGTCCTGGCGGCCGACGAGCTGCTGCTGCTGGCCGTGTGCCTCGTCTACGCCTTCGCCTCGGACGTCCTGCCGCAGCCGTGGGATCTGCGGGTCCTCTACGGGGCCTACGTCCTTGACCACGTCCTGTTCGCCCTGCGGGTCGCCCGGACCACGTACCTGAAGAAGATCGCGGTCGATCCCGCCGACATCACCCCGACGGTCTCCCTGGGGATCACCATCGATCACGCGGTGGCCATGTCCCTGCCCGTGCTGTCGGGCTGGATCTGGGAGCGCCACGGCCACCAGTACGTCTTCCTGCTGGCGGGGGCCATCGCCCTGGCGGGGTTCTTCATCTGCCTGCGGATCCGGGTGCCGGCGCCGCAGACCGCCGCGGAACCGGTCGGATGATTTTCCCGGAAGGTTCAGGGGACCGGGTTTTGCTTTTGACGGGGTCCGTGGGTTATAATGTCAGTTGGAATCCTGGTTACGGGGAGAAGGAAGGCCTTTGCCGATGAACCGCCGCATGCAGATCGTCGTTTGCGCGCCCGCCCTCGCGCTGCTGCTGCTTCTGGGGTCCTGCGGGACCACGGAGAAGAGCACCGCGCCCGAGGACGTCAATCCCTTCGCCGCCGCCACGGTGGGCACCGACACCACCCTGGAGATCATCACCTGGAACCTGGAGAACTTCGCCAAGAACGGGGCCGCGACCGTCGCCTACGTCGCGGACGCCGTCAGCGCCCTTGACGTGGACATCGTGGCGATGCAGGAAGTGATGAACGTGGTGCAGTTCCGCGCCCTCGACGAGGCCCTGCCCGGCTGGGACGGGTACCGGGCCGTGAGCGCCTACGCGGACATGAACCTGGCGTTCCTGTACCGCAACGGCGGTCCCCTGGTCGTCGAATCCATCTACGAGATCCTCTCCGACGAATACGCCCTGCCGCGCAGCCCCCTGGTCCTGCAGGGATCCTTTGCCGGCCAGCCGCTGGTGGTCATCAACAACCACTACAAGTGTTGCGGGGACAACCGGATCGAACCGACCAACGAACGGGACGAGGAGACCCGCCGGCGGGACGCGAGTATCCTCCTCGACGATTTCATCACCCGGAACTTCGCCGGGGTGCGCGTGGTGGTGGTGGGCGACTTCAACGACGAACTGACGGACGACCAGGAGGACAACGTCTTCGACGTTTTCCTTCAGGCGCCCGACCGTTACCGGTTCGTGGACCTGGACATCGCCTCGGGTCCGGACAGCGGCTGGTCGTATCCTTCCTGGCCCAGCCACCTGGATCACATCCTGATCACCAGCGACCTGTTCGACGCGATGGTCCGGCCGGACACCGAAGTCCGCGTGCTGCGGCTCTACGATTACCTGGCCAGCGGGTGGTCGGAGTACGACAAGAACATCAGCGACCACCTGCCGGTCCTCCTGCGGTTGAAGCCCTGAACCGGGCGTTTTTCCGGAGCCGCCCCCGGGCGGCTTTTTTTTTCCGGATTTCTTTGTAACTTAAAGAGACGTCGCCCGTATCGATACAGGATCCCGCAGCCCCCACCAGCCGGGTCCGGCAACACTGGAGTGCATCATGTTCACCAGCAGGGGATTCCGCCCGCCCCATGCGGTTTTCGTCCTCTTATCCCTCGTCGTCCTCATGGCCCCGGGTTGCAGCAGGGAGTCCCGGCCCGAGGTCTGGATCATCGGCCTGGACGCCGCCGACTGGGATCTCATCGGCCCCCTCATGGACCAGGGCCGCCTGCCCCATCTGGCTTCCCTGCGGGACGGCGGCGCTCACGGCATCCTGCTGAGCGACGAACCCATGCTTTCTCCCGTGGTCTGGAACAGCATCGCCACCGGCAAGACCGCCGACCAGCACGGCGTCACCTGGTTCATGACCGACGCCCCGGACGGGAGCAAGGTCCCGGTCGGGACGGCCGACCGGAAGGTCCGCGCCCTGTGGAACATCGCCTCGGAAGCCGGCCTCACCAGCGGGATCGTCGGCTGGTGGGCGACCTGGCCGGCCGAACCGGTCGCCGGCTTCATGGTCAGCGACGACGTGGGCTGGCATGGGTTCGGGATCACCGGCAGCGGCGCCCATGACGCCGGAAAGACCCATCCATCCGAACTGATGGCCGACGTGATGAGGCTGCTGCCCGGCGAGGAGGGGATCGCGCCGGAGGCGCTGGCCCCCCTGATCGATCTTCCCCTGGAGGAGCTCGCCGGGACCGGTCCGGACAGCACGGCCGCCAAGATCCTGACCAACCTGCGCCAGGCCATGAGCACGACCATGGCCTACACCGACCTGGTGATCGAGCGGCTGGACGAGGAACGGCCCGACCTGCTGGCCGTCTACTACGAGGGCACCGACACCGTGGCCCATCTGTGCGGACGTTTCATGCCGCCCAGGCTGCCCTGGGTCCCGGACCTTGACTTCGCCCGCTATCGGGACGCCGTCTTCGCCTACTGGGAGTGGCAGGATGCCCAGCTGGGCAAGCTGCTGGAGAAGCGCGGGCCGCAGACCCTGGTGGTCGTGGTCAGCGACCACGGCTTCCGGCTCGGACCCGAGCGCCGGCGCGAGGACGAATTCTCCATCGAGACCGCGGACGCCGACCACATGCCCGACGGGGTGGTCATCATCGACGGTCCAGGGGTGGTTCCCGGGGCGAGGATCACCGGTGCCGACGTGTACGACGTGGCCCCCACGGTGCTTTACGCCCTGGGGCTGCCGGTGGCGGAGGACATGCACGGCCGGGTGCTCACGGACGCCTTCGCGCCCGCCCGGCTGGACGAGTTTCCGGTCGCCCTCGTGCCGACCTACGAGACCAGTCCCCTGGTCAGGGACGCGGCGCCCCAGCGGGACCTCGAGGCGGTCGCCGGGCGGGAGAAGATGTTGCGGTCGCTGGGATACCTGTCGGGAGGCCCCACCCGGGACGTTCCTCCTGCGGCCGAGGGCATGTCCCTCGAACAGACGGTCAACCTGGCGACGGTGCTGATGCATCAGGACAAGGCCTCCGATGCCGCGGTCCTCCTGGAGCGGGCGCGCGAAGCCGCCCCGGACAATTTCGAGGTCAACCTGAACCTGGCCCAGGCCCTGGCCCGCTCGGGTCGGGAGGAGGAGGCGGCCGCCCTTTACCGGCGCCTGCTCGTCTCCCATCCGGAATCCATCGCGGCGTGGGAGGACGCAGCCACCCTCGCGGAGGTCCGCCAGGACTGGGGGGAGGCGGTCCGGATCTACCGGGAAGGGATCGAGGTCCATCCGGGCTGGCTGGACGGGCGGTCCCGCCTGGGCAGGGCCCTGCTGCTCCAGGGCGATCCCCGTGAGGCGGAGGCCATCCTGCTGGGGGTCCTCGCCGAGGATCCCAGGCACCCGCGCGCCCACCTGTTCCTGGGCGAGATCCAGGCCCGGCAGGGCCAGGATTCCCGGGCCCTCGAATCCTGGACGACGGCCCACTCCATCGAACCGGCGGACCCCGGGACCGCGGTCCTCCTGGCCGGTCTGTACGAGAAACAGGGGCGCCTGGACAAGGCTCTGGAGGTCCTGGGCCGGACCCGGGATCTGGGCGGCCGGGGGCAGGGGCTTCTCGCCAGGCTCGGCGGAGTCATGCTGAAGGCGGGCATGGTCCAGGAGGCCCTGGCGATCCTGCAGGAGGCGGTCGGGGAGGATCCCGAGGCGGTGGACGCCATCGGCAACCTGGGGATGGCTTGCGCCTTGTCCGGCGACCTGCCGGGCGCGGTGGCCCGGTTCTCCCGCCTGGTCGAGCTGGATCCCGACGACGCCGCCGCCTTCGATCAGCTGGGCTCCTTCTATGCCGGCATGGGCCGGCTCCGGGAGGCGCAGGAGGCCCTGGAACGGGCGGCGGACCTGGATCCCGCCAACGCCGGCACCCAGCTGCGCCTGGGCCTGGCGCTGCACCGCGACGGCAAGCTCGGCCGGGCTGCGGCGGCCTACCGTCGGGCCATCGAACTGGACCCCGGCCAGGCGACGGCCTACTACAACCTCGGAATGATCGAGCGCAAGCTGGGGCACGCGGCCCGGGCGCAGGAATTCATCGACAAGGCCCTGCGCCTGGATCCCGACCTTTCACGGACCCAGGGGGAGCCCTGAGCCGCTCGGGGCGAACCACGGACCAGGTCAGTGGAAGAGGGGATTCGAAATGGCGGGCCAGGGATCCCGTTTCTTCATGATTTCACGATAATTTTGTAACAACAAAATTTCCTTGATGCAAAATATATTCTTCCGCTAGGATATTCCATCCTCGCATGACGGGGTCTCGCCTCCACCCAATCACCCATTAGGGAGGACCGTCCAGATGAAACGCCAATCCATCACCCGCCTCGCATCCCTGCTGATCCTCGCGCTGGCGCTTGCGGGCCTGTTCATGTTCCAGGGTTGTTCGGATTCCGAGGTTTCGCCGGTCTCGCCGGCCTCGCGGGAAACCGACGGCCTCGTGCGGGAATTCGGCGCCCTCAATCCCCGCCTCCGTGAAGTGATGACCATCCAGGAAAGCTACACCCCGTCCCTGATGTCCTCGCCCGAGGTCATCGGCACCGCCACCACCTTCACCGAGGACGGCGAGCCCGCCGTTCTGATCCTGGTCACCTCCGAGAAGGCGGTCACCCGGATGCCGGCGAACCTCGACGGCGCCCGGGTGGAGATCCTCCTGACCGATCCCATCGTGGCCATGAAGGGCAAGCCCGGCGGCGGTGGGGGGGGCGGTGGCGTGAGCCACACGGCCATCCAGACGCCGCCCATCCAACTGGGCTGCTCCGGCGGCTGGCGCCATGACCTGGCCAACGGCTACTGCTGCGGCGGCACCCTGGGTTCGCTGATCCAGGTCGGCGGCCAGATGCGGATCCTCAGCAACTACCACGTGTTCGAGGCCGACATCGTCAACGGCGGCAACGGCCGCAGCGCCTCCACGGGCGACCCCATCATCCAGCCCGCCCTGATCGACATCGGCTGCAACGCAGCCAGCGGTCAGGACGTCGCGACCCTGGTCGTCTCCCGCGCGCTGCCCAACTCCAACGTGGACGCCTCCACCGCCAACATCATCAGCGGAATGGTCGATCCCAGCGGGGCGATCCTGGAAATCGGGACCCTTTCCTCCCAGACCGCGGGCGCCTTCATCGGCCAGGCGGTCAAGAAGAGCGGCCGGACCACGGGTCTGACCCGCAGCTCGATCAGCGGCCTGAACGCGACCATCAGCGTGGCTTACGAGAACGAGTGCGCAGGCGGGTCCGCCTTCACCAAGACCTTCACCGGCCAGATCGTCATCAAGAACAAGGCCAGCAAGTTCCTGGCCGGCGGCGATTCCGGCTCCCTGATGGTCGAGGACGTGACCACGAACCCCCGTGCGGTCGGTCTGCTGTTCGCCGGTTCGAGCACGACGGCCATCGCCAACCCCATCGACGAGGTGCTGAACCACTTCAACGCCACGATGGTGGGCAACTGAGACCTTCCCCGGGATGGTTCTCGAGGTATGATGACGGCCGGCGCCCATGGGCGCCGGCCGTTCCCTTGGCGAAAGAGGGCGAGGGGAAGCGAAGGATGAAGAGAAGACACTTTGCAGAGGCGTTGATCATCCTGATGCTGGCCGCCGGCCAGGCCGCCGGCCCGGGATGCAGCGACCAGGAGGCCGGGACCATGGAAGACCGGACCATCGCCGAGGTCATCCGGGACCGTGCGGCCGAACTGATGGCGATCCCGGGAGTGACCGGAGTGGCCGAGGGCCGTACCGCAGACGACCGGGTCTGTCTGGTGATCTACGTCCACACCCTGACCCCGGCCCTGGAGCGGAACCTGCCCCGCCAGGTCTCGGGATTTCCGGTCGTGGTCGAGGAGAGCGGCGAGATCAGACCCCTGGGAAAGGGCTGACCTCACCAGGCCAGGCTGTGTCTGCCGAAGAACGAATGCAGTTGCCCGCGGGCCACGTCGTTGATGCGGTTGGACCACAGTCCCGCCGGATTGCGATCGTCGGTCAGGATGGGACCGGTGCCGGCGGGGGCGAACCGGTTGTCCCAGGCATGGACGAGGTGGTATTGCCCGGTCCAGCGCGAGTCAGGCGGGGCGGGGTCCTCGGCGAGCGCGAGATCCTGGTCGCTCGCCAGCAGGATGAGGTTGCCGAGACGGTCGGGCGGCTCGGCGATGGGCAGGATGAGGACATCGTTGAAACGTTCGGCCAGGGTGGTGGCCACCGCTTCGGCCAAAGGATCCCGCCAGCCAAGGGTCTCGAGGTTCATGGCCAGCAGTCCGCCGGGAACCAGGCGCGACCGGATCAGTCCGAAGACCTCCCTGGTGACCAGGTGGAAGGGCACCGAACTGCTGCCGAAGGCGTCCAGCACGATCAGGTCGTAGGTGAACTCCGCCGTCTCCCTCAGGAAGCGCCTGCCGTCGGCCTGGTGGACGGTCGCCTCGGCATCCTGGAGGTGGAAGAACTCCCGGGCCAGATCGACCACCACGGGGTCGATCTCCACCGCGTCCACCCTCCAGCCCGCCAGGGCGTAGGACTTGGCCACCGATCCTGCACCCAGGCCCACCAGCAGCATCCGGCCCGGCTCGGGCCGCAAAAGCTTGCCGATCTCCAGCACGTCGGCGTAGGGGTAGGTCGACCGCCAGGTGAGGGGGTCGGCGATGGAGTGGGTGGCGCCGTCGATGAGCATGTACCGCAGACCCTGCCTGTCCAGGACCCGGATCTCCCCGTAGGCGCTCTGCCGGAGGGCCAGCAGGCCGCGGGAAGGTTCGGCGGTTTCGCGAGGGACCCATCCCTGGATCAACGGCAGGCCGATCGCCAGCGCCAGGGCGGCGCCCAGCACTCGCCGGGATTTCCGGTGGAGCATCAGGCCGAGCAGCGCGGTCATCAGCAGGACGGCGCCGGTCAGGACCAGGATCCGCCGCACGCCCAGCCCGGGAACCAGGAAGAAACCGGTGCCGATGGCGGCCACGACGCTGGCCAGGGTGGAGACGGCGTAGAGGTTGCCGGCGGTGCGGCCGACGCGGTCGAGGGATTCGGCCTTGAGACGGAGCGCAAAGGGTGTGGCCATCCCGAGCACCAGGAGGGGCGGGAAGAACAGGATGGCGGCCCCGGACAGGGCGGCGGTCTTCAGGCCCAGGGGTTCGAGCAGGTCGAGGACCGGCCGGACCGCGAAGGGCAGGGCCAGGACGAAGAGGCCGGCCAGAAGGTAGAATATGCTGAACCGCCCGAGATCGGCCTTGCGGTCGGCCAGGTGGCCTCCCAGCGCGTAGCCGAGGCTGAGGGCGGCGAGGGTCACCCCGATCAGCGCCGACCAGAGATAGATGCTGACGCCGTAGTAGGGCCCCAGGACCCGCGTGCCCAGGATCTCCAGGATCAGGACCGAGGCGCCGCTGACGATGACCGCGAGATAGAGGAATGCCGATACCATGGACGATGACCCCGTGGCTGCGAGTAAAACCCCAGCGAATCTATCGGGTTCATCCTACCACGAGATCGCTCAGGCGAGAACCTCGTCGTAGACGTCCTCGTTGAATCCGACCAGCAGGACCTTCCCGGCACGCAGCGAGGGGGCCCGCAGGTTGCCGGTGGAGCCCAGCAGGTGGGCCATGAGTTCGTCGTCGGACGGCTTGTCTTTCGCCAGGTCGAGGTCGGTGACCTTCTTGCCCTTCATGACGATGATCCGGTCGGCCGTCCGGGCCAGCTCCCGGGCCTTGTCCGCCCCGTACTTCAGGCGGGCGTTCTCTTCCAGTGCGACCGCGATGCCGTGTTCCGCAAGGTACCCCTGCGCCCTTCCCGCGCTCGTTCACCCGTTGCGGTGGTAGTACCAGTCGATGCGCTTGGCCATGAAGTTCCTCCTCGTCGGGGCGTCACCAGGGAATGGCGAGGTTGAGTGCCTTCAGCTTGGTTTCGCACTCCTGCCGCTCGCGGTTGCGCGCGTAGCCGCCTTGCCGGGCAGGTTTGAGCCAGCCGGCGTCCCGGGCCACGGCCAGGGCGCGTGCCGGGTCGCCGGCTCCCAGGGCGGCCAGGATGCCCGTCTCGATGCGGGAGAAACAGGAAGCACCCAGCCTGTAGTCCTCGAAGGCCTCCCAGACGAGCGGGACCCAGCGGGCCACGATGTCCCGTCCGATCACGTCGGCGTACTCGCGGATCTCGAGCTGGGCGTGGGGATCCATGCGCAGGGCCAGGAAGTGGAGCAGGTTGTGCAGGTCGATCTTCCAGTAGGCCTCGGTGTAGGTGCACAGCGGCAGGTCCTTGCGGGCCTGCTCCCTGGCCACACCGGCTTCAAGGCGCCCGTCGTACACGGCCCGGGCCCGGTCCTGGAGCTCCGCCTCCTCGGCGGAGAGCCTGGCGCCGAGGTCGGCGGGGGCGAACCCGTCGCTGCCCTGCTTGTTGTTCTCGGCCTGGATGCGCCACCGGTCGGGGGCGGTCCGCTGGGCGGCGTCGATGGCCACCGAGTAGCGCGTGCTCGTCTCGTTCACCGAGGCGGTGCGGTGCCTGATCCACTGCCGCCAGGCGTCCATGGGCACCCTGACGTGGAGCTTCAGCTCGCACATCTCGAACGGAGTGGTGTGGCGGTGCCGCAGCAGGTAGCGGATGAGACCCCGGTCGTCGGAGACGGCCTTGGTCCCCTGGCCGTAGCTGACGCGGGCGGCCTGGACCACCGCGGCGTCGTCGCCCATGTAGTCCACGACGCGGACCAGACCGTCGTCCAGGACCTTGAAGGGGCGGCCCAGGACGGCGTCGAGCTCCGGAACGCCGGGACGGGGTATTCTTTCGGGACGCGGGTCCATGCGATCTCCGTGTTGGTCAGTCGAAGGCCTTGCCGATGGCTCGGGCCACCAGCTGCGGGTCGGCGTGCTGCGGCAGGGTCACCTGCAGGTGGGGCTCTTCCTGCATGGCCTGCCGGATGGCGAATTCGGCGCCCGGATTGCGGGCCCAGGCCCGGCGGGCGATCCCGTTGTTGACGTCCCAGTGCAGCATCATGTGCAGGCGCCGGTCCGCGTCGGCCGAACCGTCGAGGACCATGCCGAACCCCCCGTTGACGACCTCGCCCCAGCCCACGCCGCCGCCGTTGTGGATGCTGATCCAGGTGGCGCCGCGGAAGCCGTCGCCGATGACGTTCTGGATGGCCATGTCGGCGCAGAACATCGAACCGTCGGTGATGTTGCTGGTCTCGCGGAAGGGGCTGTCGGTGCCGGAGACGTCGTGGTGGTCGCGGCCCAGCACGACCGGCGCGGTGATCTCGCCGCTTTCGATGGCGGCGTTGAAGGCGGCGGCGATGGCCCGCCTGCCCTCGGCGTCGCTGTAGAGGATGCGGGCCTGGCTGCCGACCACCATCCGGTTCGGTCCCGCCTGCCGGATCCACCGCAGGTTGTCCAGGTACTGCCGACGGATCTCTGGGGGCGCCGCGGCGGCCAGCTTCTCGATGACGTCCCCGGCGATGCGGTCGGTGGTCTCGAGGTCGCGGGGGTCGCCGCTGGTGCAGACCCAGCGGAAGGGGCCGAACCCGAAGTCGAAGCACAGGGGGCCCATGATGTCCTCGACGTAGCTGGGATAGGTGAAGCGGCCGTCGGGCTTGCGGATGTCCGCGCCGGCCCGGCTGCATTCCAGCAGGAAGGCGTTCCCGTAGTCCCAGAACCTGGTGCCGCGTTGGATGCAGCGCTCGACGGCGGCGAGGTGGCGCAGCAGGGAGGTCTGGACGCGGGCCTTGAAGGCCGCCGGGTCGGCCGCCATCATCGCGTTGGCTTCCTCGTAGGTCATCCCGGCGGGATAGTACCCGCCGGTGTAGGGGATGTGCAGGCTGGTCTGGTCGCTGCCCAGCTCGACGGCGACGTTGCTTGCCGCCAGGGCCTCCCACAGGTCCACGACGTTGCCCTGGTAGGCAAGGGCGACGGCCTCCTTGTCCGCCTTGGCCTTGCGGATGCGGTCCAGCAGGCCGGGCAATCGGGTGTGGACCTCGTCGACCCAGCCCTGCTCGTGCCGCTTCCTGACGGCCGCAGGATTGATCTCGGCGAGCACCCCGACGCAGCCCGCGATCACCGCGGCCTTGCCCTGGGCCCCGCTCATGCCGCCCAGGCCGCTGCTCACGTAGAGCTTGCCGGCCAGGGGATTGCCGCCGCCGGCATCTTCGCCCAGGTACAGCCGGCCCGCGCCCAGGATGGTGATGGTCGTCCCGTGCACGATGCCTTGGGGACCGATGTACATGTAGCTTCCTGCGGTCATCTGGCCGTAGCTGGTCACGCCCAGGGCCGCCATCCGCAGGTAGTCGTCCCCGCTGCTGTAATTGGGGATCACCATGCCGTTGCTGACCACGACCCGCGGGGCGTCCCTGTGGGAGGGGAACAGCCCCAGGGGATGGCCCGAATACACGACCAGCGTTTGTTCATCGGTCATCTCGGCGAGGTACCGCATGGTCAGGAGATACTGGGCCCAGTTCTGGAAGACGGTGCCGTTGCCCCCGTAGGTGATCAGTTCGTAGGGGTGCTGGGCCACGGCCGGATCCAGGTTGTTCTGGATCATGAGCATGATGGCGGCGGCCTGGGGAGTGCGGGCGGGGTAATAGTCCAGGGGCCGGGCGTGCATGGGATACGCGGGACGGTACCGGAACATGTAGATCCGGCCCCACTCGGCCAGCTCGGCGGCGAATTCCGGGGCCAGCAGGCCGTGGTGTTCGGTCGGGAAGTAGCGCAGGGCGTTGGCCAGGGCCAGCTCCATCTCCCGGCGGCTGAGGATCACAGGCCGCCGGGGCGCCCGGCTGACGGCGGGGTCGCAGGCCGGGGGTTCGGGGAGGGAGGCGGGGATTCCCGCCTGCACCATCTGCTGGAACTGGGCGATACCGACGTCGGTGCTCACGGAACGGCCTCCTGGTCATGGTCCTGGGCCGAAAGATAGCATATGGCCGGGACCATCCCAAGGACCAAGGGGCGGGACCGTGGATTCGGACGGAGGTGCGCCTTCTGCCACCTGCGGAGGGGATCGGGAGACGAGATAGGATCAGTAATTGTTATCATTTTGTCATAAATATTGTCATTTACACCATTCCGCTTTTGGTCGATAATGATGCAAGGGATGATCAGCCGCCCTGATAGGTGCAGGCGTCATCCCATGCCGGACCGCTCTCGCCCAACTACCCCCTGGGTCAGGTCCGGACCTTGCGATGGGGCGGGTCCTTCATGACCCGCCCCATCCCCGGCAGGGGAATTTCCATTCGAGCCCCTCCACGCCGACCCGGTCCAGGATCCGGGGATCCGCAAGCCTTGTCAGTTCCGCTTCAGGGTGAGGGAGATCCGGCGCCGGGGCAGGTCCACCTCCAGCACCTTGGCCTCGACCTTCTGCCCGACCTTCACGACCTCGTTGGGATCCTTGACGAACCGGTCCGCCAGCTGGCTGATGTGGGCCAGGCCGTCCTGGTGCACGCCCACGTCGATGAAGGCGCCGAAGTTCGTCACGTTGGTGACGATGCCCGGGAGCCGCATCCCCGGTTCCAGATCCTCGATCTTGTCGATGCCCGCGGCGAAGCTGAAGATCTCGAACTCCCGCCGGGGGTCACGGCCCGGCTTGCACAGTTCGTCCACGATGTCCTGCAGGGTGGGCAGGCCGACCTCGTCGCTGACGAATTCGGCCAGGGGCAGGGCCCGGGCGGCCTTTTCGTTCCCGATCAGGTCGGGCAGGGCGAGGCCCGCACGCTCGGCCATGGCCGCGACCAGCCCGTACCGTTCGGGGTGGACGGCGCTGCCGTCCAGGGGATTCCTGCCGTCCCGGATCCGCAGGAAACCGGCGGCCTGCTCGAAGGCCTTGGGGCCCAGGCGGGGCACCTTCAGCAGATCCCGGCGCGAACGGAACGGCCCGTTCTCCGCCCGGAAGGCGGTGATGTTGCCGGCCAGCTGGGGACCCAGGCCCGAGACGTAGGCGAGCAGCTGGGCGCTGGCGGTGTTGACCTCGACCCCGACGCCGTTGACGCAGCTCATCACGGTGTCGTCGAGGCTGCGCTTGAGGGCCTTCTGGTCCACGTCGTGCTGGTACTGGCCCACGCCGATGCTCTTGGGATCGATCTTCACCAGTTCGGCGAGGGGGTCCATGAGGCGGCGGCCGATGCTGACGGCGCCCCTGACGGTGACGTCGTGGTCGGGGAACTCGGCGCGGGCCGCCTCGCTGGCCGAATACACCGAGGCCCCGGATTCGTTGACCATGATCACCACGACCGCGGGCGGCAGGCCCAGGCCGCGGACGAAGGTTTCGGTCTCCCGGCCGGCGGTCCCGTTGCCGATGGCCACGGCCTCCACCTGGTGGCGTTCGACCAGGGTCCGGATCCTGGCGGCGGCCTCCCCGGCGCCCCCTGCGCCCGAGTGGGGGTAGACGGTGTCGTTGTGGAGGAGGTCCCCCTTGGCGTCCAGGACCACCAGCTTGCAGCCGGTGCGGAAGCCCGGATCCAGGGCGAGCACCCGCCGCCCGCCCAGCGGCGGGGCCAGCAGCAGTTCCCGCAGGTTCGCGGCGAACACCCCGATGGCCTCGGCGTCGGCGGCGTTCTTCAGTTCCAGGCGCAGCTCCGTCTCCATCGCGACCGACAGCAGGCGCCGGTATCCGTCGGCCACCGCCTCGGCGACCTGCCGGGCGGCGGGTCCCGGGTTCTTCACCCACCGGGGCTGCAGCAGGGCGATGGCGCGCTCGGCCGCCGGTTCGACGGTCATGGCCAGGACCTTCTCCTGCTCGCCCCGCCGGATGGCCAGGACCCGGTGTCCGGCGATCCGCCGCACCGGTTCGCTGAATTCGAAGTAGTCCCTGAACTTGGCGCCCTCCTGCTCCTTGCCTCGCAGCAGACGGGATCGGACCTCGCCCTCGTTGCGGAACAGGGTGCGCATGGACTCCCGCGCGGCCGCGTCCTCGTTGACGATCTCGGCGATGATGTCCCTCGCGCCGGCCAGGGCGTCGTCGGCGGTGGGAACCTCCTTGTCCGGGTCCACGAAGGCCGCGGCCCGCTCCAGGGGATCGCCGCGGCCCGCCTGGTGGGCGGGCAGGGCCGCTTCCTCGAGCAGCCAGGCGGCCAGGGGTTCGAGGCCCCGTTCGCGGGCCACGCTCGCCCGCGTCTTCCGCTTGGGCCGGTAGGGCAGGTAGAGGTCCTCGAGGACGGCCAGGGTCCCGGCGGCGGCGATGCTCAGGCGCAAGGCTTCGGTCAGGAGCTCCCTTTCGGCCAGGGACTTGAGGATGGCCTCGCGCCGCTTGTCCAGGTCGGCGAGCTGCTCGCGCCGGTCGCGGATGGCCGTGATGGCGACCTCGTCGAGGCTCCCGGTGGCCTCCTTGCGGTAACGGCTGATGAACGGGACGGTCGCGCCTTCGTCCAGGAGGGCGGCGACGGCGGCCACCTGCCGGGGAGCGACCCCCAGCTCGGCGGCGATGGCGTGATGGTGCGACTCGGACATGGATCCTCCGTGATCAGGGGGGCGGGGAAGGCGATCGTCGGGCCTACTGGTACTCCATCCCCAGGAAGATGATGCTGAAGATGATGGCGCCGACGGCGAGGGGCGCGGCGAATCGGATCAGGACCCGCCAGCCGGCGAACCAGGCGTGGGCGTCGGGGTGTCCCTGGCGGACCTCGTCCCAGGTGTCGGACCGGGTCATGATCCAACCCGAGAAGACGGCGATGAGCAGGCCGCCGATCGGCAACAGCCAGTTGGCGGCCAGGTAGTCCAGGCTCCAGATCAGACCCTGGCTGGCATCCTTGCCGAAGAGGTTCAGGTCGGTCACGGGCCGCCACCCGCCCATGGCCAGGGCATTCAGGACCCCGAACACGGTGACTCCGGCTCCCATGGTCAAGGTGGCCCGGCGCCGGTCCCAGCGCAACTCGTCGATGGAGTAGCTGCTGATGACCTCCATGAGGGAAATCGTGCTGGTCAGGGCCGCGAAGGCGACGAGGACGTAGAAGAAGGTGGCGATGATCGCCCCGCCCGGCATCTGGTAGAACACCGTCGGCAGCGTGGTGAACAGGATGCCGGCGCTGGCGGTGACCTCGAAGTCGTAGCTGAAGATGATGGAGAACATGATGACGCTGGCCAGGACGCCGACCAGGGTGTCCAGCAGGCAGATCTGCAGGGCGGAGCGGGGGATGGAGTGTTCCTTGCCCATGTAGCTGCCGTAAGTGAGAATGGCGCCCATGCCCAGGCTGAGGGAGAAGAAGGCCTGCCCGAGGGCCTCGAGGATCGAGCGGCTGCTCAGCCTGCTGAAGTCGGGATCGAAGAGGAAGTCCATGGTCCGTCCGAAGCCGGGCGTGGTGGTGGCGTAGACGGTCAGGGCGATCAGGATAAGGAAGAGGGCGGGCATCAGGACGACGGCCACGCGTTCGATCCCCCCCTTGACCCCGAAGTAGACCGCCCCGATGGTCAATGCCATGAACAGGGCCAGACCGGTGACCTGGGCGGGGCCGTCCGCCAGGTAGCTGCCGAAGTAGGCCTGGAGGGCGCCGGGATCCTGGGCGAGATCGCCGAGGGATCCGCTCAGACCCATCTGGATGTAGCGGAGGGTCCAGCCGGCGACGACGGCGTAATAGGACAGGATGACGAAACCGGCGGCCACCCCCAGGAAACCCAGGGCCTGCCAGGCCCTGCCTCCTGGCCGGCCTTCCCCCAGGACCCTGAACGTTCCCACGGGATTCAGCTGACCCCGCCGGCCCAGGATGATCTCGGCCATCATGATGGGCAATCCCACCAGGGCCACCGCCCCGAAGTAGACCAGGACGAAGGCCCCGCCCTGGTTCTCGTAGGTGATGTAGGGGAACTTCCAGAGGTTGCCGAGACCGACGGCGCTCCCGGCTGCGGCCAGGATGAAACCGAGTCTGCCGCTCCACTGTCCACGGGGTTGGGCCACGGGATGCTCCTTAGGCGGGTTGGGACCTCGGCCGGTTCATCCGGCCCGCGGATGTGCGGCGGGCGGATGCACCCGGCTCAGGGAAGGGGGAGATTAGCGGCGGCGGCGGGGCGGTGTCAAGCGGCCGCGGCGCATCCTTCGGGCGCCGCCGGCAGGCCTTGCCAGCCCGGCGGGGCCTGCCCTATAGTGGTTCCGCCCCCGATCGCAGTTTTCGTCGAAAGGAATTCCCATGGCCGGCATCCTCGACCGCATGATCCGGGCCGCAAGGCTGGACGCCTCCCTCTACGAGGAAGTTGAGAACGACGAGAGCACCCTGCCCCAGGCTCTCGGCGTGGTGGTCCTCTCCTCCGTCGCCGCAGGCATCGGCAGCTCCGGGGTGGCCGGTCCGGTCGGCCTGGTCGGCGGCGCCCTGGCCGCCCTGGTGGGCTGGGTCCTCATGGCCTTCCTGGCCCATTACATCGGCACCACCATCCTGGCCGAACCCCAGACCCGGTGCTCCATCGGCCAGGTATTGCGGACCACCGGATTCGCCTCGGCCCCCGGGGTCATCCGCGTCCTGGCCTTCATCCCCGTGCTGGGCACGCTGATCAACCTGGTGGTGGGGGTCTGGATGATCGCCACCTTCACCGTCGCGGTGCGGCAGGCCCTCGACTACTCCGGCCTGGGACGCGCGCTGGTCGTGGTCATCCTGTGCTTCGTGGCCTACCTGATCCTGATGGGCCTGCTGGCCCTGATGGGGATGGGCGGCCTGTTCCTGGTGGCGGCCCGTTGAGGGTCCTCGATCCCGGAGGTGCATCCGTGCTCCGTCGCTCTTTCCTCCTGTCCGTCCTGCTGGCCCTGGCGGCCGGGGCCCACGCCCAGGATGCCGTCTATCGCCCCAGGAACGAGTACCCGGTCCTGGACGAGATGACCGCCGCCCGCAAGGCCGGCCAGGCGGTCTTGGATTCCCTCCGGGCGGCGGTGGACGCCCGTTATGCCGCCGAGGCCGAGGCGCGCAAGGACGCCGCCCGCGACCTGCGCATCGACTGGTCGGGGATCGAGGCGCCGCGCGTCCCCGCCGAATTCGCCACCCTCTGGCACAATCCCCCGGTCCCGCAGTACTACACGGGGACGTGCTGGGCCTTCGGTTCGGTATCCCTGCTCGAGAGCGAGGCCAGACGGCTGGGCGGCGTCGAGGTGAAGCTGTCGGAGATGTGGATCGTCTACTGGGAGTACGTGGAGAAGGCCCGCAGCCACCTGCAGGAATTCGGGCACACGCCCGTCGAGGAGGGAGGCCAGGACCACGGCACCCTGGAGATCGCCGCGAAGTACGGGGTGGTCACCCACGAAGCGTATCCCGGGGTCGTGGCGGCCGACGGGCGGCACGACCATCGCGATCTCATCGCCGAGCTGAAGGGCTACCTGGAGTTCGCCCTGGAGGTCGGGATCACCGACCTGGACCGCAACCTCCAGGTCGTGCGGGGCATCCTGGACGCCCACCTGGGACCCGTCCCCGCGAAGGTCGTCTGGCAGGGGACCGAATACGCTCCGGTGGCGTTCCTGCAGGACGTCCTGAAGATCGATCCGGCGGCCTACGTGTCCTGCGTCTCGAGGATGGACACCCCCTTCGGGGAGCGGGTGCTGCTGGACGTCCAGGACAACTGGCGCCGGAAGGACGACTACCTGAACCTGCCGCTGGACGATTTCTCCAGGGTCATCAAGGACGCCCTGAAGAACGGCTTCACCGTGGCCATCGGCGGGGACAACAGCGAGCCGGGCATGGACGGCCTGTATGACAAGGCCGTCATCCCCGAATGGGACATCCCCTCGCAGTTCATCGACCAGGCCAGCCGGGAGTTCCGCATCGTGAACCGGACCACCGGCGACGATCACGGGGTCCACCTCGTGGGGTTCAAGCGGCTGGGCGGCCGGGACTGGTACCTGGTGAAGGATTCCAACCGCAGCAGCCGCCTCGGCGAGCACAAGGGCTACTACTTCTGGGACGGGGACTACATCAAGCTGAAGATGCTGAGCTTCACCGTCCACCGCGACGCCCTCGGCAAGCTGTTGCGCTGACCCGCCGGGTCGGGAACATTCGAAGGGGACCGGGCGTATCAATCTCCTGGTCCCTTTTTCACCTCGATTCCCGGGAGGGTCCGATGTCCGGCAAGATCCGCGTGGTCTGGCAACGCTTCTCGCGCAGCTGGCTGTTCAGCATGGCCCTCATGGGGCTGGCGGTCTTCTCCTTCCGCTCGGCGGTCGCCGACTGGAACGACGTGCCCACCGGCTCGATGCAGCCGACCATCCTCATCGGCGACAGGATCACGGTGAACAAGCTGGCCTACGACCTGCACGTCCCCTTCACGAAGTTTTCCCTGCTTTCCTGGGACGATCCCGGCCGCGGCGACATCGTCACCTGCTGGTCGCCCGCCGACGGGGCCCGCCTGGTGAAACGGGTGGTCGGGCTGCCCGGCGACACCATCGCCATGCAGGGCGGGCGGCTGATCATCAACGGCCGGCCGGTCGCCTACCGCAGGATCGACCCGCCCGCCGCCGCGGCCGCCATGGGGGAGGAAGCGGCGGGCAAGATCTTCCTCGAGGAGGACCTGCCGGGCTGCAGCCACGTGGTGGCTTGGCAGGAGAGCGGAGGGTCAGCCCGCGACTTCGGCCCCGTGACCGTGCCGGCGGACAGCTACCTCATGCTCGGGGACAACCGGGACTTCAGCGCGGATTCCCGCTACTTCGGCTTCGTGCCGCGGCGGGACGTCTGCGGCAAGGCGTTCGGGGTGGCGTTCTCCCTGGATCGCGGGAACCACTGGGCGCCGCGGTGGTGGCGCGTGGCCGAGCGCCTGATCTGAGTCACCGCACCAGCGGCCGGGAAAGGCCCTTCCGCTGGAAGAGGTTCAGGACCTTGCCCCCGGCGACCGGGATCCACACCTGCTCGTAGTTCCGCTGGAACGCCTCGTGGCGGACGATGTCGAGTTCGCGGTCCAGGGGCGGGATGAGGCCGGTGCGGGGCGCGGCGGTGATGTCGACATTGCCGATCAGGATGTAATCGGGGCGCCGGAGCAGGACCAGCGCCCCGTCGGTCTTCTCGTGGCCGGCGTAGCCGTGGGTGAAGACGACGTCCAGGTGGGCGATTTCCGGATCGACGAGGCCGTAGAAGTCGTAGCACACCGCCCCGGTCTTCCACGGGATGTAGCCGGCGGGTCCCAGGGCGATGGTCGCTCCGTCTGGCAGCAGCTCCGCCAGGGCGTCTCCGGCCAGGAACCATCCGCCCAGGTTGGCCTCGCTCATGTGGGCGGCGACCAGGCGCCGCTCCCTGCCCCAGATCGAGCCCGGCAGCAGGGCGAGCCCGAAGATCACCGCGACGGTCAGGGCGCTGCGCGGCCCGGAGAACCAGCCGGTGGAGGTGGCGACGGCAACGCTCAGGGCGATCAGGATGGGCAGGACGGGGACGTAGAAGCGGAACATCCCCAGCATGTCCCCGCCGATGGCGGTCACGTAGGTGGACCACACCAGGACAACGCCCGCACTCAGCAGGAAGTCCCGGCGTCCCCGGGAGGGGACCTCGCCCCGGACGATCCCCGCGACGACCAGGACGATCAGGGCCGGACCGTAGACCCGCAGGAAGGACAGGGTGTAGGGGAGGCCCGTCCTCAGCTGGCCGGCCAGATCCCCGGTCTTGGCGTAATAGGTGTTCGGCAACCACCAGCCGTAGGTGGCGTGGCGCCAGAGGAAGAACGCCGCGGTGCCCAGCGCCAGGATGGCCGGCCCCACCCAGGTGACCGGTCGCCGCAGGGGAGAGACCGCGGGCCTCAGGCCTGCCCCCGGCAGCAGGGACCACGCCAGGAAGATCCCCGCCAGGGCGGGGCCTTCGGGCCTGGTCAAAACCATCAGCAATCCGGCCAGGCCCGCGGGCAGCGGCCGGCGATCGAGCGCCGAACGCCAGGCCAGGACCGCCAGGAAGGTGAACAGGGGCGTTTCGAGGCCTGCGAGCATCCAGCAGCCGACCGCGCCCGTGGCGGCCGTCAGGAGCTGGGCCGCGCGGCCTGACCAGGGAGTGCGGTAGGTGTGGTCGGGCGCCAGGCGTCTGACGCAGCCGGGCAGCAGGACCAGCATCATCCCCGTGAAGAAGACGCCCAGGAGCCGGGCCCAGAGCAGGGGCTCGATCCCCAGTTCCAGCCCGCCCGCGAGCAGCAGGACCCACAGCAGGTTGCTGTAGCCCTCGACCGCTTCGCCGGGATTGAAGACCAGGCCGTGCCCGGCCACGAGATTGGCGGCGTAGCGCAGGGAGATGTAGGCGTCGTCGACGACGAAGCGGAAGGCCAGCCCATGGATCACGGCCAGGAGCAGGGGCGCCACGGTCCAGGCCAGGATGGAGCGGCGATGAGCCGAGAAGACCCCACCGCTCATGCCGGCTCCCCGGGATCGCCCTCGAATTCCTGGACGTCGACGAGTCGGCGTCTCAGCTCGGCGATCATCGCGCCGGCGGGAACCACCAGTTCCTGGTTCAGCGTCCCGCGGCGGGTGACCTCCCCCGCCGCCAGCATCCGGGCGATGATGGCGGCAGGATAACCCGTCATGCGCATCATGGAGCTGATCCCGTTCTCCTGATCGGCGTGGTCGATGATGCGGATGGAACGGCGCACCGCGCGGCCGCCCTGGTCCCAGCCCTCGGCCTCCGCCAGCAGCAGGACGACGTCCGGCCCGGGAAGGTCCAGTTTCTCCTGCATCACCGCCGCCAGCATCTCGCGGGGCGACACCGCCCCGCCGGCGAAGTCGCGCGGTCCTGCGTCGCACAGGCCGAGCTCGTTCAGCAGCCGGAACTGGGCGCAGTGGCCCTTGTAGCGGATGGTCTTGTAGTCGAGGTTCTCGACCCTGCCCTCGAGGGTCTGCGGCAGGGTGGAGATGCCGCCGCTGGTCTGGAAGGCCTCCAGCTCGCCGAAGGGTTCGGGGAAGCGGAGCGTCTCCAGTTCGGTCAGGGAGGGGATGGTCCGGATGCGGCCGTCCCGGATGACCAGGGCCGGCTCGACGTACTCGTTGATCAGTCCCTGGACCGAAAACACCACCTTGTAGTTCATGGGCGGCAGGGGCCGGGCGGGCAGGCCGCCGACCCTCAGCTTGAGGCTGCGGCACCGCTCGAGACCCGTCGCCAGGTGGTAGCCCAGGATGCCGGCCAGGCCCGGGGCCAGGCCGCAGTCGGGGACCACGGCGACGCCCCGGTCGCGGGCTTCGTCCGACCGGGCGAACTCCCTGGCCACCACGTCGTTGTTCCCGCCGAGGTCCAGGAAGTGGGCCCCGGCCGCGATGGCCAGACCCGCCAGGTCGTCGTTGTACCAGTAGTTCACGGCGCTCAGGGCGACGTCGGCTCCGGCCAGCAGGGGGGCCGCGAGGGCCGGGTCGCGCACGTCGCCGGCCACGGTGGTCAGGCGCGGATCGTCCAGCTTGGCGGACAGGGCCGCCAGGGCCTCGGGGTTGGCGTCCACGGCCGTCACGGCAGTCGTGCCCCGGGCGTGTTTCAGCAGATCGAAGGCCATGGCGGTGCCCTGGAGACCGGCGCCGAACAGGACGTATTTCACGGTGGCATTCCTTTCACTGACGGAGGCGCGCCCGGGGGCGACCGGCCCGAAACCCGGACCCAGGGGCAGGATAGCGCGGATCGCTCCCCCGGTCATCCGGCAATCGCCGCCCAACGAACCTTTGACACCAACGAACCTTTGACCTGGCAACCGGTGGCCGCTAATATCCACCGGTCGCGTCAACGACCCATTTTCCCGAGGAGCTCCCATGGACGCCAGACTGCTGCAGCAGAATCTCCTGGAGCTGATCCGCCGCACGTCGGCGGAACTGCCCGCCGACGTCATCGGCGCCATCGACAAGGGGTGGCGCAACGAAGCCAAGGACAGCAACGGAAAGTACGCCATGGGGGTGATCAGGGACAACATCCGGCTGGCCCGGGAGAAGTCCCAGCCCCTGTGCCAGGACACCGGGACCATCATCTGCTACGCCGACCTGCCCGACTGGTGCGACGAGTGGACCTTCGTGAAGGCCTACGAGAAGGCCGTGGTCCAGGCCACCAAGGTCGGCTACCTGAGGCAGAACTCCGTGGATTCCCTCACCGGGAAGAACAGCGGCACCAACCTCGGTCCCGGCAGCCCCTCCTTCCACCTGCACCGGACCAGGGGCAAGTCCCTGACGGTCAGGATGATGCTCAAGGGCGGAGGCTGCGAGAACACCAGCTGCCAGTACAGCCTGCCGGACACCCGCCTCGGCGCCGGCCGGGACCTGGAAGGGGTCCGCAAGTGCCTGCTGGACGCCGTCCACCAGGCCCAGGGCAAGGGTTGCGGGCCGGGCATCCTGGGCGTCTGCGTCGGCGGGGACCGGGGGACCGGGTACGTCGCGGCCAAGGAGACCCTGTTCCGCAAGCTGGACGACAGGAACGACGATCCCGAGCTGGCCAGGCTCGAGGCCCGGGTCATGAAGGAGGGCAACAGCCTCGGCATCGGCCCCATGGGGTTCGGAGGTTCGACGACCGTCCTGGGGGTGAAGGTCACCCACCGGAACCGGCTGCCGGCCTCGTTCTTCGTTTCCATCGCCTACATGTGCTGGGCGTTCCGGCGCAACGGCATCGTCCTCAGCGAGGGCGGGAAGATCACCCGCTGGCTCTACTAACCCGAAGGAGGCTGGATCATGCTGCTCGAAGCACCGTTCACGGAAGAGAAGATCCGCGCCCTGAAGGTGGGGGACAGGGTGGAGATCACCGGTCTGATCTACACCGGCCGCGACGCCGTCCACAAGTACCTGCACGACGGCGGCAAGCCGCCCGTGGATCTCAAGGACAGCATCATCTACCACTGCGGACCGGTGGTGGTGAAGGAGAACGGCAAGTGGGTGGTCAAGGCGGCCGGGCCAACCACCAGCATCCGCGAAGAACCCTATCAGGGTCCCCTGATGGAGCAATTCGGGATCCGCGGGGTCATCGGCAAGGGCGGGATGGGGCCCAAGACCCTCGAATACTGCCGGAAGGTGGGCGCGGTCTACTTCCACGCCATCGGGGGGGCCGCCCAGGTCCTCGCCGAACGGGTCGTCGACGTGCCCGGGGTCCACATGGCCGAGCAGTTCGGATCTCCGGAGGCCATCTGGGAATTCCAGGTCGAGCGGTTCCCCGTCGTGGTGACCATGGATTCCCACGGCAATTCCCTGCACGCGCAGATCCAGACCGAATCGCAGAAGCGGTTGGGCGGCATGCTGTAGTCGACACCGAACCGGACGCCCGGGAGGCAAGGCTTGGAATACGGACACCACGGCGACGACCAGACCGTCGATCTGGCGGGCATCCTGAACATCCTGTGGAGGCGGCGCTGGCTGGTCCTGTTGCCGCCCCTGCTGGGGCTGGCCGCCGGGCTCCTCTACGGAAAGTTCGGCACCAAGCGCTGGGAAGCCTACGCCACCATCCGGCCGGGCATCACCGCCTACGATCCCAGCGGCGGGCCCGTCCGGCAATGGCAGCTCAAGGACATCACCCGCTGGTACGAGCAGGAACTCTACCGCAAGGATCTGGTCGCCCGCCTCGGATTGCCGGAAAGCGAGCGTCCGGTCATCACGGCCGAGTTCATCGCCCAGGGATTGACCAACCTGCAGGGCGGCGAGGTGATCACCCTGTGGACGACGGCCACGAGCCCCGCCCTGGCGGCCTCCCTGCTCGACAGCTCCATCACCCTCTTCAACGCCTACGCCGAGTCCGATTCGGTGAGCAGCCAGATCAAGCTGACCAGGGACGGACTGCGCCTGAACATCCTCGAACTGGAGAACCAGCTCCTGGAGATCGACCGTCTCGAAGGGAATCTGGAACTGAGGTTCCAGGCCGCCCGCGCCGAATCCCTCATGGTTGCGGAGCAGGCGCGCGAGATCGGTTTCGACATCGAATACCAGAAACGCCAGAAGTCCTATTACCTTGACCGGGCCGGGAACGAGGAGGGGTCCGCCTCGGGCTACGAGGCGGAGCTGGATCGTCTGGACGGTGTCATGGCCCAGGTGGCCTCGTCCGATCCCGGGTCCCGGGACGAGGTTCCTGGCTGGGTCCGGCGCGACGCCGTTCTCGACGGCGGGGACGTTCTTCAGAGCCTGGCCCAGGCTCGGGTCGATCTCATGCAGGCGCTTGGCGACGCCAGGGCTGCGGCCGACAGCATGGCCCTGGAGGCCGACCTGGCCGACATCAGGGTCGGGCGCCTGGAACTCAAGCGCCGGGTGACGGTCGCAGCGAAGGTGCGCGAGGTCGAGGAGAAGATGGGGCAGGCCTACCTGGAGAAGACCATCGGCATCCCCGCCCAGCGGCGGGGCGTGGAACTCGAGATTTCGGCCCGCAAGAGCAAATTGAGCCTCCTGTCTCCCCTGCAGAAGGTCGGCGGGACCGTGGTGTCGGACAAGCCCGTCAGACCGAGGCCGCTCCGGGCCATCCTGATCCTTGTGGTCCTGGGCGGGTTCGGCGGCTTCGTCCTGGCCTTCGTCTGGGATTACCTGGCGCGCAACCGGAGCCGGATCTTTCAGTCGGCCTGACCTGCGGGCAGCGTCCCGGCCCGCGGCGGCCCCTCCGCCGCCGGCCGGGGCGCCCAGATCAGCGCGGTGACGAACCAGGCCACGAGGATGATGAAGGTCGGATTGTTCAGGTGTTCCTCGAACATGGCCAGCCCCCCGAAATGAAACGCCAGCAACGCAGGCAGCAGGCCCGGATGCGCCGGGCCGTGCCTGGCTCGCGAGACGGCCCGGCCGACTCCCAGGACCATCAGCAGGGCGAACGGCAGGCCGTAGACCAGCCCGGCCTGGAGGAAGGCGTTGTGGGTGGCCGACTGCGTGGTCCGGTCCGCCAGCTCCAGGGCTCCGTTCTTCACGCCGTGGCCCCAGGGCACCGTCACCGTCAGGTACGCCGAACCCAGGTTGCTGTCGAAGCGCTCCCGGGCGTTGGTGCTGATGGCCTGCTGGTCGGTCCAGCGGCTCCAGCCGCCGGGGGGCCCCACCATGACCAGGACCGGAACCACGAGCACCAGGACCACGCCCAGGGCGGCCAGGATGCGGTCGAGGCGTCTGGCGGTCAGCATGGCGAAGGCGAGGGTCGCGGCGGTGATGACCAGCGGGCTGCGCGTGCTGGCCAGGTGCAGGCCGATCATCAGGGCCCCGAGGGACACCAGGACCCACAGGGCGCCCGCCCGGCCCTTGAGGTAGAGGTACATCGCCGCGGGAATGATGAGGCTCATGACGGCGCTGCTGGCCCCGTGATGGCCGTGCAGGCCGGGCAGGCGCAGGGCCAGTCCCGTCGTGTAGTAGTAGATGGCGCTGTCGGAGGAAAGCCCGGCCCAGCGCAGGTAGCCCTCCAGGCCGACGGCCTGCAGCATGATCACCCCGACGTTGACGCCGCACCCGATGACCAGGCCCCGGGCCAGCCCGATGGCGTGGTCCTCGCGCCGGAGGATCTCCTGGAGGGTCAGGGCCCAGGGAATCGCCAGGAGCCAGCGGCCGGACTGGACGATGGTGGCCTGGTCCTCCATGAAGAAGGCGGGCACGATCCAGGCGAGGGGGAACGCGAGGGCGAAGATCGCGAAGGCCAGGGGCAGCACGGGCTGGCGGCCGGTGGCCAAGCGGTAGATCACGCGCAGCCCCAGGGCGATTCCCAGCAGGTCGGTCAGGCGGGGCGATGCGTCCACGGGGGGCACCACGAACAGGTTCACCACCAGGAAGAATCCCGCCAGGAAGGGGAAGTGCTGCCCCAGGGAATGACGCAAGGCTACCGCCGGGTTGGTCGTTGGAGTTCCGGAACACGGAAGGGCCATTATTCGCCCGCCCGCCGGATCAGTCAAGCCGGGGCTGGAGAGCCGGATCCTGCGGGCTGCCGGCCACGGAACGGTAGATCTCTTCGAAGCGGCCGGCATGGCGGTCGGGGGTGAAGTTCCCCGCGCGCCGGCGGGCGGCCAGGCCGTGCTCCGCCAGCAGGGCCCGGTCCTCGACGTAGCGGGCCAGGGCGGCCAGCAGATCCTCGTCCCCGGGCTCGATGAGGAATCCCTCGCGGCCGTCCTCCACCAGCTCGGGGATGCCGCCGCGCCTGCTGGCGATGACCGCCGAGCCCCAGGCCAGGGCGTCCAGGACGGTCCGGGGGGAGTTGTCCTGGCAGGTCGAAGGCACGACGGCCAGGTGGGCCCCGGCCAGCAGGCCCCGCTTGGCCTCCCCGTCGACGTAACCGTGGAACCGGGCGCGGCCCTCGTGCCGCAAGCAGAATTCCCGGACCCGGTCGGCGGCCGAGCCCCTGCCTGCGAAGTCGAATTCCAGATCGCCGAACCGATCCGAGGCGAAGGCCCGATCCAGGGCGGACAGCAGCAGATCGATGCCCTTGTGCGGCTCCAGCACGCCCAGGAAGAGGCCCCGCACCGGGCCGGTCAGCGGCCGGTCCGGCACGCGTCCGGGCAGGTCATCGATGGCGTTGGGGACGACCTCGGCGCGGGCGCGGGGAAAGCCTCCGGCCTGCAGGTGCCGGTCGAGATGGAACCGGGATGGGGCCGTCACCGCCCGGACCCGATGGGTGGCCGCCAGCTTCAGCCGGGACAGGATGCGGCAGGGCAGGGGAGGGGCCAGGCAGTCGGCGCCGCTGGATCGCAGCAGGGTGTTGCGGGGGCACAGCAGGTGGAAGTCGTGCAGGGTGTGCACGACCGGGACGCCCAGGCCGGCGGCCGCTTCCCACAGGGCGGGCGTCTGGCCGACCAGGGAATTGGTGTGCAGCACTTCGGGCTCGAGATCCCGCAGGAGGCCCAGGGCCAGCCGGCGCCAGCGGGGCGAATGGACCGCGGCGTAATGGTGCAGCCCCCGCACCAGGATGCCGGGACGCCGGTCGCCCAGGTCGATCAGGTCGTAGAGGCCGTGGGAATCCCCCTTGAACACGCGGCCCGCCCCGTCCACGTCCGGGGATTCGCTCAACTCGCCGCTCCGGCCGTGGCGGCCGCTGGTGCTGAGGATGTCGACACGGTGGCCCCGCTCCCGCAGGAGGCGGGCGAGGAGCATGGTGCATTGCTCGGCGCCGCCGACCAGGTCGGGCCAGTAGAGGGAGTTCTGCAACAGGATCTTCATGGGCGCTCCCGATGCAGGAAACGGCGGACCGGAAAGGCCGCCAGGGCCAGGTAGATCCCGCCCCCGAGGGCGATGCGCGCCGGCACGGGCAGGTCGGCCGTGACCCGGATCACGCCGGCGAGGGCCGCCAAGGGCAGGACCAGGAACAGGAGCAGCCGCCCGCAGCCGGCGCTGAACAGGTGGCGCTGGTTGGCCGTCACCAGCGTCAGGAGGATGCCGTGGGCGAGGAGCATCGCGCCTGCCGCCCCGGTCGCCCCCTGGGCGGGGATCCGGACCGCAGTGCCCAGGATCGCGACTCCGGCCGCGATCAGCAAGGGGGTGGTGTACCGGTGCTGCCGCCCCATGGCCAGCAGGGAGTTGCCCAGGTAAGAGCTGAGGCCCAGCAGGGGGTAGGCCACCGCCAGCAGCTGGAAGGGACGTTCGGCGTCCGGGAACTGCCCCCGGTACAGGAAGGCCACGATGTCGCCGCCCAGGAGCACGCCGCCCAGGGCGAGGGGCGCCAGGGCCCCGGCCAGGACCCCGAAGAAGGTGTTGAAGGCCGTCCGGAACCCCGCGGGGTCGTTGGCGGCCAGCCGGGACAGGCGCGGCAGGAGGGCGGCCCACAGGACGTCCACGGCCACCACCAGGAAGAAGAGAACGCGGGAGGCGGCGGCGTAGGAACCGGCGACCTCCGGCGAGGCCAGGATGCCCAGCATGAGCAGGTCGACGTTGAGGATGATCCGCAGCACGATGGCGTTGGCGCCGATGGCCGCGGTGGCCCGCCAGCGGCGGCGCATCTCGCTCCACGCCGGCAGGGTGGGACGGACGAACGATCCCAGCCGGCGGGAAAGCGGGACAGCCACCGCCAGGTTGCCCAGGGCCATGGAGGCGATCAGCATCAAAGGAACCCAGCGGTGCACCGCCAGGGAGGACCAGTTCCCCAGGACCGGCAGCAGGGCGAGGATGAAGAGCGCGTACAGGAGGCTGTTGGCGGTCTTGTTCACCGCGACCCAGGTCATGCGTTCGATGCCCGTGGCGATCCACGACTGGAAGAAGGCCTGGGGCAGGACGGTCAACAGGTAGAACAGGAAGACGAGGTTGTCCTCGCGGTAGAAGGGGAGCTGGGGCAGGACCGCCAGGCCCAGGGCAAGGACCACGATCGCCTGCAGCAGCATCATCCCGGTCTGGGAACAGGCGTAACGGAACACGGCCCCGGGATCTTCCAGGACGGAGATCTCGCGGACCCCGAGGGTGGCCATGCCCCACTCGGCGATGATCAGGGCGTAGGCCATGAAGGCCACGCCGATCTGGATGACCCCGAACCAGTGCGCCCCCAGATGGCCGGCGAGGAAGACCAGGGCCCAGACGTTCAGGAGCTGGGCGGCGATCTGGCCGGCGGTCAGGATGCTCAGGTTCTGAAGGACGCCTCGGTTCCCGCGCATGGGTGTCCTCGGTTGGCGGTCGTGCGACCGGTTCGGAGAGCCTCTCGGGTGGTCATGGACTATGCAATCAATCCCCCCGCAAGGCAAGGTCGGCCTCGGTCCCCGGACCAGCCGTTGAAATCCCCGGCCGGTTGTGCGAGATTGTCCGGGCGAATCCGATCCCGGGGCTCCGGGACGGGCACCTCACCAGAAACCCAGAGGATGATGATGCGAAACATCTCCGCGGCGGCCGTGGCCGTCATCCTGATCGGCGTGCTGGCCGGCGCCGGTTGCCAGAACGACGGGGGCGACCAGGCCGGCAAGACGGCCTTCCAGGAAATCATGCCGGGACTGAGCTACGTCGATTCGGTGATGGGCGACGGGGCCGTGGTCGAGGCCGACGACTTCGTCGAGGTCCACTACACCGGCTGGTTGTACGAGAACGGGGAGAAGACGACCAAGTTCGACAGCTCCGTGGATCGGGGCCTTCCCTTCGCCCTCCTGCTGGGCCGGAGTTTCGTGATCCAGGGGTGGGAGAAGGGTATTCCCGGCATGCACGTGGGCGGCAAGCGCACCCTGCTGATCGGTCCGGAGATGGCCTACGGGGAACAGGGCCGGCCGCCGGTGATTCCGCCCAGTTCGACCCTGGCCTTCGACATCGAGGTCCTGAGCCTCCCCATGCTGGACATCGAGATCCTGCAGCAGGGCGACGGTCCGGTCGCCGAGCCCGGCGACCAGATCTCGGTCCACTACTCGGGCTGGATCTGGGAGGGCGGCCAGAAGGGCGCCCTGTTCGACACCTCCCTGTCCCGGGGCGAGCCCTACCGGTTCCGCCTGGGCGCGGGCATGGTCATTCCGGGCTGGGACGTCGGGCTCGAGGGAATGAAGGTGGGCACCCGGGCCCAGCTGATCATCCCGCCAGCCATGGGCTACGGAGCCCAGGGATACGGCCAGTCCATTCCGCCGAACTCCACCCTGGTGTTCGAGGTGGAACTCGTCTCGATCGAGAACAAGTAGGCGGGGCTGATCTTCCCCCGGCCGGTCTTGGCTTGTTGGTCTTCGCTTGCGGGACCCGGGGGATTTTGCTAGAATTGTCTCGTTTTCAGGGCAGACGCTCGGTCCCGGGCGTCTGTCTTTATTGAGCCCGTCCATCCGGATCCACCCCCTGTGCAGGAGGAAAACCGTGATTTATCTCATCCCCGCCGCCGGTGTGCTGGCGTTGCTTTTCGCCGCCTACAAGGCTTCCTGGGTCAAGCGCCAGGACGCCGGCGACGAGAAGATGCGGACCATCGCCGGCCACATCCACGAGGGCGCCATGGCCTTCCTGAACCGCGAATACCGGGTCCTGGCGATCTTCGTGGTCATCGTGGCCGTCCTGCTGGCCTTCGGCAACGCAAAGCTCGCCAACTCCCACGCCCTGATCGGCCTGTCCTTCGTCCTGGGAGCTGTGGCCTCCGGCGCCGCGGGCTTCTTCGGGATGAAGATCGCCACCCTGGCCAACGTGCGGACGACCAACGCCGCCCGCGACGGCCTGACTAAGGCCCTGGCCGTGGCGTTCAGCGGCGGCACGGTCATGGGCATGGTCGTCGTCGGCCTCGGCGTGCTGGGGCTGAGCATCCTGTACATCATCTATTCCCAGGTCTACGGGGAGGCATGGGGCACGACCCGCCTGCTGCAGGTGATCTCCGGGTTCTCCCTGGGCGCCAGTTCCATCGCCCTGTTCGCCCGCGTGGGCGGGGGCATCTACACCAAGGCCGCCGACGTGGGAGCCGACCTGGTGGGCAAGGTCGAGGCGGGGATTCCCGAGGATGATCCGCGCAACCCCGCGGTGATCGCCGACAACGTGGGCGACAACGTCGGCGACGTGGCCGGCATGGGCGCCGACCTCTTCGAGTCCTACGTGGGATCCATCGTGGGTTCGATGATCCTGGGCGTGGCCTTCCTGCCGGCCGGGAACCTGAATGCGGTCCTGCTGCCCCTGGTGCTGGCGGGCGCCGGCATCGTGGTCTCGATCATCGGGACCTTCTTCGTCAGGACCAAGGAGGGCGGCAATCCCCAGACCGCCCTGAACATCGGCACCTTCGGCGCCGGCGTCATCATGGCTGTGCTGACGGGCCTGATCGCCAACCTGATGCTCCCCGCCGACAAGTGGCTGGGCGTGTTCATCGCCACCATCGCCGGCCTGGCCGGCGGCATCGCCATCGGCGTCATCACGGAATTCTACACGGCCGAGGACAAGAAACCGGCCCGGGGCATCGCCAAGCAGAGCGAGACCGGCGCGGCGACCAACATCATCGCCGGCCTGGGGCTGGGCATGAAGTCCACCGCGCTGCCGATCATCGTGCTGGGCGTCGTGATCCTGGTCGCGTTCAAGTTCGCCGGCTTGTACGGCATCGCCATCGCCGCCCTGGGCATGCTCTCGACCACCGGCATCCAGCTGGCCGTGGACGCCTACGGGCCCATCGCCGACAACGCCGGCGGCATCAGCGAGATGGCCGGCCTGGGCAAGGAAGTCCGGGCCCGCACCGACAAGCTCGACGCCGTGGGCAACACCACCGCCGCCATCGGCAAGGGCTTCGCCATCGGGTCGGCCGCCCTGACCGCCCTGGCCATGTTCAGCGCCTACCAGCAGATCGTGGGCCTCGAGACCATCAACCTGCTGGTGCCCACCGTCCTGGTGGGCCTGCTGTTCGGGGCCATGCTGCCCTTCCTGTTCTCCAGCTTCGCCATGGACGCCGTCGGCCGCGCGGCCTTCTCGATGATCGAGGAGGTCCGCCGCCAGTTCAAGGAGATCCCCGGCCTGATGGCGGGCACGGGCGTGGCCGACTTCCGCCGCTGCGTGGACATCTCCACGGCCGCGGCCATCCGGGAGATGATCGTTCCGGGCCTGATCGCGGTCGTCGCACCCGTGGCGATCGGTTTCCTGGGCGGCACGGAGATGCTGGGCGGCCTGCTGGCCGGCGTGACCGCCAGCGGCGTGCTGCTGGCCCTGTTCCAGTCCAACGCCGGCGGCGCCTGGGACAACGCCAAGAAGCACATCGAGAGCGGCCACTTCGGCGGCAAGGGCAGCGACGCCCACAAGGCCGCGGTCGTGGGCGACACCGTGGGCGATCCGTTCAAGGATACCTCGGGCCCCAGCCTGAACATCCTCATCAAGCTGATGTCGGTGATCAGCGTGGTGATCGCGCCGCTGCTGATCAAGTAGCCGCGATCCCCCGACGATTCCCCGGACCGGCCCCTCCCCGCAGGAGGGGCCGGTTTTCCTCAATACCCTCCTCACGATTCCCGATAACCGGAGCAGGATTCCTGCAGACCGGAGCATCGAGGAGGCTTGCCATGTCCACCAACCGCGTCGACCGGCGGGGTTTCACCCTGACGGAGATCCTGATCGCCGTGGCGATCGTCGCCCTGTTCGCCGGGATCGCCGCCCCCCTGGCCTACCGGCAACTCCAGGGCGCCAGGTCCGACTCCACAAGCCGGGAACTGGCGACCCTGCGCACGGGACTCCTGGGATTCTACGAGGATACCGGACGCTTTCCCTCCGCCGGCGAGGGGCTCGCGGCCCTGTTCAGCGATCCGGGGGTGACCGGCTGGCAAGGCCCCTACGTCGGTGGGCGTGAGGGGACCCTCGAGGAGATCCTCCGGGACGAGTTCGGACTCGATTACCACTACGATCCGTCGCCGGCGACCCATCCGGTTGCTGCTGCGGGGGCCGTCGTGGCCAGCGCAGGAGAGGATGGCGACCTGACCTGCGGGTCCGTCGGGGGGACGTGGCAACTGGCCGCCCAATCCGACGACCTGCTGGTGGTGGTGACACCCGGCCAGATCGACCGGAACAACATCCAGGTCTGCTCGGCCTCGCTCCGGGCCATCGGCGAGGCGGCCTCCCGGTACTACCGCGACCATGCGGCCTTCCCGACGGCACCCGCCGAACTGCTGGGCCGCTACCTGCCCGCCGATGCCGGCCTCTTCCTGGATCCCTGGTTCAGACCGGTGACCATGTCCGTGCAGAGCAACGGCCATTACCCTCCCGACCTGATCCTGCGCAGCAGCGGTCCCGACCTCGCCGATGACGGGGGCGGCGGGGACGACATCCAGTGGTCGGTGAGCGCGGTGCCTCCCGGCAGGATGGAGACACTGCGCCGGGTCAAGACCGCCCAGGATGCGCTGACCAGCGATCCCCAGCTGGCGCTGGCCGGGGACTGGTCGGGCGCCGATCGGGAGGCTCTCCACCTCGGATCGGACCTGGATCAGGACGGCTGGGGCCGTTCCTTCCTGGTGGATCCGGCAGCCAGGATCGTCTTTTCCGCGGGCCCGGACGGTCTGGCCCAGACCCTGGACGACAACATTCCCGGTGGGGCGGGATTCGGTGTTGGGCTGCCGGGGGGCGGCGGTGGGGATGACGATGATGAGGAAACGGGTGACGACGGGGACCGCGAGGACGATGACGGCGATGACGATGATGATGACGGAGATGATGACGATGATGACGACGATGATGATGATGACGATGATGACGACGACGATGATGATGACGACGATGACGATGACGACGATGATGGCCGGGGACGGGGAGGGCGCGGCCGCCGCTAGCGGTCCCCGATCCGGTGTTGGCGTGCAGGCCCGGTTCCCTGCCCACCCGGCACGGGGATACCTGGGGTGACGACAACGGATTTTCCCATTTGCGGGCGTCGTTCCTGGGACCCACCATTACGGTACCGTTGCACCGGGGGAGGCTGGTCCTGGGGACCTGGCAACAGATCGTGGTCATCGACCACGACAACGACCCCCGGGAGCGCCGCATCTTCGTGCAGGTCGTGGGGGAGTGACCCGGCGGCCGCCACCAGGAGAGGGAACGATGGCTGATCCCAGACTGTCCGCGCACTTCGCCTCCCGCCAACCTTCGGTCATCCGCCTGGCCCAGATCGAGTTCGCGTCCCGCACCGACGGCACCGAGGCCCTGAACACGGCCATCGGCAACGTCTCGCTCCCCATGCATCCGGCCATGCAGGAGCGCCTGCGCACCCTGGGCGCAGCCCCCAGTCCCTTCGCCGGGGGCGTGGTGAAGTACACCGCGACGGTCGGCCTGCCCGAGACCAATGCGGCCTTCAGGAACATCATCGCCGCCAGCGGATTCCCCACCGAAGGACTCTTGACCCAGGTCACCGACGGGGGCAGCCAGGCCATGGAACTGGTCGTCGTCGGGTGCTGCGGGCCGGCGGGATCGAGGGAACGGCCCCTGCTGCTGATCGACGCGGCCTACACCAACTACAAGGCCTTCGCCGAGCGGCTGGGTAGGGCGACGGTCTCCATCACGCGGAACCTCGGGCAGGACGGGCGCTTCTCCCTGCCCGGGATCGACGAGATCGAGTCCGTCATCCGGGAGCACCGTCCCGGCGCCATGGTCGTCATCCCCTACGACAACCCGACCGGCCAGCTCTACGACCGCCGGTCCCTGGCCGCCCTGGGACGTCTGTGCGTGGAGTACGGGATGTGGATGATCAGCGACGAGGCCTACCGGGAGCTCTACTACTCGGGTGACGAGCCCATCAGCGTCTGGGGCCTGACCGAGCAGGACGTGCCGGGCATCACCGGGCGCCGCATCAGCATCGAGACCGCCTCGAAGGTCTGGAACGCCTGCGGCCTGCGCATCGGCGGCCTGGTCACCGACAGCCCGGAGTTCCACAAGCGGGCGGTCGCCGAGAACACCGCCGGCCTGTGCAGCAACATCATCGGCCAGTGGATCTTCGCCGGGCTGGCCGCCGAATCCCACGCCGACCTTCAGGCATGGTTCGCGCGCCAGCGGGATTACTACCGCGGCATGCTCCAGACCTTCACGGACCGGACCCGGCAGCTCCTGCCCGGGGTCATCGTCTCCCGTCCGGACGCCAGCATCTACTCGGTGGTCGATGTCAGGGACATCGCGCCTGCGGATTTCGACGCCCTCCAGTTCGTCCTGTACTGCGCGCGCGAGGGGAAGGTCGAGATCGAGGGCAGGCCCCTGACCCTCCTGACCGCCCCCATGGCGGGGTTCTACAGCGTTCCCGGGGGCGGACCCAATCCCGGCCGCACCCAGATGCGGATCGCCTACGTCGAATCCCCGGAGAACATGGCCCTGGTGCCCGACCTGCTGGCGGGGCTGCTGGAGCGGTACCTGGCCTGATGCCATGGTCCGACATGGTGCGAGGCCCGGTTTCCCCTGGGGAAGCCGGGCCTCTTGCCGTCGCAGGACCGCCTAGCGGAACAGGGCCTTGACCCCGGACCAGCTGCTGGGCTCGGCCGCCACGATGGTGTTGTAGGTGATCTCCAGCAGGGGACGGTAGTCGGGCATCGGCACCTGCTCGCCGGTGTAGAAGTTCAGCCAGGCCCACTGCGGCAGGGGATTCATCTTCACGGCCCAGCCCACCAGGACTCCGGATGGCCGGGTTCCGGCGACGTCAGGGGTGACGTTCCAGGTCGCCCATCCCGGAGGATTGAAGGTCCCGGTGGCCGAAGCTGTGGGCAGGTGGAAGTAGGCCGGAGGCGCGTTCCAGGTGACGGCGTTCTCGTCCCAGCCCGGGCTGGTGACCAGGTGGACGTCGACGGTGAAGGTCTGCTCGGGAGTCCCGTACTTCTCGTGCTTGCAGAGCCACAGCTCGGCGTTGGTGATCTCGGCGTTGTAAGGGACCGCGGTCATGTCGAACTGGTAGAAGCTCAGGCAGGTGCCGCCGAGCTGGGAGGCCCGGTCGCCGACGTAGCTGTTCAGCGAGGCGCCGTAGTTGGCGTCAGGGTAGGCGCTGTCGACGTAGGCGTCGTCGGTGGCGCGGAGCTGGACGGTGGCGAATTCGGCCGGAGCGGAGCTGGACAGGATCAGCAGGACCGCCGCCGCGAGGACGGTCGGGATCGGCGTGTGCAAGGTTTTCATGGCATCCCTCCTGGTTGGGATGGGGGATCGGGTGCAACCAGGATGTTTGGCGGGACGGAATGATCTTACTCTTGCGTTTTCATTTGTCCCGGGCAGCTTCCGCGAAGGCGGCGGCCGCCCTTTCCGTCAGTTCGTCCTGCAGGAGGGGTTCGATCAGTCCGGGGGTCAGGGTGAAGGTGTCCAGACCCTCGGCGGCCAGGGCGAGGACCTGTTCGGGCCGGCGCAGGCTGGCCACCAGCAGCCGGACCGGGGAGGCCGTCCCGGTGAGGATCCGGTGCATGGCCAGGATCTGGGCGAGACCGTCCCGACCCGCATCGTCCAGGCGGCCGAGATAGGGGGCCGCGTAGGCGGCCCCGAGCGACGCGGCGGCCAGGACCTGGCCGGGATTGAACACCGCGGTCAGGGTCACGGCGGCGCCTTCGCTCCTGAGGGCGGCTGCGGCGGCGAGTCCGGCTGCGGTGGCCGGGACCTTGACGGCGACGGCCAGCCCCTTGCCGGCGCACGCGGCCAGTTCGCGCCCGTGCGCGGCCATCTCCTCGGCCGTGTCGCCCCAGGTCTGAAGGTGGATCTCCCGGGAGCCCTGGGCCGCGGCCTCGCCGGCCAGGCGGCGCAGGGATTCGACCGTGCAGGGAACGCCCGCCCGTTCCAGCAGCAGGGGATTGGTGGTGACCCCGTGGAAGATGCCCAGGGGCAGGTGGCGGCGCCACCGGTCGATCTCGGCGGTGTCGAGGAACAGGCGAAGGCGGGTGGGGGCGGCCGCATGCGTCATGAGGCGATCCTTCCGGGGTGAGGGTTCAGGCCGGTCCGCCGAACAGGTTCAGTTGCCCCGGCCCGTCGTCCCAGACCGGTTCGACGCATTCGGGCCGGTCGAACTCCGGCCGGTTGACCCGGGGCGTCACGGGATAGGCCAGCAGATCCTCGACCGGGGCCGGCTTCAGCAGGGCCAGGCAAAGATCGGCCTTGTCCGGGTCGAGATCCAGCCAGAGCTTCCAGTCGCCGGGCGGCAGGATGACGGGCATCCGGTGGTGGATGGGGCGCATCAGGCTGTTGGCCCCGGTGGTCACGATGGCGCAGGTTTCCAGGGTCCGCCGGCCGGGGTACTCCCAGCGCGCCCAGACCCCGGCCAGGGCGAAGACCCCCTTGTCCTTGCGTCGCATCAGGAACGGCTGCCGTTCCTTGCCGCGTTTCTGCCACTCGTAGAAACCGTCCACGGGGATCAGACAGCGCCGATGGATGAAGGATTCGGCGAAGGCGGGCTTTTCGGTGATGGTCTCGCCGCGGGCGTTGATCAGCTTGGGCCCCCCGGAAGGGTCCCTGCTCCAGGGCGGCACCAGGCCCCAGTCGAGCAGGCGGATGATGCGCCCGGGACCCTCCGGCAGGGGCAGGACCGCGGCGAGGGGGCCGCCGGGGGCGATGTTGAATCGAGGCGCCAGGTCCGGTACCTGGTCGAGGTAGAAGGCCTCGGCCAGGACGTGGGGGGGGCTGGTGAGCATGATGCGGCCGCACACGGGTGATCCTTTCGCTTGCAGGCGGGAATCCGGACCGCCGGATGATACACTCCCTCAGGCCGTCCTGCCACCGGGGAGGCGGGCCGGGGAATCGCTTGATCCTCCGGGCGACTTGTCGATAATGGCGGGAGGACTTCAACGCGCGGGGGCGAAGCGATGCAGAAATACGTGATCATGGGGGTGCAGGGCTGCGGCAAGGGGACCCAGGCCAAGCTGCTGGCCGAGGCCTACGACCTGGTCCACATCAGCGTGGGGGACATCTTCCGCCGGCAGATCCAGAACCACACCAAGCTGGCCGCCCGCATCAAGCGGATCGTGGCCGGAGGCATGCTGGTTCCGGACGACATCGTGGCCGAGATCATCCACCGCCGCCTGAGCGAGCACGACTGGAACTACGGCTTCATCCTGGACGGGTTCCCCCGCAACGCGCCGCAGGCCGAGTTCTTCCTCGAGAGCTTCGACATCGATGCGGTGATCAACATCGAGGTGCCCGACGAGGTGGTGCTCCAGCGGGTCCTGGCCCGGCGCCTCTGCAGCAACTGCGGTCTGGACTACAATCTCATCTTCCACCGGCCCGAGGTTCCCAACCGGTGCGACGTCTGCGGCGGCGACCTGGTCCCACGGGCGGACGACACCGAGACCACGGTCCGTCGCCGCATCGAGGACTTCCACCAGAAGACCAGGCCCGTTCTGGCCCTTTTCGCCCAGAAGGAACTGGTGGTCTCGGCGGACGGCACCGGGACGGTCGAGGAAGTCCAGGCCGACATCCGCAAGAAACTGGGGCTGGCCTGACGGCCAGCCCCCCTTCGTGAATCCCCTGTTCCGGTCACACCTCAGGAAGCCGCCCGGGCCGCTTTCCTCAGGGCCTTGCGCTCGTGGATGGGCAGGACCAGGGTGGGGTCCTGTTTGATGCGGCCTTTCTGGATCAGGAACACGACGCCCCACAGGATGATGCCCAGGCCGTCGACGGCCAGCGAAGGCAGGTCCACCGTGGGGGTGACGGCGTGGATGATCCCGGGAAAGAACAGGATGAGGGTGGCCACGGCCATGATGCCCCATTCCAGCAGGCTCATCCCGCAGGCCAGATAGCCCATGGTCAGGCTGCCGAAGGCGATCGTCCCCAGGGCGATGGTGAGGAAGGCCATGAAGATCTCCAGCGGGGTGCCGTCCAGCAGGAAGCCCCGGCTGTAGGCGAAGAGGAAGGGCCCGACGTAGAGGAACTTGGCGAACTTGAAGCTGGTCCAGCCGGTCTTCCAGGGATCGGAGCCGGCGATGGCCGCTCCCGCGTAGGCCGCCACGCAGACCGGCGGGGTGATGTTCGAATCCTGGCTGAACCAGTAGACGATCATGTGCGAGGCGATCAGGACCCAGGCCGCATGCTGGGCGGAACTGGCGATCAACGCCCTGTAAGCATCGACGGACAGATCCCCCATGGCGGGGTTCTGGAGTTCGGCGAAGGATACCCCGAAGTTCTGCATGGCGATCATGTTCGAGACCGAGCCCACGGTGAGCACCGCGGTGATCAGGTAGGCGGCGGTCACCGGGACGCCCATGCCCAGAACCAGGGAGGCGACACCGATCAGGAGGATGGCCACCGGCAGGAATCCGCCCGACAGGCTGATGATGATGTCGGAGAACTTCAGGCCGATGCCCGAAAGGCTGATGGTGCCCACGATGATGCCGATCACGCCGACGGTCGCTCCGATGATCAACGTGTTCCGGGCCCCCTCGATCATGGCGTCGATGATCCGGCGCCAGCCCATCCTGTGGTCGGCGGTGCCCCAGCTGACGACGACGCAGCTCAGGGTTGCAAGCACCGCCGCGAAGCCCGCGCTGAAACCCATCAGCATCATCACCACGATGATGACCAGAGGCGTGGCCAGGAACCACTCCTTCCTGAGGATCTGCCAGGCCGTCGGGGCGTCGGGATCGACCTTGCCGTAGATCCCGTACCGCTTGGCCTCGAAATGGATCATGACGAAGACCGACAGGAAGTACATGACGGCCGGGAAGATGGCCATCTTCATGATCTCGACGTAGGGGATCTCCGTCATCTCGGCCATGAGGAAGCCGCCGGCGCCCATGATGGGGGGCATGAACATCCCCCCGATGGAAGCGGCGGGCTCGATGGCCCCCGCCACGTGGGGCTTGAATCCGGCCTTCTTCATCATGGGAATGGTGAAGGCGCCGGTCGATACGGTGTTGGCGATGGCCGAGCCGCTCACCGAACCGAAGAACCCCGAGGCGATGACGGCGACCTTGGCAGGGCCGCCGACGGTCCGGCCGGCCAGGGCCAGGGGCAGGTCGATGAAGAACTTGCTGGCCCCGGAGGCCTTCAGGAACGAGCCGAAGAAGATGAACAGGATCACGTAGGTCACCAGGACGTCGGCCATGATCCCGAAGACCCCGTCCTGGTTGTAGAAGAGGAAGTTGAGGGCGCGGGCGATGCGGAACCCGTCGTGGGCGAAGGCGCCCAGCACGGGCAGACCGTCGAGCAGGTTGCCGAACAGGAGGTAGGCCAGGAAGACCACCCCGGCCATGGTCATGCTCAGGCCCAGGACGCGGCGGGCCGCCTCCAGGGACACCAGGATGCCCACGACGGCCACGAAGGTGTCGGTGGAGGATTCGGAACCCATGCGATAGTTCAGTTCGGCGTACTCGAGGATCCAGTAACCGACCACGCCGATCGAGACGAAGGACAGCAGGATGTCCGAGACGGAGGGGCGGTCGGTCCGGGACCTGGCGGTCATGGGGTAGGTCAGGAACACCATCACGAAGGTGAGCAGGACGTACACGCCCAGGAAATACTGCGTGTCCACGGGCCGGATCGCCGCGTTGTACATGTAGAACAGGACCATGACCAGGCCCAGGGCGGAGGTCAACATGTACCAGAAGCTCTTCAGGTCTCGCCCGGACTTCGCGTCCTTCTCCATCAATTCATCGAGGACGGCCTGATCGGCGCCCTCGGGCAGGTCGTCCCGGGTGGTGTCGTTGTCGGGTCCGCTCATGGGGCTCGGCTTTCTTCGTTTCGGGTTCTTTCCTCGTGTCGGCAAGAGGGGGAAGGCAAGGCCCTCCCCCTCGGTTTCCTCAGGACCTCGTCGATGGGGCTGTCCGGTGGACGGCCGGCCCCATCACTTCAGCTTGTCCGGGACGCTGATCCCGGTGTCTTCCCAGAACTTCACCGCACCGGGGTGCAGGGGGACCGAAGCTCCCAGGAAATTGTTCTCCAGGTTCATGGTGTCGAAGGTCTTCTTGGCGGCCACCATGGCTTCCATGCCCTCGGGACTCCACAGGGCCTTCATGATCCCGTAGACCACCTCGTCGGGGACGTTCTGGTTGACGCACAGGACGGTCGCGTCCTGGAAGGTGGCGCACGCAGGCGTGCCGTCGCCGTAGGTCCCCGCGGGGATCTCCATGGGGATGTAGGCGAACTCGTCGTAGAAGCCGCTGGCCTCGGCATCCTTGCCCACGTCGATCAGGCGGATGTCGACCTGGACGCTGGCCTCGATGATGCTGCGGTTCGGATAACCGACCAGGACCCAGAAGGCGTCGATCTTGCCGTCCTTGAAGGCGCTGGCGGCGGCGCTGTAACCCAGGAACTGGGGATCGAAGTTGTCCCAGACTCCCAGGTGGCGGAAGAAGCGCTCGGCGCTGGCGGCGGCGCCGCTGCCCGCGTTGCCGACGGCCACGCGCTTGCCGGCCAGGTCCTTGGCGCTCTTGAAGGGGCTGTCGGCCCGGACCACGAGCTGGGCGGGAGCACCGTAGAGGAAGCCCATGGCCCGCTGGCCGTCGTACTTGGTCTCGTCCTTGGGCAGCTTGCCCTTCCAGCCCAGGGCGCTGTCCACGGCATAACAGAGACCGAAATCGCTCTCCCCGGAGCTGACACGCTTCAGGTTCTCCACCGAACCGCCCGAGCCGATGGCCGAGAGCTTCACGTTTTCGAGATTCTTGGGCACGTAGACGGCCATGGCGTTGGCGAAGGTGTTGAAGGTCCCGCCGGTGGGGCCGCCGCCGACCTTGCCCTTGAATTCCTGGGCGGACGCCCCGGCAGGGAGCAGGGTCCAGGCGAGCAGGCACAGGCAGGCCGAGGTCAGGATCAGGGTCTTCTTCATTGTCGGGGCTCCTTTGCGGATGAAGGGGAACGATCCTTGTCCGGATACCCTAGCGGAAAGCGCCGGTTTGTGTCAACGGTCCAGTAGTTTCGGTTTTTTGCAACCGCCCGTCGGAGGCTTTCTGCGGGTTCTTCTGGAACTTTGCCGGGAAATCGCTTTAATGGAAGATTCATGATGGCCGGGGCGGGGGGGCGAACCCCGCGCCTCGTTATTATCCCAACGAACGCCCGGGGGGAAGGACCCATGCCTCTGTTCAGGTCCAGCAAGGTGATCGAGTCCCAGATCGACGACTTCCTCGATCAGGTGGCCGAGGGAGCCCTGGTCTTCAAGGAGGGGGTGCGCGCCTACCTGGCGGGCGAGCAGCAGGAATTCGAGAGGCGGCTGCAGGCCATCGCCTCCCACGAGTCCCAGGCCGACAAGCTGAGCAAGGAGGTCGAGGCCCACCTCTACAGCCATTCCCTGATTCCCGACCACCGGGGCGACGTCCTGGGCCTGCTCGAGAACACCGACAACATCATCGACATGGCCAAGAGCAGCCTCCATCAGTTCGCGGTCGAGATCCCGGACATCCCCACGGAACTGCACGAGGGATACCTGCGTCTCGCGGAGGCGAGCTGCCTGGCCGGCGAGTCGGCGGTCATGGCGGCCCGGGCCTTTTTCCGGGACGTGGCCGCCGTCAAGGACCACCTGTTCAAGGTGCATCACTACGAACGCGAGGCGGACAAGCTCAGCGACGGCCTCAAGCGGCGCATCTTCAGGATGGATCTCGAACTGGCCCGCAAGACCCAGCTGAGGTATTTCGCCCACAACGTGGAGTCGGTCTCGGATCAGGCGGAGGCGGTGGCTGACCGGCTGGCCATCTACGTGATCAAGCGGAACATCTGATGGAGATCCTGGTCTTCCTCTCCAGCGGGCTGTTCCTGGGCTGGTCCCTCGGCGCCAACGACGCGGCCAACGTCTTCGGGACCGCGGTCGGGTCGCGCATGGTCAAGTTCAGGACCGCGGCTCTCCTCTGTTCCTTCTTCATCGTGCTGGGGGCGACCATCAGCGGTTCGGGGGCGGCCCACACCCTGGGCCAGCTGGGAGCCGTCAACGCCCTGGCCGGGGCCTTCACGGTGGCCCTCGCCGCGGCCCTGGCCACCTTCTGGATGACCCGGCTGAAGCTGCCTGTCTCGACCTCGCAGGCGGTCGTGGGGGCGATCATCGGCTGGAACGTCTACGCCTCGGCCCTGACCGACACCCGGTCCCTGACCCGCATCGTCCTGACCTGGATCGCCTGCCCGCTGCTCAGCGGATTCAATGCGGTGATCCTGATGCTTCTGCTGCGCTGGGCCATCCGGCGGGCCAAGCCCCACCTGCTGGAACTGGACGCCCTGACCCGTTTCGGCCTGCTCATCGTCGGTGCGTTCGGTTCCTACAGCCTGGGCGCCAACAACATCGCCAACGTCATGGGGATCTTCCTGCCCGAGAACCCGTTCCATGACGTCCATTTCTGGGGCCTGACGTTCAGCGCCACCCAGCAGCTTTTCCTGCTGGGTTCGGTGGCCATCGGGGTGGGGGTGGTGACCTATTCCCAGCGGGTCATGCGGACGGTCGGAGGGGGGCTCGTGCGGATGTCCCCGGTGGCCGCCCTGGTGGTGGTGCTGGCCCACTCGATCACCCTGTTCCTCTTCGCCTCGGCCCGGCTCGAGCATTGGCTGGCCACCCACGGCCTGCCCACCTTCCCTCTGGTTCCGGTCAGCAGCAGCCAGGCGGTGATCGGGGCCATCATCGGCATCGGTCTGCTCCGGGGGGGCAGGGGTATCCGGTACAACATCCTGGGGAGCATCTCCCTGGGGTGGCTGGCCACCCCGCTGGTCGCCGGCGTCATGTCGTTCCTGCTGCTGTTCTTCGTGGAGAACGTGTTCGACCAGGAGGTCTACCGGACCATCCGCTTCCGCATCGACCGCCAGGTGGTCGAGGAGGTGGAACGGCTCCACCTGCCGTCCGAGGGCCTCGCCGCCCTGGCCGGCAAGGACATGAGCAACCCCGTCCGGTTCCGGCGCAGACTGAGCGGCGCCACCGGACTGCCCGAGACCCAACTGGACATCATTACCGAACTGGCCCGGCTCACGTCCATCCGCGTGGATCCGGGGACGCTCGCCCTCGCCGGAGGCCGGGACTGGCTCACCCCTGGCCAGTGGCAGGCACTGAAGGCCCTGGACGGCAATTCCTACACGCGCTCCTGGGCCTTCCACCGGGATCTGGGCGAGGCCTCGCCGGAATGGCGCCCGCTCCCCGACACCAAGGTGAACCGGTACTGGAACCAGGATCTCGAGCGGAAGCTGGAGTACCTGGACCGGATCTTCCAATCCCAGCCCGAGGAATGACCGATGGGGGATGATTCCCGCCGCGGCGTCTTGATGGGGCAGGAGCCCGGGGAACGGGCCTGGGACCGGTGCATCCTGCACGTGGACATGGACGCCTTCTTTGCGGGGGTCGAGGTCCTCGACGACCCGTCCCTCCGCGGCCGGCCGGTGATCGTGGGCGGCACCCCCGAAGGCCGCGGTGTGGTCTCGGCGGCCAGCTACGAGGCCCGGGCCTTCGGGGTCCACAGCGCCATGAGCGCCGCCAGGGCCCGGCAGCTCTGCCCGGAGGGCGTCTTCCTGCCCGGGCGGATGGAGCGCTACGCCCAGATTTCCCGCCTGATCCAGGCCGTCTTCGGCGATTACACCCCCCTGGTGGAACCCCTGTCCATCGACGAGGCCTTCCTCGACGTCACCGGTTGCCAGCGGCTGTTCGGCCCGGGCCCGGTGATCGGCCGGCGGATCAAGGCCCGGATCCGGGATGAAATCGGGCTGACCGCCTCGGTGGGCGCGGCGCCGAACAAGTTCCTGGCCAAGCTGGCCAGCGATCTCGACAAGCCGGACGGTTTCGTGGTGATCACGGCGGCGGAGGCTCCGGCCCTGCTGGCGGCCCTGCCCATCGAGAGGATGTGGGGGGTCGGCAGGGTGTCCGCGGCCCAGATGCACGCCTTGGGCATCCGGACCATCGGCGACCTGCTGGCCGTGCCGGTCCAGGCGGTCCGGGCCCGGTTCGGCGACCACGCGGTCCGGTGGCTGGATCTGGGGCGGGGGATCGACGACCGTCCCGTGGTCCCGGATCACGAGGCCGTGTCCATCGGCAACGAGACCACCTTCGCCGAGGACATCGCGGACCCCGGGCAACTGCAGGACATCCTGGACCTCCTGGTGGACAAGGTGGCCAGGCGCCTGCGGGCCCAGGGACGGCTCGCCGGAACCCTGACCCTCAAGGCCCGCTACCCCGACTTCACCACGCCCACCCGCTCCCAGGGCCTGCCGCATCCCACCGATTCCACGGTGGAATTGCGGGATCTCGCCCGGCGCCTCCTGGCCGACCGGCTGGGCCGGGGCCGGCGGCCCCTGCGGCTGCTGGGGGTGACCGCCAGCCGGCTGGTTCCCCGGGACGGTGAGCCCCAGCAGGCGGAGCTGTTCGCCCCCGAGGGGTCGGACCGCGACCGGCGCCTCGACCGGATCATGGACCAGGTCCATGGGAAGTTCGGGGCCAAGCTGAGGCGGGGAACGGCAACTGCCCGCAGGAAAACGGAGTAAAGCCCACCTCCCTGACGGTCGATACCACCTCAAACGGGGATCCGGCGCGGCCGCATCCCCCGGACATCTGCACCTGGAGTGGAGGAATGTCGGTAGACCGGATCAAGGCCCGCATCATGACGGTCATGCGCAACCTGCCGCCCCTGCCTGCGGTGACGCGGCAGTTGCTGCTGACCATTGCGGATGAGAACGCCTCGGCCGGTGACGTCTCCAAGGTCCTCTCCAGCGACCAGGCCCTGGCGGGCAAGGTGCTGAAACTCGTCAATTCCTCGTTCTACGGCGTGCAGCAGGAAGTGACCACGATCAGCCGCGCGGTGGTCATGCTGGGCTTTACGGGAATCCGGAATCTGGCCATGGGTTTCGGGTCCGTTTCGGCCATGCAGAGCCTGGGCGGATCCCTGAAGATGGAAGGATTCTGGGCCCACGCCCTGGCGGCCGGCGCCGCCGCCCAGACCCTGGCTCCCCACTGCAGTCGCCGCACCGATCCGGAGGAGGCCTTCCTGGCCGGGTTGATGCACGACATCGGGGCCTACGTCCTGGCGGCCGCCATTCCGGACATCTACTTCGAGGTCCTGCGCAATCCGGATGGGGACCGTCTCCAGGCCGAGATGGATCTGTGCGGCATGACCCACGCCCAGGTGGGGCAGAGCCTCCTGAAGTTCTGGGAGCTGCCGGATGCGTTCTGCGACGCCGCGCGCCACCACCACGACGTGGCCCGGGCCACCGACGGCACCCAGCCCCTGACCAACCTGGTGGCCCTGGCCGACGTGCTCGCCTGCGTGTACGGTGGCGCCTTCGAAAACCCGGCCACCGAGGAGGAGGTCAGCCGGCTGCTGGCCGCCTCGGGTATCGGCCGGGACCACGTCCTGCTGGCCCTGCGCGGAATGGACCAGAAGGTCCAGGACATGAGCAGCTTCCTGCACATCGCCGGAGCCGACCTGTCGGACGGCCGCGTGGCCAAGAATGAGGAGACGACCACCTGCGTCATCGTCACGACCGACGACAACCGCCGGAACTGGGTCGGCCTGCTCCTGGAATTCATGGGGCAGGACCTGTACCCCATGGAGTCGTACTTCAACCAGGCCCCCGGCAGCGCCGAGGTGGGCCTGGTGCTGGTCGATCCCCAATGCATGACCAGCCAGAAATTCGACCAGTTGATGGTCTTCCTGTCGTCCCTGCCGGCCCGGGTCTGCATCCTGGCCGAGAGGGACGGGCACCTGCCCGCGAACACCCGGGATCTGCCCCGGCTCGATTTCGTCTTCACCCGGTCGGATCTCGGCCGGGTCCTCGCCGGCCAGCCGGTCTGATCCCCGCTCCGGCCAAACCTGACGGCGGGGCCGATCGCCCATGATCGCCCGGCTCTTCCCGCCCGGCTCTTCCCGCCTTGCTCCCGGCCTCCACTTTTGCGATCCTGGTGAGGCATGGCCCGGGGCCCTCCCGGACCGCCCTCGTTCCCGAAGGGAGTCCGTCCTTTGCAGAACCTGATGTACGGTTTTCTCGGCGGCCTGGCGGTCGCCCTGGCGACCGCGGTGACCTGGCGCATCGCCCGGCGGGGCCGGGGCGGGCGCCGGGGACCCGTCGCCCCCAGCGTGAGCTACGAGAGCTTCATCACCAGCATGAAGGCCGTGGGCGAACTGAGCGTCTTCCGCATCATGACCAAGGAGGTCATCACCGCCAGCGACCACTGGTTCGGCGAGTTCGGCAAGAAGTACCTGCACTGGCTCCTGTCCTCGCACCGGATGACCCTGGTCATCGAGTTCGACGTGGACTTCCGGTACGACCTGACCGACCCGGCCTTCACCGTCGATTCCCTGGGGGACGGCGGGTTCCGCGTCACCCTGCCGGCCTGCCGTCACGAGGTGCTGATCCGGGACATGCGGATCCACAGCGAGGACAAGACCGAACTATTGCCCTGGCTGATGCCCGACCTGCTGGGCCGCTTCTTCACGGGGGGATTCAGCGTCGAAGCCAAGAACAAGCTCATCAACGAGACCCGCGTGCAAGCCAGCCGGTTCGCGGGCGATCTCGTTCTGAAGGCGACCGGCGAGGCCCAGAAGTCGGCGGCCCGCACCCTGACGATGCTCGCCCAGGGACTGGGCGCCTGGCGCGTGGAATTCGAGTTCCTCGACAGCCAGGAATTCCGGCCCCAGGTGGACACCTCGCGGATCGAGGGCGCCTTGCCCCCGGCGGAAAGGGCCGGATCATGAGAAGGACCGTCATCGGCATCATGGGCGGATCCCAGGCCGATCCGCGCACCCTGGAACTGGCCGAGGAGATGGGCCGCCTCATCGCCGGACGGGGGTGGGTGCTGCTCTCCGGCGGACGTCCCACGGGAGTGATGCAGGCCAGCGTCACCGGGGCCCGACGGGCCGGCGGCCTGACCGTCGGCGTCCTGTTCGACGACGATCGCGAGGGGGCGGCAGAGGGCCTGGACATCGTCATCCCCACGGGAATGGGCGCCGCCCGGAACGTGGTGAACATCCTGGCCAGCGACGTGGTGGTGGCCTGCCGGGGCAACGGCGGCACCCTGAGCGAGATCGCCCTGGCCCTGCGCTTCGCCCGGCCCGTGGTCCTGCTGGACTTCGATCCCGGACGGGAGTTCCTCGATTCCTGCGCCGCCGGCGGCGCTCCCGGCCGCTGGACCCTGGCGGCCACGCCGGCGGAGGCCGCCGACCGGGTGGCGGCCTACCTCGCCGAGCTGGGCCGGGAGCCCGCGTGACCCCCGGGTTCGACCGCCCTCCCGACCGGCGGGGGACCGACTCCCTCAAGTGGCGGAGATACGACCCGGAGGACGTGCTGCCCCTCTGGGTCGCGGACATGGACTTCGCGTCCCCGCCCGCGGTGGTCGCCGCCCTGCAGGAGCGGGTGGCCCACGGGGTCTTCGGGTACGGCGAGCCCGTCCCGGCCCTGGTGGAGGCGGTGACGGGGGCCCTGGAGGAGGCGTTCGGCTGGCGGGTCGAACCGGACTGGATCGTGTGGCTGCCCGGACTGGTCAGCGGATTGAGCGTGGCCTGCCGGGCGGTCGGGGAGCCGGGCCGGGGGGTGGGCGTGGCCGCGCCGGTCTATCCCCCGTTCCTGCGCGTCCCTCCGCTCATGGACCGCAAGACGGTCCGGATGCCCCTGGGAGGTGACAACGTCCAGGGCTGGCGCCTGGACTGCGACCTGCTGGAGGCGAACTGGGATCCGGACGTCAGGCTCTTCCTCCTGTGCCATCCCCACAACCCGGTGGGCAGGGTGTGGACGGCAGCCGAGCTCGAGGATTTCGCCGCCCTCTGCCTGGCCCGAGATACCGTCATCTGCAGCGACGAGATCCACAACCAGCTCGTCCTGGAACCTGGCCTGCGGCATCGCCCCCTGGCCACCCTGGATCCCGAGTTCGCCCGCAAGACCATCACCCTGCTGGCGCCGAGCAAGACCTTCAACATCGCCGGTCTGGGCTGTTCCCTGGCGGTGATTCCCGAGCCGGCGCTGCGTCGCCGCTTCGACCGGGCCCGGGCCGGGATCGTTCCCGATCCCAACATCCTGGGCATGCAGGCCGCCGCCGCGGCCTGGTCCGCAGGCGGGAGTTGGCTTGCCGAACTCCTGGATTACCTGCGGGGGAACCGGGATCTCCTGGCCGGGCGCATCGCGGGCCTGCCCGGCGTCACCATGGCCCCCGTCGAGGCCACCTACCTGGCCTGGCTGGACGTCCGCGCCCTGGGCCTGGAGGAACCGCACGCCTACTTCCTGAAGCACGGACTCGGCTTCTCCGACGGCGCCGAATTCGGTGCGCCGGGCTTCCTGCGCCTGAATTTCGGGTGTTCCCGCTCTCTCCTGTCCGAAGCCTGCGCCCGGCTGGACCGGGCGGTCGCGCTGATCGGAAGCTGAGGGGCGGCTCCCGCCCCGGTTTCCCCGCTCCAGAGGGAGGATCCTGGACTTTCCCGCAGGGCGGACCGGGTTGCTCGATTCCCGTTTTCCCCAATGATTATTTTGTCAAAATTGTTGCAAATTATTGATTTTGTTGGCGTTGTTGTATTTTGAGAGTGTTTTCAGTAAAGGATCCGGTTAATGGGGCAAAAAAAATCAGGTTAAGGTTGCCAAAAACGGCGGAATATGGCAGGATGACCTCATTCGAAGGGACTCACGTCCTTGGCCGGGAGAGTCTCGAAAGTGATTTATCCATCATATCGCCTCAGGGGGTAGACATGAAAACCTTGGTCATTGCTTTGGCGCTGGTCACCCTGGCAGGCTCCGCCTTCGGGCAGGCCTACTGGGAGGACAACATCGGGATGTACTACAACGAAGACGGGACCAACTACTGCTGCGGGGCTCCTCCGGGAACCTTCGTGGACGTGTACCTGGTCCTCACTCACGCCACCAGCGCGACCGTGGCGGGATGGGAGGCCAAGCTGACCTTCGAAGGCGCCTGGTTCCCCGTTTCCTTCACGCCGCGCTACGATCACATCAACGCAGCCACCCGTCCCAACGAATACATCGTCGGTCTCGGCACGCCTCAAGCGACCATCGGCGGCGCGGTGGTCCTGATGGACATCCGCCTCTACAACACGGACGGGTTCATCCCCTCCTACGGGTACGTGGGTCCCATCTACTTCCACTCCGTTCCGGAGCAGCTGCCGGCCTATCTGGACGGCGCCGATCTGGAGCTTGTCAAGCCCATGTATCCGAGCCTCGGCAGCATCCACGACTGGGTCATCAGCCTGAACAACGGCTGCGTGGTCGAGGACGAGAACACCAGCTTCGGGACGGTCAAGTCCTTGTTCCGCTAGGTTCTCTCCGGTCCGGTGATCGATCCCCCGTGTGCCAAGGCACGGGGGATTTTTTTGGGGGGAATCCGTCGGAAATTCATGCAGCTGGATTATAATTGCCACGATGGGAACGACTTATGGATATTTTGAACCGATTTGATCGGTTTTTCGGGTAAAAAAAAGTACGACATGGCATTTTTTTGTGTCTCGGGACTTGATTTATGTTATAATTTCAATCAGTCAATCACCCTTCGCCGGGCTTCGCCCATGACCTTTCACACTTCATAGGAGCGACAACAATGAAGAAGTTGATCCTCGCAACCGCACTCGTCGCCATGGCCATTGGCGGCTCCGCATTCGCCCAGCTGAATTGGGAAGACAACATCGGCCTGTACTTCGATGAGGGCGCCACCTCCTATTGCGGCACCGCTCCCATCGGCTTCACCCACGCCTTCCTGGTTCTCACCCACTGCACCAGCCCCAGCGTCGGCGGCTGGGAAGCCAAGGTCACCTTCGAGGGCGGCGTCACGCAGACCGCCGCGGCCCTTTACGGTCTGACCATCAACGCGGCCACCCGCCCGAACGAGTTCATCGTCGGTCTGGGTCAGCCCCTGGTCGCCGTCAACGGTTCCGTGGTCCTGGCCGACTTCACCCTGTACGCCACCGGCGGCCCGGGCTACGGCTTCGTCGGCCCGGTCTACTTCGACAGCCTCCAGAACAACCTGCCTGCCTACCTGGACGGCAACGACCCCGAGCTGGTCAAGCCCATGCTGCCCAGCCTGGGCGGGATCTTCGACCCCGTGCTGATCGTCAACGGCGACTGCGGCCCGGTGGAAAACGAAGACGCCAGCTTCGGCGGCGTGAAGGCCCTGTTCCGGTAGATCGCAACGGTGGCCTCCGGCCACATGCTCGCTCTATGAAGACGGCCGCCGTTTCCGGCGGCCGTCTTCATTCGGCCCAGGCCGTCGAGGCCCTCACCGGGCCAGCAAGCCCCCCCGCTGATAGATGTCCATCTGCACCCGGCTGAACGGTTCGGCCCTGAGGCCGCCCCCTTCCCAGGTGATCGCGCCGGTGTTCAGGTCCACCCTGATGGCCTGGCCGTTCTGAAGTCCGGCATCCCTCAGGTCGGCCACCAGGACCGGCAGCCCGGCGTTGATGGCGTTCCGCTCGTAGATGGCCCCGTAGCTGGGAGCGATGAGCGCGCCGACGCCCAAGGTCAGGAAGCAGTCGACGGCCTGCTGGCGGCTGCTGCCGCAGCCGAAGTTCGGCCCCACGACCACGAAGTCGCCGGGGGCGACCTTCGCGGGGAAGTCCTCCCAGCCGGGGAGATTGCCGAAGGCGTATCGTCCCATCTCGGCCGGATCGGTCACCGCCAGGTGGCGATTGTGGAAGATCATGTCGGTGTCGATGTTGGCCTCGTTCACCAGCCACACCCGGCCGTCGAGGACGGTCGGCTTGGCGGCGGTCGCTCCTGCTGCGGCCGGGGCCTTGGCCGCGGGCTTGCCGGCGGTGGGCAGGATGGGCCGGGGCTCGGTGATGGCGTCCTCGGTGGTGAGGATGCCGCTGATGGCGCTGGCGGCGGCGGTGGCGGGGCTGGCGAGGTAGACCTCGCCCTTGCCCTGCTTCCCGGCGAAGTTGCGGTTGCCCGTCGAGACGGTGACTTCCCTGGGGCCGTTCTGGCCGATCTGGCCGGCCGCGCAGCCGGCGCAACCGGCGTTGCCGACCAAAGCGCCGGCCGCCATGAGGTCGGCGATGAGGCCCTCGGCCATCGCCTGCTCCCAGATGCGGCGGGTGGCCGGGACGACCTTCAGGACCACGTGGGGCGCCACCTTGCGCCCCTTGAGGATCCGGGCGGCGATCCGCAGGTCGCTGATGCGGCCGTTGGTGCAGGATCCGATGAAGACCGAGTCGATGGGGCGGCCCGCCACCTCGCTCACCGGCACCGCGTCCTCGGGGTGTCCGGGCCGTGCGGCCATGGGCTCCAGCCCCGCGATGTCGATCTCGACGGTGCGGACGTACTCGGCGTCGGGGTCGGCGGCGATGGAGGGGAAACGGATCCCGCTGAGGTCCTCGAGCTCCTTCAGGACGCCCTCGCTGGGCTCGAACAGCGCGATGATGCCGCCCATCTCGGTGGCCATGCTGGCGATGGTGATGCGGCTCTCGAGGTCCAGGTTCTCCACCACGTCGCCGTAGATCTCCGCGGCGCAGCCCAGCAGCCCGTCGGCGCCCAGGCTCCGGGCCATGCACAGGACGATGTCCTTGGCGCGGGCGCGGGGTCCGGGAACGCCATCGAGGATGATCTTGACCGTGGGGGGGACCTTGAACCAGACCTTGCCCTCGGCCCAGGCCGCGGCGATGTCCTGATCGCCCATGCCCTGGCCGAAGGCCCCGACGGCGCCCATGATGTTGGCGTGGCTGTCGGTGCTGACGAAGGTCGAGCCCGGTCCCACCAGGCCTTCCTCCAGGGCCAGGTGCGTGCCGATGCCCTGCGTGACGTCCCTCAGACCGATGCCGTACTCACGGGCGAAGAGGCGGCAGAAGTGCTGGTTCGCCGCGTAACCCTGATCGCTGCCGCCGGGGTTGGTGTCGAAGGTGAAGAGGGTCTTGCCGGGATCGTCGATGCCCAGGCCGGCCTGCTGCAGGTTCTTCACGACGTTGGCTCCGCCGAAATCCCTGGCCGCCCTGACGTCGATGACGACGTTGGCGATCTCGCCGGGCCTGGCGGGGCGGTCGCTGTGACCGGCGATGATCTTCTCGATGATGGTCCTTCCCACGTCAGTCCTCCTCGTCCGGGGGGGCGAATCCCAGCTGGGGTTCCCGGCCTTCCTGCCAGGCCCGCAGCCCTTCGGTCGTTTCCAGGGATTGCCAGCACTGCTGCTGGGATTCCCATTCCAGGGAGAGCATGGAGGTCATGTCGAGGCCGGCGGCGTTCTGCACCGCCATCTTGAGCAGGCGCACGGCGGGTTGGGGCAGGGTCCGCAGGCGCCCCGTCAGGTTGTCCAGTTCCTGTTCCCAGGATTCCTCGGGGACAAGGCGGTCGATCAGGCCGATCGCATGGGCCTCGGCGGCCCCCAGGGTGCGGCCCGACAGCAGGAGTTCGAGGGTGCGGCCGGGCCCGATCAGACGCGGCAGGTGGTGGCTCAATCCCCAGCCCGGGAGCAGCCCGCCCACGAGGTCGGGGGGGGTGAAGGACGCCGTCGGTGTCGCCAGACGAACGTCCGCGGCCAGGAAGAAGGCGAAACCGAGATCGCGGATGTCCCCCCGGGTCGCGGCCAGGACCGGCTTGGTCAGGTCGGCCATCATGGTGACGATCTTGCGTCCCAGCTCCATGGCGATCTCGATCCTTTCGACCCCTTCGTTGCGCAGGTGGGCTGCGGAGAGGTTGTCGAGATCGTTATGGAAGTCGAAGGCGTGGTCGCCGTCGGTGAACACGAGAGCCCGGACGGCGCGGTCCTCCTGGAGGCGCAGGGTCAGATCCAGGAACTCGTCACAGAGATCCTCGATGTCCGGGGCGCCGGGTCCGATCAGCCGGATGGTCGCGCATCCCTCGGCGATCTCGCAGTCGAAGTTCTGGTATTCCATGGTTCCATCCCGGGTTGAAGAAGGCCGGAAGGCCGGGTGCGCCGGACCCCGGTCCGGCACGTGCCCCAAAAATACTCCATTCGGGGGCCCAGGCAAACCCGGCAAAGGCAAACCCGGCCCGTGGACAGGACCGGACGGCTGGGCTAGAATCCCGGGTCCGGGGATCCCGGTTCCGGGGGCTCTTCCCCGGCACCGATTCCGATCCTGGCGTCTGGCGATCACGGAAGGATGGGCATGCGCGTATTCCTCACCGGCGGCACCGGCCTCATCGGCCGTCAGCTCATCCCCCTGCTGATGGGGAGGGGGGCGACGGTCCTGTGCCTCAGCCGGGATCCCGCCTCCGCGCGCGCCGTCCTGCCCGCCGGCGTGGAGATCGTCGGTGGGGACCCCAACCTGCCCGGCGTGTGGCAGGACCGGGCGGCCCTGTGCGACGCGGTGGTGAACCTGGCGGGCGAATCGGTGGGATCGGGCCGGTGGACCGGCAGGCGCCGGATGCGGTTGCGACGGTCCCGGCTGGCCACGACCGCCCACGTCGCCGAGGCCGTGGCCCAGGCGTCCCAGCCGGTGGTCCTGGTCAACGCCTCGGCCGTGGGATACTACGGAGACGCGAAGGACCGGGCCCTGGGGGAGGACGCCCAGCCCGGCCAGGACTTCCTGGCCCGGCTGGCGGTGGAGTGGGAGCACTCGGCCCTGCAGGCCGAGAGGGATGGCGTGCGGGTGGCCTTGTTGCGGATCGGGGTCGTCCTGGCCCCGGAGGGCGGCGCGCTCGACCGCATGATCCCGCCGTTCAGGCTGGGGCTGGGAGGGCCTCTGGGCTCGGGCCGGCAGTACTTCCCCTGGATCCACATCCGGGATCTCGTCGAGGCCATCCTGTTCATCATCGACGAACCGAGGATCGAGGGGCCGGTCAATGCGGTGGTGCCTTCGCCGCCGAGGCAGAAGGAATTCGCGCGGGCCCTGGGCCGGGCCCTGGGCAAACCCGCGGTCCTGCCGGCCCCGGCGTTCGCCCTGCGGCTGCTCCTGGGGCGGCAGGCGGACCTGCTCCTGTTCGGCCAGCGGGCGCTTCCCAACGTCCTGAAGACCCACGGATTCAGGTTCAGGTTCCCCGAACTGGAGGCGGCGCTGGCCGACGTCCTGGGGGACCGGCCGGACTCCTCCGCCTGATCGGCCGGAAAGGCCGGTTCAGCCCACCACGAAGGCGTCCGCCTGGATGTCGCCCTTTTCGAAGCGATCCAGCGACAGGCTGGAGATGATGGGATCCTCGGCGCCGGTGGTGATGTGCTTCGCCATGCGCCTGCCGGTCATGGGGCCGAGCATGAAACCGTGGCCGCTGAACCCGCAGATGTGGTAGTACCCGTCGAGCCCCGGCACCCCGCCCAGGATGGGCCGGTGGTCGGGGGTGACGTCGTACATCCCCGCCCACTGGCGCATCATCCTGACGTTGCCGGCCCGCGGATAGAGATCGGTCAACGCCCGCGCGAAGCGGACGGCGAACCGCAGCTGGCTGCGCGTGTCGAACTGTCCGGGCTCGGTCCAGTGGGGTTCGGCGGGATCGCCGATGCCGCCGACGATCTCGCCCCGCATGCTCTGGCTGAAGTAGATCCCGTTGGTGATGGAGATCACCATGGGATCGAGGAAGGGCTTCAGGGATTCGCTGACCATGATCTCGTGCCGCTCCTGCCGGTTGGGCAGGCTCACGCCCACCGAGGCGGCGAGGTTGCGGGACCAGGGACCGGCGCAGTTGACCAGGATGGGCGTGGCGATGGATCCGCGGTCGGTGTCCACCCGCGCGATGCGCCCGCCGGCGACGGTGATTCCGGTCACCGCGGTCCGGATGGAAATCTTCACGCCCAGGCGGTGGCACGCCCTGGCGTAGCCCCACACCACGGCGAAGGGATAGGCGGTGCCGTCCTTGGGACAGAAGGTGGCGCCCTTGAGCCGGCTGACGTCCAGGTCCGGCACGATCTTCAGGCATTCGGACGGTTCGAGGAAGCTGGTCGGGACGTTGCAGCGGTTCTGCAGCTCGACGGCCCGGCGCAAGGCCGGCAGGTCCGCCTCGTTCTCGGTGATCATCAGGTAGCCGCCCTGGCGGAAGAACACCTGGTAGCCGAGCTCCGCGGACATGTTCTCGTACATGCCCACGCTTTCCTGGGCCAGGCGGATGTTCTCCTCGGTGGTCCATTGCTGGCGGATGCCGCCGCCGCAACGCCCGGTGGACCCGCTGCCGATGTAGCTCTTCTCGATCACCACGATGTCGCGGACCCCCAGGCGGGCCAGCTCGTAGGCGGTGGTCAGGCCGTTGATGCCCGCCCCGACCACGACCGCGTCGGCGGTGGCGGGGACCGGGTCCCGGTTCAGGGGGATCATGGGTGCTCCTCCTCGGCTGCGGCGGGCACGTCCAGGGCCGCGAGCTGGGCGAAGGTCACCGGCTCGGCCGGGGGCCGGATGTTCGTGGGCCGGATGTCCTGCGGCGGACACCCCCGCAACTCGGCGAGCAGGCCGGCGGCTTCGCTCAGGCAGCCCTTGCCCTGGCAGAAGCCCGTCCCCACACCCGTGTACCGCTTCAGGGATTCGATCTCGGTGAACCCTTCCCGGTAGGCTTCGCGGAATTCGCGGACCGTCACGTCCTCGCAGCGGCAGAGGAAGTTCTTGGGCTTGCTCATGGGAGCTTGACCTCCGGGAAACCGGGATCCGGGGAGCCGGGCCGGATGCCGGCGGCTTCGCCGACCACCCGGAAGGGGCGTCCTCCGGGGAGGGTTCCGCCCAGGTCGGACCCGTCCGCTCCGGCGGGCAGGAATCCGCCGCGCTCGGGCTGCAGGACCAGGTCGCAACCCAGCTGGTAGAGGACGTCGTACGCGGGCTTGCCGGGGTTGCAGATGACGGCCAGGTCCCCCTCCATGCGCAGCTCGGACAGCTTGGGTCCGGGCGAGGACCGGCGGGGAGCCAGGGTGGCCTGGATGCTCGCGCCGCCCTCGGCGCCCACCCCGGCCAGGACCAGACCCGTGTGCAGGGGCCACTTGAGGTCCACGGCGGCGGACACCTCGGTCTGCCAGCCGGTCTCGGTGACCACGAGGCTCAGGTGGGCGCCCCGGCAGGCCAGCAGGGTGGCGCTCAGCCAGAAGTCGAGCCCACCGCCGATGACGATGACCCGGCGGCCGCCGAGATCCAGTCCGTCCCGCAGGATCATCCGGTAGAGCGCCCGGGGGCCGATCATCCCGGGCGCGTCGTTGCCCGGGAACAGACCCAGGACGTCCAGGGCGCCGGCGGCCCAGACGACCGAACCGAACCGCAGAGTCAGCAGATCGCCGCCTTCCCTCAGCACCAGCCCGTCGGGGTTGTAGCCGGCGATGACCCGTGAGCCGGGGCGGAATTCCGCCCCGCAGGCCGCGAAGGCCGCGAGGGCCCGGTCGAGGCGCTGGTGGGCCGCAGCCAGGACGGGGAACCGGCCCAGCCCGCCTCTCGTCTCCCGGGCCACGGCCTGCAGGGCGGCGGCCCGCTGTCCGCCGGGCAAGGTGTTCTCGTCGAGCATCAGCACGCGGCCCCCGGCCTGCGCGGCAGCCTCCAGGCCGCTGGGCCCGCCGCCGATCACCACGGTCTCCACGCAGCCCAGATCCCGCGTCGCCGCCTCGGCGGCCGGAGCGGAGGGCAAAGCCCGGGCGGCCGGCAGCCTGCCGACACCGGTCAGGGGGCGGATGGTCTTCAGGAAGTAACGGCTGACCCAGGCGGGTCTGGTGAACCACTTGTAGTAGAACCCGACGGGGAACATGGCGCTGCCCAGGCTCAGGGACTTCTGCATCGCCGGGCCGTAGAAGGCGCCGGTGTCCTGCCGCGCGACCTCCATTCCCGGGCGCACGGGCAGTTCGCAGACGCGGACGTTGGGGACCCCGTCCACCCGCATGAGGCAGGCCGTGCACTGGCCGCGGGCGCAGGTCAGCCCGCGGGGGGAACCGTACTTGGGGGAGCGGGAGAGGACGCGGACCCCGTTCTCCCACAGGGCGACGGCCACCGTGGTGTCCGGGCGACAGTCGAGGGTCTTCCCTTCGAAGCGGATCTGCACCAGGTCCTTATCCAAGGCACCATCCTTTCGCGGGCGGAGTCACCCCGGGACCGGGCGGGTCGGCCGCCCGGCGGAGGTCTCGAAAATAGGTTCCGCCAGGACCGGCGGCAAGGACGGTGTCGAACCCGGCGCCCCTGAAGTCGGGACTTTCCCGGGAGGCTCCGGGGCATATATTTGAAAGCAGATTTTCCCGGCCGGAATGGCTCCGGTCCGGGGCAGCCGATCCGCGATTCCCGATTGCGAGGTGTGGGATGTCCAAGGTCACCATCAGCGAAGTCGTCAAGAAGGGCAGGGAGCAAGGGGTGGAGTTCGTCGACCTGAAGATGCTCGACCTGACCGGACGCCTGCACCACCTGTCGTTCCCCCTGGACCGGCTGACCGAGGACGTCTGCACCAGCGGGATCGGGTTCGACGGGTCGAGCTACGGGTTCCTCAAGGTCGAGAACAGCGACATGGTGCTGATCCCCGACCTGGACACCGCGGTCATCGACCCCTTCCGGGCGCGCAGGACCCTGACCATGTTCGCGGCCGCCCACCTCACCGACGCCCGGCGGACGCCCTTCGCCCAGGATCCCCGCGTCATCGCGACCCGGGCCGAGGCCGCCCTGAAGTCCCTGGGGGTGGCGGACCGGTCCCAGTGGGGGCCCGAGTACGAGTTCCACATCTTCGAGGAGGCCCGGTTCAACACCGCGGCCAACGATTCCTCCTTCGGGGTCCGCAGCGGCGAGTCCTTCTACCGGAACGCCTATCACGCCTGCAATCCCTTCGACCGTTACGACGACTTCCGCGACGAGGCCTGCGCCGTGATGGCGGACTTCGGCATCCCCGTCCGCTACCACCATCATGAGGTGGGGGGGCAGGGCCAGCAGGAGATCGAGGGCTGGTTCGCCGACATGACCACCACCGGGGACCATGCCGTCTTGACCAAGTACATCCTGTTCAACCTCGCCGAACGGCACGGCCTGAAGGTCACCTTCATGCCCAAGCCCCTGTTCGACAACGCCGGCAGCGGGTGGCACCTGCACCAGTTCCTGCTGAAGGGCGGCAGGAACGTCTTCGACGACGGGGACGGATACGCCGGACTCAGCCGCACGGCCCTGCACTACGTCGGGGGCATCCTCACGCACGCCGACGCCCTCAGCGCCCTGACCAACCCCAGCACCAACAGCTACAAGCGCCTCGTGCCCGGATTCGAGGCCCCGACGGTCCGCACCTTCGGCCGCTCGAACCGCGGGGCGGCCATCCGCATTCCCAGCTACGTCTCCGACGGCGAGTTGAGGCGCATCGAGTACCGTCCTCCGGACCTGACCTGCAATCCCTACCTGTGCTGCGCCGCCATCCTGATGGCCGGGCTGGACGGGATCATCAACGGCATCGATCCGGTCGCCGCCGGTTTCGCTCCCGAGGATGCGCCCTCCTCCACGGGTCGGCAGGTGGACTTCCTGCCCCGCAGCCTGGCGGACGCCCTGGACGCCCTGGAGAAGGACCACGCCTTCCTGCTGAGGGAGGACGTGTTCCCCGAGGCGCTGATCCGGCGCTGGCTGGACGTCAAGCGGGCCGAGATCCAGGCGATCAACGGCCGCCCGCACCCCTACGAGTTCACGATGTACTTCGACTTCTAGGAGCGGACGATGGTGGAGCTGGAGATCAGGACGGCGGACCGCGACCAGTTCGTCGACGTCACGGCCCAGGTGGCCGGTGCGGTCGTGCGCCTCGGGATCGTCACCGGAACCGTCCTGGTCTTCAACCCCCACACCACCGCGGGGGTGACCATCAACGAGGGCGCGGACCCGGACGTGGTGAGGGACATGCTGGGGGCGTTCGACCGGATGGTACCGTGGCAGGACGGATACCGGCACGCCGAGGGCAACGCCGCAGCCCACATCAAGGCGACCCTGGTCGGCAGTTCGGTCCTGGTTCCGGTGCGGAATGGAACGTTGAAGCTCGGCGACTGGCAGTCCGTCTGGTTCTGCGAGTTCGACGGTCCCCGCCGCCGCCGGTTATGGGTGAGCCAGGTGGGCCAGGGGACGTGAGCTCCCGGGCAGTCGCTCGATCAGCTGCTTGAATTCCTCCCTGGTCGTGTGGGCCGTCACGGTGTACCGGCCCACGTGCCAGGGCCCGCGCCCGGGTTCGAAGGTGCGTCGGTGGAGGCTGACGGTGCCGGCGAAACCCACCGCCCTCGCCACGCTGTCCAGGTCCCCGTTCCCGAAGCCGAATGGCCAGGCCAGCCAGCGGGCCGGCGCCCCGGTGTTGCGCACCAGGGCGGCCCGGCTGACCAGGAGGTCGTCGGTGACCGGTCCGAATCTTCCCCCCCGCAGGGCCTGCCAGGATCCCCTGGCCGGATCCTGCGCCTGGGCCCCGGCCAGGGCGGCCAGTTCCTTGAGGTTCAGCAGGCGGTCGGTCTCGCGGGCGTACTCCGGCTCCCAGGTCACCGGAACCCGGCCGGCCTGCCCGTCCACCTTGTAATGCAGCCGGTTGGTGTGGGACCCGAGGATCACCAGACCGCTGTCCTGCATTTCCCTCAGCTCGTCCCAGGAGCAGATGTCCAGGCCGCTGAAGGTCCCGCCGGCGAAGGACGTGGGCACGAAGAGGTGGGCGCGGACCCCGAACCTCCTGAGCAGGGGGAAGGCCAGGCGGTGGAAGCTGCGCTCGGCGTCGTCGACCGTCAGGACGACCGCCCGCTCCGGCAGGGGATCCCCGTGGGCTGCGAGGGCGGCCACCTCGTCCAGGGTCAGGACCTCGACCCCGGATTCGGCCAGGTATTCCAGCTGCCAGGCGAACTCCCCGATGGGAGTGGTCCAGAACTCCTCGGTCCCCAGGGCGGGCAGGCCGAACAGGAGGCTGCCCCCGACCTTGGCCAGGTAGGCCGGATCGAGGTCCGCCCGGAAATAGTGGTAGCACAGGACGGGGATCCCGGAGTTTCCCGGGAGGTCGGCGGCCTGCCGTCCCGCGGCGGTCTGGGGCGGGTCCAGGAAGTCGTACTCCGCGACCGGCGTCTGGTCCCGGCATCCGCCGGCGGCCAGGCAGCAGGCCAGCAGGATGACCGCGGCCGGGAACGTCGCGGATCGGGCCCGGGTGTGCTTGTCGGATCCGGTCATCAGAAGATCCCCCGCAGGGACAGTCCCGCCGACGTCCGCCGGTACCCGCTGTCCGTGCTGATGGCGCTCCGGGAATGGCCCGCATCCACGGCGACCAGCCAGTTCCCGGAAAGGCGCAGGCCCAGGTGGACGGACCCTCCGCCCACGGTGATGGCGTCCGCTCCGGTTTCCTTCTCCCGGCCCAGCGATCCGGCCGCCCTCAGGACGAACCGGCTCCGCCACAGGACCGCCGCGGCCTCGAGTCCCCCGTTGGCCACGTGGTCCGGAGCCCAGTATCCTCCGGGATAGGGACGGCTGTGATCGAGGACCGTGAAGGCCGCAGCCAGCTGGAGATCCACGGGACCCTCGTGCTTCCAGGTGGCCGCGATCCGGCCCTGCCGCCGCTGGTTGCCGTCGGTGAACTCGCCCAGGCGGCCGACCGCGGCCAGGCCGATCCGCCGGGTGAGGCGGAGGTCCGCCGAGAGGTTGGTCTGCCGCAGGGCCAGCCTGCGCCCGAAGGCGAGGAAGGTTTCGACGGCCTGGTAGCCGGCGCCCGCGTCCAGGCGGACCCGGTCCCGGGGCAGCCAGGTGAACCAGAAGTCCCCGCCGGGCCGGTTCCAGTCCAGCTTCTCCGCTTCCCCTTCGAGTGGTTCGTCGCTGCGGAACGACTCCAGCCAGCCGGCGGCGTGGAGGGCCAGGTTCCTGCGCAGGGGGATGCCCGCGCCGGCTTCCCAGCGCAGGGCGGTGAGGTCGGGCCGGCCCGGCTGGCGGTAGCGGCTGACCCGCGGGCCGGTATGCAGGAGGACGCCGGCCGCCGGGACGGCCCCCTGGATCCGGAAGCGGGCGATGTCCAGATCGTCGGAATCCCAGCTGGATTCCCAGCCGATGAGCGCCAGGGGCGTGTACTCGTCCAGCACCTTGAGCCGGAACCTCCGGACGTCCCGGCCGCCCGCCGATTCCGGACCGAAGCGGGACTCCGCATCCTTGAGCACCACCCAGCCCTCGCGGTAGCGGTTGGCCCAGACCAGGCTGCGGCCCAGGCCGACGCGGGCGGCGGGATCGTCGGGTTCCGCCGCCGCCAGCTCCCGGTACAGGTCCACGGCGCGCGCCTGCCGGCCGCTCCAGCTGCAGGCCAGGGCCAGGCCCAGCAGGGTCTCCCGGTCCCGCCGGGCCCCGGGGGCGTCGAGGTAGGCGGTGAACAGCGCATGGGCCCGGTCGGAATCCTCGTTCCACAGGCTCGCGAAGGCGGCGCTGCGCAGGTCGTCCGCGGGGTCGGCGGCGAAGGCGGGGCCGGGGCCGGCGGCCCAGGCCAGAGCCAGCAGGACCGCCGGCCACGCGGGGATCGACCTGGAGAACCGCCCCGGGGCCGTCCTCATTCCCTGATGGGTTTCCACAGCGTGATCCTCTTCTTCTGGCGGTTGACCAGGAAACCCCGGGGGGCGGTGATGACGGTGATGACGGCCATCAGGATCCAGTAGACCAGGGGATAGAACACGGCCACCAGGTAGTAGCGCGGCAACTTGTCGTCGTAGTGCCGGTCCAGGGCCACCCCGGTCAGCAGCTGGACCAGGCAGACCGTGGCGATGAGCATCCCCCAGAAGTTGGGAATGGGGGACGCCCCCACGGGGGGATAGCCCACGGCGAAGCTGACGAACCAGACGACCGTCAGGATGACGTAGGTGTAGGCCCAGGCCACCGACAGGTGGGCCTCGACGACCACGGGCCAGAAGCGCCGATGCTTGCGGTCCAGGAGGGTGCGGCCGTGCCTGACCAGCACCTGGCTGAGACCCAGGGCCCAGCGGCGGCGCTGACGCCACAGGCCCTCGAGGGACTGGGGGACGCGCATCCACATCACCGCACGCGATTCGTAGCGCACGTCCCAGTGCCGCAGCTGCAGGCGCCAGGTCAGGTCGATGTCCTCGGTCGCCATCTCGGGCGAGTAGAGGCCGACGTCGAACAGCGCCTCGCGCCGGAAGATGCCGACGACCCCGCTCATGGTCATGATGCGTCCCCAGACCCGCTGGGCGCGGCGCATGAGGGAGATGATGGAGGCGAACTCGATGGCCTGGAGCTTGGCCAGGAAGCTGTCCCGGTTGACGACGCGGGGATTGCCGGTGACCGCCGCGCACCGGGGCGACCGGAAGTGGGGCACCATCCGGTCGAGGATGTCGGGCGCCGGGACCGCGTCGGCGTCCATGACGAACACCAGATCCCCGTTGGTCAGGGGGATGGCGTCGTTGAGGGCCATGGCCTTGCCCTCGTTGACGGACTTGCGCACCAGGCGCACGCGCGGATCCGCGAGGAACGGCTCGATCTCCAGGAGGGTGCGGTCGGTGGAGCAGTCGTCCACGACGACGACCTCGTAGCAGGGGTAGTCCACCCGCAGGACCCCGTCGAGGGTCGTCGCGATATTCGCCTCCTCGTTGTAGGCGGGGATGAGGAACGACACGAGGGGGGAATGTTCCCGCGAGTAGAAGGCGGCGAGACGTTCGGGGCCCAGGGCCTCCCGGCGTCTGAAGAAGATGAGGGAGGTGAAGATCCACATGACGCTGGTGATCAGGGGGTACCAGGCGAAGTACAGCAGCAGGGCCAGGTAGACCGGCGTGGACTGGAAGGCGACGACGGCGCCGTAGACGTCCATCATGACCCCTTTCCCCAGCCGGCGGTGTAGACCTTCCGGTCGTCGCCGTCGAGGCTGATCCCGATCACGGGGGCCTTCTTGAGGGCCTCCAGGTCGGGTCCGATCACCGGTCGGCCCAGGTAGTCGCGATCCAGGGTCTCCGGGCCGGGAGCCGGACGTTCCCGGCGGCGGTTGCGGGCCGCGAGGTTCAGGTTGTGCCTCACCCACAGCAGGGTGGCGATCAGGCCCAGGGCCGCGATCCCGGACAGCACGCCCAGGGCCTGGAAGCCGGCCAGGGAGATCTGCCTGCCGCTCACCACGTACCAGTAGTAGCCGAAGAGGATCCACATCAGGATCGATGCCAGGTAATGCCAGAAGTCCCGCACCTCACCACACTCCTTCGGTCGGCGGCCGGGCTGACCCGGGCCCGGGGCGATGGCCTTCAAGGGGGCCGTCCGGGGGCAGGTTGACCGGGAACCCTGCTGCTTTTACAATATCAAGCTCCCGGAGGCCATTTTCCGGCCGTTCCGGGCAGCCCGAACCAGAGGTACCGGCGAACCCGTCACCGCTTTTTTCGGCAGGGACGGGTTTCCATGTAGGGAATTCCCACCCGATGTCAGGAGCCGCTTTGAAAGCCAAGGAGATACGCTCCAGTTTCCTCCAGTTCTTCGCCGACCGGGGGCATGAGGTCGTGGCCTCGTCCACGCTGGTTCCCCACGACGACCCCACCCTGCTGTTCACCAACGCCGGAATGAACCAGTTCAAGGGGGTCTTCCTCGGCCTGGAGCACCGCTCCTACAACCGGGCCGTCTCGGTCCAGAAGTGCATGCGGGTCAGCGGCAAGCACAACGACCTGGAGGAGGTGGGCAAGGACGCCCGCCACCACACCTTCTTCGAGATGCTGGGCAACTGGTCGTTCGGCGATTACTACAAGCGGGAGTCCATCATCTGGGGCTGGGAGTTCCTGACCCGGGTCATGGGGCTGGACCCCGCCCGCCTCTGGGTCTCGGTCTACAAGGACGACGACGAGTCCTACGGGATCTGGAAGGACGAGGTGGGGATTCCCCCCGCCCGGATCGTCCGCCTGGGCGACATCGAGAAGGGTGACGAGGAGAACTTCTGGTCCATGGCCGACACCGGGCCCTGCGGACCCTGCACGGAGATCCACATCGATCAGGGCGAGGCCATGAAGTGCACCCATCCCGCCGGCTGCGCGGTGGGGGTCTGCGACTGCGACCGCTGGCTGGAGCTGTGGAACCACGTGTTCATGGAATTCAACCGGCAGGCGGACGGCTCCCTCGAACCCCTGCCCATGAAGAGCGTGGACACCGGCCTCGGTTTCGAGCGGCTGGTCTCGGTGATGCAGGGCCGGCAGAGCAACTACGCGACCGACCTGTTCACCCCCCTGATCGATCGCATGGCCGGCATCTGCGGCCGCGAGCCCGAGGGCGAGGACCGCATCAGCATGCAGGTCATCGCCGACCATGCCCGCGCCTGCGCCTTCACGGTCGCCGACGGTGCCGTTCCCAGCAACGACGGCCGGGGCTACGTCGTGCGCCGCATCCTGCGCCGGGCCGCCCGCCACGGCCATCTGCTGGGCGTCGAGGAGCCCTTCCTCTATCGGATCGCCGAGGTCGTGATCGCCGAGATGGGAGACGCCTATCCCGAACTCGTCGAGCGCCGCGACCGAATCCTGCAGACCATCCGCCAGGAGGAGGAGCGTTTCGGCCGGACGCTCACGGCGGGGTTGCACGTCTACGGGGAGATCAGGGACGCCATGAAGGCCGCCGGCCGCACAGAGCTCAGCGGCGAGGACGCCTTCAAGCTCCACGACACCTTCGGGTTTCCCGTCGACCTGACGGCCATCGTCGCGGGGGAGGACGGATTCGGCGTGGATCTGGACGGGTTCAAGGCCTGCATGGAGACCCAGCGGGCCCAGAGCCGCCGGGAGAACACCTTCATGGCGGGGATCGGTCCCTGGCAGGCGGTCGCCGGCGGCCAAGCCCTCGGCGGCTACAAGGCCCGCTTCGTCGGTTACGACCAGCTGGCGTGCGACGGCCGCATCGTCGCGGTCCGGGAGGCCGGTGCGCAGGCCGACGGGCGGACCCTTTGCCACGTGCTGGCCGATCCGTCCCCCTTCTACGCCGAATCGGGCGGGCAGGTGGGGGACACCGGGACCATCCGCCTGAGCGACGGCCGGGAGCTGGCCGTGCTGGGGACCGTGGGGGCCGAGGAGGGACCGGCCTGCGTGGTCGCCGGGGATGCGGCCGGCATCCTGGCGAGCCTGCAGAAGGATTCTGCCTGCCGCCTGGAGGTCGATGCCGAAAGCCGGGCGGGCAGCATGCGCCACCACACGGCCACCCACCTGCTGCATGCGGCCCTGCGGCGGGTCCTGGGCGATCACGTGGAGCAGGCCGGCAGCGTGGTCGAGCCCGGGCGCCTGCGGTTCGACTTCCGTCATGACAAGGCCCTCGGCCGCGATGAGCTGGCCCGGGTCGAACATCTGGTGAACGAGGAGGTCCTCGCCAACCGGGCGGTGCGGCGCTTCGACTCCGTGCCGATCGCCGAGGCCAAGCAGCGGGGCGCCATGGCCCTGTTCGGGGAGAAGTACGGGGACACCGTCCGCATGATCGAGATCCACGGCGGGCCCCTGCTGACCGCCGCGGCGCCCGAGGATGCGGGCCCGGTCTTCTCCCTCGAGCTCTGCGGCGGCACGCACTGCCTGCGCACCGGAGATATCGGACCTTTCCGCATCGTGAGCGAGGGCAGCGTGGCCGCCGGGGTGCGGCGCATCGAGGCCGTCGCCGGTCCTGCGGCCCAGGCGGTCATCGACGCCGAGCGCGAACAGCTGCGGAAGATCACGGGCCACCTCCGCCACGACGGTCCCCCCCTGGACGAGCAGACGGCCGCGTTGATCCTTGAGCGGGACGAACTGCGCAGGGAGCTGGCGCGCCTCCAGCAGGACCGGGCCCAGGCCTCCCTGGACGACGTGCTCGCCGAACCGCGTCAGGTGGGAAGCTTCCGGGTGGTCAGTTCGCTGGCGCCGGCCGAGACCAGGGACGGCTTGCTGAAGCTCGGCGATCACGTGCGCGACCGCCTGGGCGAAGCCGGGGTCGTGGTCCTCGGCGCCGAACTGGACGGCAAGGCCACCCTGCTGGTCACCGTCACCGCCGATCTGGTGGCCTCGGGCGCGGCGCACGCCGGCGACCTGGTCAAGGCCCTGGCAGCCAGGGCCGGTGGCAGGGGCGGAGGCAAGCCGAACACCGCCCAGGCCGGCCTGCCCGATCGTGACGCCCTGGATCGGGCCCTCGCCGCGGTCGACGAGGTCCTGGCCGGGGAATGATCCCTTGTCCGGCGGCATGCGGGCTCCCCCGACGAGGGGGAGCCCTTCTTCAATCCCGGATGTTCAGGTAGGCGGCGGGGTCCTTCCGCCGGATGTCCGGCACGGTCGCTCCGGGGGCGGGGTGCCCCACCACCAGCAGCAGGAACGGCTTCTCGTTGGGGGGGCGATCCAGGATCTCGTTGAGGAATCCCATGGGGCTGGGCGTGTGGGTCAGGGTGCAGAGGCCGGCCTCGTGGAGGGCGGCGATGAGGAAGCCGCAGGCCAGACCCACGGATTCCTTGGTGTAGTAGTGCTTGATCTTCTCTCCGCCGGGCCCCAGGCCGGACCGTTGCTCGAAGACGGCGATGAGCCACGGCGCGGTCTCGAGGAAGGGCTTCTCGGCATCGGTGCCCAGGGGTTCGAGATCCGCCAGCCAGTCTTCCGGCGCGCGCCCGGCGTAGAACCTTCTTTCCTCCTCCTCGGCGGCCAGCCGGATGCGGCGCTTGACCTCCGCGTTCCCCACCAGTTCGAAGTGCCAGGGCTGCTTGTTGGCTCCGCTGGGCGCCTGGGCCGCGGCCTCGATGCAGGCGCGGACGATCTCCACCGGCACGGGCCGGTCCGAGAAATCACGCACGCTCCGCCGGGCGGCCAGGCCGTCGCGGAAGGCCACGGCTGCGGCGAGCATGCCGGCCTCGTCCCGTGCGGGACGCAGGGGGAGGGGGATGCGCCGGGATTTTTCGTCCATGCTTCCGTCCTTCACTCGTCACGACCCGATCCGAGACCGAGACCGGCCCCGATGACCCAGAAATCCGAGATCCCCCCGTCGAAATCACCGTGCAGATTGAAGTGATACCGGACCCCCAGATACCCCGAGGTTCCTCCTGCACCGGCCAGCAGGAGGCCTCCTCCGACGTGGGCGCCCGGGTAGAGGTCGCTGGCGATGTGCGCTCCGGCGCCCAGGTCCAGGTAGGGGTGCAGGCCGCCGGTGCCCGCGAAGATCTTCAGGTCGAGGCCGACGGTGACCACCGGGTCTCCGAAGGAGGCGGTCCCCTGGTAATCGGCGGTGTCGAAGCTGCGGGTTCCGGTCAGGTGGTGGTAGCCGATGGCGGGTCCCAGGGATGCCTTGCCGCCGATGCGGCGCAGGAATCCGCCCTGGAGCGACAGTCCGGAAAGGCTGTACCCGTAGCTCTTCCCCACGGCATATCCCACCTGGAAGTCCAGGATCGTGGGCGCCCCCGGCTCGATGAGGGGTTCGGATTCCCTGGGGCCGCTGCGGGGATGGATCGAGTACCAGGAGTAGGTCAGGGAACCGATGCCCGCGCCGATGCCGCCGACGACGGCGGCGCCCATGGCGGCGCCGACCAGGCCGAGGCCGAGTACGGGGTTGACGTCGCTGTCCTGGTTGTCGTTGATGCCCGCGACGACCAGGCCGAGCATGACGCCCAGGGTTCCGCCCGCCAGCCCTCCCGCCGTCAATCCCCATTGTCCGCCGCGGGCGGCGCCCGACCTGCGCTGCTGGATGCGGGCGATCTGATCGACCGGCGCCGCCAGGACCCCGGACGGCAGGCCCGTCCTCCGGTACTCCTGGAAACCGTCGGGGGAGAGGATGAGCAGGGTGTCGGCCCGGACCAGGTAGGGGTATCCCTCCATCCGGACGCGCGACATCAGGGTGATCCGCAGGAGCCGGTCCTGCTCGACGGTCGCCAGGATGGAGCGGAGGTCCGGATCGACGTCCTCGATCTTTTCGGAAGGGTTGAACTCGGAAAAATCACCGGGATCGGCGGCGGCTGGAAGCGCGGCCAGGAGTACGACCAGGGCAAGAAGGGCGGCCGGGAAAGGCGCGATCCGGAATCCTGGTGTATGGGGGACGCCTGCCACGGGTTCTCCTGATGGGTCGGCGAGGACCATTCCCCATCCTCCTCCGGGATGGAACTCGTGTTGAAAAAAAAGGGGGCGCCATGGCGCCCCCTCCGCTGTCGTGGGCGAAGTCAGGGCACGAGGCCCAGGAACTCCTGTTGCAGGTAGTGGTGCAGCTTCCTGTCGGGGTCCTTCTCGGCCACCGGCAGAAGGTACTGGAAGCGGCTGGGCGCGTCCATGGCCAGGATGGAATGGCAAAGGGTGCAGTCGTAGGCGATGGACTCTCCGTTCTCGTCCACCAGGTCGGGGTTGTGGCACCGGAAGCATCCCCCCTGGCCGAGGTGGCCCAGGTGGTCGGGATACGGGTTCCAGCCCACGTTCATGGGGAAGAAGATGTTGTCGGCGAAGATGTCCTGCAGGGCTGCGACCAGGCGGTCGGTGCGCGGGTCGGTGGCCAGCTTTTCCCGGCCCGCCATTCTCCGGTAGCTCCCGCGAACCGAGAGGTCGAGGCCGGCGAGGGCGGCCTGCTTGTCGGGATAATCCCCGAGCAGGGCCTGCAGGCCGATCTTCTTGGCGAAGGGCAGGGTGGTGTCGATGTCGCCGGTGGCCAGAGCCAGGTCCAGGGCGGCCTCGGGATCCCTGAAGATGTGGGTGGCCCGGTTGTGGCAGTCCACGCAGTCCATGGACCGCGGTTCGAGGGGATGTCCGCCTTCCGGTTCCGGAAGGGGTGGCGGGTTCCGGTTGGTGAAACGGTGGAAGGTGTCCCCCCGCCTGACCTCGACCCAGTCCATCACCAGCCGCTTGTCGTCGGCCGTGCGGTAACGGACCTCGTTGGCGGCGGCGACGTGCCAGTGGATGGTGCCTTCCTCCTTGCCGCTTCCGCTGCCGACCTTCAGGGCCAGGGTGGTGAAGCTCGGGGTGTTCCGCTCGTCCCTGGCGAAGTGGGCGACGGTCTTGATGCGGTCGCCGTAGAATTTCTCGGGCCAGTGGCACTTCTCGCAGGTCTCCCGGGCGGGACGCAGCTGGTGGACGGGGGTGGGGACGGGCTTCTCGTAGAGGTCGAAGGTCGCCGAGATGACCTGCCACAATCCGTTCAGCTTGGCGTTGACCAGGGCTCCGGCCCCCTCGCCGACGTGGCAGTCCACACAGCGCACGCTGGCGTGGGGGGAGTTCTGGTAGGCCGTCCACTCGGGTTCCATGATCGGGTGGCAGGCGGTTCCGCAGAACCTGGGGGTATCCATGAAGTGCAGCATGCGCGCTCCGCCGACCCCGAGGAACAGGATGTTCACCACGGTGAGCAGGGCGATCATCCCCACCAGGGACGACCCGAGCCGCTTGGCCCGGGTCATGTCGTCGGGGAACCGCTGGGTGAGCAGTTCGCTGGTGGGGCGGCCCACCCTGCGGCGGTAGATCGCCCAGCCCACGGGCACCAGGATGAGGCCGAGGATGAACAGCGCCGGCAAGGCCATGTAGCTGATCATTCCCACGTAGGCGTTGGTCACCAGGCCCGCGACGTGCATCAACTCGAAGAACACGAAGAGCACGAAGGCGGAGGTCGTCAGGGCGACCCCCGCCGTGCCGATCCAGTTGGTCGCGACGCCGCGGATAAAGAGCTGGAATCGCTTCATCGTTCGGCCCTTCTACTTGAATTCGACCTGGTACATGTTCCCGTACAGCTCGGCCATCTTGCCCGACTTGATGTCGGCCTTGATGTCGGCGGTGGGCCGGCCCAGCCAGGCGTGGAACTCGTCCTTCAGCAGGTCGTCGATCATGGCGTCGAGCTCGGGATTGTGGAATTCCCTCAGTTCGGGCAGGTACTTGAAGTAGAAGTGCTGGGCCACCTCGTAGATGCCGTGCCACCAGGTGTAGTCCGGGCCCATCATGGCGGCGCCGTGGCGGGCGCGACGGCCCTCGTGGTGCCAGATCTCCCACCAGGTCCACTCGTACTTGTTGGAGAAGCTGGCGGTGCCTTCGCCCAGCCCCAGCTCCTGGGCCTTCTTGAAGAGGGCCAGGCCGGGCTTGGCGAACTTCTCGTTGTACAGGTGGACCAGCCCGTCGAGCTGGGCGTAGTGGCCGTCCACGAAGCCCTGACCGTGGCAGTTGCGGCAGACGTCCTTCATGTTCTCCCGCTTGATCTCCCAGTTGTCCTTGGTCACCGAGACGGGCGGACGCAGGGTCCAGCTGATCCGCTGGCCCACGTCGTGGGTGACGGCCTGCGTGCTGGTGGCGCTCATGTGGCAGGTGGCGCAGGTGGGAGCCTCGAAGTAGTCCACGCCGACGATCCACGGGTGGGCGTCGAGGTTCATGTCGTCGATGTGGGTGTAGTAGGCGTTGCCGTGCTTGGACTCCTCGTACACCTCCTTCTGCGGATGGTCCGGGCCCAGGTGGCACTTGCCGCAGGCCTCGGGCTGCCGGGCCTGCTCGACGCTGAAGGCGTGGCGGGTGTGGCAAGCGGTGCAGGAGCCCTTGCTGCCGTCGGGGTTCAGTCGCCCGATGCCGCTGTTCGGCCAGCTCAGGCGGGACAGCTTGTTGGGGCTGTCCGGGTCGATCTTGACCTTGGTGCCGTGGCAGCTCTCGCAGCCGGCGATGGCGACGGGGGCTCCCCCGGCGGCATGGGCGAGGTAGGCGTCGTTGCTGTCGAGGATCTCGCCGGCGTGGGCATGGTAGGAGGCCATGACCTCCTCCGTCTCCCTCTTGTGGCACACGCCGCAGTCCTTGGGCGTCACGAGGGTGGCGATCAGGGCGCCCTCGTGCATGAAGGCGTCCGGCTCGCCCTGGGCGGCCTTGTGGCAGTCCAGGCAGGTGACGTTGTGCTTGGCGTGCTCGCTCATGTACCACTGGTTGTACAGCCCCAGCGACTTCTCCTTGTGGCAGGTCATGCACTTGCCCGCCACGCTGTCGGGGTCGGCGGCCAGGGCGGCCCCGGCGCTCAGCAGCATGACCAGGGTTAGGGCAAACAGGACACGTTTCATGATCGGGCTCCTTGTCCGCGGTCCAGGGATCGGGATGCGTTCCGGGCAATCCTTGGCGATGGAGGAGGAGGATGCAATCGGGATCGCCGGCCCGGGCGGTCGGGGATGGCGGGGGATTTGAACCATGATGATCTCCCAGTATTTTCATAGGTTAAATGTCCTCCTCTTGGTCATCGACCACCCCTGAGCGGAGGTGGAATGATGTTGTTATCATTATTGGAGATAAAAAGACAAAGAAGTCTTGTTTAATGTGATTTTGATCATAAGAATGCAGGAGCTCCCCCCGTGTCCCCGAAACGGCACTCGGCAATTTTCCGTTTCATCATGACGGAAAAATAACAGGACCTGGGAAGGGATTCCCGGCCAACAGCTTTCCCGGAGGGTTGGCAATCAGGCACCCGGGACGTATTGTGATGCCATGCACATACCCGACCTTGCCGAATACGCCCTGTTCCGTGGGTTTTCAGCGACCCTGGGGATCCTGCCCGGCTCGGTTTCCCTGGCGGGACTGAGGGGGACCGGCCGGCTCGTCCAGCGGCTGGGCTGGTTCCGCGCAGACCTGGCCCGGGCTCAGGTGGCGGCCGCCTTTCCTGATTGGGAAGCGGAGCGGATCGACGCCACGGTGAAGGGGATGTTCGATCACCTGGCCCTCATGGCGCAGGAGATCTGGGGGAAGGGCCGCAAGGATGTCCACGCCTGGTGCCGCGTCCCCCGAGGGTGGGACCCCCTGGAGGAAGGCCTGGCCTCCGGCAGAGGCCTGATCCTGGCATCGGCCCACCTGGGCAATTTCGAATGGTGCGGCCGGCTCATCGCCTCCCGCCACCGTCTGCTCGACGTCGTCAAGCCCCAGCGCAACCGCTGGTTCGACCGCGACCTGGACAGGATGCGCAGGGCCGCGGGCATCGACACCGTACCGGTGGACGAGGCGGGTCCGGCGGTGATGCGCCGGCTCAGGCAGGGCGGGGTGGTGTCCCTGCTGCTGGACCAGGATGCCGGAGCCGCCGGGGTCCGGACCCGCGTCTTCGGTCGTCCGGCCTCCACCTGGCCCGGTGCGGCGCGGCTCTCCCTCCAGCTGGATTGTCCGGTGCTGCCCGTCTGCCTGATCCGACTTCCGGATCGTCGTCACGAACTGGTCTGGGGCGCTTCCCTGGATCCCCGCGACCTGCCTGCAACCGCGGCTCACCCCGCTGCGTATACCCAGTTGATCTCCGACAGCCTCGAGGCGTTCATCCGCCTTCATCCCGAACAGTGGTTCTGGGTCCACCGCCGCTGGAAGGGGGCGGACGAGGCCCAGGTTCCCCAGGAGCCGTGATCATGGTCGCATCCCCGCTTCGCGGGACGCTGGTCCTGTCCGTTCTCGCCGGTCTGCTGGCCCTGTCCGCGGTCCCCCAGCCTCCCTTGCCCGGGGACGTGGAACCCGGCCTGCAGCCCAGGCTCTGGGCGCCCGGTCTGATCAACACCGGCCTGATCACCCGGGACGTGGCCATGACCCCCGACCAGACCGAGATCTACTTCAGCGTGGCCACGGCGGGTTACGCGCAGTCCGCGATCTGCGTGGTGCGCCGGGTGGACGGCGCCTGGACCGGGCCGCAGGTCGCGCCGTTCAGCGGCGATCCCCGCTGGCTGGACCTGGAGCCCTTCATCGCGCCCAACGGCCGGCGCTTCTACTTCATGTCCACCCGCCCCGCGGACGGCAAGGGGCCCGGCGATCCGGACGTCTGGGTCATGGATCGCGTGTCCGGCGGCTGGTCGGAACCCCGCAGCCTGGGCGCGCCCGTGAACACGCCCGACCCGGAGTACTTTCCTGCCGTGACCCGCGAAGGTCACCTCTACTTCTGCCGGGCGGACTCCGCGGGTGTCCATCGCATCTTCAAGGCGGCCTGGGACGGCCGGGCCTTCTCGACGCCCGAGCCCCTGCCCGATGCCGTCAACTGCGGGACCAACCGGTTCAACGCGACCATCGATCCGGACGAGAGCCGCCTGATCTTCACGGCCGCAGGCGTTCCCGGTTCTCCGGGCATCCGCTACTACCAGGCCCGCCGCGCTGCGGACGGAACCTGGACCGGGCCGTTCGATCTGGGCCCGGCGGTCAACGAGGGCCTCGGCCGCGGCTGGTCGCCCTCTCTCAGTCCCGACGGGAAGACCTTTTTCTTCATGTCCGGCAGACGGATCGCCGGCGAGGATTCCTGGCCGTTGCGCTGGTCGGTGCGCCAGGGCGAGCAGCGGGCTGCGGGGACCGGCAACGGTAACGTCTGGATGGTCAGCGCCGCCGTCCTGGACGATCCGGGATCGGGTATCGTTCCCGCCGACGCACCGCAGTCCCTGCCCGTGCCGGCCGTCGCATTTCCCCACCTGGAGGGGCCCTACCTGGGACAGGAGCCGCCGGGAATGGAGCCCAAGGTCTTCGCCCCTGGCGTCCTGTCGACAGGCCTGAACGAACGGGACGTGCTCTTCGCTCCGGACGGCCGCCGCCTCTGGTTCGGCCTGATGGACCGGGGAATCATCACCGTCATGACCACCCACCTGACGGATTCCGGCTGGTCCGAACCCGTCAGCGCGGGATTCCATCCCGACCCGTCCTTCGTCTGCTTCGAACCCGCCCTGTCGCCCGACGGCCGGCGGATGCTGTTCCTGTCCAACCAGGCGGCGCCCGGCCAGACCCAGGGGACGGGCTGGGCGAACCAGAACCTCTTCGTCAGCGAGGACGAGGGGGCCGGATGGTCGGCGCCGCGCGCGCTGCCCGCCCCGGTGACCACCGACGCGGCGGAATACTATCCCAGCCTCGCCAGGGACGGGACCCTCTACTTCACGCGGGAGGACTCCGCCGGCGCCGGCGCCGTCTGGGCGGCCGAACCTGCCGGCGAGGGATACGGTGAACCCCGGCGGCTGGATGAAGCGGTGAATGGCGGGACCAGCGCCTACAACGCCTCGGTCCACCCCGACGAGCGCTGGCTCATCGTGTGCATCCAGGGGCATCCGGACAACCTCGGACCGGCCGACTACTGGATCAGTTTCCGGAACCCGCAAGGGGAATGGGATCCCGTGGTCAACCTGGGGCCGACGTTCAACGGTCCCGGCCTGCAGGCGGCCTCCGCCTCCCTGTCTCCCGACGGGCGGTTCCTGTTCTTCAGCAGGCGCAGCGCGGTCGATGTCGCCGTTCCCTTGACCTGGGAGAGCCTCCAGGATCTCCAGACCGGGCGAGGGGGCGGGGGCCTGGACATCTGGTGGGTGGATGCGGGGATTCTGGAATCCCTGAGCCCTCATCGTTGACCGGAAGGGTGGATCGGCATAAATCACACAAAATTTGTATTATTTTGTCCTTGAATTTGATTAATGAATTCAATTATTCACAATTATGTTGACCAATTGTTGCTAATTTGGGACGATTTCCCCCGGGAATGAAAGCTGCTGGTCCGGGACGGTCCGCGCCCGGATTCTCGCCTACCGGGGAGGGGTTCCATGCCACGTTTCGCCTGCATTCTCGCCGCCGTTTTCCTCCTGGCCGTCGCCATCGCCCCATCGACGGCCGAAGCCCGCAACCCCTACCGTCGCGCCTTCTTCGATCACTATCCGGGCGCCACCGGTTCCATGCTCGACGACGTCCCGAGCAATGCCGGCCATTGCGGAGTCTGCCACTTCGACTTCGACGGGTCCGCCACGCGCAATCCCTACGGGCTGGACGTCGAGGTCCGGCTGGCGGCCGGGATGTCGGCGGCCGAGGCCATCGCCGCCATCGACCTGCTGGATTCCGACGGGGACGGCTTCAGCAACCACATCGAGATCACCGACGTGGTGAACTGGTCCAACACCCCGACCTTCCCCGGACTGCAAAGCGGGAACGTCGGCAACGCGGTGAACGTCGATCCCGCCGATCTGACGGGATATCTCAGCCCCGCCGGCTCGACCGACACCACCCCTCCCACGGTGACCATCCTGTCCCCGGTGGGTGGCGAGGTCTTCGACCCCGCCACCCACGAGACGGTCCAGTGGACGGCCACGGACGCCGGGGGGATCAGCCACGTCGACATCCTCCTGTCGGACGACGGCGGATCCCACTGGAAGAAGATCGCCGGAGATCTGCCGCCGACGGGTTCCCACGACCTCTACGTTCCCAACCTTCCCGGCAGCACCCTCATGCGGGTCGAGGCCTTCGACAACGCCAACAACCCCGGCTGGGACGACAGCCCGGGTACCTTCACCATCAATCCGGTGACGACGGGCATCGTGCCGACCTCCCTGCGGGACTTCGAACTCGCCGGGACGCAGCCCTTCGAGGGCGGGGTCCTCGACGATCCCTCGGTGACCTGCATCGCCTGTCACGGGGAATACGATCCGGCGGTCGAGCCCTGGCACAACTGGCAGGGGAGCATGATGGCCCAGGCCATGCGCGACCCGCTGTACCGGGCCACCCTGGAGGTGGCCGAATCGGCCGTCCCGGGGGCTGGCGACCTGTGCCTGCGCTGCCATACGCCAGGAGGATGGCAGGAAGGGCGATCGACCGACACCCTCGGCGGCATGCTCCTCGAAAAAGACTACCAGGGGGTCCAGTGCGACTACTGTCACCGCCTGGTGGATCCGGTCTACGTCGAGGGCGTCAGCCCGGCCGTCGACCTGGAGATCCTGAACGGGCTGGGTTCCATTCCGCTGGAACCGGCCAACGGGCAGTTCGTGACGGATCCCTCGCCGGTGAAACGGGGGCCCTACGACGACGCCCAAGCCAGCCACCAGTGGCTCCACTCCGAGTTCACCCTGAGCTCGGACATGTGCGCCACCTGCCACGACGTGAGCAATCCGGCCTTCGTGGCGGGCGCCGAACCCGGCCTGTACGAGGTCCAGGCCCTGGACGCGCCCCATCCTGACGGCGACAAGCGCAACATGTTCCCCGTCGAGCGGACCTTCAGCGAGTGGAGCGTGAGCGACTACGCCTCCGGCGGCGTCTACCAGCCCCAGTTCGCGGGCGACAAGCCCGACGGCATCGTGTCCACCTGCCAGGACTGCCACATGCGCGACGTCACGGGGGTCGGATCCAACGTTCCCGGGTCGCCTTCACGGCCCGACCTGGGCATCCACGATCTGACCGGCGGCAACACCTTCATCCCCGACATCCTGCCCATCTTCTACCCCGAGGTCGACGTGGCCGCCCTGCAGGACGGCAAGACCCGGGCGACGGCCATGCTCACGCTGGCGGCCACCATGGAACTGACCGCCACTCCGGTGGAGGGGCAGCCCGCCGTCACCGTGCGGATCACCAACGAGACCGGCCACAAGCTGCCCAGCGGCTATCCCGAGGGGCGGAGGGCGTGGCTCAACGTCAAGGCCTTCGACGCCCAGGACAACCTGGTCTACGAGTCCGGGGCCTACGACCCCGCCACCGGCATCCTCGGCCACGACGAGGACGCCAAGATCTACCAGATCAAGCCCGGCATGTCGTCCCGCATGGCGGCCATCACGGGGCTGCCCATGGGGCCGTCCTTCCACTTCGCCCTGAACGACACGGTCTACTCCGACAACCGGATCCCGCCCCGCGGCTTCACCAACGCCGCGTTCACCCAGGTGCAATCCCCCCCGGTGGATTACGTCTACGCCGACGGCCAGTACTGGGACGACACCGTCTACAGGCTGCCCGGCAGCGCCCGCTCCGTCGACGTCACCCTCTACTATCAGACCACCAGCAAGGAGTACATCGAGTTCCTGCGGGACAACAACACCGTCAGCACCCTAGGGCAGGAGCTCCACGACGCCTGGGCCAACAACGGCAAGAGCACGCCGGTGGTCATGGCCCAGCAGACGGCCCTGCTCGACGTGACCGGCGCACCGGACGGGGACGCCGTGCCGCGGGTGACGACCCTGGCCCAGAACTACCCCAACCCCTTCAACCCGCACACCTGGATCGACTTCACGCTGCCTGCGACGGGGCCGGCCACCCTGCGCATCTACGATGAGCGCGGGCGGCTGGTCCGCACCCTGGTCGACGAGGGCGTGCTGGGGGCCGGCGCCCATCATCTGCGCTGGGACGGGGCGGACGATGGAGGGACCCCGGTCGCCAGCGGGGTGTACCATTACGTCCTGAAGACCCGGCAGGGGGATCTGAAGCGCAAGATGACCCTCATCAAGTAGGTTGTGCCGTCGAAATTGTGTCCGCTGTCATCCCTCTGCCGGTCTCGGCCGGCAGAGGGTTCCTTTCTAGTACGCGTACTTCAATTCATGCCGCCTCTGCTTCCCCAGCGCTGGGGTTTCCAC
>JBFXKG010000003.1:0-243987 GCA_050174015.1 Candidatus Krumholzibacteriia bacterium
AACCGCTTGGGGATCGTCCGCGGTCGCTGGCTCGACGACGGGGGGCAGCCGGGGAGCTTCGATCGGTCGGGGCGGCGCGATGACCGGGGCCTCGGTCTCGATTTCGATGATGATGGTCTCCTCATGGCGTGATTGATAGGGCTGAGCCTGGTATCCCGGCCACAACCAGGTGAACAGGGCGGTCAAGGCCAGGGCGGCGAGGATCGCTCCCTTGAGGTAACGGGGATAACGCAGCTTGAAGGCGTCGTTGGCCGAGAGGACGGCCGCGAAAGCGGGGCGGGTGCGGGTCATGGTCGCTCCTGATCGCCGTGTGGGGAGCTGGATGACGATCGGGAGCCTGGTTCGCGGTGTCAACACCCGGCCGACACTCGCACACCGACACTCGGGCGGCTTGACCCCGCCGGCCGCCATCCCTAGGATGGCGGGATCGGATCGGGGCCCACGCGTTCGCCCTCGACCGGAAAGGACCGATGCGCATGGTGAAGCCTCTCGCCTTCCTCGTGTTGACCGGCGGCTTGCTGGCGACCCTGGCCTTGCCTGCGGAGGCCCAGGATCCCGACCCCTTGCCCCCCGTCAAGACGATCGATTACGTCGATCTCGAGCGGTACCTCGGCCTTTGGTACGAGATCGCCAAGATTCCCAACAAGTTCCAGAACCAGTGCACTTCCGGGGCCACGGCGCAGTACACCCTGCGCCAGGACGGCGCCATCGACGTCGTCAACAGTTGCCGCATGGCCGGAGGCAAGCGCAGCGAGGCCCAGGGCAAGGCGGAGATCGTCGACACGTCGACCAACGCCAAGCTCCGGGTGAGCTTCGTCAGCTTCCTGGGCTGGCGCCCGTTCTGGGGGGATTACTGGATCATCGGTCTGGACCCGCTCTACCGGTGGGCCGTAGTCGGCCACCCCGAACGCAAGTACGGCTGGATCCTGGCCCGGAATCGGATCATGGAGGACTCCGTCTACCAGGAGATCATGGAGATCGTGGAGCGGAACGGCTACGAGCGGGAGGTCTTCGTGCGGAACCGGCGCTGACCGGGGCTTGCCGGGATGAGGATGTTGGCGGCCTTGGGGGCCCGAGGGCGTTGGATGACCGGCGATATGATGATTTTTTGCCAAATTTCATGCAGATATGTTATAATGACACAACCCATTCGCAATGGCGCAAGCCGTTAAGCCCACAAAATTTACCCGATTTCTTGAGGAAAGGGAAGGCATCATGCGTTTGCTCCTGGCCATCCTCACCATGGGGGTCCTGATGGGCCTCGCTCCGATCCCTGTTTTCGCAGGCGTCCTGGTCTTCGACGATTTCAACGACGGCGACGCCGCGGGTTGGGAGGAATTCGACGGGACCTTCTCGGTCGTCGATGGCGTCTATCGGGTCGGCGCCTCGGGGGGCTGCAACGACGCCCGTGCGGTCATCGGGGACCCAGCCTGGAGCGACTACATCATCGAGACGGATTTCAACTTCACCGAGGGGTCGGACCACGCTGCGATCCTCTTCCGGGTGCAGGAGATCGCATCCGGCTGCGATGCAGGGAAGTACTACCAGTTCCACATCTTCCAGAACGAGGTGGGCATCTGCAGGATGAACTACAGCGGAGGCGCCTGTTCCGTCCTGAGGAGCGCCTCCACCTCGGTCAGCGCCAACCAGTGGCATCACCTGGTCTTGATCGTGAACGGCCCGAACCTGACCGCCTTCATCGACGGAGTCGAGGTCCTCGCCTTTGACGGCTTGACTCATTATCCGACCGGCCGGGTCGGCGTGAAGAACATCAACAACGGGGCGAACCTCTACGATAACTTCGAGGTCTACACCGGGCTGGTGAGCGACCTGCCGAGCGCCTGGGGGGCCGTGAAGGTCATGTACCGATGAGGGACAACGGTCCAGTCCAGCCTTCATGAACGGGGCCCGGGGCGACCCGGGCCTCTCGCGATCGCGCAAGGCCTCGCGCTCCACCCCCCTGACCCCGTCCGGCCGTCGGGATGATTCGGGGCGACCTCGGAGTCGTTCCCGGAGTATCATGTCGATCCAGGTTCCGTTCTCCGCCCTCCATCCAGGCGGTGTGCCATGTCAGGATTCCAACCCCTCCCATTGGGCCTTGGGCTCGGTTTCCTCTTGATCGTTGCCGCTCCGGCGACAGGTGTTCAGCCTCCGGATCCGGGGCCTCCATCCGCCGCGTCGGAATTCGTGCGCATCCTCGAAGCTCGTGGCCTCGATGACGCCTGCGACAGCTTGGCGGTCATGATCGCCGACACCACCGGATCCTACGAGATCGACGGCTACCGATTGGTCAAGGGTCTGCCCGGCGAGTTGAGCCTGGCCGGAAGACGGGACGCGGCCCTGGCCCTGATCCTGACCGTGGAGCCGCTGTTCGGCGACCACCCGGTATACTGGTCGGAACTGGCGGGCGCCCATCTGCGGAATCTCCAGATCGACGAAGCCCGCGCGGCCCTGGAGAAATCCCTGGAGCTCGACCCGACGAACCCGCAGCACCCCTGGATGCTGGCCAACCTGGACGATCTGGCGTCCGTCATCTCCCGGCAGATCGCGGCCGAGGGACGCTTCGCGCCTGGAGAGAACACGGGCTTGAAGGGGCCCTACCTGGGCCAGGTCCCCCCGGGTGGCGCGCCCGAGGTCTTCGCCCCCGGCCTCCTCAGCACCCTGGCCCACGAGTACAGCCTCAGCTTCGCGCCGGACGGTCGGACGATCATCTTCTCGCGCGGCGGCGTGGGCACGCTGATCAGCCGGTGGGAGGACGAAGGCTGGACCGCGCCGGAGATCCTCACCCTGCGCGGCGAGGAGTTCCTGGACGAGGAAGCGGCCTTCGCAGGAGACGGTCAGCGCATCTTCTTCTGTTCGCGTCCGCGGGACATGAGCGCCGAGCGTGAGATCTATGTGGTCGAAAGTGAGGGAGACGTTTGGGGCGAGGCGGTCCACCTGTTCCAGGGCATGTATCCGACCTGCTCGTCCGACGGCGTCCTCTATTACACGGGTATCGGTGAGCGCCCCGACTACGGGGTCATCGTGCGCCGCCTGCCGGTCGGGGACGGATTCGGCGAACCCGAACCGGTTCCCGGGGCGGGCATCAACACTCCGGCGCCCGACGCCCATCCCTGGATCGCGCCGGACGGCGGGCTGCTGCTGTTCGATTCCTACCGGGATCCGGGGGCGGGGCTCTTCGTGAGCTTCCTCGAACCGGACGGAGGGTGGAGCGAGGCGGTGGCCCTGGGCAGGGCGCTGGGCATTCCGCCGGCCGGCCAGCCGGCGCTCTCGCACGACGGCAGATACCTGTTCTTCTGCCTGGCCGGCGACATGTACTGGGTGGACGCCGGTTTCCTGGCCGGGATGCGGCCGATCAAATGAAGTCGCGGTCGCCGGGACCCCGGCGGGGATGGGCCAACCTCTCCGACAGGCGGTCGAGAGGGCGGCCGCCGGCAGACCGTGCTCCTTCACCATGACAGCCTCCCTCACGGCAGGATATACTCGGGCGTGCTGAACCTCATGCCCTCGACCTTGCCGGTCCTGAGCAGGGACAGGTTGGTGACGGAGAAGCCGACCCGGTCGGAAAGCCGGGTCAGCTTCATCCTCCGCTTCACCGGCATCAGATCGAGGTTCACCTGGATGCCCATGGCGCCATGATGGGAGGGATCGCCATGATCGCCGGTCATAACTCATTGAAATACATGAAAATCATCGCCATCGTCGTTCTCCTGGTCCTCTCCGCCCGGGTCGGCGGCCAGGTTCAGGATGCCGCCGGCGACTTCACGCCCAGGGTGGAGCATCCGGCCTTCAAACCGGGCACCGGACCGGAAGTCTGGATCGACGAGGCTCACCACAACTACCACACCCGCACCGGCCGATACCGGGCGTTCGGGGACCTGCTCGAGGCCGACGGCTTCCAGGTGGCGGCGAGCGTTCAGCCGTTCACGGCAGGTTCCCTGGATGGCTGCGACGTCCTGGTCATCTCCAACGCCCTGTCGGAACAGGATGGGGAGGACTGGGCGCTGCCCTCCGCATCCGCCTTCACGACCGAAGAGATCGCGGTGATCCGGGATTGGGTGGACCGGGGCGGCAGCCTCTGGCTCATCATCGACCACATGCCCATGCCGGGCTGCAACGACGCACTTGCCGCCGCGTTCGGCGTCACCTTCAGCAACGGGTACGCCATGGTTCCGGACCAGCAGGGAGCGCTGGTCTTCACACGGGAGAACGGGGGGCTGGCGGACCATCCCGTCACCTGGGGAGCGCGGGCCGACGAGAGGATCGAGAAGGTGGCCAGCTTCACGGGGTCGGCATTCCGGGCGGGAGCGGCATTCGAGCCCCTGATGATCCTGCCCCCGGAAACCGAATCGTGGCTGACCGCCGCAGCCGGCGACTTCACCGACGGCACTCCGCGTGAAAAGGTCGGGGGATGGCTGCAGGGCGGTGTCCAGGAAGTCGGCCGGGGCCGGATCGCCGTGTTCGGGGAAGCCGCCATGTTCACCGCCCAGGTGGCGCGCGAAGGGGATGCCGAGGTGCGCTTCGGGTTCATCGCTCCGGTGGCCGAGGACAACCAGCAGTTCCTGCTGAACGTGGCGCGGTGGTTGGCGCCGGGTCCGCCCCTGGATTCCCCATCACTTCCGCCCGTGGGTGGGGATTGGACCTTTTCCCGGATGACCCGTCCCGCGTATCCGGTCGATGCCCCGGCGGGCGATCGCAGCCGACCGGTGCGCGTCCGGGTTGCCGTATTCGTCAAGCCCGACGGGACGGTCGGCCAGACGATCCTTTTGGGCAATTCGGGCTCGGCAGCCTTCGGTGAGGCGGTTCTGGAGGCCGCGGCGAACTGGAAGGTCGAATGGCAGGGCGATCCCGGCGATGGACGCTGGATCATGATGGACCACGTCTTCCGGGACGGTGGTGAAGGAGGAGGCGGGCGATGAGGTCCACGAGCCTGGATGGAGCCATCCTGGCGACGGTCCTTCTGGCGACGATGGCGTACCCCCGGCAGGCGTCGGCGGTGGAATCGCCGGCCGCCGCCGAGCACGGGATGGTCGTCTCGGCGCACCCTGCGGCCAGCCGGGCCGGAGTGGGGATCCTGCGCCAGGGGGGCAACGCGGTGGATGCCGCGATCGCCACGGCCCTGGCCCTGGCCGTCTGCGAACCCTACTCCTCGGGACTGGGGGGTGGCGGATTCCTGGTCTGCTTCGACGCCGGTACGGGCCGCGTCAGCGCCCTCGATGCGCGCGAAACCGCCCCCGCGGCAGCCCACCGGGACATGTTCGTGCGCGGAGGGGCGCCGGTGGACAGCCTCAGCCGCGACGGGGCCCTGTCGGTCGGGGTGCCGGGCCTGGCGAGGGGGCTGTGGGAAGCCCACCGGGCGCAGGGCCGCCTGCCCTGGGCGCAGCTGGTGCAGCCGGCCGTGGTCCTGGCGCGTGGAGGCATCCCCGTCTCGCAGATGCTTGCCGAACGGATCGCGGAGGAGAGACACCGATTCAATCCTGCCGCCCGGGCCGTCTTCCTGCCCGGAGGGGGCGTTCCGCAGATCGGAACGATCCTGGTCCAGGAGGATCTGGCCGCGACCCTCGAAGCGATCGCCCTGGATGGGCCGGACGCCTTCTACCGCGGCCCCGTGGCCGCCGCCATCGCCGCGGTGACGGCTCCCGGTGGCAGGGGGATCACCCTGGACGATCTTGCGGGCTATCAGGCCGTCTGGCGAGAGCCGATCCACGGCCGGTACCGGGGATGCGACGTCTGGTCCATGCCCCCGCCGTCCAGCGGCGGGGTCCACCTGGTGCAGATGCTGAACGTCCTGGAGGGGTTCGACCTGGAGGGGGCGGGCTTCGGATCGGCTGCTGCGGTGCATCCCATGACCGAGGCCATGAAGTTCGCCTTCGCCGACCGCAGCCGTTTCCTTGGCGATCCGGACTTCGTCCCGGTGCCGGTGGCCAGGCTGACGGGGCCGGCCTACGCCGATTCGTTGCGGAGCCTGATCCGACCCGACCGGGCGATTCCCGCCGCCGCAATCGACGGCGCCACGCTCGTCCACCCGGAGAGCGCCCACACGACGCACCTCTCGGTCGTCGACGCCGACGGCGACGCCGTGGCCGCCACCCTGACCATCAACCTGTCTTTCGGTTCGGGCTGGATGGCGGCGGGCACCGGAGTGATGCTCAACGACGAGATGGACGACTTCGTGGCGGCTCCGGGTTTCGCCAACGCCTTCGGGCTGGTGGGGGGCGAGGCCAACAGCGCGGCCCCCGGCAAGCGGCCCCTGTCGAGCATGACACCCACCATCGTCCTGCAGGACGGCAGGGTCAAGATGGTCACCGGCGCACCGGGCGGTTCCCGGATCATCACCACCACCCTGCAGACCATCGTGAACGTCCTCGACCACGGCATGGACGCCCTGCAGGCGGTTTCGGCGCCGCGCATCCATCACCAGTGGTCGCCCGACCTGCTGTTCTTCGAGGCGCACGGATTGAGTCCCGACACGCAGCGGATCCTGGAAGGCCTGGGGCACCGGCTCGAGGAACGGACGCCCATGTGCAACGCGCAGATCATCGTGGCGGATCCGGAAACGGGCCTGCTCACGGGCGCATCCGACCCGCGGGGGATGGGAGCGGCCGAGGGTTTCTGATCCGGATGGTTCAGGGGCCGGGAATGATGTGCCCGTAGATGGCCAGGAAGTGGAAGACCGTCCCCGCCAGAACGCACAGGTGCCACACCGCGTGGTGGTACGGGAATCCCCGCCAGGCGTAGAACACCGCCCCGCCGGTGTAGGCGATGCCCCCGGCACCGAGCAGGGTGAGGGCCTCGGTGGGCAGGGCTCCCATCAGGGGCTTGACCGCGAAGACGACCAGCCATCCCATCAGCAGGTAGAACGCCAGGCTCAGCTTCTTCGAGGGCCGCAGCAGGACCACCTCGTACAGGATCCCCAGGATGCCCAGCCCCCAGCTCAGGCCGAACAGGGTCCAGCCCCAAGCGCCGCCCAGGGCGACCAGGGTGAATGGAGTGTAGGTGCCCGCGATGAGCAGGTAGATGGCGGCGTGGTCCAGCAGCTCGAAGACCCGCTTGGCCCGGGGCGGGGTCAGGGCGTGGTACAAGGTCGAGGCCAGGTAGAGGATCAGCATGGTGACCCCGAAGACGGTCACCCCGGTGACGGTGCGGGCGTCGGCGTAGCGGGCGGCCTTGACCACCAGGAGGACCAGGGCCACCACGCTGAACAGGACCCCCAGCCCGTGCGTGACCGCGTGGGCGATCTCTTCACCACGGGAAAAATTCTTGTGAGCGAATGCGCCGCGCATGGCCGGCTCTCCTGTCGGCTGGTCCGGGAAGGGGGCCGCCTCGGCCCCGGAAGGACCACAATAGCCACCGTGGGGAATTTTCCGCAAGGAAAGTCGGATCTTTCCGCGATTTTGAGAGAAAAAACCGGAATTGAAGATCGATTTTTGATAAATTATTCAAATATTTGTGATAAATAGATTTAGAGGATGGAATCCGGGGATGATCCGTGGTAGAATCATGGGGTTCCCAGCTGAATTCTCGCCATGGATCATCCCGGGAGGGGAAAATTGACCATGCTCGCAAGATATCGTCACTGTGCCGGCGTGTGCGCCGGGATGGCCCTGTTGCTGACCGCCGCCCTGGCCGGCGCCGCGCAGCCGTCGATCGATCCTTTGGCCGTCGAGGGGCCCGTCGCCCTGGAATTCCCGGTGGCCAAGGCGGCCGCCCTGCCCGCCCTGGTGGCGGATCCCGTGGATGTGGAGGCGGCCCGCAGCGAGGACCGCGACCGCGAGGACCTGGGGCTCGCCCCCCGTTTCGCCCTGCCCCAGAACGTCTCCATCTCCCCCGAGAACGCCGGCGTGTGGGAGGACCTGGATCCGCGCTTCCAGCTGTGGCGCCACCGCATCACGGCTCCCGGAGCCCTGTCGGTGAACCTGGGTTTCAGCGCCTACCGCCTGCCCAAGGGCGCCCGGCTGAGCATCTATCCCGCCGATGCGACCGGCCCGGACGACCCGCGCGGGGTGCGCACCTTCACCGACCGTGACAACGAGGACCATGGCGAGCTGTGGACCCCGGTCATCCTGGGCGACGAGATCGTGATCGAACTCGTGCTGCCGGTGGAGTCCCGTCACGATTACGGCCTGGAACTCGCGAGCATCAACCGCGGATATCGCTTCTTCGGCGAGGATCTCGCCGGCCTCCTGCGCGACAAATCCGGGTCCTGCAACGTCGACGTGATCTGCCCCGAGGGCGACGACTGGCGGGCCGAGATCGCCTCGGTCGGCGTGATCTCCACCGGCGGCAGCACGTTCTGCACCGGCTTCATGGTCAACAACACGGCCCAGGACGCCACGCCTTACTTCATGACCGCCAACCATTGCGGCATCAACGTCGGCAACGCCCCCTCTCTCGTGGTGTACTGGAACTTCCAGAGCCCCGTGTGCGGGCAGCAGGGCGGAGGCAGCCTGGCCGACTTCCAGACCGGCTCGACCTGGCTGGCCGGCAATGCGACCTCGGACTTCACCCTGGTGGAGATGGACGACCCGGTCGATCCCGAACACGCCGTGGCCTTCGCCGGCTGGAACAACGGCAGCGAGGATCCGCAACAGGCCATCGCCATCCATCATCCCAACACCGACGAGAAGAGCATCAGCTTCGAGTTCGATCCCACCAGCACGACTTCATACCTGAGCAATGCGGTGCCCGGCAACGGCACGCACATCCGGGTGACCGACTGGGACGTCGGGACCACCGAACCCGGATCCTCGGGCTCGCCCCTGTTCGACGAGAACCACCGCGTGGTGGGTCAGCTGCACGGAGGCTACGCGGCCTGCGGCAACAATTCCAGCGACTGGTACGGCCGGTTCTCCGTGTCCTGGCCGGCGCTGGCTCCCTACCTCGACCCCACGGGGTCCGGGGCCGCCGTGCTGGACACCTGGTGGCCCGGTCTGGCCGGCATGAAGGTCACTCCCTCGACCGGTTTCTACGCCGAGGGCGCGGTCGGCGGACCTTTCACGAATCCCCGGCAGGATTACGTCATCAAGAATCTCGACGACGTTCCCCTGCCGTTCGCCGTGGACGTCGACGTGTCCTGGCTGACGGTGGATCCCGCCTCGGGCATGGTGCCCGAGGGCGGGGAGGTCACCGTGACGGTGGCCCTGACTCCCGACGTCTTCGGGCTGCCCCAGGGCACCTACACCGGGACGATCGCCTTCACCAACCTGACCGACGGACTCGGTGACACCACCCGGGACGCCGTGCTGCAGGTGGGCCTGCCCGAGCTCGCCTACAGCTTCCCCCTGGACACCGATCCCGGCTGGACGATGGAGCCCGGCTGGCAGTTCGGCGTGCCCCAGGGCGGCGGCGGCGCCTACGGCGGCCCCGATCCCGTGAGCGGCCACACCGGCGCCAACGTGCTGGGCTTCAACCTGGCCGGCGACTACCCCAACAACCTCCCCCTGACGAGCCTGCGCACCGGGGCCATCGACTGCTCCGGCCTCGACCGGGTCACGGTGAAGTTCCAGCGGTGGCTGGGCGTCGAGCAGCCGTCGTACGACCACGCCTACTTCAGCGTGAGCAACGACGGCGTCAACTGGACCACGGTGTGGCAGAACACCGGCGAGGTCGCCGACACGGAGTGGACCCCGGTCGAGTACGACATCAGCGCCGTGGCCGACGGCCAGGCGACGGTCTACCTGGCCTGGACCATGGGCCCGACCGACGCCAGCTGGACCTATTGCGGCTGGAACCTCGACGACATCGAGATCTGGGGCCTGGACGCCTCGCCGCCGGATCTGGTCCTGACGGTGACGCCTCATGCGGCGCCCATCGCGATCCCGGCCAACGGCGGGACCTTCGCCTACGAGGTCATGCTCGAGAGCACCGACCAGGTCACCTTCGGCGCGGTGATCGACGCGGTGCTGCCCAGCGGAAACGTGTACACGGTGCGCCGTCTGCCGACGCGCACCCTGGCCGCCGGCACCCACGTGTGGCCGAACGTCTCGCAGGACGTGCCCGCGGGCGCGCCGGCCGGCACCTACCTCTACCGGATCAGCCTGGCGACGGCCGACGGCCGGACCGCCACCGACTCGTTCACCTTCGAGAAGTCCAGCGTGGCCAAGGGCAACGGCCTGGTCAGCGGCTGGGACCTGTACGGCCTCGGCGACGAGGACGGCGGCCGGGACCTGCCGGCGGGCTTCGCCCTTCACGGCGCGGCGCCGAACCCGTTCAACCCGCGCACGGTGATCTCGTTCGACCTGCCGCGGACCGCGGCGGTCAGCCTGGACGTCTACGACGTGGCGGGCCGGCTGGTGCGGCGCCTGATCGACGGGGAGACCATGCCGGCGGGGACGCGCTCGGCGGTGTGGGACGGCAGGGACGACGGCGGCCGCGGCGCGGCGGCCGGGGTCTACTTCTACCGGCTGCAGGCCGCCGGGTTCAGCGATGCGGGCCGGATGCTGCTCGTCAAGTAGCGTCCGTCCACCATGCCGGTCATCGAGGACCGCCGATCCCCCGGGGGGTCGGCGGTCCTCTTCAGAGGGGGACACGGAGGGAGACCGCGCCTACAATGGACGGGTCGGCCATATTGCATCCCCCGAATGGAGACCACCATGCCCGGCCCCCTCGACAGCCAGCGCGAACGCATCGACGCCATCGACCGCCGCATCCTCGAACTGCTGCAGGAGCGCAACGCCCTGGCGGACGAGGTGCTTCAGACCAAGCTGGCCGCCGGCTTGCCGATCTTCGTGCCCGAGCGGGAAAGCCGGAAGGTGGCGTCGTTCCGGGAGTCGGCCGGGCAGCTGGGTCTGGATCCGGAATGGGCCGAGGACTTCCTGCGCATGATCATGAGCGCCTCGCGAGCCCGCCAGTCCACGGCCGACTTCCCGCGGGCCACCCTCGAGCCCCGCACCGTCCTGATCGTCGGCGGCCGCGGCCGCATGGGCGACCTCTACGGCCGGATGCTGAAGGCCAGCGGCCACCTTGTGAGGATCCTGGACCAGGAGGACTGGGATGGGGCGGCGGACCTGACGGCCGGCATCGACGCGGCGATCGTCAGCGTGCCCATCCGCGATACCGAGACCGTCATCACTCGCCTGGGGCCCTTGCTCCCCGCGGGGGCCGTCCTGGCCGATTTCACCAGCGTCAAGGCCCGCCCCCTGGAGGCCATGCTGGCCGCCCATCCGGGCCCGGTCCTGGGCCTGCATCCCATGCACGCCCCCGACGTGGGCAACCTCTCCAAGCAGCTGCTCATCTGCTGCCCGGGCCGGCAGCCCGAGGCCGGCCGCTGGCTGCTCGACCAGGCGGTCCTGTGGGGCATGAGGGTCAAGGAGGTCGATCCCGGGGCCCATGACCGTATGATGAATCTGGTCCAGGGCTTGCGCCATTTCGTGGCCCTGCTGCACGGGTCGTTCATGAGGGCCTGCAACATCGCCCCCGGCGACATCCTCGAGTTGTCGAGCCCCATCTATCGAGCCGAACTGATGATGACGGGGCGGATCTTCGCCCAGAACGCGGAACTCTATGCCGATATCGTCCTTGCGGACCAGGAGCGAAGGCAGTTGTTGCGTGATTTCGCCGCCCACCACGCCCGGCTGGCCGAACTGGCCGAAACCGACGACAAGGAGGGGTTCATCCGGGAGTTCGCAGCAATCGGCGATTTTTTCGGGGAATTCGCCGATCAGGCCATGCGGGAAAGCGGCTACCTCATCCACCGGCTGGCGGACCGGTTCGTCTGATCCCCCATCCGATCCGAATTGACAGTCAATTCTAAAGTTCAAGGGACATCCGGCGATAAGTATCCGGTGAGACATCCTGACTCCCGGGAGGGCGGCTCGGCTCGCCCTGCAACTCGTGCTGGAGATCGCCAATGCCCCGAACACTCCGACTCGCCCTCTGGAGCACGCTTCTCGGCCAGCTGATCATGGTTTCCCTCGCAGGAGCCATGACCGAACTCCCCGTCCGATTCCAGCGATTGATGCTGGCGGACGGCCTCTCCCAGAGCTCCATCCTCTCGATCTACCAGGACAGCCGCGGGTTCATCTGGCTGGGCACCCAGGACGGGGTGAACCGTTACGACGGCCGCCAGGTCATCTCCTTCAAGGCGGATCCCGAGAACCCCAGCAGCATCAGCGATCCCAACGTCTGGTGCCTTTCCGAGGACCCGAACGGGGACCTCTGGATCGGCACCGAGGGCGGAGGATTCAACCGCTTCGACCGGCGCACGGAGACATTCACGCCTTACCGTTACGATCCGGATCTGCCGGGCCACGACGGATACTACGACGTGCGGGCCATCGTGGCCGACGAGGAGGGCTACGTCTGGCTGGGAACCATGGCGGACGGATTGCTCCGCTTCGATCCCGCCACCGAGACCATCCGCAGCTACGCCCCGGGTCCGGGGAATGAAGGCGAGGGGATTACCGGCCAGATCCGGTGCCTGATGATGACCGAACGGGGGATGCTCTGGGTGGGATCCAGCACCGGCCTCACCCGGTTCGACACCTTGACGGGGAAGATGCGGCATTACTTCCACGATCCGGACGACCCGGAATCGCTCCCTGCGGGCGAAATCCTGTCCCTGGCCCGCGCGGAAGGCGGCGGTGTCTGGGTCGGCACCACGGGCGGCCTGGGCCTGCTCGAGCCCCGCAGCGGTGCGGTCCGGAGGCGCCCGATCGATCCCGGCAATGCGGGAAGGCCCCAGGCGGTCTCGGTCAGCGCGATCCTGGAGGCGCCCGGGGGGCAGCTGTGGGTGGGGACCGAACACCGCGGGGTTTACAACATCGATCTGGGGACGGGTCACTGCCGGGGGTTCCAGAACAATCCCCAGGACCCCATGAGCCTCAGCGACAACGAGATCTACTGCTTCCTGCTGGACAAGGCCGGGGTGATCTGGATAGGGTCCAGCAACGGGGCCAACCGCCTCGACACCAAGGCCAAGCAGTTCTTCCACATCAGCAACCAGCCCGGCGGCGGGGCCAGCCTGACCAACGCCTGCGTCTGGTCCATGTGGGAAACCCGCTCGGGGGACGTGTGGACGGTCACCGAGTCGGGTCTGAACGTCCTTCATCCTGCCAGCGGAGCGATCACCCAGATCATGGCGGACCCGGACGACCCGCGCCGGCCCAGCTACGATTCCTTCATCGAGGTGGTGGAGGACAGCCTGGGCGGGATCTGGCTGGGAGCCAGGGACGGCGCCCTGAACCGCTACGACCCGAAGACCGGGCTCTACCGGCGCTTCGTGGCCGATCCGGCCGACCCCCGGGCCATCGGCGACGACAGGGTCTTCTCCGTGTGCAGCGACCGGTCGGGCGGGGTGTGGATCGGCACCATGACCAGCCTGGAGCGTTACGACCTCGGAACGGGTATGTTCACCCGGTTCCGGCATGATCCCGAGGACTCGACGGGACTCCCCCCGGGGAGCATCCGGGATCTGTTCGTGGACTCCTCGGACCGCCTGTGGATGAGCGTCTGGGGCAGCGGCGCGGCGTCGTACGACCTCGAAACCGGGAAATTCCGGCGCTACCAGCACGATCCCGATGACCGGCGCACCCTCAGCAGCAACGTGGTCCTTTCGATCACCAGCGACAGCCGCGGCCGCATGTGGCTCGGCACGACCACGGGCCTGAACCTGCTCGACCCCCGGACGGGGCACTGCCGCTGGTTCAGCATGAAGGACGGCCTGCCCAACAACACGATCTACCGGGTGGAGGAGGACGGCGCGGGCCGCCTGTGGATCGCCACCAATTACGGCCTGGCCCGGTTCAATCCCCGGAACGGCGAGATCAGCAACTACGTCGAGCGGGACGGGATCCAGGACAACGAGTTCAACATGGGCGCCTCGCACGTGGGGCGCAGCGGCCGGATGTACTTCGGCGGCATCAACGGCTTCACCGCCTTCTATCCCGACAGCATCCGCAACAACCCCTACGTTCCGGACGTGGTGCTCACCGACTTCCGCATCTTCAACAAACCGGTGCCGGTGGGCGAGGAGCGCCGCGGTCACGTGGTCCTGGACCGTGCGGTGAGCGAGGTCAAGCACATCGAACTGGACCACAAGGACCACGTCGTCTCGTTCGAGTTCTCGGTGCTCCATTACGCTTCGCCCCTGAAGAACAACTTCTCCTACATGCTCGAGGGGTTCGAGACGCAGTGGAACGACGGTGGCAACCGCAACCACGCCACCTACACGAACCTGCCGCCGGGCAACTACACGTTCCGGGTCCGGGGCTCGAACAACGACGGCGTCTGGAACCAGGACGGACTGGCGGTGACCATCCACGTGACCCCGCCGTTCTACCGCAAGGCCTGGTTCATGGCGGCGGTGGTCCTGTTCGTGGTGGGGACCGTCTACGGGGCCCACCGCTACCGCATGCGGCTGCTGGACGTGAAGAACAAGGTCCTGGAGCGGCGGGTGGCCGAGCGGACCGAGGACCTGACCTTCGCCAACCAGGCCCTTCAGCAGGAGATCGGGGTCCGCAAGCGCATCGAGGACGAGCTGCGCGAGGCCCGCAACAACGCCGTGGCGGCCACCAAGGCCAAGAGCGACTTCCTGGCGAACATGAGCCACGAGATCCGCACCCCCATGAACGGCGTGCTGGGCATGACCACCGTGCTGATGGATACGGAGATGTCCTCCGACCAGCGCGAGTACGCCGAGGCCATCTACGCCAGCGCGAACAACCTTCTGATCATCATCAACGACATCCTGGACTTCTCGAAGATCGAAGCCGGCAAGCTGCACCTGGAGACCATCGAGTTCGACCTGTTCGACGTGATGGACCGGGTGACGGAGATGCTCGGCTACAAGGCCCAGGAAAAGGGACTGTACTTCAGCTGCGAAATCGATCCGGAGGTGCCGCGGATCCTGCGCGGCGATCCCGGCCGCATCACCCAGATCCTCATCAACCTGGCCAACAACGCCGTCAAGTTCACCGCCCACGGGCGGGTCCAGATCCAGGTCCAGCTGCATGGCTGGTGGCAGGACCGGGCCGAACTGGCGTTCGTGGTGAACGACACCGGCGTGGGCATTCCGGCCGACCGGCTGGACCGGATCTTCGAGTCCTTCACCCAGGTGGACGCCTCGGTGACCCGCAAGTTCGGCGGCACGGGCCTGGGCCTGGCCATCGTCAAGCAGCTGGCCGCCCTGATGGGCGGCGAGGTCACGGTCGAGAGCGTGGAGGGCGAAGGGGCCACCTTCCGCTTCACCCTCAAGCTCGAGGCGGAGAAGAAGGCCCCTGCGCCCGCGCGTCCCGAGCGCGTGCTCATCGTCCACGCCGAAGCCCATCAGCGGGAGGGGCTGCGCCGCCAGCTCAACACCCTGGGCTACCAGAGCCGGACGGTGGCTCCGGAGGATGCTCCGGGGACGTACGCCAAGGCGGCGGCGGAGGACAACCCGTTCACCTACGTCTTCCTGGCCGACGGCGAGGATCGAGGGCCGGTCAGGGATCTCGTGGGCAGGCTGGCCAATCTGGCCGCAGGCCCGGCCTTCCAGGGCATTCTCCTGTGCCGCCTGGGCAAGGCGGTCAACGACGCCGAACTGGCGGCCATGGGACTGCGGGCGTTCCTGACGGTCCCGGTCCACCATGCCAAGCTCGAGTCCTTGATGGGAACCCTCGCTGCGGGAGTCGCCCCGACGGGCGTCCCGGCGACGGCTCCGGCGGCTGCCATTGCTCCCGCCCAGGCAGGCCCGGGCGCCGCGGACCAGCCGGAAGGGCCCATGATCCTGCTGGCCGAGGACAATCCCATCAACCAGCGGGTGGCGTGCCTGCTGCTCAGGAAAATGGGATACCGCGTGGACGTGGCCAACAACGGGCTGGAGGTCCTCGACGCCCTGGCGCAGAAGGACTACGACGCCCTGCTGCTGGACGTCCAGATGCCCGAGATGGACGGCCTGCAGGCCGCCCGCCGGATCCGGGCGGCCGATTCGCCGGCCCGCAACCCCCACCTCCCCATCATCGCCCTGACCGCCCACGCCATGGCCCAGGACCGCCAGCGCAGCCTGGAGGCGGGCATGGACGACCACGTCTCCAAGCCGATCGAGAGCGAGGTCATCGCCAAGGTCCTGGCGAAGCACCTGGGGTCCGAGGCCGCCGAGCGGCCCCGGACCCCGGCGCCTTCGGGGGCGGGGGCCTGAACAGGCCTCTCGTCCCCGGACCCGGATTGGGGTAGAATCGTCGAGGCCCGGCCATTCCGGCCGGGCCTCGAGGTTCGGCCCGCCGGCCCGGGAGCGTCATGGCAGAGGAAGCCATCCCTACCATCTACATCGTTTCCGACGGCAGGGGCGACACCTGCCACCAGTGGTTGCGGTCGGCCCTCGTCCAGTTCATGGGCCAACGGTTCGATCTGGTGCGCTGGTCCGAAGTGCTGACGGCGGCGGAGGTGGACCGGATCGTGGACTCGGCGGCCCGCTGCGGCGCCACCATCTTCTACACCATGGTGGGTGACGACACCCGCCAAGCCATGGTTCGGCGGAGCCGGGAGCTGCTGGTTCCCGCGGTCGACGTCCTGGGCCCGGCCTTTGCCGCCCTCCACGACCTCTTCAACAGCGCCCCGTCCCGGACTCCCGGACTCTTCTACGCCACCGAGCGCGAGAGCATCGACCGCCATGCGGCCATCGACTTCACCCTCAAGCACGATGACGGCCAGCGGCCCGGCGGCCTGGACATGGCGGACGTCGTGCTGGTCGGGGTGTCCCGGTCCTCGAAGAGTTCGACCTGCTTCTTCCTGGCCTATCAGGGGGTCAAAGCGGCCAACGTGCCCCTGGTGCCCGACCGGCCCGTTCCTCAGAAGCTGCTTGAACTCCCGCGGGACAAGGTCGTGGGTCTGGTGATGAACGTGCCGCGGCTGGTGACGTTGAGGGAGGCGAGAGCGGCCAATCTCGGTTATGACTTCACGCGCGGTTACGTCGACCGGCGCGAGGTCGCCCGCGAGGTCAGGCACGCCAATGCCCTGATGCAGCGGCACGGCTGGCGGACGGTGAACGCCTCCTATCTCGCCATCGAGGAGATCGCCCGCGAGGTGATGAGGCTCGCGGGTCGATAATTCAGCCATTCGGGGAGCGTGGTGGATGGATGTCCTGTGGTTGATCGTCGGTCTGGCCCTGGTCACCCTCGGGGCCGAATGGCTGGTGCGGGGGGCGTCGACGATCGCCTTGCGGGCCGGCCTATCGCCCCTGTTCGTCGGGCTGACGGTGGTCGGTTTCGGCACGTCCTCCCCCGAACTCGGAGCCAGCCTGACGGCCACGCTGAAGGGGATCGACGGCGTCAGCGTCGGCAACGTGATCGGCTCGAACATCTTCAACATGGGGGTGATCCTGGGCCTGACCGCCCTGGCGCACCCCATCGCCGTCTCCCTGACGGCGGTCCGCCGCGACCTGCTGGTCGCCGCCGCGGCGGCGCTGATACCCCTGGCGGCCATGGCCTTCGGCGGGCGCATCCCGTCCGGGATGGGCGCCGTCATGCTGGTCGCCCTGGCGGCCTACCTTTGGCTGGCCTACCGGACGGCCAGGGTGGCGCCGGCGGCCGAGGAGATCGCCGCGGGAGCGCAGCTGGACCAGGCCCGACCCGCCCTGGCGCGCCGGTCGGCCCTGCCTTCCTGGCTGTGGCGCAGCCTCCTGCTGGTCGCCGGCGGCCTGGCCATGCTGGTCTTCGGCTCACGGACTTTCGTCACCGGCGCGGTGGCCATCGCCACCCGGCTGGGGGTGAGCGAGCTGGTGATCGGATTGACCATCGTCTCGGCGGGGACCTCGCTGCCGGAACTGGTCACCTCCCTCGTGGCCGCCCTGCGCCGCAGCCCCGATCTGGCCGTCGGCAACGTGATCGGCTCGAACATCTTCAACCTTCTGGGCATCCTGGGAACCTGCGCCGTGGTCCGGCCCCAGGAGGTGGAGCCGGCGGTGCTGTGGCTGCACACCCCGGTGATGCTGGGCTTCTCCCTGCTGCTGTTGCCGCTGATCCGCAGCGGGGCCGTCATATCCCGGCGTGAAGGCGCGCTTTTGCTGGCGGGGTACGGCGTCTATCTTTGGTGGCTGATCCGTTGACCGCCCCCAGACCGGAGAGGCCGCCATGTTCCGCGATGCCGCGACCGCCCTGCCCGCCCGGGGATTGCCCGCCCGGGGATTGCCCTTCCCGGGTCTGCTCTCCCTGGTTCTGTTCGCCCTGGTTCTGCTCGCCCCATCCCTTCCGTCCGCCGCGACCGATCCCGATCCCCTGCCGTCCTGGCGCGAGGGGGAGGTCAAGGCGGCCATCCTGGCGTTCGTCGCGGCGGTGAGCGATTCGGGCGGACCGGATTTCGTGCCTGCGTCCGAGCGCATCGCCGTCCTGGACAACGACGGGACGAGCTGGTGCGAGCGTCCTGACTACGTTCCGACCCGGTTCCAGGCCGACCTGTTGCGCGGCCTGGTTGCCGAGGGCCGGTTCGACGGCGACGCCATGCCCTATCCCGCCTGGATCGCGGACGACCAGGAGGCCCTGCGGGACTTCGGGTGGCGGGAATCCTACGAGGCCCTGACCCGGGCCCTGGCGGGGATCGACATCGAGGAGTATCGCGAGGCCGCCCTGTCCTACCTGGAACGCCGCCGTCACGAGCGCTTCGATCGCCCCTACACCGAGCTCTACTATGCGCCCATGCTGGAGCTGATCGACCTGCTCGAGGCCCGCGACTTCCAGGTCTGGATCGTGACGGGCGCCGAACAGGCCTTCGTCCAGAGCTACAGCGAGCAGGTCCTGGGCATCCCGCCCGCCCGGGTGATCGGATCCTGGGTGACCCCGGTCTACGAGAACGACGACGGCGAGGTCAGGCTGACCAGGGGCGACGTCCAGATCCCCAACGGGTACGAGCACAAGCCCGAGAACATCGCCGTGAGGATCGGCCGCCGGCCCATCTTCGCCGCCGGCAACAGCAACAACGACGAGCCCATGTGCCGTTACGCCCTGACCGGCAGGCACCGGAGCCTGGCCATCTGGATCAACCACGACGACCCGGACCGCGAATACGAGTACGGCCGCCGGGGCAGCCGCATCGAGGAGCTGTGCGAGGAGAACCCCGCCGCCTTCGAGGTGAGCATGAAGCGGGACTGGGCGCGGGTGTTCCGCTAGGGCCGGGGTCAGGCCCCGGGATCCTCCTCGTCCCCCTTGGCGTAGGGCAGGCGCTCCAGGCGCTCGGTCCGGTGATACGAATCGAGGCCGCTGACGGCGAGGCTGCCGGCGGCCTCGATGTCGACGTAGCCGTCGGGGCCGATCAAGGCCTCGGGCACCATGATCTCCAGGACCTGCCCGATCACCAGGATCGTCCCGTTGGTCTTGATGTAGTGATCCTCCAGGTGCCGCAATCCCAGCTTCACCACGCTTTCCTTCACGTAGGGCGCCGGGTGCAGTTCCCCGTACTGCTCGGTCAGGCCGCAGCGGGCGAATTCGGACTCGCCTTCGGCGTACCGGGCCGAGGTCTGGTGCGCCTCCCGGTAGAATGCGCGCGTGACGTGGTTGACGGTGAACCAGCCGGTCTCGAGGATGTTCTGGAAGGTGTGCCGGGGGACGGTTTGCGGACGCACGATCAGCCCGATCAGCGAGGGGTTGGCCCCCACGTGGACGGCCGAGCTGAAGATCGCCAGGTTGGTGCGCCCGGACTCGTCGCGGGTCCCGATCAGGTTGGCGCTCTTCATCCCCGTCAGGCTGTTGAAGAACCGTGTGCGGTAGCGGGTCTCCATGGAGTCGAAGTCGGCCTTGTGCAGCACGGTGGGAATCATGTCCGTCCTTTCCCGGTTGTCATGGCTTCCGCCGGCCGAGCCCGGCGGCCAGCTGGGCGGCCGCGTAGACCAGCCCCGTCAGCAGGACGATGGTGGCTCCGGCGGGCAGGTCCGCGCCGTAGCTGATCCCCAGCCCGGCCACCGTCAGCACCGAGCTGAGGGCCGCCGCCAGGACCATGGTGGGCCAGAGGCGCCGCACGAACAGGCCCGCCACCGAGGCGGGCAGGGTCACCAGTGCGATCACCATGACGATCCCCACCACGTAGACCAGGGTCACGATGGTCAGGGCGATCAGCATCAGCAGCAGGGTGTAGAGCCAGCCCACGCGGACCCCGCGCAGCCTGGCGAACTCCTCGTCGAAGCATACCGCGAGCAGGGGGTTGTAGAAAACCAGAACCAGCAGCAGGATCACCAGATCCAGGCCGATCAACAGGCGCAGGGCCACCGGATCGACCATGACGATGTTGCCGAATAGGTAGGTGATCAGGTCGGCCTTGTAGCCGGGGGTCTTGAACAGGAAGAACACCCCGACCGCCATCCCGACCGCCCACAACGCCGAGATGACCGTGTCCTCGCGCTCGCGGCTGCGGGCGCGCACCAGCCCGATCAGGCCCGCCCCCAGCAAGGCCGCGGCGACGGCCCCGTGCAGGGGGTGCAGCCACTGCCATCCCTGGGCCGCGCGCAGGTAGTAGGCGGCGCCCATCCCCCCCAGCACCGTGTGGGCCAGGCTGCCGGCGATCACGGTGATGCGGCGCGTCACCACGTAGGTGCCCACGATCCCGCAGGCGACGCTGGCCAGCAGGCCCGCCAGGACGGCCTGCCGCAGGAAGGCGTGCTCGGCGAGGGCGGTGATGAACCCGTTCATGGCCGGCCTCCCGGACCGCCGCCGTGGTCCTGATCGTGGTGGTGCGGGTGGTGATGGTGGTCGTGGTGGACCAGGGACAGCCCGCTGCTGCCGGGGAACAGGCCGGCCAGGGCGCCGGAGATCTCGCTGGCCGGATGCTCGTCGATCCCCTGGCTCACGCAAAGGATCGAGTCGACGTGGCGGGACACCGAGCTGACGTCGTGGGACACCAGAACCACGGTCATCCGCTCGTTCAGGCGGTGCAGCAGCTCGAACAGGTCGTCCTGCACGCTGGGGTCGAGGCTGGCGGTCGGTTCGTCCAGCAGCAGCAGTTCGGGACGGCAGGCCAGGGCGCGGGCGATCAGCACCCGCTGCCGTTGCCCGCCGCTCAGGGCGCTGAAGGGCCGGCCCTCCAGGTCGAGGGCCTCGGCCTCCTGCAAGGCGGCACGGACGATCTCCCGGTCGTCGCGGCGGTAGGGACCGGCCAGGCGGCCCGGCCTCAGCCGCCCCATGAGGACGACGTCGGTGACCGTGACCGGGAACTGGGGATCGACGTGGGCGTGCTGGGGCATGTAGCCCACGCGGGCGCGGCCGCGCCGGGGGCTCTCGCCGAACAGGCGCACCTGGCCGCGGTCGGGCCGCAGCAGGCCGAGGACCAGGCGCAGCAGGGTGGTCTTGCCGCCGCCGTTGGGCCCCACGATGGAGACGAAGGCGCCGGCGGGAATCACCGCCCGGGCGCCGGTGAACACCGGCTGTCCGCGATAGCCGAAGTGCAGGTCGGTGATTTCCACCACGGGAGGATGTCGGGGATCAACGGTCATCCAGGGCCTCCCTGATCGTGTGGGCCATGGCGCGCAGGTTCCCGATGACGTCGGGGGCCAGGGGATCCAGGACCACCAGTTCCACTCCGGCGTCGCGGGCGACGGCCTGGGCCGAACCCAGCGAGAACTGCGGCTGGACGAAGACGGCGCGGGACCCCTGGGCCTTGATGCGGCCGAGGACCTCGGCCAGGTGGCGCGGGGACGGATCGATGCCGCCCTGCTCGATGGCGGTCTGCCGCAGGCCGTACGCCTGGGTGAAGTAGCCGTATGCCGGATGGAACACGAACACCTCGCGACCCCTCACGGGAGCCAGGATCTCCCTGATCTCGCGGTCCAGTCGGGCGAGTTCGTCCTGCAGGCTGTCGCTGCGGGCCGCGTAGAGTGCGGCGCCGTCGGGATCGAGCTCCGCCAGTCCGGCCGCCATGACCTCCACCATCCGGGCCAGCAGCACGGGGTCCAGCCACAGGTGGGGATCGAGACCTCCGGAGTCCTCGTGGCCGTGGCCGTCCCCGTGATCGTGCTCGTGACCGTCCAGGGCCAGCCGCGGCAGGCCCGCTGCGGTATCGACGATCCGCATCCGGGGGTAGGAACTCCGCAGCCGGGGCAGCAGCTGGTTCTCCATGGGAGCGCCGCAGGCGAAGAAGATCGAGGCTCCGGCCAGGGTTCCCATGTGCCGGGGGCTGGGGTCGAAGGAGTGGGGGGCCTGACCCGGAGCAACCGCCGTGACCACGGCCAGGCGGCCGGCGCCGAGGGCCTCGACCAGACCCTGCTGGGGCAGGATGCTGACGGCGACCGTCAGGCCCTTCCCAGCCCCGGGATCCGGGGACGAGCATCCGCCCGCCACGGCGGCCAGGGCCAGGGCCAAGATGATGCGCACTGCGGTCATCCCTTGCCTCCCCGGCTGCTGCAGGCGTCGCACTGGCCCCTCAGCTGGATCTCGTAGCGCCCCTGGCTCAGGGCGCGGTTGATCCCCTTGACGGGACCGACGCCAAGCTCGATGACGGGCAGGCAGACCATCTTGCCGCAGTTGCTGCAGAGGAAGTGGGGATGGGACCTGACCCCGTGTTCCTTGGCGGCGTCCTCGAAGCGCCAGACCGGCTCGCCCAGCTGGGTGCGTCGGACCAGGCCGGCCTTCTCCAGATCGATGAGGTTGCGGTACAGGGTGGCGCGGCTCCAGGGCGAATCCTCGAGGGTCTGGGCGATTTCCCCGTGGCTGAGGGGTGACGACGCTTCCCGCAGGAGTCCCAAAACGGCCAGGCGGGCGCCGGTGGCCCGGAGTCCGGAATCCTGCAATTCTTTGCGAAGGATGTCGTTGCTCATTCCATGCCGTCCTTATTCTGGCCGATCCGGGAATCCCCGGTTGCCATGATCCCCGTCCGATTTTATAATGCAACAGTGATTCAATTGCAACATCATTCCGTTTCCGGAACCCTGACCGGAGTCCCGTCGAAGCCCATGCCCTCCTGGCCGAAATCCCTGCTGGCGATCCTGCTGGCCGCCTCGGTGGCCCTGCTGTTGCTGGGGGCGGGGATCCACGTCCACGACCATGGCGATGGTGCGGGTTGCCTGTGGTGCGTGGCGGCTCTCGGCGGCGCTGTGATCACCGCAGGAGTCTGCCTGCCGACCGCCGGCCGGCCGGTCGTCCGCAGGCTGCCGTCGGCCTTGCGGTCCCGGGTCCGGGGCGGGATCCATCCTCTTCCCTTCCTGCGCGCTCCACCGGCCTGCGTCTGAACCCCTGTTTCCAGACGCTGGACCTGCCGCCGTCCCGGCGGTAGGGTCGTCCCGAACCGGAAGGAGCGGTCCCATGACCTTCAGAATCCTGCTCGTCATCATCTCGCTCGCCCTGGCTGCCGGATTCCCGGCCCGCGCCGAAAAAGACACCGCGCCGCTGGGCGCCTGGCAGAACCCCGACATCGGACTGGTCTACGACCTGAAGATGGACTGGCACAACGCCGACAGGGATGCGGACGGGTCCCGCCGCTGGACGACCCGCGGCTTCGACCTCGCCACTGCCGAACTGTCGGTGGGCGCGGAGGCCGATCCCTTCGGCCGCATCGACTTCAACGCCATGTTCTTCGAGGAAGGGGCCGAGATCCACGAGCTCTTCTTCACCATGCCGGCCCTGCCGTTCGGCCTGAAGGCCCAGGGCGGGCAGTTCCTGGCCAGCTTCGGGCGCTGGAGCCGGTTCCACGCCCACGCCATGCCCTTCGCCAGTGAACCGCGCATCCTCCGGGAGTACCTCGGCGGGCACCTGATGCCCCAGGGTCTCGAGCTGAGCTGGCTCGCTCCCACCGATCATTACCTCGAGTTCAGGGGCGGGATGTTCAACGGGATCGAGGGGCACGGCCACGATTCCGATCCCGCGGGACCGGGCGATGCCTACGGTCCCGACAACCCTCCGCCGGGCTGCCACTACCACGACGGCGAACTGCACTGCCCCGACGATCCCGAAGCCGAGGCCTACTACCGTTCACTGCTGGAGGATCCCGAAGCCCCGGTCGCTCCCGGGCCCAATCGCGGCCTGGAGGACCTGGCCTGGCTGGGCCGCGTTCAGTCCAGCCTGGAGATGGGGGATGCCTGGAGCGTGGACCTGGGCGCGAGCGTCATCCACCAGGAAAACCACCGCAGTTCGGTGCGGTTCGAAGGCTGGGACTACGCCAAGACCGTCGCGGGCTTCGACGTGACCTTCTTCTGGAGCCCGCCCGAGCAGAACCTCTACCGCGGCCTGGACTTCGGCGTGGAGTACCTGCGCAACCGCGAGCAGTTCGAGACCCGGCACGAGGAGGAGCACGAGGACCCTGCGGTCGCCGTCCCTGCCGCGGAGTACGAGGGCGAATGGCTGCGCGAAACCCTGACCCGCGACGGCTTCTTCACCTGGGCGCGCTACCGGGCCAGCCGCCGCTGGGAGTTCGGGTCGTACCTCGAATCCTTCGCCGCACGCACGGGCCCCGCGAGCGACCGCACGCGGATCGGCGGCTTCCTGACCTTCAACGTCAGCCACTACCAGAAGCTGCGCCTGGAGTACGTGCACGACGACCGGGGCGACTTCGCCGAGGGCGTGGACCAGGTCATCCTGCAGTTCGACGGCCTGATCGGCTATCACACCCACGGGAGGCAGCGATGAGGAAGCTGCTCGGAATCCGGTTGCCGGCGCCGGCGGCGCTCCTGGTGCTGACCGCGTTGTCGGCGTCGACGACCGCCGGGCCGGCGGTGGCCGGCGTGGTGGACGTGGTGGCCTCGGTTCCCGATCTGGGGGACATGGCCGTCCGCATCGGCGGGGACCGGGTGAAGGTCACGGTCCTGGCGAGCGGCCGCGAGGACCTGCACGGGGTGCCGGTGCGCCCCAGCTTCATCCCCAAGCTGCACCGGGCCGACCTGCTGCTGAGCCTGGGGCTGGATGCGGAGCACGCCTGGCTGCCCGCCCTGGCCGCCGACGCGCGGAACAACCGCATCCGCGAGGGTCGGGAGGGCTGGATCGAGGTATATCCGGGCATCGTGATCCTGGGAACGCCCCAGGTCATCAGCCGAGCCGAGGGGGAGCAGCATCCCCAGGGCAATCCCCACTTCAACATCGGCCCCCAGTGCGGTCGGATCATGGCGGGGAACGTCGCCAGGGCCCTCGCGGAGTTCGATCCCGACGGCGCGGATGCCTACGAGGCCGGCCTCGCCGCCTATCTCGCGGAGATCGAACCGGCCGTCGAACGTCTGCGCGCCGAGGGCGCCCCCCTGCAGGGCGTCAAGGTGGTCAGCTACCACGCGGACATCCCCTACCTGGCCGAATTCTACGGGATGGAGGTCGTGGGGACGCTCGAGCCCAAGCCGGGAATCGAACCCTCGGCCGGCCACCTGGCCGAGCTGGCGACCGTCGCGGCGGCCCAGGGCGTGCGGCTGGTCATCCACAACCAGGCGCAGCCGTCCAAGCTGCCCGGCCAGTTCGCCGAGCGGATCGGCGCTGCCGACGTGATGATCGGCAACATGGCCGGGGCCCTCGAGAGCGCCGGCACCTGGCTGGAGCTGCAGCGATACAACCTGCAGGCCCTGCTGGCGGGCCTGGAGTCGGCGCCATGACCGGCCGGCCTCTGCTGGAGGTCCGGGATGCGGCCTGGGGCTACCGCCTGGCCGGCGGCTGGTTCACGCCGGCCGTCCCGGTGAGCTTCACGGTCGCCTCGGGCGAGATCGTCCTGCTCAGCGGGGACAACGGTTCGGGCAAGACCACCATCCTGCGGGGCATCCTCGGCCTGGTGGACCGGCGGGCGGGGGAAGTGGCCTGGGGGATCGAATCGAGCGGCATGGGGTACGTGCCCCAGGAATCGGTCATCGACCGCTCGGCCCCGGCCACGGCCCTGGACGTTGTGAGGTCCGGTCATCCCCACCGCTGGGGCAAAGGCCTGGACGGCGCCAGATCCGCCCTGGCCATGGTGGGTCTGGAGGGGAAGGAAGACGTCCTGTACGGAAGCCTCAGCGGAGGCCAGCGCCAGCGGGTCCTGATGGCGCGCGCCCTGGTGGGGGAACCCCGCCTGCTGATCCTGGACGAGCCCACGGTGAACTTCGATGCGGGCACGGCCGGGCAGATCGGTCGCCTGCTGCAGGACCTGGCCGCAACGGGTCCGGGCATGGTCATCACGTCCCACGTGCGCGACTGGATCAGGGCAGCGCGCGAGGTCCGCGTCACCGCCGCGGGGGGGGCCGCCCATGGGTGATTTCTGGCTGGTGCTGCAGTTCAGCTGGGTGCCCTTCGCCGGGGCCGCCTGCTACGCCCTGACCGCGGCGCCCCTGGGGGCCGCCCTTTCCCTGCGCGACGAGATCCTGCTGGGCCTGGCGTTGCCCCCGGTGGGGGCGGCGGCCATCGTGCTGGCGGTGATGCTGGGGGTGGATCCGGATTCGTCCGCGCCGCTCTACTTCTCGGCGGTGGCCGCGATCCTGGCCGTGAGTCTGATGCTGCCCGGCCCGCGGGCCCAGGGCGGGTCGGTGCGCTGGCGGGCGGTGCTGCTGGCGGGGGTGTTCTGTGCCGGGGAAGCGGCGACCCTGCTCATGGGGGCGGCCAGCCCCCGGGTCGAGGCCCACGTCCATGACATGCTGCGCGGCGAGATCCTGGCCATGGACGCCCGCGAGCTGTGGGGGTTCGTGATCCTGACGGCCGTGGCGATCGCGGTCGCCTTCCGCAACCGGGGTCTGCTGTACGCCCTGGCCCTGGACCAGGAAGGGCTGGTCATCAAGCTGAAGAAGCGAGGGGATCGGGCGGTGCTGGGGTTCCGGGTGGCCAGCGCCCTGGTCATCGCCGCCGGGGTGATCTGGGTCGGACCCTTGCTCACCCTGGGCCTGCTGGCGGTGCCGACCCTGCTGTGGGAGCGCCGGGCCCGCCGCCTGAACAACCTGATGACGGGGGTCACGGCCATCGGTTTCCTGGGCGTCGTGCTCGGCTTCTGCGTGGCCATCCTCCTGGACATGCCGCCGGTCCCGGTGGTCATCGCCGCCCTGTTCGCCGTGGGGGGCGCGGCGGCGGTCGCCTGTTGCCGGCGAGGTTGAACACTCGGGGATCCCGGGACCAGGACGTCAATGTCAGGCCAGGCGCCAGGCCGCGACTGCGGCCAGGGCCCAGCCGGCCAGGAGGCAGGCCCCGCCCAGGGGCGTGATCGCCCCCAGCGCCTTCACGCCCGTCAACGTCATGGCGTAAAGGCTGCCGCTGAACAGCACGATGCCAGCGAGCAGGAACCATCCGCCCACGGTGGTCAGGGAGCCGGGGACCCGGGCCGCGAGGTAGGCCATCAGGACCAGGGCCAGGGCGTGGGTCAGGTGGTAGTGGGCGGCGGTCTGCCACCAGTCGAGCCGCTGGGCCTGGTCGGGCAGGTGGGCCAGCCGGGTTTTCAGGCCGTGGGCGCCGAAGGCCCCGAGGGCGACGGCCAGGAAGCCGTTGGTCGAGGCCAGGATCAGGAAGAGCCGCTCCATGCATACCTCCGTGGGGGGAATGGTTGCCACGGCAACCATTCCCGTACGGGCAACTTCATTGCCGGCAACGAACCGAATGGTTGATACGGCAACCAATCTACCATGGACCACCCCGGACCGCCCCCACCCCGATCATTCGGCTGGAACATCCCCCCTGGTTGACGGTTCGAATTCCCGGCGGTTAAACTGGGCGTTCCGGTCACGGATTCCTCTTGCCGGCCCCGCACCGGTGGCCGGGCGGGGAGCGTGATCCCCATTCAGGATTTCTTCCATTTCCGACACATCCGGGGCAGGTGGTCCGTAAGCATGGTGGACGGTTTCTTCATGCCGGAAGGAGGATCGGGCGGCGCCATGGGCGCCGGATCCCCGCTGTCGCGGGAGGTCCTGTCCCGGGTCCGCCGGCGTGAGCCCGAAGCCCTGGGGATCCTGTTCGAGGTCTGCTTCGACCGGGTCTACGGGCTGGCCCTCCGCATGATGGGCCAGCCGGCCGCGGCGGAGGACATCGCCCAGGAAGTGTTCCTGAGGGTGCACCGGTCGGCCGACACCCTCGATCCTGACCGCGATCCGCTCGGCTGGATCCTGACCATCACGGGCAACCTGTGCCGGGATCACCATCGTTCCTTCGCGGCCAAGGTGGCCCGGGGATCGGGGACCGGGGCCCAGGAGGACGGTGGACGGGCGGAGCGGTTGGCCGGCGGAGACCCCGGGCCCGAGGAGCAGACCCTGGCGAGCGAAAGGGAACGGGTCATCCAGGAGGCGATCCTTGCACTTCCCGATCAGCTGAGGGAGGTGGTCCTGCTGCGGGACTACGAGGGGCTGGACCACAACACCATCGCGGACATGCTGGGAACCACCGGCACCGCGGTGCGCAAGCGTTACTCCCGGGCCCTGGCCCAGCTGGGCGAGATGCTCGAAGGTGAATGGCCATGAACGACGGCAACCAGCATGACCTGACGGCGGCGCAGCGCCGGGCTCAGGATGCGGTGCGGACCCTTTCCCGGCCCGCGGCGGATCCCGACTTCCGCGCGCGCCTGAAGCAGGATTTCATGACCGGCGCCCTGGCTGAGCAGGCGGGCCGGGCGGATGCCGCCGCCCGCAGGCGGTTCCGCCCGTGGATGGTCTGGACTCCGGTCGCCGCCGCTGCTGTCCTGCTGGTCATGGTCCTCGTCACCAACCCCCTGCCCGTCCCCCAGGTCATCGCCGTCACGGGCGAGGGCACGGTCACGGTGGACGGACGCTCCTTCTCCGCCGCCGACCGGGACGCCTACGCCGGACTGCTGGGACCGGGATCCCGCCTGGAGGTCGCCGGCGGCGCCTCGGTGGACGTCCTCTATCCCGGCGCCATGGTCATGCGGGTGGAGTCAGGTTCGGAGTTCGACCTGCCGGGCCGGCCCGGCCGCTGGATCGGCCGCCGCCTGGACGGCTGGCTCAAGGCCGGCGAGGTGAGCATCATGACCCAGGGGGGATTCCACGGGAACCATCTGGCGGTCGGCACCCCCGACGGCACGGCGGTCATCTCCGGCACCTTGGCCAACGTCATGGTCAACGACCAGCTGACCTGCATCTGCCTGTTCGAGGGTCACCTGCGGGTCGAATCGCCCGACGCCGATCTCGGTCACGTGGAGGCCGGCAAGCGCTGGGTCCTGCACCGGGACGGTTCCGCACCGGAATATCTTCCGATCGCACCTCCCCACCAGGAGCACATGGAAACGTTCGCGAAGGACCGCCGCGAACCCTAGGCTCCAGCCTTTCCTTGCCTCCATCCTCCCTCTGGACCAGAATGGGGCGACCGAAAGGAAGCCCATGTCCCGGACCAATTTACTCTTCATCCTGGCCGTTCTGGTGGGCGCCGTCGCTCCGCGTCCTGCCGCAGGCGAGATCAGGGCCGAAGCCGATCTGCGCGTGCGCCAGGAGGTCCTCGACGGGGTGTACCACTTCACACCCGATCACGACCGCAACTGGATCCGGGTCCGCTCGCGGGTCGGGTTCCAGGCCGTCACCGGGAGCAGTGTTTTCCACCTGCGCCTGACCAACGAGCACCGGCACCACTTCCATCCCGATCAGGATTTCGACTGGGACGAGGTCATCCTGGACAACGCCTCCTGGGAATGGCGGCAGGACGGGACTCAGGTGACCGTGGGGCGCCAGGACGTCATCTGGCCCGGGGGATTCCTGATGCTCGAGGGACATCCCCTGGACGGCAGCCGCAGCATCTATCACAACGCGGTGCGCCTGCGGAGCCGGGGAGATCGCGGTTCCCTGGACCTCGCCTTGATCAGGAACTTCCGTTATGACGACCTCGTGATCATCGATGACGAAAACCGCGCCCTGAGCGATTCCGACGAGGTGGGATTCGCGCTCAGGCTCCAGCGCGGAGAGGTGCACCTGGCGGTGATCCACAAGGAAGAGACGGATCTGGACCTGCGGACGTCGACCCTGAATGCCGGGATCGACCGCGAGCTTTGCTGCGGGCGCAAGCTGACCGGCGAACTGGCCTTGCAATACCAGGACGGTGACGATTCCCTTCATCCGGGGGACGGCTGGGCTGTGGCCGGCCAGGCGTTCCTGCACGGATCGGTGGCGGATCTGGCCCGCGCCGAGGCGGGGTTCTTCTATTACTCCGGTCAGGGTCACGATCTGCGCGCCTTCCGGACGCCCTGGGGCCGCTGGCCCAAGTGGAGCGAGCTGTACATCTACACGTTGATCGGGGAGAGCACGAACGGTCGCGTGAACGTGGCCGCCTGGGAGAACATCGCGGCGCCGCGCCTGACGCTGACGCGCGACCTGGGCCGGGGCGTGCAGGGCAAGCTGGGCGCAAGCTACCTGCTGGCGCCTGAGCCCGACTGGCAGGCGCGCGGCCTGCTGACGCAGATGGGGGCGACCTTCAAGCTGGGTCACGGGGTGGACGGCCACCTGCTCTGGGAGATGCTGGATCCTGGATCGTTCCACGACGGGAGCAACGGACGGAAACCGTTGACCGGGACGGCGCACTTCCTGCGCTGGCAGTTGACGTGGGCTTGGTAATCGATCGCCTGCGGCCGGAGACCATGATCCGGAAGATCTTATCCATCGAGACGACCCTGAAACCGGATGACCGGACCCCGAGGAGCACTGCATGGCCCCCTTCCACCTGCCCTGGCTCACCTTCGGCGCCTTCCTGGTGCTCGGCGGCACCATCGTGCTGGCGATCGCCTGGGCCCTGATCGACAAGCTGCGCGACCGGGAGGACCGCCCATGATGGTCTACGTCCTGGTCCTCGTGGTCTATCTGGGGGCGCTGGCGGCCATCGGCGTGATGATGAGCGGCCGCAGCAAGTCGGCGGGCGACTTCGCCATCGGCGGGCGTTCGGTGGGACCGTGGGTCACCGCACTCAGCTTCGTGGCGGCCTACTACTCGAGCGTGGTGATCATCGGCGGCGGCGCCTTCGGCTGGAGGTTCGGACTGGCCACGCTGTGGATCGGCGCGGGCAACGTGCTGGTCGGCACCACCCTGGCCTGGATCGTCCTGGGCCGCCGGGTGCGCCGCTTCACCGGCAACCTCGACGCCATGACCATGCCGGGCTTCTTCGCCGCCCGGTTCGGCAGCCCCCAGGCGCGCATCTTCTCCGCGGCGACGACGGGGCTGTTCCTCATCATCTACAACGTCTCGGTGCTCAAGGGCATGGCCAACTCCTTCGAGGTGCTCATGGACCTGCCCTACTGGGCGGGGGTCGTCATCAGCGGCGTGGTCATCCTGTTCTACACGGCGGTCGGCGGCTACCTGGCGGTGGTCTGGACGAGCATGATCCAGGCGATCGTGATGATCGCGGCCCTCACCCTGCTGACCTTCATGTCCCTGCAGAAGGTGGGCGGCATGACGGCCCTGGTGGACAAGCTGCACGCCGTCGATCCGGGCCTCGTGCACACCCCCGGGGTCTGGGGCTGGGCCGGCCTGGTGAGCTTCACGCTCATCGTCAGCCTGGGCACCTGGGGGATGCCCCAGCTCATCGTGCGTTTCTACTCCATCAAGTCGGACAAGATGCTTCGTCTGGGCACGGTCATCGTGACCCTGGGAGCGTCCATCGCGCTGCTGCCGTACCTGACCGGCGCGGTGGCCAGGGTGCTGGTGCCGCAGCTGGATTCGCCCGACCAGGCCATCCCCGCATTGACCGCCCTGGTGCTCGACGACTGGGGGGGAGCGCTGTTCCTGGCGGGCGTCGTGGCCGCGGGCATGAGCACCTTCGCCGGCGTGTTGATCATCATCGCCAGTTCCCTGGTGCAGGACGTCTGGATCTCGGGCCTGGGCCGCAAGCTGGATCCTGCCGCGGAGCTCAGGGCCAGCCGGATCACGAGCCTGGCCGTGGGGGTGGTGAGCCTGCTGATCGCCCTGAAGCCGCCGGCCCTGGTGCTGGTGTTGACGGCCTTCTCGTGGGCGGTCATCGCCTCGACGAACCTGTGGCCCCTGCTGTTCGGCATCTACTGGAAGAGGACGAGCCCGGCTGCTACCCTGGCCAGCATGATCGCCGGCGTCGGCGCGGCTCTCGTCTGGCAGGCTTGGCCGAAGATCGGCCTGCTGCCGCCGCTGCCGGATGGCCTGGCGGGAATCCACGGGTTCGTGGTGGGGACGGCGGTCGGTCTGGTCGTGATCCTGGCCGGGACCATGCTGGGCCGCCCTGCGCCTCGGGAGAACGTCGTGCGGGCCTGGGGAGACCGATAAGAACATCCAGGGGAGGGGGTGGCGAGATGAGGGATGCCCGCCCGGATGATGAGCAGGCCCTGGTGGACGAGTTGAGGGCCGGCGGGAAGCTCTATCGGGCGATCTTCGACGCGAGCCCCGCGGGGATCACGATCGTCACCCTGGACGGCCTGCGGTTCCTGGAGGTCAACCCCGCCTTCTGCCGGATGGTCGGCTATGCGCGGGAGGAGCTGCTGGCGAAGACCATCCCCGAGATCACCCACCCGGGGGACGCGGAACTCGACTCCCAGGTGGTGGCGCGGAGGAACGAGGGAGACTGCAGCCCCCTCGACTACGAGAAGAGACTGGTCCACCGGGACGGACATCCGGTCTGGGTGCGGCTGTACAGCATCCCGCTGGAATTCGCGGCCGGCCGCCCGACCATCATCCTGGGCGTGGTCCTGGACGTCACCCGGGAGAAGCGCTCCGAGCAGGAATCGCGGGAGTCCCGGTTGAGGCTGGATCTGGTGGCCCGCAGCTCCCACATCGGCATGTGGGACTGGTCCATCCAGACCGGGGACCTGAAGGTGGACGAGAACTGGGCCGACATGCTCGGCTATACCCTCGGGGAACTGGAGCCGGTGGGCGTCCGGACCTTCTTCGACGCCCTTCATCCGGACGACCTGAAGGTGTCCAGCAACGCCCTGGACGACCATTTCCAGGGCAGAACCGAATCCTACGAATGCCAGCTGAGGTTCCGCCACAAAAGCGGATCGTGGATCTGGATCCTGGCCAGGGGCAAGGTCTTCGAACGCGACGCGGTCGGAAACCCGGTCCGGATGCTGGGCACCCACATGGACATCACCGACCTCAAGCGGGCCGAGCTGCGCAACCAGGAATTCGACCGGCAGTTCCTGCAGACCCAGAAGCTGGAGAGCCTGGGCGTGCTCGCGGGGGGCATCGCCCACGACTTCAACAACATCCTGACGATCATCCAGGGCCACGCCGATCTGGCGTCGATCCTGATCCCCGGGGATTCACCGGGCCGGAGTTCCCTCCGGCAGATCACGTCCGCCGTGCGCCAGGCCGGGGATCTCTGCTCCCAGATGCTGGCCTATTCCGGCAAGGGCAACTACCTGATCGAGCCCATCGATCTGAACGCCCTGCTGGGGAACATCCAGCAGCTGCTCAGGACCTCGATCTCCAAGAAGACGCAGCTGGAACTCGACCTCCATGGCCCGGTCGGCCGTTTCAGCGGCGATGCGACCCAGATCCGCCAGGTCATCCTGAACCTGGTCCTCAACGCCTCCGAGGCGATGGAGGAGACGGGCGGGCGCATCGAGGTCGGCGCCGGGACGCGGGAATTCAGCCGGTCCGAGCTGGTCGAGGACTTCCACGCGGAGAACCTCGAACCCGGCTCCTTCACCTTCCTGCGCGTGGCCGACGAGGGGCCGGGCATGGACGCGCAAACCAGGGAGCGCGTCTTCGAACCGTTCTTCACGACCAGGTTCACCGGGAGGGGGCTGGGCCTTTCCGCGGTGCTGGGCATCGTGCGGTCGCACCGGGGCGCGCTCAGGCTGGAGAGCGAACCGGGCCGGGGCGCGGCGTTCACCCTGATCTTCCCGGTCCTGATGGAGGATGTGACCGGATCGGAAGACTTGGCGCTGCCGGTGTCCGGTCCGGGGACCCCCCCCATGACCCTGCTCCTGGTGGAGGACGAACCGATGGTGCTGGACCTGGCGGCGGGCATGCTGGAGAGGCTGGGGATCTCGACCATCCCCGCCGCCGACGGCCGCCGGGCCATCGAGGCCTACCGGGAGCACCGCGACCGGATCGACGGCGTGCTCCTGGACCTGACCATGCCCGTGATGGACGGCGAGGAGACCTTCAGGGAATTGCGGCGCCTCGATCCCCGCCTGCCCATCGTCATCTGCAGCGGCTACGCCGAGAAGGAGGTGGAGCGTCGGTTCTTCGGCAAGAGCCTGACGGGCTTCCTGTCCAAACCCTATTCGCTCGCGTCCCTGCGCGACGTCCTGCTGCCGGCTGTCCGGAACGCCGGCGAAGGACGGAAAGGATGAGATCATGACCCGTCCGTCCGGCGACCACCTGTTCTCCCCCTACCGGACGCGGGGAATCACCCTCCGCAACCGCATCGTGGTCGCGCCCATGTGCCAGTATTCGGCGGTGGACGGGGCGGCGGGCGACTGGCACCTGATGCATCTGGGCAAGCTGGCCGCAGGCGGCGCCGGCGCGGTCATCGCCGAGGCCGCCGCCGTGGTCCCCGAAGGGCGCATCAGCCCGGCCGACCTGGGCCTGTGGGACGACGCCCACGTCGAACCGTTGTCCCGGGTGTTCCGCTTCGTCGCGGCGCAGGGCGCCGTCCCGGGGATCCAGCTCGCTCACGCCGGTCGCAAGGCCGGCACGGCCGTTCCCTGGCAGGGAACGGGTCCGCTCGCGCCGGAAGACGGCGGCTGGTCGCCGGTCCGGGCGCCCAGTCCGGTGCCCTTCGCGGTGGGGTATCCCGTTCCGGCGGCCATGAGCCTGCAGGACATCGAAGCGTTGACGACGGCCTTCCGGCACGCGGCCCTCAGGGTCCTGGCCGCCGGCGCCTGCATCGCCGAGATCCATGCCGCCCACGGCTACCTTCTGCACCAGTTCCTGTCGCCCCTGGCCAATCGGCGCACCGACGGCTACGGCGGCGGCTTCGCCGGACGCACGCGCCTGGTGCGGGAGGTCGCCGCCGCGGTGCGCGAGGTCTGGCCGGAGGACTTGCCCCTGTGGGTCAGGATCTCGGCCACCGACTGGGTGGACGGCGGCTGGTCCGGGGACGAGTCCGTGGAACTCGCCCGTCAGCTCGGATCCCTGGGGGTCGATCTCATCGACTGCAGCTCGGGGGGGATGACGCCCGATGCGGTCATCCCGGCGGCGCCGGGATTCCAGGTCCCGTTCGCCGAGCGCATCCGCCATCAGACGGGGCTGGCCACCGGAGCGGTGGGGCTGATCACCGGTGCCCGCCAGGCGGACGCGGTGATCGCCGCGGGCAGGGCCGACGTCGTCCTGCTGGGGCGGGAACTGCTGCGCAATCCCCACTGGCCCCTGCACGCCGCGGTGGAGCTGGGGCGGACGGCTTCCGTGCCGCCCCAGTACCTGCGGGCATTCTAGCGTGGATCTTCCCGGCGGCTAGACGGCTGCCAGGGCCTTGCCGTAGTCCGGTTCCTCGACGGTCTCGGGCACCAGCTGGGTGTACTTGACCTTGCCCTGGCCGTCGATGACCACCACCGAACGGGCCATCAATCCCGCCAGCGGTCCGTCGGCGATCCTCACCCCGTAGGCCCGACCGAAGGAGCCGTCCCGGAAGTCCGAGGCGCTGACCACGTTGTCCAGCCCCTCGGTGGTGCAGAAGCGCTTGTGGGCGAACGGCAGGTCCATGGACACGCACAGGACCACGGCGTCCTCGAGCTCCGAGGCTTCCTTGTTGAAGCGGCGGACGCTGGCGGCGCACACGTCGGTGTCCAGGCTGGGGAAGATGTTCAGCACGACGGTCTTGCCGGCGAAGTCGGCCAGGGTGACGGCCGAAAGGTCGGTCTTCACGAGGGTGAACGCGGGGGCCTTGGCGCCGACGGCAGGCAGGTCGCCCACGGTGTTGAAGGGGTTGCCCTTGAGAGTGAACTTGGCCATCGTCGTTCTCCTTGATGGGGTGGATGCATGGTGGATGCATGACTGCACCCGCACAATGTCGCATCACCGCTTTTTGCCGCAACATGCTATATTGAACCAGGTAACGATCGGCTGCGGCATCGACATATGCCGGGCCGCCTTCCCGGCTTCCATCCCGCGAGGTATCCCCGCGTGCCCAAGCCCTTGCCACCCCGGACGCCGGGCGGTCCCCGGTTCAGCATCTCCAGCTGCAACTGTCCGGACTGCCGCGCCGCCTGCCTGAATTCGCCCGGCTGGTTCATGCCGCGGGAAATCGACAAGCTGGCGAAACATCTCGACCTGGACGTTCCCACGCTGTTCCGCAAGTACCTGGCCGTGGGGGTGACCCACATGCCCGACGGCGCCCTGCGTCACGGGGTGATGCCCCACAAGCTGCGCGACGGCAAGAAGCCGGGGACCCTCTGGACCTTGAACGAGCTCGCCCAGCCCGGCCGCTGCATCTTCTTCGACCGCGGCCGCTGCACCATCTACGAGGCCCGTCCCTACGAATGCGCCCGTATGATCCACGACCGGCAGAAGGAATCGGTCAAGCTCCGCCACCACATCGTGGCGGCCTGGACCCAGGCTGCGCTTCGGCCCTTCGCCGAACTCACGGGGAAGAAGCTGTCCGGAGGGGTTCCCGGGGGAAGGAACCGGAGGATTCGGCCCGCTTGACGATCTGCTTGGGCATCCCGGCGAACACGCGCTGGGAGAGCGACCGCGCCGGGAACACCCTGACCTCCATGGGGGTGATCTCCTCGGCCCGGGAACCGGCCAAGTTCGGTTACCTGTTCCTGCGCCAGGGCGAGTGGGACGGCCGGCAGTTGATCTCGGCCGGCTAGGTGGGCGACGCCAGCAGCAGCTGGGACGACAACGCCTTCCTGGGCCGGGTCTGCGCCGCGGTGACGGGCAAGCATGGCGAGCCGGCGAAGCCGATGGCGGGCGCCGCGGCAAGGGTTGCCCTGGAAGTCGGAGCGACCCCCGAGTCCCCCGTCCTGCTGGGCAACCATCCCAACCCCTTCAATCCCCGGACGGAGATCGGTTTCGCGCTTCGGGCTCCGGGCCTCGGCCGCGGGGGTCTACTTTCCAGGCTGGAGACGGGCTCCTGGGCGGCCACGGGCAAGATGGTCCTGGTCGAATAGGGTCCGGGCTGATCCCCCGGGGGGCCTACTTCCTCAAAAACGGGCTCCAATCACCAGATTGGAGCCCCTTTTCGTCGGGGGATCATTTCACGATCATGATCCGGGTCTCCGGATTCGCGGCCCTCCAGGTCTTCCACACGCCCCTGACCGAGTCGACGTCGGGGACGGTGAGGTCCTGCAGTTCGCCCGCGATGCACAGCAGGAACCGGCTCAAACCGCCGTCGAAGTTCAGGCCGGGAAACCAGAGGCTGCCGGTTTCCAGATCCTGCAGGATGAAGATGTTGTGCCAGGTCCAGCCGCTGGCGGCGAAGGTCAAAATCCGACCGTCCGGAGATCCGTCCTGCAACGTGCGGCTGTACACGACAGCCGAATCGCAGAGGGGTCAGTAGGTGGCGGCCAGGGGGACCCCCCCGACCCAGTCGTCGACGACCTCCCGGTTGGGGATGTCGACGATCCGGTAGGCCCGGGCGTCGCCGTCGACGTCCACACCGATGACCTCGGCGGTGTTCTGGTCGTCGGGGTAACCCGCTTCACCGCGTCCGACCATCCGGGGATCGATGACCGGTCGGATGGTGTTCCGCCCCAGACCGTGGGCCCAGAAGGCCTGGTGGATGTTGTGGCGGAGGACCGCGTTGGTGATGTCGAAATCCTCTCCCGTCAGATCGGTGATGATGATGGGTTCGGGAACCAGCGTGACGGCCTGGGGGGCCTGCGGCATGGCGCTGCGGTTGCCCGCCGAGTCCACGGCCACCGCCAGGAATCCGTGATCGCCGCCGGACGCCGCCAGGAAGACCACGCGCCCGGGGGAGAAGGTCCCGAAAAGTTCCGGTTCGATCGCGCCTGGGGGAATGATCCAGAGTTCGGCCGTGGCGATCCCGCTGGTGGAGTCCGACGCGGTCAGTTCCACATCGAAGCGCAGGCTGGTCTGTCCGGGTCCCGGGTCACCGACCCCGGCGACCGGCGGTTCGGCGTCCTGGACCGAGGACACCGCTTCGGACCAAGGGGACTCCCCGCCTTCGGGATCGCGGACCTTCACCCGGAAATGGTACCGCTCGCCGTGCTCCAGGCCGGTGAATTCATGGGAATCGGCCGTGATCCAGCCAGATTCCGCGACCGGGTCGGCGAATGCGGCGTCGGCCCCCGCCTGGACCAGGGATTCCCCCCCGGAGAACTCCTCCGGCACTTCCCATTGGACGGTGTTGCTCGTCCCCGGGCTGAAGGCGGGCTCCCCCTGGAGAACGGGCGCCGTCCGGATGGTGGATGGTCCGGGGGCGGAATCGGGCTCGGTGACGTCCTCCCCGCAGCCGGAGATCACCCAGGACCCCACGGCGGCTGCGAGCAAGAGGAGAAGGGGGACGGTTCTCATGGCGCATGGCCTCCCGGATTCGAATGTGTGGGGTTATGGACCAGCATAGGAAGTTCCGCGGAGCGGGCAACCCCACCGGGGGAGGAGGATGGCGGGCGGGACGGCAGGGGCCCCGGAACTCTTCAGGGCTCGTCCGGGTTCAAGCAGGATTGCTGGTGCTTCACCTGAAAAGCGACTTCAATCCACCCCAGCTTCTGCTCTCCTTCGCCAGCGGCTCGTCGCAGCAGGTGGCGATGGCCCGCACCACGCTGTTGCCCTGCCAGCCGTGTTCGGTGACCAGATCCCGCCAGCCCGAACCCTGATCCAGGTAGCTGACGCCTGGATCGGGCGTGTCGTCACGCACGGCGTCGGGCGCCGGGGAAAAGTTCCCGGCCAGCTGGAAGGTGACGAAGTAGGCATCCCCGACGGTGGCGCAGGGGCAGGCCCCATCCAGATCGACGAAGATCTCGTAGAGACCGATGGCGGGAATGGTATGGGTTGCGACCGCCGAGGCGCAGTAGGGTGCGCCGGGCCGGAATGCTCCCGCCTCGGCGTCCCAGATCGCTTCGCGGAGTTCCACCAGGGAATCGAAGGAGTCCTGGAGATGCTCCTCCCCGAACTGCATCATCAGGGAGATCCGCTCGATACGAACCCCCACGGGACAGACGCAGCCCTCGTCCCTGGGGAGTACGAGATAGGCGTAGGCCTGGCCTCCGGTGATCCAGTTGCCCACGAATGCGGACGGATGGACGAGGTTGCCGAGAGGGCAGGTGCTCGGCGCCAGGACCGAGGCCAGCAGGACGGCGGCGGCGAGGTTCATGGTTTCCCCCCGATGGGTGCGGGCATTCTGATCAAATACAGGACAAATTTCGTTTGTATTAATATAGCATAGTTGGCGATGGTTGTTCCTGAATCCTCGAGCCCTGCCGTGTCAGGAGAAGAAACCCGGGGGTCGGATCCACCCCAATGAAACGGATGGAGGAGGGAAGGTGAGGACAAGGCGCTTGGCTGGGGGTTGTTATGCAGAACGGCAGAAGGCCGCTTGCGGCGTTTTGGGAGTGCTGAGCTTTTTCATCGTTATGACGATCACGATAGCCTTGCCGGCGGTCGAAGCTCCACCCATCGTCTGCCCGGCCAAGAGCGGCGCCAACTGGCTGCGCCACTACACCACCGCGTGCGATTCCCTGCGGGCCGACGCCCGCGAATGCCGCCTCTGCCACACGACCATCGAGCAGCTGAACCCCTACGGTCTTGACCTGGTCGAGGTGGGCAACCTCCCCTGGCTCATCGAGGACCTGGATTCCGATGGCGACGGCCGCACCAACGGTCTGGAAATCTCCGAGTGCACCCGGCCGGGGGTCTTCGATCCGGTCCTGAGCGGTCGACCCGAGGGATGGGGGGATCTCAAGGCCCACTGGAGGTGACCTCCACCCGGGGGGGCCCCCCGGGGGACCTACTTCCTCGAAATCGGGCTCCAATCATCACTTTGGAGTCGGTTTTGTCCTTGGGGACCATGGCGCCGCCTTGTGTCCCCCGTCATTCCGTGCTAGGCTTCAAATGGAATCCCGGTCCCCGGTCCGGCCAACCCTGACCCGGGCGCGACACCTTCCTCCACCACGCCGACCAGGTTCACGGTCTTGTGCAAATCGACCCCAACGGGGAACGGAATCATTGTGCGGGACCAAAAGACAGTACTTGGGAGCGCATTGTTAGCAGAATTGGTTTGTAACGGAGCATATTCCCCAAACCCCCTTAATTTGTCCAGAAATCGGTTGACTTTGATATAAAAAAGGTATAAATTTTATACAAAGACCTGCTGGAGGCAAAATGGAATTTGAATTCGATCCGGCAAAGAGTGAAGCAAACCGCGAAAAGCACGGCATTGATTTTGTCGAGGCTCAGTTGCTATGGCTTGATTCAATGCTCTTGGAAATTCCGGCTCGAACCTCCGACGAACCCCGCTTTTTTGTGATCGGGAAGATTGGAAACAGGGTCTGGTCTGCCGTAATTACGTATCGAGAAGATCGCATCCGAATCATTTCGGTCAGGCGTTCGCGAAAAGAGGAGGTTGAGATCTATGAAGGCGAATGAATTCGAGGAAAAATTCGAAAGTGGTGAAGACATCACTTCCGATTTGGATATTTCCAAGGGTCGCCGATTGAATCAGGAGTCAAGGCGCATCAACGTCGATTTTCCGGCCTGGATGATCGAATCCCTTGACCGAGAAGCGAAGCGATTGGGGGTTACTCGCCAGTCGATCATCAAGGTTTGGATTGCTGAAATGCTAGAAAAAAGGGCTTCCTGATCTGCTAACAGGGGCTTGCACCGGCCGCCCGCGGCCGCTGGTGAAGCCAAACGTTGCCTGGTTCATCCCACCGAGTGTCGAAAGGAGGCCAGCATGAATCCGACCGATGCTCAGGAAACATTGATCGTCCGGTACTTGGAAGGGCCGGCACTTCTCGCGAGTACGGTCTCCGGCGTTCACGATGAAGATCTCGACGCCGCTCCGTCGAAGGGAGGCTGGACCATCCGGCAGATCGTACACCATGTCGTGGACGGCGATGATCTCTGGAAAGTCGGCATCAAAGCGGCTCTGGGAAACACACCGGGGGAATTCACGCTGGGGTGGTATTGGTGCCAACCGCAAGAGGTTTGGGCCGAACGTTGGTCGTATGGATCGCGATCCGTGGACGTTTCCCTGGAACTGCTCAAGGCGATCAGAGCCCAGGTGTCGCAGCTACTGAGAACCATACCGGATGGGTGGAACAGATCTGTCGCTGTCCGCAAGGGAGACGGCGAGATCGTACGACTCTCCGTCGAGGCCGTGGTCACGATGCAAACCGAACACCTTGAACACCATGTGAACCGCATCAAGGCTATCCTGCAGGAACGTGCTCGATAGGTTCTTGTGCGAAAAATAGAGAATTCGAGGGACAGTTGATCATGCGGGTGAATCGCCCTGCTCAGCCACAGCCAGCGTCAAGGATCAGGCTGAGGCGATGCGGGTGTGGGCGCGCAGGTGAAAAGCAACACGCTCACGGCCCCCGCAAGGCACCAGAGACCATGTATCATTGGGTTCCTCCTAACCTTCGAAGGGCATCCCGGGCTCCCCGATCGACAGCAGATCCGGAACGTGCTTGCGCACGAGCGTGTTCCAGCCGAGCCCGGCCCTCCGGGCCATTGAATGCGCCGGTGAAGCCAATCGTTCCGTGAAACCCGGCCAGCTTCCTGTCGATTGTTTGGGATCGTTCCCGGCTCAATCGCACCATCAGGGCCAAAGGCTGACCATCTTCATTCCGCCCCCCGGGGGACCAACTTCCTCGAAAACGGGCTCCAATCAACACTTTGGAGGCGATTTTATCCTTGGGGACCATTCCGGCGCCTTGTGTCCCCCAACCTCCCGTGCTAGGGTCGAGAGGGAATCCCGGTCCAGCCAACCCTGACCCGAAGGCGGTCGGCCTCCCTTGGCGATCCATTCCGATCCCACAGCCACCCTGGGCGGATTCGGCGCCATCCTGCTGTGGAGCACCACCGTGGCGGTGGCCCGCAGCCTGACCGAGTCCCTGGGACCGCTGACGGCCGGCGCGGCGGTCTTCTCGGCGAGCGGGCTCCTCGCCGTCGGGCTGGGCGGCCGCAGGCAGGCGACCTGGCGGGCGATCCTCCGCCAGCCACGCCCGTACCTGGCAGGATGCGGCCTGCTCTTCGTGGCCTACATGGTCCTGCTGTTCCTGGCCGTCGGCGGCGCGCACTCGCGCCAGCAGACCCTCGAGATCGGTTTGCTGAACTACCTTTGGCCCGTTATGACGGTCGTCCTATCGATCCCCTTGCTCGGCCGGAAGTGGGGATGGCTGCTGCCGCCGGGGGTCATCTTCGCCCTCGGGGGGATGGTCCTGATAGTTACCCAGGGCGGCCCGGTGTCCTGGTCCGGGTTTAAGACGAACTTCCTAACCAACCCCGGGGCCTACGGCATGGCCCTCGCCGCGGCGTTATGCTGGGCTTTGTATTCCAACCTGACCCACCGCTTCGCACCGGGCGCCAGGGATGGCGCCGTCCAGCTGTTCCTCCCAGTGACCGCCCTGGTCCTGCTTGCCGCCGCCTTGGGCGTGGACGAGCCCCGCGCGTGGTCCTGGCGGGCCGCCGCCGAGGCGGCCTTCCTGGGGACGGCCACCTACCTGGCTTACGGCCTCTGGGATGCGGCCATGCGCCGGGGCAATGTTATCAAGATCGGTATAGCATCCTATGCGACGCCCTTGATATCCACCCTGGTCAGCCTGGCCTATCTCCGCGTCACCCCTGGGCTCTCCCTGTGGGTCGGCTGCGCGGCCCTGGTGCTGGGAGCCGTCATGAGCTGGGCGGGAGTGTCCCGCGGAGCAGGGGCGAAAACCCGCCGACCCTGACGTGCGGGGAAACATCACGGCGGTCGCCTCGTATGATCCCCCATTGCCCCACGGCCGTCCTCCCGCTAGGATGGCCGGACGGAGATGGTTGGCCCGGCGCATCTCGCCCGCCGGCCGCGATCGTCGGGTGTCGATTTCGACGCCGAGGCGATCCGGCCCGGCCGGGATCCCGGGTCGAGGGAGGGACCATCGGCCGCTCACCGGAACACTCCCGCACGACTTCCAATCGAGGACGCCATGGCTCCAGTGCTTGAAGTGCGCGCCCTGCGCAAGGTCTTCGGCGACCTGACCGCCGTCGACGGCATCTCGTTCACGGTGAACGAGGGCGAGATCTACGGGTTTCTCGGCCCCAACGGGGCGGGCAAGACCACCAGCATCAGCATGATCTGCGGCCTGCTCGAGCCCACCGAGGGCGAGGTGCTGGTGCAGGGGATCGGCATCCGGGAGAATCCCCGCGAGGTCAAGCGCCGCCTGGGGGTGGTGCCCCAGGAAGTGGCCGTCTACGAGGAGCTGTCCGCCAGGCAGAACCTGGACTTCTGGGGCGGCATCTTCGGCCTCCGCGGAGGGATCCTGAAGAGGCGGGTGGCCGAGCTGCTCGAGCAGGTCGGTCTGGAGGACCGCGCGGACGAGCCGGTGAAGAACTTCTCGGGCGGGATGAAGCGGCGCCTGAACCTGGCCATGGGACTGGTGCACGATCCCCAGCTGATCCTGCTGGACGAGCCGACCGTGGGCATCGATCCCCAGGCGCGGCACAAGATCCTGGACATCGTCAAGGAGGTCGTGGCCCAGGGGCGCACCGTGCTCTACACGACCCACTACCTGGAGGAGGCCGAGGACCTCTGCGACCGGCTGGCGGTGATCGACCACGGCCGCATCCTGGCCGAAGGAACCGTCGACCAGTTGAAGGCCCAGCTGGGCGAGGGCAGCCTGCTGACGGTCCAGGGGCAGTTCTCCGCCGCCGCCCTGACCGCCGCCGCCGCGCGGGTCGCGGGCCTGCAGCCGGTGGAGATCGCCGACGGCCGAGGCATGCTCATGGTGGGCAACGGGGGGCCGGGCGTCAGCCACACCCTCGAGGGGCTGTTCTCCGCCGGGCTCACCTTCGACGACATCAACATCAAGGAACCCAACCTCGAGGACCTGTTCCTCAAACTCACCGGCCGGGAGCTGCGGGATTGATGCGGAACGAAACGACGCGACGAGGGGGCCCCGCATGTGGCCGCTGATCCGCAAGGACCTGATGCGACGCTGGCGCAGCCCGGCCTCGACCCTGGTCATGGTGGCCTTCCCGCTGTTCATGAGCCTGGTGATGGGCATGGTGTTCGGCCGCGGGGGGAACGGGCAGGAGTTTCCGAGGATCCGCGTCCTGGTCGAGAACCGCGACGAGGGCGGATTCCTGGCCGACGCCCTGGTGGGCGCCCTGGGCCAGGAGCAGGGCCAGGAATACCTCGAAGTGGAGATCGTGGGCGAAGAGGGGGCGGCCCTGATGGAGGACGGCAAGGCCAGCGCCCTGGTGATCATCCCCGAGGGGTTCTCGACCGCCATCGTCGAGCGCAGGCCCACGGCCCTGAGCATCGTGCGCAATCCTTCGGAGGGCATCAAGCCCGAGATCATCGTCCAGGGCGGGGAGCTGGTCGCCGCCTATCTCGATCAGGGATCGCGGCTGCTGGGTGGGGAACTGGGGAACCTCCAGGAGATGATCAAGGCCGACGAGATGCCGGCCTCGGCCAAGGTGGGCGCCCTGGCCGCGCGGGTGATGGACCGCATCCGCGACGTGGAGAGCTACCTGTTCCCGCCGCTGGTGGGCATCGGCAGCGCCAAGGAACAGGACCCCGACGCCGGGGAGGACGATCCCAGCGGGGGCGGCGTGTTCGGCTACATCCTGGTGATGACCACGGTGATGGCGCTGCTGTTCGTGGCCACCCGGTCGGTGGGCGACCTCTTCGAGGAGAAGAACAGCGGGATGCTGCGCCGGCAGGCCGCCACGCCGTTGCCGGTCGGGCAGATCATCACGGCGAAGTTCCTGTTCAGCGTGGTCCTGGGGCTGCTGGTGATGCTCATCCTCGCGGGGACGGGCCTGGCCCTGGGCTGGATCACCGCCCCGGCGGACCCGTTGGCCGCCCTGCTGCTGGGGCTGGCCTTCAACCTGGCGGCCTGCGGGTTGGTGGCCGTGCTCGTCGGGCTGGCTCGCAACGAGAAGCAGGCGGGGATCCTGTCCTGGCTCATCGTCATGGGCATGGGCGCCCTGGGCGGCAGCCTGACCCCGGTGGACCAGATGCCGGCGGCCATGCAGGGCCTGGCCCGGTTCACCCTGAACCACTGGGCGATCGACGGCTTCAACCGCCTGATGTTCGACGATGCGAACCTGCAGGCGGTGGCGGGGAACATCCTGGTCCTGCTGGCCGCCGGCGGTGTCCTGACCCTGGCGGCCAACCTCCTTCTGGTCCGGCGCTTCAGGGAGATGACCTCATGAGGCGCATCCTCCACCTCGCCCTGCACGACAGCCGTCTGTTCCTGGCGGCGCGGGAGAACTTCTTCTTCATGTTCATCATGCCCGTGCTGTTCATGCTGTTCTTCAGCGTGGTGCTGCGCGGCGGCGGGCCCGGCGACTTCCGGATCTCGCTCCAGGTCGTGGACGGCGACGGCGGGTTCCTCGGCGAGGCGTTCATCGCCCAGCTCGAAACGGGGAAGTTCGACGTCCGGCGCCTGACTCCGGCCCAGGCCGACACCACCGACTACATCCGGCGGCTGGTCATTCCCGAGGGCTTCGGCGCGGACGTGCTCGCGCGCCGCAAGACCGAGCTGGCGTTCACCAAGAAGTCGGATTCCAGCGTGGAGTACGACGCCGCGGCCGAGGTGCGCCTGCGCCAGGTGCAGGCCTCGTTCCTGGGCGCCTTGATCCTCTGGAACCGGGCGGCGCCGGATTCGGCGGCCCTGGCGGCGGGGACGGTCCCGGAACCGACGGAGCAGGAGAAGGCCGCCCTGCTGGCCCTGATCGCCGAGCCTCCCACGGTCACCGTCGAGCAGAGCTTCGCCGGGCAGGGCCGGCCCGTCCCCTCGGGCGCCGGACAGTCCGTGCCCGGGATGCTGGCCATGTTCGTGGTGATGATCGTGGCCATCGGCGGGTCCGAGACGCTCACGCGGGAAAAGCTGTCGGGCACCCTGGCGCGCCTGGCGACCACGACCTTCAGCCGCGGGGAGATCATCGCGGGCAAGCTTCTGCACCTGGGATTGGTGGGTTTCGTCCAGGCCCTGGTCCTGATGGCGGCGGGCCAGGCCATCGGCGCGATCGGCCTGTTCGGCATCGACTTCACCTGGGGTCCCCGGTTCTGGGTCATCCTCGTGCTCCTGATCCCGTATTGCTACTCCGTGGCCGGGCTGACCCTCCTGCTGGGCGGATTGTTCCGCACAACGCAGCAGGCCGAGAGCCTGGCCTGGCTGGTGGGGATGATCTTCGCGGCCATGGGCGGCTGCTGGTGGCCCGCCGAGATCATGCCCACCGCGGCGCGCATCCTCGGCGGCTTCTTCCCCACCTACTGGGCCATGGACGCCCTGCACGGGGTGGTCACCTTCGGGCGAGGACTCGAGGCCATCGCCCTGCCCTCGGTGATCCTGGTCCTCTATGGCGTCATCTTCTCCTGGCTCGGCTCCCGCACCATGAAGGTGAAGGGCTGATCGGCCGGCGGCGTGCCGGCGGCGAAAGGAACGCGGACCGATGAGCGAAAGACGCGGATGCTTCAAGACCGGCTGCCTGGGATGTCTGGGTCTGCTGGGGGTCGTGATCCTGTTCTCCGTGATCATGGCCGGGCTGGCCTGGAAGAGCCTGGACGACCAGGAGCTCGTGGATGGGCAGTACCGGCCCGACTCGACCATGGTGGACGCCGGCGGCGGGGTGTTGCCGGAGGACTGGCGCAGCCGGCCCGGCCGCCTCATCCTGGAGCTGGGCCAGGGCGAGTTCGTCATCAGACCGGCGCCCGAGGGCGAGGGTCTGAGCGCACGCGCGCGGTTCGACTCGGAGGTCCACGCCATCGAGGAGAACTTCTCGGTCGAGCCCGATTCGACCTGGGTCTACGGTCTCCGCTTCCACCGGCACATGCCGGGGATGCAGGCGATGTTCCGGGCGATCCTCGGCGGCGACACCGACGCCAGGGTCGAGGTCTTCATTCCCCGGGACGTTCCCATCATCCTCCAGTTGCTCGTGGAGGAGGGCGGGGGCGAGGCCGAACTCGGCGGCCTGTGGCTGACGGACGCCGACATCCGCTACAGCAAGGGCGGGTTCTCCCTGAACTTCGACGAGCCCCTGCGGGAACCCATGCGCAACCTGAGCATCCGCGGCAACATGGGCGGTTTCGAGGCGACGGGCCTGGGGCACGCCAGCCCGTCCCGGCTGGGAATCGACTGCCGGATGGGCGGCGCCGACGTCGATCTCAACGGTCTGTGGCTGCAGGATTGCGACATCGACCTGAAGATCCGCATGGGCGGGATGGGGGTCCGGGTGCCGCGCGACGTCCAGGTTTCGGGCGTGGAGGTCGGCGGCGGTCCGCTGGACATGCCCGACGGGGAGAGCCCGGTGCCCACCCTGCGGATGTCCACCGACATGAGCATGGGCGAAATCGAGGTGATCCGCCGATGAACCGATTCACGGAAATCCTGGCCACCGCCTTGCTGCTCGCGGCGCTGGCGGGATGCGCCTCCACCTCCGCCGGCCGCCGGAGCGCGGACCTGGACGTCCTGGTCGCCTGGATGACCGGCTCGTTCAGCAGCGGGGCGCAGGCCGAGACCGATCCCGACAACTACTACGACATCCGCCTGGAGATGGCTCCCATCTGGCCCGGGCGGACCGACGGCGCCTGGCTTTACGTCGAGCAGGCGGCGGCCTCGAGTCTGGACCGGCCCTACCGGCAGCGCGTCTACCGCGTCCACGAAGTCGAACCGGGCCTGTTCGCCAGCGAGGTCTACGAACTGCCCGATCCGGCCGCGGCCGTGGGCGCCTGGCGGGATCCGGCCCGGCTCGCGGGCCTGTCTCCGCAGGACCTGGTCTCGCGTGAAGGATGCGCCGTCTACCTCCGCCGGCAGAGCGACGGCTCCTTCACCGGCGGCACCCGCGACCGCGAGTGCGGCAGCAGCCTGCGCGGCGCAGCCTACGCCACCAGCGAGATCACCCTGCAGGGCAACCGGTTGGAGAGCTGGGACCGGGGCTGGGACGCGGCGGGGGTGCAGGTCTGGGGGGCGGAGAAGGGGCCGTACGTTTTCGTGAAGAGGTGAGGGCCGACAAGGTGGCTTGTTGTCCCCCCTTCCAAAGCCACACGGTATATCGCAATGTTATGCAATAGAAGAGGAGTGAGTCGTTGAGCATTGCCGACTATATTGGTGTGGCCGGGTTCGCTCTCGCTGTTCTGACGTTCGCTCTCACTCGTTGGGAACGCAGGGTGCGACTTGGATTCGAATTCTTTACCGATTGGGACAAGCGGTTTAGAGACGAGTTCGTTGGGGACAACGGCGACCCAATCGTAATCGCCCGCGTAATCAATACGGGCCAAGTGCCGGTGATTCTCGACCGTGAGAGTTTTGTGTTTCTCGGCGAGAAGAAAAGAGTTCCACAGTTCAATGCCGACTTTTTTGGAAAGGACGCAATCCCGGCGCCGCTGAACCCGGGACAGTGTCTAGAGGTTGGTATCCTTCTTGAGGCATTCGCTGGACTTGTTGAAGCAGGAGAGAAAGACATCGTTCCTCTCGGGCTTGAAGTTAAGGACGTGTCAGGTCGGACGTTTCGATCTAAAGACAAGTTCGAACTACTCATGGAAGTGCATGAGATTCAAACTAGAAACTGGCGATCGTAGCGTTGCATAACTTGAGTTTGCAGCTGACAAAGCCATTCGTCACGCGCCTGGCTTGCGCCAGGCCCGCGCCAAATAGCTTTGCAGCTGAAACAGACGTTCGATGGGCCCTTCCAGTTCGTAACCCCTTCGCCGCTCGGGGCGGGCCCCTTGGGGTTCGCTCCGAGCGGCGCTGTGGATTGCCGGCAGGCTCTGATCAGTTACACTGAATTACCTGCGCATGATGGCGGCCCGTTTGTTGTGGATTGCCGGCAGGCTCTGATCAGTTACACTCTGTTGACGATGCCCCCGAAGTTGAACGAGTTGTGGATTGCCGGCAGGCTCTGATCAGTTACACTCTCCTCCGCAAAACGGACACGGCTTCAGTTGTTGTGGATTGCCGGCAGGCTCTGATCAGTTACACTTCCGGATCCCAAGGCTGTCTGCCAGATCTTGTTGTGGATTGCCGGCAGGCTCTGATCAGTTACACTCGAGGCCCTCCAATCCAAAGGCGCCAGCTTGTTGTGGATTGCCGGCAGGCTCTGATCAGTTACACTTTTCAGGAGTCCATGAACCAGGCGCTGAAGTTGTGGATTGCCGGCAGGCTCTGATCAGTTACACTCTGGGCCGAAATCCTCGGAGGTCAGGCATGTTGTGGATTGCCGGCAGGCTCTGATCAGTTACACTGCCCCTGGAAAAGAAGAAGTGTACCCTCCTGTTGTGGATTGCCGGCAGGCTCTGATCAGTTACACTATCCTCCACGGCCTCCAGATCGGCGAGGATGTTGTGGATTGCCGGCAGGCTCTGATCAGTTACACTTTTCCATCTCCGCGACCGGGGCATCGGGGTGTTGTGGATTGCCGGCAGGCTCTGATCAGTTACACTCCGGGGAGATTAGTTAAAGTCACGGGTCAAGTTGTGGATTGCCGGCAGGCTCTGATCAGTTACACTTTACGTCACCGGATGGAAGGATTGACCTTGGTTGTGGATTGCCGGCAGGCTCTGATCAGTTACACTCCACACCGCCGATGGTCAGCTGTTCGCCGTGTTGTGGATTGCCGGCAGGCTCTGATCAGTTACACTAGATCGGCGAGCGGTCCGAGATCGGCGCGTGTTGTGGATTGCCGGCAGGCTCTGATCAGTTACACTCACCCACGCCGTTGAGAAGTGTCCAGCGGAGTTGTGGATTGCCGGCAGGCTCTGATCAGTTACACTCTTGCCCTTGAAGTCGCCCTCGTGCGCGTAGTTGTGGATTGCCGGCAGGCTCTGATCAGTTACACTCCTCGCCGGTGACGGTCGTGCTGCCGACCAGTTGTGGATTGCCGGCAGGCTCTGATCAGTTACACTTCTCGCCGGGGTATACGGCGACACCCCATTGTTGTGGATTGCCGGCAGGCTCTGATCAGTTACACTAAGATACGGGATTAACTGTGCGGCACGTTCGTTGTGGATTGCCGGCAGGCTCTGATCAGTTACACTGAATTGAAGAAACAATAGTATGATAACTTAGTTGTGGATTGCCGGCAGGCTCTGATCAGTTACACTACACCCCCCTCAACCCCCTGAAAACAAGGCGGTTGAGGGGGGCTCTTGATCAGAAAAGCTGGATCTGATCGGGTTGTTTCTCGGCCTTCCTGGCCATTTTGCTCAGGAAGCATTCCATCATCCCATATTGCTTGTCGGTGAATTTCAGGATCCGAACCTGCCCGTTGGGGGGGAGGTTGTGCTTGACCCGTTTGACGTGGACGGCCGCGTTATCGTCCGTCGGGCATGGTCGGCTGTAAACGGAATATTGGATCATGTCGAATCCATCTTCGAGCAAAAACTTCCGGAACCCCGTCGCCGCCTTCCGTTGGGGCTTGGTCTTCACCGGCAAGTCGAACATGACGAGGACCCACATGGCTCGAAACCCGCTCAATGGCATGGTCCAGATTCCTGGGGCAGGATGAGGAGGTCAGCTGCATCCACTGCGGAACCTCTATTTTTCACCTGCTCCTCGATGGCTTTGGCTAGGGAACTTGCCGAGCGTTCGACGGCGATAGCCAGGACGGTCGACTCCCCCTTCAGGGTCACTTCCCGCATGAGACTGCCGATGATGGAGGCCTTCGAGTCCTTGTTCAGTTCCAATGACCCGGTGGCGACCAGGCCAAGGACTTCCCGATCGATGTAAGGCCTGAAGGGTTCCATGAGGTCGTCGGCAAGGCAGAATCCGTTGTAGCGGTTCCGGTGGTGAAGGCCGATGGCGGGATGGAGGCCTGCAATGCAAAGGGCCCGGGCGGTGGCTGCCCGGAGCACAGCATAACCGTAATTCAGCAGGTTGTTGGGCGGCGCTCCGTGCCGGTACCGGTGGAATGGGGGGGCCACGGCGCGGGGGAACTTTTCGAAAAGTTTGATCCAATAGATCCTGGCTGCCTGGCTTTCGGCATTTCCTTCGTCTCCACTGCGGACTTTTTCCGCCATCATTTCGAGCTGGTTCCGACAAGCAGGCTCTGTGATCAGGTGCGCCTGGTTCCTGATCTTTGCCCTGACGATGTTGGCCCAGAGGTTCTTCTTGAGGGGGAGGGAGGCTGCGGCCTGGAACCTCACCCGTTCCCCGTGGAGCGCGTTGCCATCGAGGGGCAAGAACAGGCCGCAAGGGTGGTGAGTGTCGTCGCATGCGAGAATGACACCGCCTGAAGTCCCGAGAGCTTTCAGGACTCCCGAGGAAATCGTGACGCCCGTCGTACCGAGGATGACCATCCCGAGATCCTCGACGGGAATACTGGCAAGGGTTGTCTCTTCCCTCTCCACCACGATGCGGGATTCCCGCAGGAAGAGGTGGGTTCCGCGGGAGGAGACTTCGATAGTCCTTTTCATGGGGCCTCCAATCAGGCCCCATGGTTATCGGCGGGAAAATGAGATTGTTTAGTCGTTTGCCGGAAAAATCCGACCCAATGGATCCACTTGGATTTTTTTTACCATTAATTCATTCCAAACTTTGAATGAGGCAATTCTTTGAAATGGAGATTTATTTCCAATATCTGCACGTCTGGAATCCCGTGCGTCCCTAATAAGCAAATCGAATCGATTTGAAAGCAAATCCGATCCGGAAATATTCTGAATTACACAAACAACCATTTCCCCCGTTTTGGGATTAAGGGCCTGGACGGACTCCTTTCTGGCCAACGAACAGACGAATTTTTTGTCATTGCCTTGATCTTTGCAAACGGCAGGTTGTTTGGCTTTTCGAATTCGACGAGCCGCTTCCATGGCCGGGATTACCGCGGCCCATAACTTAAGAGATCTTCCCGAAATGTCGCACTCCTTTGATGCCACTATTTCCATATGGCTATTTTTTCCTAGTTCCGCAATTCGATGTTTCAATATGGCAGTGTTTTTTATCGTTTTTTCAATCCTCACCTTGCGGATGGGCATTCCCGCAGGCATGCAAAGGGCAGGCTCGTGCCAACCCTTGGGCAGGGCTTTGGCTTGCCCATCCCAGCCGCGTTCCTCCAGACGCCGGGTGATGATGTGCCTGATGACTTCGTCCCGAATGTTCGGGACAACACTTCCACTAAGCGCAGACAAGTCCTTCCGGGTGACGAATGAATCGACTTTGAGATTGCCCTCCCGATCCCGTGCGGGGCCGTAGAATGTTTCCTTGTGGAGGGCCCCGCTCAGCTTCCGCATGACCCGGTGGGAAACAGTGATGGAAGTCGCGTGGTCGCGTACATCGGCACGAATTTCCGCCCAGGGTTTGGGAAAATCAGGGTCCTTACCGGACTTCGAGGAATCCTTGACCTTCCAGTAATCCTGATATCGCTTCAGGAATCTCCGGGTGGAAAGGGCGATGACCACCGCATCGATGGCATGATGGCGATGGTCATCCCGCGATTTCAAGGGATTGCCGTCGGCATCTTTCTTCTCTGAAACGACTTCATTGCCGTCGGCATTGTAAAGTGGGGGCAGGATGTTGTTCAGCCCCCACTGTCGGCGCAATTCTGCGGTCAAGCCGCCCCGGCAGGTCTGGATGGCCTTTTCCCCAGTCCGCAATTCGGGGGGGTAGAGCAGACCCAGATACTGGACGACAAGCGTGGTAAGATACCGGGTGTCATTGAGTTGGCGTAGGGCGAAGGCTTCCTCGTCCAGGGACAATTTTTTCAGCTTTGCAATTTTCGCGTCCGGAAACGGAACCTCGGCCTTCTTCCCGTTATCAATCTGCTTCTGTGCCCGGCGGATCACTTCCCGGAAGCGGTCCGAATCGGGCCCCAACCACTCCGCTGGGGTCCTGTTCCCCTTGTCGAGGTTGGCGGACCTGTGGACCAGGACCTTGTTCATCTGGGAGTCGTCGAGGCTGCGCCACCTTGGCAGGATGTGGTCGACCTCCCATTCGCCGCCATCGAAGAGTTCGGAAGCAGGAATGGGCCGGCCCGTGTAGAGGCAGATTTCTCCCTGCTCCTTCCAGAAAAGCCAGCGGTTGATGTCATCGCGGTAGGCCGGGTTCCCCCCGAATTCGGCCACATGTTCCGCGGCCTCTTTGCGGGATTCCTCCCTGTCACTAATCATCTTGGTGTACTTCTTGCGCGCTTCCGTTCCCTGTTTCATCTCCCTGGCCATTTCCACAACGATGCGCTGGGGAAGGCCATGCTCCCTAAGGAGGGCGTTGATCACCTTCCGGACCTCCACCAGGGCCCTGCGGACGATGGGATTGGTGAGGTTTTCGAGCTCCTGGGGAAGATCCGGAGATGATAGCGGGGGCAACCTCTCCATGGCATCGAAAACGCGCCTATCCGGGTAGGCCTCCTTGACGGCCTGGTACTCGCCAGCACCCATTTCGAAATGAGGGAGCAGGTTTTCCACGGCTTTCAAGGAATAGCCCAGGTATCCATCCGCCGGCGTCCACGGAGCCAGCTTAACCGCAGAATCCCTTTCCAGACCCGCTCCGCAGAGCTGGCGAACGAGAAGGTCCTGGTCCTCCCCGTGGACGATACCCCAACGGAGGGCGGTCTTGGTTTCGTCGGCCACATCCGCCCATTTCTTCTTGCCGAAGGCGACGGAGAGCTTGTGTTCCACGGAATTCCCGAGAAGGGCTTTCCTGTCCCCGCGTTCGAGGTTGAACCGGGCGTCGGGATCGAGGCCCAGTTTGAAGAGGGCTTTGCGGAGATCGTCGAACTTCACCTTGTCCTTGATGGAAAGGAGTGATAGGACCGCTTCACGTTCATTCGGTGCGAGGTCCCTTTCCTTCCCGAAGTGCTCGCTGACTCGGAGATTTGCGACTTCCTTGAAGATCCGGAATTGCTGGGCTTTCCAATCACCTTTGGGGCAGCATAGTTCCCCAGGCTCGAAGGGGCAGGGGCGGACCGATGGGGCGCGGTGCAGGTTGGCTCTCGCCGGTGCTCGGTTTCGTCGTTCCTCGGTCACTTCGAAGGGGTGCTGGAAGAAGATGGTTTCGTGGATTTTCTCGACCAGATCCGGGGTCAAAAGCTCGGGGTGGAATTCCCTTTGTGAGGAAATCAGAGCCTCGAATTCCTGTTCATACATGTCCCGCCGCGTGTGGCGCTTGCGGATCCGGGCAATGTCAGGTCCCTGCCCTGATCGAGCAATCTTATCCAGGTACTGGCCGAGGGTTTTGCATCCCGCCTCCTTGATGTCCTTTTCCAGTTGCCCGATTTCCAGGAGGATTCCCTCGTCGTCCTTGGCCTTTCCCCCTTTGCGGTTCGACTTGAAGCCGCGGCGCTGGCAGATGTGCAGGAGGATCCGGCCGAGTTCATGGGGCTCGACGGCTTGGGACAAGGCCATAGCCCGGAGTTGGTAAGGGTCGGACCGAAAGAGAGCGTCAAGTTGGTTTTGATCCTCCGGCAGCAGCCCCGCCTCGGTCAACAGCGAGCGCAACTGCTTTTTCCGAGCGTTGCGCCGGGCGTGGTTCCTCCGCATGGACCGGGCCGTTCTCCGGGCCTGATTCAGGGATTGTTCTTTGGCCGTGTCGAAATTGTCGAGTCCGGCTTCGAAAACCCGGACCCCCATGGGCGGATGCTGGGCGGCGGAGGTATCGAAAAAACCGACGGGTTCACCCGTTTCGGGATCCGCTTCGAGCATGGCCCAGCCGATGGAATTCGGTCCGAGATCCAAGCCGAGAATATATCGCGCCATAGTTCCAACTCCCTTGGTGGTATAGGATTAATAAACTGTAGAAGATGAGATTAGCATCTTGACATCCCCATGCCAAGCCGATAAAATGCTTTCAGTGTAACTGATCAGGGTCTGCTGTTCTTTTCACACCAAGGACTCAGATCCGCAGGCTCTGCGGCCCGGCTTCGGTCGGGTCGCAACCGTTTCAGGCCTGGAATCTCCTCCCACGCCTTTCCGGAATTTCCATACTTCGAAGCCCATTTCTGCTACAATGAATGCCTTGGTGTACCCAGGGTCCCTTGCCTTTGGTAGCCGGCCAGATGGCAGGAACCAGGCTGCGGCAGGTTCGCCGCGAACCGGGAGCAAGCCATGAAATCCCTCATCCTGGTGGCGGCGGCCTTCATCCTCGCCGCCCTGCCCGCCGTCCAGGCGCCCGCCCAGATCATCGACACCGAACCCGACGTGATCGGGTTCTTCCTGGACCCGATCGGCAACGTGCCCGGGGCCTGCAATCCCTTCCTTGCCTATGACGCCTACCTCATGATCACCCGGCCCAGCGACACCTCGGGGCTGACCGCCTACCAGTGCTCCTTCACCATTCCGCCCGTCGTGCAGCCCCTGGGATTCCAGCCGGCCGGAGGCATCATCATCACGGATTACTTCCCTGTGCTGGACGTCTTCTACTCGACCCCGTTGCCCTGGGCGAACGACGTCTACATCCTGGGGACCTGGCGGTTCTTCCTCGCGACGGGGACCGACTGGGTCCTGCTCGCCGATCACTTCCCGGCCGAATGGTATCAGGCCGCCTACCGCACGGTCGCTTCGGGCGAGACCCGAATCCCCGTCCATCCCGCCGACTGGGGCAACGGAATGCCCATCGGGCCGCCCTTGTCCGATGGCGTCTTCTGGTTGAACGAACCGGGGTTCTGCGGGTACGTGGTCGATGAAGAGAAGGAATCCTGGGGCGGGGTGAAGGGCCTGTACCGCTGAAAGGGAGCGACCAGCAGGAGTACCGGATCGCACGAGGCCCCGGGCGTCGCACCCGGGGCCTCGGTTGTCGGGAGATGGTGGGACCGCCGACCGCCGCCGTCAGGCTTCGACGGTCTCCCGGCTGAACACGTCCTCCAGCATGGCATCGATGTCTTCACCCTGGCGGCGGGATCGACCTTGGCCCGCGGGGACGGCCCGGCCTCTCGCCCTGCCATCTCCGCTTCCCCCGTAGACCAGCAGCTCGAGGGTCTTGACCAGGTCTAGCATCACCCGCGCCTGGGCGTTCATCTCCTCGCTGACGGAAGCGGTCTCCTCGGCGCTGGCGGCGCTGCTCTGGGTCACGTCCTCGAGCCCGGACATGCCGGATTCGATCTCCTTGACGCCGGCCGCCTGCTGGCCCGACGCCTGGCTGACCTGGGCCACCTTGTCGGTCACGCCTTCCAGGTTGCGGTTGAGCTTTTCCAGGATGCCGCCCAGGTCCTTGCAGGAATCGACCCCGTTGCCGGCGTTTTCCCGGGCCTGATCCAAAAGGACGGTGGTGTCGCGGGCGGCCGCCGCCGCCCTCTGGGCGAGGTTCCTCACCTCTTCGGCCACCACGGCGAATCCCTTGCCCGCCTCGCCCGCCCGGGCAGCCTCCACGGCGGCGTTGAGGGCCAGCAGGTTGGTCTGGAAGGCGATCTCGTCGATGGTCTTGATGATCTTGGCGGTCTCCTCCGCCGAATCCCGGATGACGTCGATGGCATCCCGCATCCGCTCCATGGCCATCCGTCCGTTCTCGGCCTCCTTGCGGGCTTCCTCGGTGGCGTTGTGGGCGTCCCGGGCCCCTGCGGCGTTGGCCGACACGTTGGCCGAGATCTCCCTGAGGGTGGCCGACAGTTCCTCCAGGCCGGCGGCCTGTTCGCTCGCCCCGGAGGCCATCATCTGGCTGGCGCTCGAGACCTGCTCGGCGGCCCCGTCCACCTGCTCGGCGCCCGAGCCCAGGCCGGCGATGGCCTTGACGATGGGGCCGTTGATGCTGCGGGTCATGAAGACCGTCAGGACCAGGCCCAGGATGATGCCTGCGCCGATGCAGATCAGCACGAGGGTGATGGTGCGCCGGGCCCGGGCGGTGGCTTCCCCGATGCGGGTCTCGGAGAGTTCGTGCCCCTGGGCGGCGATTTCGGCCACGATGGGTTCGATGGCGTGGACCGAAGCGCGCATGGCGCCCGTCAGCTCCTTGATGCGGTCGTCTTCTCCGACCAAGCCATCGAAGACCTTGCGGTAGTGGTCGAGGGAGGAGAGGGATCCCGATATCCTTTCCCCGGAGACATTCCCGGCCGAAAGGCTCTTCACCCAGGCGGAGAGTTCGTCCAACTCTTCGTGCACCTTGCCCAGGTACTTGTCCCGCATGGGATAGGACCCGTCCGGCCCCTGGGTTTCGTGACGCAGCAGGTAATCTTTCTCACTCCGGCGGAGGGAGAGCAGGAGGGTCCGTCCGGTCAGGAATTCCTCCCCGCCCAGGGTCTTTTCCAGATCGTGGGCGGCGTCCCGGAACTGGCCTTGCATGCCGGAGTCGAAGTCGAGGCCCCGGCGCTCCCAGGAGGCGACCAGTGCGGAGAATTCCTTCTGGTAATCGTCGGCGGCCCGCCCGGCGTCCTGGGACTTGGCCGCCAGTTCGGACTGGCCGAGGGATTCGGCGATTTCTCCCGTGGCCGCGAGGGCGCCCTTCAGCAGCTCCAGGTTCGCGGCGAGTTGCCCGGAATACTTGAGATCCCTGCGGAGGAGGAAGTCCTTCTCGTCCCTGCGGCACTGGAGCATGGCGATTTCGGCCCTCCGGGCTGCAGTCGCGAGCTTTGCTTCTTTTTCGAAAATCTGGTTGAATTGGTCGGTGACACCCATCAGGTTCAGCAGGCCGACGGCGCCGACGACGACCATGAGGCCCAGAAGCAACCCGGAAGTGAGGCCGATCTTCGCGGACAATTTGAGATTCTTGAACATTTCGCTACCCCCGAAATCCAATGCCGGAAATGGCCACTAAGACGGTTCGTGTTGAGGCAATTCGGGAACGCACGGGATTTCTTTAGAAAAATATTGAAAATCAGTGTCCATTGGTCCGGTTGAGACCAGGGAGGCCACCGTTGCTCGACGCCTTGATCATCCTCGCCTACTTCGCGGTCGTCATGGCGGTCGCGTTCCGGGCGCGCCTGCGGGGCGACGCCGGCATCGACGAGTACTTCGTCAGCGGCCGCAACCTGCGCTGGTGGTCCATCGCCGCCTCGACCATCGCCACCAACCTGCACGCCGGCCACTTCCTGGCCGTCATCGGGGCCGCCTACGCTTACGGCATCGCCCAGGCCAACTTCGAGCTCAACGCCGTGTTCGGTCTGATCATGGCCGCGTTCGTCTTCGTCCCTTTGTACCTGCGCGCCCGCGTGGTCACCATCACCCAGTTCTTCGAGCAGAAGTTCGGCCGGGGCGTGGCCACGACCTACTCCCTTTTGACGATGTTTCTGTACGGAACCCTTTACCTGGGCGGGACCCTGTTCTGGGGTGGTTACTCGCTGGAGATCCTGTTCGGGGATGCCGTGCAGGCGGTCGTGGGCGGGACGCCGGCGGTGAGGATCGGAATCATGATCGTCCTGCTGGGGGGCATCTCCGCCTTGTACACCTATTTCGGTGGCCTGGGGGCCGTGGTCCGCACGGACGTCGTTCAGTTCGTGCTCCTTCTGGGTGGCGGCATCGTGGTCAGCGCCCTGGCGGTGACCCGGGCGGGCGGCCTGGGCGAGCTCTACGCCCTGGCGCCCGACCGGATGCACCTGCACCTGCCCAACTCCCACGATCAGCTGCCGTGGCTGGGCATCCTGGCGATGAACCTGCTGAACCTGCAGTACTGGGGCTGCAACCAGGTGATTTTGCAGAGGTCGCTGGCCGCCCGCAGCCTGAAGGACGCCCAGATCGGGCTGCTGGTGGGCGGGATCTTCAAGTTCGTGACCGCCGGCATGCTGGTGATGCCGGGAGTGGCCCTGGTGGTGATCCTGGGCCCGGAGGGCGAGCTGGACGATCCGGACCAGGCCTACATCCGCATCGTGGAACTGCTGCTGTCGCCGGGGGTGCGGGGGCTGGTCCTGTGCGGACTGTTCGCCTCGCTGATGAGCAGCGTCGACTCGATCTTCAACTCCATCTCGACCCTGTGGTCCATCGACTTCTACAAGCGCTACCTGAGGCGGGACGCCACCGAGCAGCAGGTGGTCGCGGTGGGCCGCCGGGCCATCCTGGCCACGCTGGCCATCGGCATCCTGTTCGGATTCGCCTTCACGTACATCAAGATGGCTGACCCCTCGTTCCCCCTCGATCCCTTCTTCAAGAAGACCAGCTACTTCATCAAGAACGGGTTCGTGGTGCTGATCTCAGCTGCGGTGTTCCTGCGGGATCCCTCGCGCCGCCTGGTCTGGGCGGCCATGCTGGTCACCATCCCCGTGACGATCGCCGTGAACCTGGCCTACGCCGGGACCCCGTACCTGATCCTGACCTCGGTGATCATCGCGGCGGGATTCCTGGTGGTCGCGGTGCCGACCTGGCTCAGGCGGGGTTGGCGGCTGGAGTCACGCCTGTTCCAGTCGGGAGGCCGGGCCGTCGGCTGGTTCGGGGCCGCGCTGGGGGTGGCGCTGGTCGCGGCGCACGTCGTGTTTCACTGAACCCCGGACGAACCGGAGGCGGGCCCCGGCCGCCGGATCCGCGCCGGGTCGGCCCGCACCCCGATCACCCTGCCGCTACCTGGATGGCCCGGAGGCAGGCGCACGAAGAGGCGATTGTCGGAGCCGGGGCCCAGCCCGTTGAAGGCGCCGTCGATCTGGACCGGGCCGTCCCCCGTGAACCGCGATTCCCTTTCCTTTTCGTGGCATACGAACAGGATCCCCGCGTCGGCCACCTCGATGGTGTCCCCTTCCTGCACGATGGAAAGGACAAGGGCGCCCGGATCGATCGCCACCCCGCCGTCCTCCATGAAAAGGGCGGAGGCCCGGAACCACGCGTGGTCGGGATCCTCCTTGATCCGGATGGTCCACGGATGATCGCGGGCGACCTGGTCCTTCATGGCCTGGAATTCCGGCTGGCCCATGGCGCCGGCCATGGGCCGCTCGACGGTGAGGGAACGGTCGCGCAGGAATCGGGTGTCGATCCGTCCGCCCACCAGGAAACGGACGCCGGCGGCCTCGCAGGAGACGACCTCATCGCCCAGGCGGTCCGGGACGGGCGGGGACCCGCCGGCCACGGGGAAGTTGCCGGTGACGTGGCCGCAACCGGCCGCCGTCAGGATCAGGGCGGCGGCGAATCGGGTCAGGCCTCTGATCGTCACTTCGCCGCTCCCCCGGCAACGAACTTCACCGGATCCAGCCGGTAGGCGCTCACGGTCAGGGCGGCGTCGGGAGCGGAAGGGTGCGCGGACCCGGGTGCGTTCCGGATGAAGCGTTCGGCCCCGTGGACGATGACCATGAAGTCGTCGGAGCCGAAGAAGACGCGGTCGATGCTCTCGTCGCCGGGACCCAGGATCCGGACCGTTCCTGCGGCGCGGCCGTCGGGCGTGACGGCCTCCAGGGCGAGGAAGACTCCCTCGTGGCGGTGCAGTCCCGCCCGGTTGGTGCGCACCCACAGGCTGCCGTCGGACCGGGGATAGATGGAACGGACGACGGCCTCGGTCTCGCTGGCCACCAGTTCCACCCCGAAGCGGGCCGGCGATACTCCGCCCCACAGGTAGTCGAGGAAGCGCCGTTTCTCGAATTCCTCCCGCTTCCGCCCTGGGAACTCGAACTCCGCGCGGCAGGCGAAACGGCCGTCGGGGGTGAACCACCGCAGGTGGTACCTGTCCCAGAACGGGGCCGCCACGATCCGTCCCCTGGCGTCGACGGTCCAGGGATCCCACAGGCTGAAGTAGTTCTCCTCCTCGACGTCGGCCCCGGCGACTTCGCCCACGTCGAGCAGGCGCCGGGTCGGGGGGATGGGATCGGGAACGCCGAGGTCGGGGAATTCCGCCAGGTAGGACCAGAGGCCGTAGACCAGGTCGGTCGAGGACTTCACCACCGGCTCCCGGATCACGGCCACGACGGCGCCGGTTTCGCCGGTCCGGGGCAGGGCGTGGATCCTTCCCACCTGGACCAGCCCCGTCTCGATGCCGGCCGGCCGCAAGCACCCGCGGGGTGCGCCGGTGCAGGGGTCGAGCTTGATGATCCTGCCGGACTGCCTGGACACCACGCCCAGCGAGCCGTCCGGCATGCCGGCCAGGAATCCCGGCGACCGGAACTCGCCGGGACCGTCGCCTTCGCGGCCGAGGGACCGGACGGGAATCCCGTCCGGGCCGAAGACCCTGATCACGCAGAGCTGGGAATCGAGCACGTAGACGGTGTCGCCGGGGGCGATGTGGACGTCCTCGATGCGGCCGAAGACGACGTCCCCGGATCCGTCGGCGCCGGCGGTCCAGAGAGGTCGGAGCAGATAGTCCTGGCTGAATACGGCACCCGGTACCAAGGCCGCGATCAGAAACGCAGCCGCCGCGAGAGTTCGCCCTGTCATGCCGGACGTCCTTTCGGCCGGGGTCAGTCGCAAGGATAGAGGCTGCAACCTCCGCTCATGCAGCACGCATCGATGACCTGGACGTACATCAAGCACAACGCGTTCCAGTTGGGGCTGGCGTAGCCGAGATCCTCGGCGACGTCGCAGGGGCCCCCGTAGGGATTGATGGCGTTGGTCGGAGTGGGCGAGAAGGCTCCGGACACCGCGAGCACGAGCAGCAAAGCCGCCAGGACTGCCTTCGTTTTCGACATATCGGCATCCCTTCATGAAAGGATTATAGCACCGATATGAACCAACCCTGATGCGATCGCGTCGTGATGGGGCCAAAGATGACGGAATCCGATGATGGCTATGTGTTGATCCATACCCGCGGCGGAAGGTCCGCCGCCCCTCGACCTCAGATTAAGGAAATGAATGGCGGCATGCAACAAGGAAGGCAGCGTCCGCGGCTCCTGTCGCCGCCCGCCGCCGCCCTGGCCAATCCCGCCTGATCCGCAGCCGCGCCGGTCATCCCTACTGGATCCTCTGCATGGATTCCCCCTCGGGAAACAGGAGTTCGTCGAAGCGCGTCACAAGGTCCTGGAGTTCAGCGGTGGTTGCGGTCAGCACGAGCATGTCGTCACGCTCGATGTGGCCGATCACGATGCGGCCGTCCTCGATGGCCTGTTCGAGGGCGCCGCTGTCCAGGGCGTACAGGGTCAGGACGTCGCCTTCGCGCTCGATCTTCCAGAGGGAGTGGGCCGGCACCACGTGGGCCAGGAAGATCTCGTTGGCGGTTTCCGGCTCCTCGGGGAAGAGGTCGAGGTAACGGTTGGCGTTCAGCTCCAGCAGGTGGGCCTCGAGCAGGCCGTCCTGATCGGGCCGGATCCGCAGGGAGTCCTCCTGGCGCACGACCAGGCGCATGGACCCGCCGCCCCGGTCGCTGAACTGCCAGGTCTCGCCCTGGGGGTCGTCGGGATCCCCCCAGACGCCCCACAGGCCGGGGTCCTGGACCAGGGTGTCCCCGCTGTGCAGGGGTTCCACCGAAAGGGTGAAACATCCGGCCGCCGGGAGCGTCAGAATAAGGATGGCTGCGGCCACGGCCGCCCTGCGGTATGTTCGGTTCCGTGATATCATGATTCGCCTCGATTCCGCCGGCCCCATGCCGGACGTCCATACTACGCCAGGCGGACGGCGAACGCTTACCTCGAATCTGGATCGAAGACCCGGGAAGCCGAATTGCAACCGCTGCAGTACCGCCAGATCTTCTCCTTCTACTGGCCCCTGGTGTTGACCAGCCAGATGATGACCCTGGCCCATCCCATCGTGAACGCCGCCCTGGGCCGCAGCGAGGGGGCCATCGTCCAGCTGGCCGGCTACGGGGTCGGGTTCGGCCTCGGGGTGTTCCTCAACTCGCCGCTGTTTCCGTTCCAGCAGTGCGTGGCGGCCCTGGGCGTGGGTCCCCGGTCGCGCCGCGACCTGACGCGCCGGGTCATGGTCCTGGCGGCGGTCATCTGCGCGGTGGAACTGGTCCTGGCGCTGAGCCCCTGGGGGGGCCCACTCATCGGCAGGCTCATGGGTTCCACGCCCGCGGTGACGGACCTGGTGCGCAAGATCCTGCTGGTGCAGGCGCCCATCCCCCTGCTCCTGCCGCTGCGGTCCCTGGCCTGGGGCGTCATCATGCGCCACCGCGCCACGCGGGTGATCAGCCTGGCGACCGCCCTGCGGTTGACGCTGCTGTCCGTGGTGGTCTTCGCCCTCGTCGGCAGGGGTTTCCTGGCGCCCGCCGTCATCGCGGGGGCCGCGATGACCCTGGCGATCCTGGTGGAGACCCTGTACTCGGGCTGGCTGGCGATCGGGCTCGTGCGCGCCGGGGCCGAGGGGATCGACGGGCCGGGAGACGGGCCGGTCGGCTGGGGGGCCTTCTTCGGATTCGTCGGGCCCCTCATGGTCAGCACGGTGACCTGGTCGGCCATGCGTCCGCTGATCAATGCGGTGATCGGCCGGACCGGCGATCCCGACCTGGCCCAGGGCGGTTTCGGATTCGTGTTTCCGCTGCTCATCCTCATGGCCTCGCCGCTGTGGTCCCTGAACAACACCGCCCTGGTCCTGATCCGCGACCGGCACGACCTGCGCCGGGTCGCGCGGTTCAGCGCGGGGGCCATCCTGCTCTTCGTCGCCCTGATCGGGGTCTTGGCCTGGACCCCCCTGCGGCCCTGGGCCCTGGCCCACGTCTTTGCGCTGGAAGCGGACAAGGCCCTCTACGTCACCGGGGCCCTGCTGCTGATCCCCCTGCAGCCCATCCCCCTGGGTCTGCGATCCCTGAGCCACGGGTTCCTCATGAACCGCCGGCGCACGGGTGTGATCGCGACCGCCAGCCTGATCAAGACGGCGCTGATCATCGCGACGGGGTTCGGGGTGGTCGCCGCTTTTCCCGGCGTCAACGGGGCCCTGCTGGGGACCGCCCTGGTGATGGGGGGGGGATTCCTGGAGACGTTCATGGTCGGCTGGAGCGCCGTGCGCCTCCATCGGGCCCTGATCGCGGCGAGCGACCGTGAAATCACCCCGTCGCCCCTGATGACCGAACCCCTGGAGTGAGACCATGAAGCCCGACCCTGCTCCCCTGTTTCCATTTCCGCTAGCCGAGGCCCGGCCGGTGGTCCTGGCCGGGGCCGACTTCGACATCGCCGACCCTGCGGCGATGGCGGCCTTCATCGATCGGGCCAGGGGACCGGCGCCTGCGGCCATCGGCGGGTACGGCGAGAACCGGGGCATCTACGCCGCCAGCCCCCTGTTCGGGACGCCGGCCGCAGGCGAGGAGCCCCGGGTGATCCACCTGGGCATCGACGTCTGGACCGATGCGGGCACTCCCGTGAGCGCGCCGCTGGATGCGGTCGTGCACAGCTTCGCGGACAACGACCGGTTCGGGGACTACGGGGGCACCGTCATCCTCGAGCATCGGGCCGCCGCGGGCGTCTTCTGGACCCTCTACGGCCACCTGGCCCGACGGTCCCTGGCGGCGCTGGCGGAAGGCCGATCGGTGGGACGGGGCGAGGTCTTCGCCTGGCTGGGCGAACCGGCGGAGAACGGGGGCTGGCCGCCCCACCTCCACTTCCAGCTGATCACCGACCTGCTGGGGATGCGGGGCGATTTTCCCGGCGTGGCCACGGTCTCGGAGAGGGAATACTGGCTGGGGCTCTGTCCCGATCCGTCGGATCTGATGGTCTGACCCGGTTGCACCGGGCCCAGGAATCCCTTACCATCAGGGAGTCACACCCTGATCGGCTCCACCGGGGCATGAGAGGAAGGGGACCATGGTTTGCTCGCAACCTGGTATCTCCAGGCGGGTGTTGCTGTCTTTTGCCATCCTGCTGACCGTTTTCCTGGTTTCCTGCGGCGATGACGATCCGGCCCGGCCGGGGTCCCTCGTCGATCTCGGGGGCTACGTCCTGGGACCGGACGGAACCGCCGCCGCCGGGGCCTCCGTCTACCTGGGCATGGCCCTGCCGTTCTGGGTATCGCCCGCAGTTGTCATCGAGGATTCCACGCTGACCGACCGCCTGGGCCGCTACGCCTTCGACGAGATGGAGGAAGGAGCCCTCCGGGTCTACGCGGGGATCTGGAACCGGGAGGGCGAGGACTTCAGCGCCGTCAGCCCCTTCTGTCCGCCGATCGATTTCACCTCGGGCCGGCCGGCTCCTCCTGTCGATCTGGTGATGTGGGAAGTCAGGACCGAAGGCGTCGTCAGCGGCAAGGTGTTCTATCCCGGGGGAACCGAAATCATCCCCGCGGACAGCACGACCGTCACCCTGGAACGATACCGCGGCGCCCAGTTCGTTCCCGAGGGTTCGGTGGAGACCACCGAGGACGGTGATTACGCCCTCCCGGCCGTGCCCACCGGCAACTTTATCGTCCACGCCATGCGGATCATCATGTCCGATGCGCCGTTCCCCAGCTACCTCGCGGGCGAAACCGCGCCCTTCTTCTGCGACGGCCTCCACCTGGTCCGGGTCCCGGACCTGACGCTCGAAGAGGCAGCCGTCGAGAAACCCGCGGTCTACGTCTATCCGGCGGAACCCGGGCAGCACACGGTGCGCCTGGACTTCGCCGATGGCGTGCGGATGACCCGCAGCATCCCCGAGTACGGCGACGGCTGGGACGTCTTCATCGACCGCGACGGCCGCATCGACCGGCAGTGGGACTACCTGTTCTACGAGGTCGCCATGACCGGCGTCCCCCTGGTGCGCGAGGGCTGGTGCCTGCCCCGGGCCGATGCCGAGGCGGGTCTGGAACGCATCGTCCGCGGGCTGGGATTGAACGATCGCGAAACGGGGGACTTCCTGGAGTACTGGATCCCGAGGCTGCCCCGCGAGCGGTTCGTCGTGATCAAGCCGGTCACCGGCAGGCACCTGGACCACCTGGCGGCCCTGCAGGTCCGGCCCGCACCCGACACCGAGTTGAGGTTCTGGTTGCTGTTCAGCCCGTCCGGGCGTTTCATCGACCTGCCCGCGCCCCCTCAGGACACGTTCGTCCGCCGGGGCGGAGTCGTGGTGGAATGGGGCGGGGCCGTGGTGCCTCTCCCGCGCTAGGAGGCCTTTCATCTTCATGCTGCGAAGCTCCGGCCCGCCGCGCGGGGTTCTGCCCCGCCTGTGGTGCCCTCCGCTGACCCATTACGACGGGGCCGGCGCCATCGATCACGCCCGCATGGAGGCCCACTGGGGGTTCATGCGGCGATCCATCCGGGGATTCCTGGTGCCGGGTTCGACGGGGGACGCCTGGGAGATGACGCCCTCCGAGCAGGACGCCGTCATCGCCGCCGCCCTGGACCGGGTGGCATCCGGCGGCGGGGAGCTGCTGCTGGGCGCCCTGCATCCGGATGCGCCGGAGACCCTGGCGGCGATCTCGTCCCAGCTGGATGGCCTGAAGCGGCGGACCGGGCGCGCCGATTCCCGGGAAGCCATGGCAGCCGCCGGGGTGCGGGCGTTCACGGTCTGCCCCCCCGCGGGAGAGGATCGCACCCAGGAAGGCATCGAGGCGGGGCTCGCGGCGATCCTGGATCTCGGCGTTCCGGTGGCCCTGTATCAGCTGCCCCAGGTCACCCGGAACGAGATGTCCCCCGGTCTGGTCGCCGGCCTGGCGGCCCAGTATCCCAACCTGATCCTGCTGAAGGATTCCAGCGGAGACGACCGGGTCGCCCGGTCCGGATTCACGCGGGACCTGTTCCTGGTGCGGGGGGCGGAAGGGGATTACGCCGGCTGGCTGACCGAAGGCGGCGGACCCTACCACGGCCTTCTGCTCAGCACCGCCAACTGTTTCCCGGGTCAGCTCCAGGCGGTCATCGGCCACCTCGAGCAGGGGCGGGTCGCCGAGGCCCGGGCGCTTTCGGGCCGGTTGTCCCAGGTGGCGGCGCAGGTCTTCGACCTCGTGGCCGATCTGCCCGAGGGCAACGCCTTCGCCAACGCCAACAAGGCCATGGATCACTTCATGGCCTGGGGCTTGAAGGCCTCGCGGGCGCCGGCTCCCCGCCTGCACGCGGGGTCGGAGATCCCCCGGAAGCTGCTGGCCCGGGTGGCCATCATCCTGGCGGAGGCGGGCTTCTTCCCGGATCAGGGATATCTGGGCTGAGGCGTCGGATCGGAGCCGCTGCTGGGGCGGCGGGGCAGACCGCCTTCTCGGTCGCGGCCGGGCGCAGCAGGATGGTCGCAGGAGTCCTCAGCAGGATGCGCAGGTCGTTGCCCAGCGAACAGTTGACGGCGTATTCCACATCCTCCGCCACAAAGGTGAGAAGGTCGAGCGCCTGGTCCCTGCGGGTCACCTGCCAGAATCCCGTCAGACCCGGTTTCACCGAGAACCGCACCCGGTCCCGGCCGCGATAGGCCACCAGGTGGTCCAGCATCTCCGGCCTGGGTCCGACCAGACTCATCTCCCCGCGCAGAACGTTCACGAGCTGGGGTAGTTCGTCCAGGCAGAAACGGCGGAGCAGGTTGCCCAGGGTCGTCCGGCGGGGGTCGTCGGGGCCGGGCAAGGGGGCCCGGCGGTCGGGTCCGGCGAAAGGAGCCCGTCCCCGCCGCCGGTCCGGCTTCATGGTCCTGAACTTCAGGCAGGTGAAGGGGCGGCAGTCGAGCCCGGCTCGGGCCTGGCGGAACAGGACCCCCCGGCCGAGTCCGATGCGCACTCCGACAGCGCACAGGGCCATGAGGGGGGCGGCCAGGATGAGGAGAAGGCCGGCGGCGACCCGATCCAGACCGGCCTTGCCCCGGTCCAGGTACCAGGCCTGGAAGCGCGTCCCCGGGGGATCCTTCAGTCTGAACATGATCCCGCTCCGGCGAGGCTGGCGACCCCCCGGGCCAGCATGAAGGCCTCGGCCAGGGGGACCCCGATCTGGGATCCGCGATATCGGGCGAGCACGTCCACACCTTCCCGGGACCGGGGGTGGGGCCATCGCCTCAGTTCGGACTCGTAGCAGGCCAGGGCGCGGATCTTGGCCTGCCAGGCCGCATCGGTCAGGGGGTACCAGAGGGTGGGGCAGAACGGGTTGCCGACGGTCTGCTCGCACCATTCGGTCGAAGACTGGACCTCGAAGAAGACCAGATCGGCAGGGAGGTTGAGCCCGTCCGGGCGGACGGCGGTGCGGGTGGCCGCGGAGGTGATCTGGTGGTCGCGGCTCAGATCCCCGGGGAAGTGGGTCATGACCATGGTCGGCGACGTTTCCGCCACGGTCCTCTCGATGACCTTGACCAGCTCGATGCGGGGAACGGTGCAGAAGCGGTTGTCGGGGAAATCGTGGAGATCGAGGCTCCAGCCGCCGATCGCCGCGGCGGCGCGGGCGGCCACGATCCGTTCGTCCTTGAAGCGCCGGCGGGTTTCCGGGTCCAGGTCCCGGCTGTCCGAGGCCACGCTGAGGATGACGACCTTCACGCCGATTCCGGCCCGCACAGCGTCGGCCAGCGCGCCCCCGGCGCCGAGGACCTCGTCGTCGCCGTGGGCGGCGATCACCAGGATCCGTCCTTCCCGGGCGTTTCCCCACAACCAGTCCCGCAGCTCCACGTTCCCTCCTCCGGATGGGTGTATCCCCCGTCAATCGCTGACCCGCGGATTCCTGCGGGCCAGGTTCAAGGCGGCCAGCAGGGTATACCTGAGCAGGAGTCCCGGCAGGACCAGCGCCATGCCCGGAACCCGCCATTTGCCGTGTTTCCAGTAATACAAGCCCATGGAACGATGGAAGTGGAACAGCATCCCCAGGGGTCGGGTCCTCGTCGAGGCCCCCTTGATGTGGACCGTCGTTCCGGACGGGTCGTACCCGATGGACCAGCCTGCCTGGTGGGCCCGCCGGCACCAGTCCATCTCTTCGGCGTACATGAAGAACCGCTCGTCGAGCGGGCCGATCCTCTCGAGCGCCTCCCTGCGGATCATCATGTAGCAGCCGTCGATGAGGGGGACCTCCTGGGCCCGGTCCTCGTCCAGGTAACGGGCGTCGTAGCGGGCGAACAGGCGGCTGCGCGGGAACAACCGGCTGAGTCCGGCGAACCGCACCGCGGCGTCCCAGAGGCCGGGGAAGTTCCGCTTGCAGGAGGGGTCGAGCCGTCCGTCGGGCCGGACGACCTTGCATGATGCCGCAGCCGTTCCGGGATGGGCCGCGAGGTAGTCGGCGGTGGCGGCCATCGCGCCGGGCCGGGGGACGGTGTCCGGATTGAGCAGGAGGATGAACCTGCCCCGGGCTGCGGCCATCCCCTGGTTGCCGGCGGCGGCGAACCCGCGGTTGTGGGTGTTGGCGATCAGCAGCACCCGGGGATGCGTCCTTCGCACCCAGTCGGCCGTACCCTCGGGGCAGGCGTTGTCGACGATGATGATTTCCGCGGTCAGGGGTGAGGCGGCGGCGGGGATGGCGTCCAGGCAGGCGGGAAGGAACGCCCGCGACCGGTAGGTGACGATGACGATGCTGATCCCGGGTGCAGGGTAGAGACATCCGCCAGGGCGGCTCGCATCTTTCGGATCACGGTCGCGCCGCGGTTCGGGAGAACCGCGGGGCCGGTGGTCCTGCATGGTCGTCCCCCTCGACCGGGAAATCCGGCCACCCTCGAGAAGGGAGGCCGGGCGCATGACCCGGAGGTATCCTAACACATTCCGCCGTCCCGGATGGAAAAATCAGGACCCGCCCCGGACGGCGGCGATATCGGAGGGATCCAGCGGCTTGACCGGCCCCAAACGCCGTTTTCCCCCGGTGGTGATCAACCAGTTCTCCTCGTTGCGGACGCCCCCGAAATCCCGCCACTTGTCCAGTTCGTCGAAATCCAGGAATTCCGCACAGTGGCCGGAGGTCCGCCAGGCGTCCATCAGCTGGGGGATGAAGTAGATGCCGGGCTCGACGGTCAGGACGAATCCGGGCTGGAGGGGACGGGCCAGGCGCAGCGACTTCAGGCCGAACTGCGTGCTGCGGGGCAAGCCGCCGTAGCCCACGAGCGCCTCGCCGAGATCCTCCATGTCGTGCACGTCCAGGCCCATCATATGGCCCACGCCGCAGGGGAAGACCATGGCGTGGGCGCCCGCGGCCACAGCCTCCGCCGTGTCGCCCTTCATCAGACCCAGTCCCTTCATGCCCTCGGCGATGACCCGTGCGGCGGCGAAGTGGACGTCCCGGTTGGGCACGCCCGGTCCCAGGGCGTCCACGGCCGCGTGGTAGGCCTGCAGGCTCAGGTCGTAGATCAGGCGCTGGCGGGGCGTGAAGTCGGGATCGACGGGCACGGTGGAGGAGAGGTCGGCGGCATAGCCCAGGGGGCCCTCGGCGCCCGCGTCCAGCAGGAACAGGCCGCCAGATTCCAGGATGCCGTCGTGGTGGTGGTTGTGCAGCACCTGTCCGCGGACCGTGGCGATGACGGGGTAGGACAGGTGGCAGCCGGCCGCCTCGGCGATGCGGGTCACCTCCGCCGCGATGGCGCGTTCGCCCACGCCGGGGCGGGCCATCCTCATGGCGGTCGCGTGCATGTCCACGGACACGCCGACGGCGCGCTCGATCTGCTCGATCTCCTCGGGGGCCTTGACCGACCGCTGGGCGACGACGGCCTCGATCAACGCGCGCGAGGCGCGGGCTCCCGCCTCGGCCGGGGCGATTCCGAGCAGGCCCATCAGCTTCAGCTTGTTGGCGGCCCGGTATGGTGGCAGGAAATGGATGGTCCTGCCGGCGGCGCGGGCCCTCGCCAGGACCCCGGGCAGATCGGCCGTCGGAAGGGTTCCGGTGACGCCGCAGGCGGCGGCGCGTTCGGCGATGGTGGGCAGCGGGCCGGTCCAGACGACGTCGTCGATCGTCAGCTCATCACCGAAGACGGTGGCCGTGCCCTCGTCCGTGTCGATGACGGCGGCCAGGTCCGGCTGGTCGAGCCCGAAGAAGTAGAGGAAGGTGCTGTCCTGCCGGAACCGGTGGCAGTTGTCCGCATAGTTCATGGGGCTCTCGGAGTTGCCGAGCAGCAGGACCAGGCCGCCGTCGAGGGCGGAGCACAGGGCGGCGCGGCGCCGGGTGTAGGTGGGTTCCGGGAACATGGCATTCCTTTGCGGTGCGCTCAGGGATCTACTTCACCAGGGACAGCGCCGTGCTCGACTGCGCCGTCTCGGTCCGCAGGCGGCAGAAGTAGATGCCCGCCGGGCAGGAGCGGCCGGCGTGGTCGCGACCGTCCCAGGTCAAGGTGTGGGCGCCGGCCGGGAACGCGCCGTCGGCCAGACTCTTCACCATGCGGCCGGCCACGTCGTAGACGGCCACGGTCACCGGCTGGGCTTCGTCGAGCCGGAAGCTCACCTCGGTGCGGGGATTGAAGGGATTGGGCGCGGCGGCGAGGGCGGGCCCTCCGGCGGCGGGAGCGTCCTCACGCAACGGGGTTCCGTCATCCACTCGGATCCGGATGAACCGCGGCCGATAGATGTCCGCGTACCGGAAGTGGTCCCAGAAGTCGAAGGTGTTCACGTTGTAGCTGATCAGGAGCTCGCCCGGGCGCGAGATGTGCGGATGGGCCTTGGCGTTGTAGGTGTAGATGTCGGGGTCGAGCTGGATCTCGGGAACCTCGTAGACGCGGTGGATGCGCGACCAGGGGCCGACGGGGCTCTCACCGACGCGCAGCGAGACGTACCGTCCGATGGCGTCCTCCTGGAAGACCAGGACCCAGCGGCCGGAACCGTCGGGCATGGGCGTGACGCTCAGCTCGCTGCTGACGCGGGTGGTCAGCTCGGCCAGGTCGGTGACGTCGCCGGACCAGCCGCCGGCTCCGTAATACTCCCAGGTGGTGAAATCGAGGAAGGTCTCCGGCCGCACGCGAGCGGCAACCAGCTTCTTCACGTAGGGGTCGTTCTGGGTGCCGTAGACGTAGACGAAGCCGTCCGCGTAGGGAGAACCGGAGGCTGCGGTGTTGTCGAGGATGCCCGCCCCGAAGATGACGTCGCCCCGCGCCCCGTCGTCCGGCAGGAAGAGGGGCGTGTCGATCTGGGCCGGCTCCCGGAGGGGGCCGTCGAGGGGCAGGGAGATCAGGGTCACGCCCTGCGCGGCGAAGCCGATGCCGCCCGCCGGCGCGATCCTCAGGCCGAAGACGTGCAGGGTCCGCCCGATGGCGATCCCGTCGCCGAGCCAGTAATAGTCCTCGGGCCCGGTCTCCGGGGTGCTCGGCACCACCAGGGAGGCCGGCGCCCCCGAGCCGTCGGTTCGGTAGAGGAACTCGATGGCGGCGGAATCGGGAACCCCGCCCCGGAGCAGGGCCCCGGTGTTGTTGATCATCACGGTGTCGGTCCGCTGCCCGCTGTCGTCCACCTCGCCGATGAAGGTGTCGCTGAACAGGAAGAGCGTCTGCTGCCCGTCGGCGGCCCCGAAACGGTCGTCGCTCCTCAGGGGGATGGAGTAGATGCCGTCGGCGCCCGTCCAGCCGCTGTTGCGGTCGAACAGGGCGGTCCAGTCGTCGGCGGTCTCGACCACGAACTGCGGAGGCAACCCGAGCTGGGCGGCGCAGGGAACGGCCGCCGCCAGGAACAGGATCGCCAACCCGGCGGGAACGAGGATGCGGGACCGGAGACGGAGGGTGTTCGTTGCCATCGGTGCACTCCCAAGGTGAAATCCGGCCGCACATGACGGCCGGATGGATGCAATGTCATGGATTCCCCTACATTATACCATATTTTCCCATCATCGAGAGGGGCGGATGGATGATCCTGTCGTATCATGTTCCGACCCTGCAACGCATCGAAACCTGAACCAGGACGGATTCCCCGTTGCCATGATCGGAACGAGAAGCACGACGCTGACATCCATCCTGTGTGTGGTCCTGGCGATCCGGATTTCGCCCGCCGGGGCCCAGGAGCCCACCGCGCCCGCACCCGCCGATTCGACGGAGACGACGGTCCTCGAGGATCTGGTGGTGACCGCGGAGGGGGGCGTCGAGACCGAGGTCCAGACCGGCTTCCTGGACATCGACGCGGCGACGCTGGCGGCCGTTCCGGGCATCGTCGAGGCCGATCCCCTGCGGGCCCTGCAGGTGCTGCCGGGCGTGCAGGCTGCGTCGGACATCTCGAGCGGTCTGTACATCCGCGGCGGCGGGCCCGACCAGACCCTGGTGCTGATGGACGGGGTGACGGTCTACAATCCGACCCACGCCTTCGGCTTCTTCTCGACCTTCAACAACGATGCGGTGGACCGGGTCGACCTGTTCAAGGGCGCCTATCCCGCGCGTTACGGCGGCCGGTTGGGCGCGGTGGTCGACGTGAGGATGAGGCAGGAGTCCTCTCCGCGCACCAGCGTGACCGGCGGGGTGAGCCTCATCTCGGCCCGGGCCCTGGTCGAGGGCCGCGCGGGGTCCGACCAGTGGCTGGTCAGCGCCCGCCGGAGCTACCTCGAACCCCTGCTGGACGCGCTGCGGACCCCCGAGGATCCCATCCCCAGCTACGCCTTCTACGACCTGAACGGGACGTACGTCAGCGACCGTGGCGGAGGGCGGACGGTCTTCACCATCTACCATGGCCACGACGGGATCTTCGTCGATGCCGACGCCAACACCGCGTTCGACCTGGGCTGGGGCAACACGGTGGCCTCCCTGCGGCACGCGCGGTTCCTGGGCGACACCGTCGAAGGTTCGCTGGGAATCTCCCTCAGCGACTACCGCAGCACGACCGAGGCGGAGTTCCTGGCCACCGCGTTCGACATCGACAACCGCCTGAGCGACGTCACCCTGCGAGGCGATCTGGACTGGCAGCCCTCGGCCAGCCACCGCATCACGGCGGGGGTGTCCGCGTCCTGGTACGACTTCGCCTACCTGCAGGGGTTCAACAAGGAGGCATACGTCGACTACGGGGCCCGTCCCCGGGAAACGGCCGCCTACGTGGAGGAACGCTGGACGCCCGACGGTGCGACCACCCTGGGTCTCGGCCTGCGCGGCCGTCGCATCAGCGACGGGGGCCGGACCTACCTGGAGCCCCGCCTGGCCCTGCGCCGCGGCCTGGGCGACGCCTGGGCGGTGAAGCTGGGCGGCGGGATCTACAACCAGTACCTGCAGCTGGTCACGACCGAGGGGTTCACCGCCGGCGACTTCTACCTGCCCATCGACGAATCCGCCGACCCCGGCCGTTCCTGGCAGTCGGTGGCGGGAGTGGAGTGGCAGCCGCGGCCCGAGGACAGGCTCAGCCTCGAGGTCTACGCCACCGAGCTGGAGAACCTGGTGGAGTTCGACAACCAGGCGCCCGTGGACCAGACCAGCTTCACCGCCGATGACATCTTCGTCACCGGCGGCGAGGGCTACGCGCGGGGCGTGGAACTCTTCTACCAGAGGACCATGGGCGACTCGTCGTTCTGGCTGGGCTACACCCTCGGCTGGACGGAGCGCCGCTTCGCCGAGCTCAACGACGGGCAGTGGTATCCGCCCAAGTACGACCGGCGCCACGATCTGACCGCGCTGGTGACCTGGCGGGCCGGCAGCTGGGACCTGGGCGCCTCGTTCCGCTACGCCACCGGCCAGGCCTTCACGCCGGCTGCGGCGCGCTACCAGCTGCAGGATCCGGCCACGGGCCAGGACCCGGTCACCGCCCTGGTCCTGCCGGCCGGACGCAACAGCGCGCGCCTGGCGCCCTATCACAGGCTGGACCTGAGCGCTTCCCGGCCCATCCGGATCTTCGGCCAGCCTCTCGAGCTGGTCATCGAGGTCTTCAACGTCTACAACCGGCGCAACGAGTGGTTCGTGCAGTACAACACCGACGAGGAGATCACCGAGGCCACCATGGTGCGCATGCTGCCGATCATTCCCAGCGTGGGGGTGAATTTTGAATTCTAGGCCGACGAGCCCCGGCATCGCCGGGACCGTTTTCACGCCGCCGCTTCTGCTGCTGCCGCTGCTCCTGCTGTCGCTGTCGCCGGCGGGGTGCTCCCCCGAGCGCGACCCCCTGGAGCTGTTCGTCCAGGACGGCGTGGGGCAGCTGGTGGTCGAGGGCGTGCTGATCGTGGACCAGCCCCTGCCCGCGGTGCGTCTGTCGCGGACCATGCCTCCCCAGGAACCCTTCTCCTGGGCGGATGCGCGGGAGGACGGCGCCGCCGTCCGGATCCTGATCGACGGCGTGGAGGAGGCGCCCTACCGCCAGAGCTGGCTCGCCGGCGGGGTCTACGTTCCCCAGGCCCAGGAGCCCCCGGTCGTCCAGCCGTCGACGACCTACGAACTGGCGGTGACCACCGGGACCGGAGAGACTCTCCGGGCCGTGACCGCCACGCCCCGGCGTTTCGCCGTCGATTCCTGGACCCTGCTGGACACAGAGGGGCAGGACGTGCTGCGGAACCTGCAGACCTTCCGGGAGGCGGGCGGGCTGATCTACGAAGCCCCGGAGAACCAGCTCGCCTACGGGGAAGGATTGCTGGAGACCCGATTCACCGGGACCACGGCCGCGGATCTGGAGGCGGCGGGGTTCCAGCTGGCGCTGTTCAGCCTGGACCTGGGCTCGGATTACGTCATCGATCCCCCGTTCTTCGATGACGAGGACTTCGAGTCCCTGGACCGGGTGGGATCGTCGCCGGCGGTGACGGCCGAGCGGGGGGCGGTGCGGCTGCCCTGGTTCAGCATCTACTACGAGGGCCGCCACCTGTACAAGGTCTTCGCGGTGGACCGCAACTGGTTCGACTACATCCGCAGCGTCCCGGAGGCCGACGTGGGGCTGGGTTTCGGCGGCAACGCCGGCGACAACTTCGCCAGCCCCATCTTCAACGTGGACGGCGGCATCGGCCTGTTCGCGTCGGCTTCGGTGGATTCGGTGGGCTTCACCATCCACCCCGCGGAGTGACCCGTCAGGCGATGGCGATCAGGGTCAGCTCGAACGTCAGGTCCTGACCCGCCAGGGGGTGGTTGGCGTCGAGGGTGAGCATCTCCTCGTCGAGCTCGATGATCCGCACGGGAATGGAGCCCTCGGGACTGTTCATCTGCAGCATCATGCCGACCTCGGGCTCGATGTCCTCGGGCAGGGTGGCCCGGGGGATCTGCCCGATCATCTCCTCGCGGGCTTCGCCGTAGGCGTCGGCGCACGCGATGGTCACGGTCCGGGTCTCGTCCACCTGCATCCCGGTGACGGCCTGCTCGAACCCGGGAATCACCGAACCTTCACCCACGGTGAACTCGATGGGGTCGCGGCCCTCGGAGCTGTCGAACACGGTGCCGTCGCCCAGGGTGCCCTTGTAATGGACCTTCACGGTCTTGCCGGCTTCGATCATGTTTCGGATTTCCTCCTTGCTGCTGGAATCACCGGACCGAAACATGGCAGCAGCATGAGCCGGCTCCGCGGGGGGCGTAGCCGCCCGGGTCTGCCCCCAACCTACCCTTCGAGGCCGGAAACGCAAGAGTGAACTGCCCGGGAGCCTCTCCGGGAATCCCGTGCCCGCGGCCCTGCGGACAAAGCCCCGCGAATTGAGTGCGGGTCGATTATCGCCTCCTGGCGGCTCCAACGTGCCGGCGCTTCCTCCTCCCGAGCCGGGCAAATGCTGATCGCCTCGATCGCGTCCGCCACGGCGATCCGTCGGGATCTCTCCCGGTGTTCCCGGGCCCCAGTTTCGCAGCATGATGGGCGGATTGATGTTTATTTATTCAATTTCAGTCGGTTAACATTCCACCCGCCGTAAGACCCCACCCTTGTGGCTTGCCTCATCTGGGGCCTCCCATCCCTGCCGCCTCGCTTCAGGTGCGGGTTACCCCTGCGATATCGGCTCCGGTGAGGGCAATTCCAGCGGCCTCGCTTCTTGAGCCGGCAACCCCTGCGCTCCCTGCGCCTTCTCGTGGATGTGCCGGTGGCAGGCGCCGCACAGGGTGATCAGGTTGTCGGGCCTGTTCGTGCCGCCGCGGGCCCGCGGCAGGACGTGATGAACCTCCAAAAACCGGGTGTTCCTGCAACCGGGCCCCTGGCAGCGGTGCCCGTCCCGGGCCAGGACCCGCCGCCGCACCCGGGGCGCAATGGTGGCGTTGTTGCGCCCGGTCCGGGGATCTTCGCTGCGGGAATCGCAGGTCACGCGTCCGGCATCCCCTGGGCCGAGGGTCAGATCCCCCCGGCTGGTCGCAGCCGAAAAACGACCGCAATCGGGGCATTGGCGTACGTGAACCTGGAAAGAGGTCCCCCGGGGGGCCCGCTCGGGGAGGGTGGTGGAGGCTCCGGCGGAGGCCCCGGCCTGGGTGTCGACCTGCCCCCTGCCCAGGGCGTCCTCCAGCAACGAATCCAACCCGGCAAGGATGCGCTCGACCCGACCCCCGCCGACGCCCGACTTGGCCAGCCTCTCCTGAAGGGCCTCGAACCGGGCGAACTGTTCGGGGGTCATCTCCAGGGACACCTTGACGGGGACGGCCGCGGCCAGCCGCCGTTCGGCCGGGGCCGCGGGGATCAGTTCCCCCTGTCCGGGCGAGGTCCTCAGGTCGGCGGCCTGGGCCCGGACCCTGGCGACGTTCTCCGCCAGCCTGTCCCTCGGGGTCGAGCACGCCGCTTCCACCCAGGTCTTCTCGGTGGCGGGGGTAGCGACCTTGATGATCTCGCGGGCCTTGGTGTAGCCGATCTTCCCGGTCTCCAGGGATTTCTTGACCTCCGGCAGGTCGTCCAGCTTCCGGGCCATGCGGACGAAATCCCCGGTCCTGGTCCGGGAGAAGCCGAGCCCCTTCTGGGCGTAGATCTGGATGGAGGCGAACCCGAGATCCCGGTAGAGACCTCGGGCCATGATGTCGGCGAACCAGAGGACGGCGCAGTGGCGGGCCTGGTCCATGATCCGGACGGACTGCTGGAGGGCGGCGTGGGGGGCGGAAGCCGGCTGGCCGGGCTGGAAGACGGGGATGGGGGCGCTGGAAGGCATATTTCTCCCCCTGGGAATCCGGGAGGAGTGGACTTGAGAATATTATAGCGAAAATTTGGCGAAAACGCAAGGGAAAAAGAAAGAAAAATCCCCAAAAATTCGAACCCGGCTGTCCTGCCGGACCACGGGCTCTCGGGGGACTCATCGAAATTCCTGACGAACCATGCCAAAGCTGGGATCTGGGACACGCCCGTTCAGGCCGTGTCAGCCAAGTCATTGAAAAATGATGTGCTTCAACAGCACGCCAAGGCCCGAAAGTGGCCCCACGCAACGCTTGATCCGCAAGCGGCGTTACGGTGGTGGGAGGCCGGTGAAAGGTACTGAAAGGAGTTTACCAGCTTTCACGAAGACATACAAAAAACCCGCACCGCCGGAACGCCCTTGATTGACCTCAAGATCGGTTCGCAACCGCCATCGATACTCTCTGGGGTAGTATCCCCAAAGCGCCCCGCGATCTCGTTTGCATCGTCTGAATGGCGAGTCGCATGGGATTTATTAGACAAAAACGCCTCGGCGAGTGGAATACAGAAATGCGCACCTAGCTTTTCCTCAAGCTGCCCCAGGAAGCGAAGCGCCGCCAAAAGGGAAACGGCGCCCGGGCCCCAGTACCACCCCCGGCCGCGCTCGAATTCTCCGCGGATTACTGGGTTTCCCGATACCTCATGCCGGGTGCTGAGTACACCCTCGAGAACCACCACAGGTTTCGCCGGCTCCCTTTTCACCAATTCAACGACCAGGGCTACTGCTTTTCCAAACTGGAGTTGCTCCCTGATACCTGATGCCTGGGACACGACACCACAGGTGGCACGACTCGCTGAGTAACCCAAATCTACCGCGATAATCGAGGCCGCTTTTTTGTCGGGCAGCACGGATGTAAATGTTGCCATTTTTGCCTCTTAGGCAACGAATCACGTTGACCATGGCTCATAGATCCACGCCACAGGACCGGGGAAACCCCCGAGAATCATTTGACGAGCGTCAGCTTGGTCACCGCCGAAGCCGGACCGTTCACCATGCGGGCGAAGTAGACCCCGCTGGCGCACCGGGAGCCGTCGTCGGCGCACCCGTCCCAGGGGCGCTGGTGGGCGCCGGCCGTCAAAACCTCGTCGACCAGGGTCCGCACCAGACGGCCTTGCAGGTCGTGGATGGTCAGGCGGACGGACCCGCCGGCCGGTGCGGTGAAGGCGACGGTCGTCAGCGGGTTGAAGGGGTTGGGCCACGCCTCGACCTCGGCGGCGAAGACCGGCCGGGGCACGCTGGAGCTGTCGTCCGGGACCTGCTTCTGGATGATGAAGTCGTCCAGGAAGAACCCCGCGCCGTTCACGGTGGAGTCGCTGTCCAGGCGGAACCGGAACCGGACGTCTGATTGGCCGATGACCGGGGCGAGATCGACCACGTTCAACACCCACGAGGCCTGGAGGCCCTCGAAGACCGGCGCGCCCGAAGGCAACTGGACGCCGCTGCCGCTGGCGGGCAAGGTGTACGTGGTGGTGACGCCCGACCATGTGGTCCCCCCGTTGACGGATGCCAGGAGGAAGCAGGCGTCCCAGTTCTCCTCGATGTCCCAGTGGGCCCAGAACCGCAGCTCGGCCGTGACGGCGTCGCTCAGGTCCACGCCCGCGGACATGGTCATGGCGTTGCTGCTGTCGCTCGCATAGTCGGCCCCGGGGCTGTCCTCGAGGCTGTTCGCCGAATCGTGGCCCTCGGCGGGGACGGCCAGGCCCCAGCCGCCCGTCCAGCCGGCGGTCCCGGTTTCGAAGTCGGAGGTGAACAGGGTGACGGTCTCCATGGGACCGAGGGGCTCCAGGGCGGCGTCCAGGACGTCGGCCACGCCCCAGGTGCAGCCGACGCCGGTGACGGAAAGGGACGTGTAGCCCGGGGCGCTGAAGGTCAGGTCGAAGGTCCCGGTGGGCAGCAGCTTGTAATAGTCGCCGTGCTCGGGATCGGTGTGGACGGGCATGGCGTTGCCGGCGACGGTGATCGTGGCGTCCAGGGGCAGGCCCGTCTGGGCGTCGGTGACCACGCCGGAGATCCCGTGGCGAGCGGCGGCGATGTAGTGCAGCAGGCTTTCCCGGTTGTCGTTCCAGTAGGTGTCGAGCTGCGCGGGGGACGGCCACTTGGTGTTGCCCAGTTCGACGGTGACGTCGATGCAGTCGGTGGCGTAGTAGGACCCATCCTGGAGCGTGCCGGTGGCGATGTACCAGTCGGCCCCGTTGGTGATGCCCTGGGGAAAGCTGCCGTTGTACATGGGCAGGTAGTAGGTGGAGTACTCCAGGCTGAGCTGGATGAGCGCCGCATCGTCGGGCGCGCGCGTGTAGGTGTAGTCCCAGGGATAGTTCACGACAAGGGCCCCGCCGTGGCCGTTCTGGCTGATCACGAAGTGATGGGCGTTCGCGTAGGCCATGAAGGCTGTGGTCTCCACCTCCATCGTGGCATGCGTCCCGGCGGGGTCGGGGTAGTTGCGGTTCAGGTCAACGCCGTTGGCGTTGCTGCGCCAGGCCAAGGCGTAACCATCGGGGTTGTGCAGCGGCATGATGTGGATCTCGGCGCCGTCCACCAGGGCGGTGAGGTCCTCGAACCCGGGTTGCCCGTAGTTGTCCAGCAGGTGGTGGGCCAGGTTCCACAGCAGGACCAGGCCGACGGTCTCGTTCCCGTGGATGGTGCTCGACAGACGCACCTCGGGTTCGGGTTCGGTATTGTGGACGTCGTCGGAGATCACGATGCCCCACAGTTCGCGGCCCTGCACCGAGGTCCCCCAGGTGAAGGTCCGCGCCAGGGTGGGGTGGGCGGCCGCCAGGGCGGCGAAGTCCGAGCCGACCTGGGCGTGGGTGGGATAGTAGAGGGCCTTGGCGGGATCGAGACCCGCGAAACCTTTGGCGGCCTGTTCGGCCCAGGCTTCCTCGGTCGCGCGGCGCCCCTCCCGGTCCAGGTCGGGCAGGCGCGTGAACCGGTAGCCGGCGGCCTCCAGGTCACGGGCCTCCGCGGCGGTCACCCGGGGCGTGAACACGATGCCGCCGGAGCGGTGGTCGGGCCGGATCTGATCCCTGTCGAACGCGGCCAGAGGGACTGCCTCCAGGAGCCGTGACAGCTCGGCGGGGGAGGACAGCTCCATCCGGACGGGGAAATCCTCGAAGACCGCGATCTCCCAGAGGGGGAGGCCGCGGCCGTCGGTGGGAATGGCTGCAGCGAGGGCTGCCGAGGAACCAAGAATATGGAGGACAAGGACATAAGCCCATGTTCGTTTCATCGGGCGGCCTTTCGGATCGAGTGCTGTGGGTGGGGGGGGACCGAACCCTTGCAGTATTATACCATAATTCCCCGAGTCGAAAAAGGGGACCCGGGTCGCCCCGGGTCCCCAGTGGAAGTCTGATGGACGGCAGCGGACTACCGGAAGAGGGCCTTGACGGCTCCCATGCTGGCGGCCTCGTTGGCCACCGCGCCGGTCGTGCTGGAGAAGTCCATCGTGAAGTCGCCGCAGGAGTCGGTTCCCCAGCTGTCCAAACCCAGGTAGACCCAGATGTCGCTGCCCGAGTTGTTCGTGTAGCTCAGGACCTCGGCATCGCCGGTGAGGGTGTCGTCGGCGTAGGCCAGGCAGGTGAACGGCTCGGCGCAGGCGTCAAGCAGCCACAGGGCGCCGTCGGCGGTGCTGGTCACCGTGGCGGTGAAGGTGCTGCCGCTGGGCATGAAGATCTCGTAGTAGTATTCCAGGCCTGCGTGAGTGTAGGCGGCGCAGTCGAGACCGCCGAGCAGGTTCTGGCCGTTGCAGGTGGTGCCCGTGAAGGAGTTGCCGGTACCCTGGTCGACCAGGGCGCAGAAGTCCACCGGTTCGGGCGGGGTGACCGAGTTGATGGTGAAGTTGAAGTTGCAGGCGGCGCCGCTGTAGCCGTCGATCACGAAGTAGAAGTCGCCGGAGACGGGCACGTTGGTCACGACTCCGGAATCGGCGACGATCAGGCAGCCCAGGTCCTCGTCGCAGGAGTCCAGGACGGCCAGGTCCAGGTCGCAGCCGTTGCCCACGACGCTGGCTTCCCACATGGCGGGCTCGGCCAGGAACAGGTGGTAGACGACTTCCCCGCCGGATTCCAGCCAGGTGGAGCAGCTGTAGTAGTCCACGTTGTTGGGGGCGCCGACGTTGGTCCCGTAGTAGACGTTGTCCAGGGCGATCTCGACGGCGCCCGAGCAGTCGAGCAGGCCGGTGGCGCTGCTGATGCCGACGTCGTCCTTCATCACCGGGAACTTGCTGGTGGACTGGAGCGCACCGTCGGGAACGCCGGCAAGGGCGCCGGCGGCCACGAGCGACACGAGGGCCAGGATGATTAGCTTTTTGAACATGGTAATTCTCCCCTCCTGAGGTGATAGCAGGGCCGGAGGCCTGCAGGACATGGTGATCTGGACGGGAAGCCACAGAAATTATGGTTCGAATATTCTTCTCCATACTTGCGTACGGACTCCCCATCCCGAAATCAGTCTATCACAGGACCAGACCTTAACCAATAATTAATTTATCCAAAAAATCCAATATTGAGCAATATAACATTACATAAAATCAGATCGCCATGACGTGAATCATGGCGATCAATTGGACAAGTCCCCCGATTATTTAACGAGAATTCCGGTCCTGGTTGCCTTGCCTTCGGCATGGGACAGAACGAAAAGGTAAATCCCGGATGACTGTTCCGTGCTCCGTTCATCCCTGCCGTCCCACCGGAGGGCGTGGAATCCGGCCGGCAGGAACCCCGTGTGGATGGTCCGGACGTGGGCGCCCTGGAGGTCGAAGACGTCCAGCCGGACCGTCTGCCCGACGTCGAGATCGACGCCCATGGTGGTGGTCGCATTGAACGGACTGGGGTAGGGGGCGGTCAGCTTCAGCGGCGGAGCCGGGGGAAGGGCGGGGCTTCCCAGGGGCAGCTGGTAGCGGAGGGTCAGGTGATCCTTGCCGGTGCCGGAGCCGTAGGCGTACCCCGTGACGTAAAGGTCGCCGAAGGGGTCGAGGGCGAGGTCGCGCCCCTCGTCGCTCTGTCCAGCAGGTCCGTCATGCCGAAGGACCCAGAGCTGGTCGCCGGTGTCGGGGTCGTACCCCACGGTGGCGACGTCCCAGCCCGTACCCGAACCGTCGCTCAGGCCGGTGGCGATCACCACGCCGCCGGGTCCGAGGGCGAGGCGGTTGGCGACGTCATACCATCCGGGCGGACCGTCGTAGCCGGGAGCTTCCCAGATGATCGAGCCGTCCGTGCCCGAGAACTTCAGGACCATGAAGTCGTAGTTCCAGAAGGCGTCCTGGACCCCGGCGACGAGCAGGTTCCCCTGGGCGTCGGCGATCATGTGGCGGGGATTGTCCCCGCCGTGGGCCGGCCCGTCGTAGATGGTGGTCCAGACGGGGGCGCCGTCGGCGGAACCGTACCTGGCCGCAAGGACGTCGTAGCTGTGGGCGCCGTACCCCTTGTGGCAGACAGCGACGTCGCCGCCGTCGAGGATGGTCAGCCACCCGCCGGGCGAGGCCAGGTCGGCCACGCCGCCGGTCAGGACTTCCCGCCAGAGCAGGGAACCGTCGGCCGCATCCAGCTTGCGGGTGACGCAGGCCGCGCCCCCGGATGCGTCGAGGGAGACCCCCGTGACGACCGGATGGCCGTCCGGGCCCACGGCCACATCCCAGGCCACGTCGTCCAGGCCGGACGTCGTGCCGTGGAAATCGCTCCAGAGGATCCGGCCGGTCACCCCCGCCAGCTTCATGGTCAGCATCTGGATGCCCTCGCCGGGCTTGTTGCCGCGGCCGGCGATGACGACGTCGTCCCGGGCGTCGCAGGCCACCGCCAGGGCGGCCTCATCCAGTCCTTCGGAACCTTGGTAGTGCTGAGACCAGAGAACCTCCCCGGTCGCGCCGTCCAGCTTGAGGACGACGACGTCGTCGCCCTGTCCTCAGCCCACGCAGCCGCGGATGTACCCCGCGACGATCAGCTGGCCCACCGAATCCCAGGTCATGTCGGTGACGGCGACATCCTTGTCGTCGTAGCCCTCGTAGCGCCTCTGCCAGATCTCGTGGCCGTCGGTGCGGTCCAGCTTGCGGATGGCCAGATCGATGCCGCCGACGCCGTCGGCGGATTCCCCGGCGACCACGGCGTGGCCGGCGGGGTCGCTCAGGATCCGGAATCCGTCGTCGGTGAAAAGGCCACCGCCGTCATGGCCGTCCGACCACATGAAGGTGGGCGGTGCGGCCGGAACGGAGGCCGCCGCCATCAGGACCAGGGCGGCCAGGCACCCGCGTGTCGTCAGTCTCCTCATCGATTCCTCCTGCCGTTTCCCGGATCGAGTGTCCACGGTCATCGGGCCAGGACGATCTTGCCCGCGGCCGGACCGTCGGGGGCCGTCATCACCACGAAGTAGAGGCCGGCCGGGGCCGGCCGTCCGGAGTCGTCGACGCCCTCCCAGACGAGGCTCCGCCCTCCCGGAGGCAGGAGCCCCCGGAACAGTTTCCGGACGAGGCGCCCGCGCACGTCGTGGATGTCCACGGCCACGGGAATGGCCTGGTCCGCGCCGGCGTCGAGGCGCAGGGTCGTCCGGGGATTGAAGGGATTGGGGAAGGCCGCGACCCGGGCGCGCCCTGCGTCGGGGATGCCTTCGGGAGCGGGCGAGGGGCCTCCGACCCAGTCCAGGAAGGCCTGCAGCAGTGCGGCCCGCTCGGCGGCTGTGGACACGCCTGCAAGGTCGAAGGCGCAGAAGAAGCTGCGCCCCAACCCGTAGGTGCTGCGGACGGCGGCCGGCGTCCCGTCCTCGTAGGTCAGGCTGACGGTTCCGCCGGCCTCGGCCGTCAGGCGGTCGCAGTCGGTGTTGCTTCCTGAGCCGTCCCCACCCTGGAGACCGCAGGCAAGTCCGCCGGTGACCGGATCGCCGGCGGGCCCGACGGCAGACTGGTACGGGGCGCCGTCCCCGACGTAACCCGATCCGAGCACGATGGAGAACCAGGAGGCGGCCATGGCTCCGTGGAAGGGGCTGGCAGGATCGCAGGCCTCGTAGGCGAGATCCCGGCCGCTCAGGAACAGGGCGCCGCCATGCTGCAGATAGTAGGCGAGGACGGCGCGGTCGGTGTCGTCCAGGCCGGGCGAACCCTCGCCCGCGAACCAGACCACCCGGGGGAAGAGCGAGATCTCCGCGTTGGCAAGGGACCCCGCCACCTGCCGGGGCCAGGTCGCATGGGAGAGGCCGGAGCCCGCGAGGGCAGCTTCGTAATAACCGGTGGTTCCCTCATCGCCGGTCACCAGGAGGAGGTCGAGGCCGGACGTGCCGACGTGGAAGTCCAGGGCGGCGCTCCACCCCGGATCGACCCCGCTGGTGACGGTCATGGTGACCGACCCGCAACCGGCCACCGTTTCCACCTGGACGTCGAGGTCGACGTTGGTCTCCTCGCCCGGCGCAAGGGTGAAGGTGATCTCCACCACGTGCTCGTTGTAGCAGGTGGCGCCCTCGCACAGGGAGGTGATCCATCCCGGGGGTACGGACTTGACGATGTTCAGGGTGCAGGTGTCGGCCGCCGTGCCGGTGTTCCTGACCAGGGTGTGGAAGACCACGAGCCGGCCGAGGTCGGTGACGACGCCCTGGTCGGCGCAGGTGAAGGACAGCCCGGCGGCGGCATGGCCGGCCACCGGAACCAGGATCAGGGCGAGAACCAGCGGCAGGACGGAAACGGATCGGTGGGCCAGCATCATCGGTCTCCCCTCCTCGAGGCCGGCGCTTTGGATATGGGATTTCCGCGAATCATACCACCAATATTTGCAGAAAGTCATGGAAATTTTTCTTGTCATTCTGTGTCGGTGAGCCGGTCTGATTCTCCGTTAGTCCAGCCCCCACGTCATGGATGTGTCTAACATGACTCATTTTATACAAATTTTGGTGGTAATAATTCAGATCAAATTGTAATATGCGTCTCAAAAACATCACAATATGCTCAGATTTTTAATAAATGATTTTCCCCTGCACTGGTTCGATATGATACCCTTGATTCAATCGGATTCCTGCCTGCTCATCACAGCGCCAAAGGTCGGGCATCCGTGGAGGGGAATCCCGGTATTCCGAGATTCATGAATCTATCGATCAGAAGAAAGGACTTCGCAATGCGCAGGACAATGCTTGTTGCTGCCTTCCTGGCGGCCGTGTGCGCAGCAGGATCGGCTCCGGCCGCCGGGATCCCCCTGTCCGGGGCGGCGCCGGCGCTGGAGGTGACCCGGGACGCCGGGAACGGCCTGGCCTTCCACGTGGAAGTCGGACGGATCCAGACCCTGGACGTCGACACCCGCGGAGGGACGTTCACCCGCCTGATCATTCCGGGCTTCCATACCTCCAAGGTCGAAGGGTCTCCCGAGATCCCCATGATGAACCGGCTGATCTCCATCCCCCTGGGCAGCCGGAGCGAGGTCCGGATCAGCAACGTGGTCACGCGCCGGGTCGCCCTGGCCGACTTCGGGGTCCATCATCCGGTGATGCCGGCCCAGCCCAGCATGTCCAAGAGCGCGGATCCCGCCCAGGTCGCGTTCATCTACGACACGGCCGCCTACGACAAGGCCATCATCCGCCAGGAACCCGCCCGGGTCGTGTATCAGGGCCGCCTGCGGGCCATGGACATCGGGCGCCTGGAGATCTCCCCGGTGACCTACTTCCCGGCCACCAACGAGATCGAGATCATCGAATCCATGGACGTGGCCGTCGACTTCGTCGGCGCCGACCTCAAGGCCGCCGAGGACCTGATCGCCCGCACCTCCAGCCCCTTCTTCGAACATCTCTACACGGCGGTCGCGGGGGAGAAGGGCTTCCATGACAGCTATCCCGACCGGGTCGGCGACGTGGTGACCATGGTCGTGGTGACCCCGCCGATGTTCGCCGGCCAGATGGCCGACTTCGTCCGGTGGAAGACCGAGCGCGGCTTCAACATGATCCTCGCCGTCACCGGCACCCCCGAGGTCGGGACCACCACCGCCTCCATCCAGGCCTACCTGCACGGCCTTTACAACAACGCCACGCCGGAGACTCCCGCCCCCAGCTTCGTGCTGTTCGTGGGGGACGTGGCCGAGATGCCGACCTTCTTCGAGGCCGGCGACGCGACCGACCGCCCCTACTGCGCGGTCGATGCGGACCTGGTTCCGGACATGTACTACGGCCGCTTCAGCGCGACCAACCCCACCCAGCTGCAGGCCCAGCTGGACAAGACCCTGATGTACGACCAGTTCACCATGCCCGATCCCAGCTACCTGGACGAGGTGACGCTGATCGCCGGGGTGGACAGCGGCTGGGCCCCGACCCACGGCAACGGCCAGATCAACTACGGGACGACCCACTACTTCAACGCGTCCCACGGCCTGACCAGCAACACCTACCTGTACCCCGCCTCCAGCGGTCCGGTCGAGGCCGAGATCGTCCAGACCGTCAACGACGGCCTGGCCGTGATCAACTACACCGCCCACGGCAGCGAAACGTCCTGGGCCGATCCTGCCATGGGCCAGAGCGACGTCAACGGCATGACCAACTCCGGCAAGTACACCCTGGCCATAGGCAACTGCTGCCTGACCTCCACCTACGATTACGGCGAATGCTTCGGCGAGACCTGGCTGCGAGCCGCGGACAAGGGCGCCATCGGCTACATCGGCGGATCGAACTCCACCTACTGGGACGAGGACTACTGGTGGGGCGTGGGCTACCACCCGAGCAGCGGGATCGACGGAACCGCCTGGCCCTACGAGTCGACGGGCCTGGGCGCCTACGACGGCCTGTTCCACGATCACGGCGAGGCCGCCGCGCAGTGGTACGTCACCAACGACGCCCTCATCTTCGCGGGCAACCTGGCGGTGATGGAGTCCGGCTCGAGCCGGACCACCTACTACTGGAACATCTACAACCTGCTGGGCGACCCCAGCCTCAGTACGTATCTGGCCCCCGTGGCCAACACCGTCACCCATCAGCCCACGGTCTTCGTCGGCGTGCCCGCCATGACCATCGGGGCGGACGTGGGCAGCTACGTCGGTCTGACCCAGAACGGGGTCCTGGTGGGCAGCGGCACCGTCGGCGCCTCGGGCTCGCTCGACGTCACCTTCCTGGATCTGCTGACCCCGGGCGTGCCCCTGAAGCTCGTCGTCACGGCCCAGAACCGGATCCCCTACGTCGCCGACCTGAACGTCATCGTGCCTGCGACCGTGACGATCGATCCGATGGTCATCGACGTGAACACCCCGACCGACATCACCGTGACGGTGATGGACGCCGGGGGCACCGTTCCCCAGCCCGGCATCGACATCTGGGCCGAGGGCCTGGGATACGGGACCACCCCGGTCGCCACCGACGCCGCCGGCGTCGCGGTGATCAACGTGACGGCCGCCTTCGGCCCCAGCCTGGACATCGTGGGCCGGGATCCGGCCGAGACCTATCGGCTGTTCACCGAGCAGGTCGACGTCAACGCCCTGGCCCTGACCGCCTCTGACCTGACGGTGTCCACGGACGTCGGTCTGGTCGACGCCTTCGCCCTGAACCTGCCCGGCACGCTCCACGCCGGCCTGGGCGAGACCGGCCACACCCTGTTCGCGCAGATGCCCGGGGGCGGCGTGCTCAGCACGGCCGACTTCGACCTGATCGCGACTCCTGGTCAGCTGGGAACGGTGACAGGCATCATTGCGGTCAGCGGTTACGACATCTACAGCGAAACCTTCGACGTCATCGAGGCCTACGGGTCCATCGCGGGCACGGTGACCAGCGGCGGGTCCGCCATGGCCGGGGTCACGGTCACCTGTCTGGACGAGTTCGGCGGCAGCGTGTTCAGCGTCGTCACCGATGCGGCGGGCGCCTACGCCTCGCCGGAGGACCTCCTGGTGGACGACTACTCCCTGGTGGTCGACCACTTCGGCTACCTGCACTACGAGCAGGCCGTCTTCGTCAACTACGGCTCCAACACCTTCGCCATCGACCTGGCTGCGGCCCCGAGCGGCGTGTTCAGCGGGACGATCATCGACGCGGTGACCTTCGATCCCCTGATCGGGACCATCAAGGTCTACCGGAGCGATACGGGCGAGCTCTACACCGAGACCACCAGCGCCGCCGACGGCACCTTCACCACCTCGTCCCTGCCGTACTTCACCTACAACATCCAGGCGCGGGCCTTCCATCACAAGCCCGTCACCCTGTCGATGGTCATCGAGCAGGCCGTGACCGTGAAGAACTTCGCCCTCGAGCCCACCAGCGGCGACCTGCTGGTGATCGACGACGGGGCCAAGACCTACTCGCACGAGGCCAAGATGGGCGGCAAGCGCGGCGACGTGATGATCGAGAAGCCCTACGAGGCCCCTCCCGCCAAGAGCGCGGCCCAGATCGGACTCGATCTCGAGGAGATGGGCTATTACGTGAAGATCGAGGGCTCGGACGTCGTCGATCCGGCCACCTTCTGGGATTACGACCTGGTGGTCCTGGCGTGCGGGAACAACACCACCACCCTGGCCAACACCGCGCTCAAGTCGGCCCTGGTGGACTTCGTCCAGGCCGGGGGGCACGTCCTGCTGGAAGGCGGCGAACTCGGTTACGACCAGTACGGCGACGCCGACTTCGCCACCCACGTCATGCACAGCAACGACTGGAACGCCGACAGCGCCGGGAACCTGGGCGTGGCCGACGCTGCGGCCTACATCATGAACCATCCCAACAACACCTGCGTGCCGCTGGCCTTGACCTACTCGGGCTACGGCGACAGCGACGCCATGCGGCCCCTGCCGGACGCCGCCATGCCCATGAACTGGTCCAGCTACGTGGACGACGCCGGCGTCATCACCTACGATCCCAATCCCGCGCCCGAGGGCGGGCAGATCGTGTACTTCTGCTTCAACTACCTGGCGGCGGACCAGGGCCGGTTCCCCCTGCTGGAGAACGCCGTCCAGTGGTTGCTGACGCCCGAGTACGGCACCAGCTCCATCAGCGGGCAGGCCCTTCTGGTCGGCAGCGGCGACCACTCCGGCATCACCATCACCGCCACTCCCAACGGCGGCACCACCACGACGGGCCCCGCGGGGATGTACTCCCTGTCCGGGCTGTACGCCGGCACCTACACCATCACCGCGGCCAAGGCGGGATGGGGCACCCAGGTGCAGGAAGTCACCCTTGCCGAGGGTCAGGACCTGACGGGGGTGGACTTCGTCCTCACCTCGACCACCGAGGTCCAGGCCTGCAGCGCTCCCAACGTGCCCATCACCGATTACACCGAGGTCACCGACACCATCGTCGTCTCCCAGAGCGGGACCGTCAGCTCGGTGGAGGTCTTCGTGGACATGACGCACTCCTGGCGCGGGGACATGATCGTCACCCTGACCTCTCCGGCCGGCACTCCGATCCTCCTGCACAACCGCACCGGCTCAAGCGCCGACGACCTGTACGGCTGGTATCCCGCCGACCTGGCTCCGGTCGGTGACCTCGGGTCCCTGGCCGGCGAGGAGATGTCGGGCGGCTGGACGCTGGCGGTCAGCGACAACGCCGGCGGCGACACCGGCAACTTCAACGAGTGGTGCCTGCGGATCATCTACTCCGGCGGCGTGGTCGCGGTCGGGGTGGAGCCCATGGTCGCCTCGCACGCCTCCGGCGGCACGGAGCTGAGCTGGGAATACGATCCCGCCATCGCCGACGGGTTCAACGTGTACCGCAGGGTGCCCGGCGCCTCGGCCGAGCGCCTCAACGAGCAGCTGCTGTCCTCCCGGGACGGCGTCATCCGCTTCGTGGATGCGGGCGAGGGCCTGGAGAACGGCCAGACGGTCTTCTACAGCTACGCCCTGGTCAACGGAGGGGTGGAGCTCAGCTTCAGCGACGAGCTCGAAGTCGTCTTCAACTCCGGGGTGCCCACGGTGTTCGCCCTGCGCGGCAACTACCCGAACCCCTTCAATCCCATGACCACCATCAAGTTCGATCTGCCCAGGACGTCCCACGTCCGCCTGCGGATCTACGATGTGGCCGGCAGGCTGGTCCGGACTCTCGTCGACGAGAACCGGTCCGCCGCCACGCACGCCGAGATCTGGGATGGAACCGACGACAGCGGGCGCGGTGTCGCCAGCGGCACCTACTACTACCAGCTGAGCACCGAATCCCGCACCGCCACCGCCAAGATGCTTCTTTTGAAGTAGGCGGCACAACGAGGGGCGGCGCCTCTCCAGAGGGGCGCCGCCCGTTTTCGGGGTCGGGATCTTCCCGCCCGCCGTCCGGCCGGTCGGTGGGCGGGTTTATCCCGAGCCATGAATCAGGAGTTTACCATGTCGCTGGAACACAGCAGATCCCTGACCGGACATCCGAGATCGATCATCCTGCTGCTGTCGGTCGTGGCGGCGTTCGCCGGCTGGACGCCGCACGCTGCCCGCGCCGCCGCGATTCCCACCGACGGCCACGGCCTGCCTCTCTGGCAGGTCGCGGTCTTCGAGGACTTCCCCGTGAGGATCGAACTGTCCGGCAGGACCGAACTGGAGGACCTGCTCTCCACGGTTCCGGTCGCCGATTTCAACCGGGAACAGATCCGACCCTTGCCCGGAGGAGCGGTCACCCTGGAGACCCGCGTGACGGCGGCCGAGGCCGCCGCCCTCGCGGCCGCCGGATACCGGTTCGAACGCCTGCGCGATCTCGAGCAGGAGGGCCGCCGCGCCGTCGAGGCCGTCTGGGCCCAACAGGCCGCGGCGGGATTCACGGATCTCCAGCCCGGCAAGGCCCTGTTCTATCCCACCCACGCCCAGATCGGGACCGATTTCGCCGCCCTGGCCGCCGCCAATCCCTCCCTTGCCCGGACGTTCTCCATGGGCCTTTCGGTCCAGGGCCGGGACCTGTGGGGCATCGTGATCTCCGACGACGTGGGCAGCACCGAACCCGAACCCGAGGTCCGGCTGACCGGCACCATCCACGGCGACGAACCGGTGGCCATGGTGATGCTCTACAACCTGGCCTTCTACCTGGTGGACAACTACGGGCAGCCCGGCTACGAGGACGTCACCGACCTGGTCGACCATTACGAGATCCACATCATGCCCCTGCACAATCCCGACGGCTACGCGGCCGGCACCCGATCCAACGCCAACGGGGTCGACCTGAACCGGAACTATCCCGACCCGGCGGGCACCCATGCGGTCCAGGAGCAGGAAACCCTCAACTTCATGACCCACGCGAACAACCACCACTTCGTGATCAGCCAGAACGGCCACGGCGGAGCCCTGGTTGTGAACTATCCCTGGGACTACACCTACACCCGGGCCCCGGACGACGCCGCGCTCATCGAGCTGAGCCTCGAATACTCGACCTTCAACCTGCCCATGTACAACGGCAGCTTCCCCCAGGGCATCACCAACGGAGCCGACTGGTACATCGCCACCGGCACGCTGCAGGACTGGTCCTACGACACGACCGGCTGCATCGACGTCACCGTCGAGCTCGGCAACACCAAGTGGCCCGCGGCCTCGACCCTGCAGACCTCCTGGGACGACAACCGGGAAAGCTTGATGCACTACGTCAAGGCCGCCCGCTACGGGGTCAACGGCGTGGTCACGGGTTCGGACACCGGCTTGCCGCTCGACGCCGCCATCACCGTCACCGGCAACGCCATGCCCGTCCACACCGACCCCGAGCACGGCGATTATTACAAGCTGCTGGACTCCGGGATCTACACCTTGACGTTCTCGTCCCCGGGCTACCTGGACGAGGTCGTCACGGGCGTCGCTACGACCTGGGGCACCCCGACCGTCCTCGACGTCGTCATGGATCCGGTGGCCCACGGGGACGTCTCCGGGGTGGTGACAGGTGCCGCCGGCGCCGGCCTGGACGCCCAGGTCAACGTCTACGCCCTGCCCCTGGACCAGTTCCACACCGCGGTCCAGGCCCAGGCCTCGTCCGGCGGGGCTTACACCGCCCATCTGCCGTACGGGGATTACCGCCTGGAAGCGGTGGCGTCGGGCTACCAGACCGTGTCGCAGACCGTGACCGTCGGCGCGGTCCCGGCCACCCTCGATTTCGTCCTGGGTGCCATCGAGACCGTCGATCTGTTCGCGTCGGACTTCGAGTCCGGCATGGAAGGCTGGACGGGAGGCTGGGGTCTGGCCGCGACGGGCAATGCTTCGACCGGCAGCCTGACCGACAGCCCGTCGGGCAACTACGCGGACAGCTCGACGAACATCGTGACCATGGTTGAGGGCGTCGATCTCACGGGGGCGCTCGGCGCCCAGGTCTCCTTCTGGGCGAAGTGGCAGATCGAGGACATGTGGGACGGGTGCTTCTTCGAGATGTCGGCGGACGGCGGGTCGGCCTGGACCCCGCTGGCCACCGCCTTCACCGGGGCCGCGACGGGCCAGGGCGGCCAGACTCCGGCCGGGGCGCCCTGCTTCGACAACAACCAGACCACCTGGGTGCTGAACACCGTCACGCTGAACGGGTACCTCGACCGGACCGACGTGCGGTTCCGGTTCCGCCTGGACAGCGATTCGAGCATCAACCGGGACGGATATTCCTTCGACGACTTCACGGTGACGGTCACCCGCATCCAGCAGGGGATCTCGCCAGTGCCCGCCGCGCCGGGCGACCGCCTGGCGGTGAGCGCCTGGCCCAATCCCTTCAATCCCCAGACGACGGTTTCCTTCACGCTCCCCGGACCCGGGCTGGCTGCCGTGCAGGTCTTCGACCTCCGGGGGCGCCTGGTCCGCACCCTGGAGTCGGGGTTCATGACCGCTGGTCCCGACCGTCGGGTTTGGGACGGCACGAACGAGGCCGGCAGTCCGGTGGGCAGCGGCGTGTACTTTGTAAGATTGAAATCCGATCATGACCAGGTCGTGACCAAGGTGCTCATGTTGAAGTAAGAATTCGCCCGGCGGTACCGCTGGGGTTCCGGAGGCCGCTTTGCGCGGCCTCCATTTTTTTGACGGCCCGCCCGCAATGGTTCCGTGAAACTTCTTGGCTGGTATCGGAAATTTTTTGTCAAAACAATACTCATCGGGAAGAAATTCCTTCGAAATGTAGAATCAACTTTTCAAAGCGCATGGCATCTCTGGTATAGTCAAATCATCGCACAGCTTCAGGTGGAGGGGTTCTTCCTGAGCAGTATGATTCCAATCAATACACCCTGGCGGGATCCTGCCCCGAATCGGCGCCCCGGATTCCGCCCGATCCGGAGGTGCCTTTCCATGTCGAAATCCCGTCAGGTCCTATGGAGCCTCGTTCTGATCTCGCTGCTCTGCCTTTGCGGCGGAGCAGGAGCGGCCGTCGCACCCGGGTATGATTACGTCCCGGGTGAACTCATCATCAAATTCAAGCCGCAGGTCCAGGAACCGGACAAGGGCGGCATCTTCGCACCGCTCGACGGCCGCAGGGTCAAGGACTTCACCTTCATCGGGGCCGAGCACTGGCAGATCAAGAGCGGCAGCGTGGAGAACGCAGTCGCCCTCCTGGAATCCGATCCCCGGGTCGAGTACGTCGAGCCGAACTACATCGTCTACGCCCTGGAGATCCCCAACGACGCGCGCTTCGGCGACCTCTGGGGCATGAACAACGACGGTGGCTTCACGGACCCCAGCGGCAACGTGGCCGTGGCCGACGCCGACATCGACGCCGTCGAGGCCTGGGACGTGTTCACCGGTTCGAGCAGCGTGCTCGTGGCCGTGATCGACACGGGCATCGACTACACTCACCCGGACCTCGTCGACAACGCCTGGACCAATCCCGGCGAGATCGCCGGCAACGGCATCGACGACGACGGCAACGGCTTCATCGACGACATCCACGGCTGGGACTTCGCCAACGGGGACAACGACCCCATGGACGACAACGACCACGGCTCCCACTGCTCCGGCACCATCGGCGGCGTGGGCAACAACGCCCTGGGCGTGGCCGGCGTCAACTGGGACGTCTCGATCATGGGCCTGAAGTTCCTGACTTCAGGCGGCAGCGGCAGCACCGCCGACGCCATCAGCTGCATCGAGTACGCCACCATGATGGGCGTGGACGTCATGAGCAACAGCTGGGGCGGGGGCCCCTACGACGCCGCCATGGAGGCCGCCATCGAGGCCGCCTACCTGGCCGACATCTTCTTCGTCGCCGCGGCCGGAAACGACGGCACCGACAACGACGTCACCCCCCACTACCCGAGCAACTACACCAACGGCAACGTCATCTCGGTCATGGCCACCGACTGCACCGACAGCCCGGTCAACGAGCCCGGCTGGTGGTCGACCTGCTACGGCGCCACCACCGTCGACGTCGCCGCCCCCGGTCTGCACATCTGGTCCACCACTCCGGGCAACACCTACCAGGACTTCTCGGGCACCTCGATGGCCACGCCGCACGTCTCGGGCGCCATGGCCATGCTGCGCGGCCGCTTCCCCGGCATCTCGGTGGACGACGGCAAGAACCTGCTGATGACCATCGGCAACGATCCGCTGCCCTCCCTGAGCGGATTGTGCGTCACCGGCGCCCGCCTGAACCTGCTGAAGCTCATCGCCGACCCGGACACCATCCCGCCCAGCGACGTGATCGACCTGGCCGCAGCGGACGTGGCCTCCAACTGGGTGCGGCTGCAGTGGACGGCCCCCGGGGACGACGGCGCCACCGGGACCACCAGCAGCTACGACATGCGGTATGCGTCGACTCCCATCCTGACGGAGACCGACTGGGACGCCGCCACCACCGTGACGGGGGAACCCGATCCCGCGGTCTACGGGACGACCGAGACCATGCAGGTGAACGGTCTGGACGTGCTGACAACCTATTACTTCGGCATCCGCGCCAAGGACGAATACGGCAACCTGGGCGGCCTGTCCAACTCGCCTGCAGCCACCACCCTCGGCCCCCCGAGCATCGCGGTGGCTCCCACGTCCCTGTCGACCACCCTCGAGACCGGCGGCACGGACACGCAGACCCTGACCATCAGCAACGTCGGGGACGGCGTGCTGGACTTCAGCATTCCCACCGCCGAGTACATCCTGCCGGCCAAGGCCCGCTTCGCAGCTGTGCCGGGGTTCGACTACCAGCCCCTGGCCAAGGGCGTCTCACCGGCCGGCCTGCCCCGGATCGCGGCCAAGGGCCTGGGCGGCCCCGACGCCTTCGGCTACAACTGGCGCGACAGCGACGAGGCCGGCGGCCCGGCCTACAACTGGATCGAGATCTCGGCCCTGGGCACGGCCGTCAGCCTCAGCGACGACGCCAACAGCGGTCCGTATCCCATCGGCTTCCCCTTCTCCTTCTACGGGACCGATTACACCGAATTTAGGATCTGCTCCAACGGCTGGATCAGCTTCACGGACACCGGGAACGACATGAGCAACGGCCCGTTGCCGTCGACCGGCGCCCCGCTGGCCATGCTGTCCCTGTTCTGGGACGACCTCGATCCCTCGTCCGGCGGCAACGTCTACTACTACAACGACGGCACCCGGCTGATCGTGGAGTTCGCGGGCGTTCCCCACTACGACAGCGGCGGGGTCTACACGATGCAGGCCCACCTGTATCCCAACGGGGCCGTCGAGTACCACTACCAGAGCATGACCGCCATCAACGACAGCGGGACCATCGGCATCCAGAACGGGGACGGGACCGACGGGCTGACGGTCGTCTTCAACTCGGCCTACGTGCACGACGCCATGGCCGTGCGGTTCGCCGCCGTGACCCCGTGGCTGTCCACCAGCCCGGGCAGCGGCAGCGTCGCCGCGGGCGCCAGCGTGGACGTGGACGTGGTCTTCTCGGCCGGCGGGCTGTGCGGCAGCCACTTCGACGCCAACCTGCACGTCCTGAGCAACGACGCCCTGAATCCCGACGTCGTCGTCGCCGCAGGTCTGGATCTGATCGGAACCCCGGACATCGCGGTCGACCATGCGGCCCTGGACTTCGGTCCGGTCTACGTCACGGCCACGGGCAGCCTGGACTTGACGGTCTACAACAACGGCTGCGCCGACCTGACGGTGTCCGGCGTGACCAGCGACCACGGAGACTTCACGACCGACGCCGGGACGCCCTTCGTCCTGACCGCCGGCAGTTCCGCGGTCGTGACGGTGTCCTTCGCCCCCTCCGCGGCCGGCGCCATCGGCGGAAACCTGTCGATCGCCAGCGACGACGCCGACACGCCCGTTCTGGTGGTGCCCCTGTCCGGCGTGGGCCTGGACTTCCCCGACATCGCCGTGGCTCCGGACTCGTTGACCGAAACCCTGCCCACTGGCGGGACGGCCTCGCAGACGGTGACCATCACCAACAACGGGCTCGGCGACCTGAACTTCACCATTCCCGAGCCCGAGTACCTGTCCACCGCCAAGCGGAACGTCCACCTCTCGAGCAACAGCAAGCCCATCGAACTGGCCAAGGACGCGGCCGACCCCCGCGTGGGCGCTCCGGTCCTGTTCGGCGCCGGGGGGCCCGACCTGTTCGGCTACCGGTGGCAGGACAGCGACGAACTCGGCGGCCCCAGCTACAACTGGGTCGAGATCAACGGGCTGGGCACGCAGATCGCGATGGCCGACGACGACAACGAGGCCGGTCTGCCCATCGGGTTCACCTTCCCGCTCTACGGCAACGATTTCACGACGTTCAACGTCTGCTCCAACGGCTGGATCAGCTTCACCAGCACCTCGACCGGCCTGACGAACTACGAGCTGCCGAGCACCAGCGCGCCCGAAAACATGCTCGCGCTGTTCCACGACGACCTGAATCCGTCCAGCACCGGCTGGATCGGGTACTACAACGACGGCCAGCGCCTGATCGTCGAGTACCAGGGCGTCCCCCGGTACAGCACCCTCGAGCTGTACACCATGCAGGTCCATCTGTATCCCAGCGGGCGGATCGAGTACCACTATCAGACCATGCAGGCCGGACGCCTGAACGAGGCCACCATCGGTATCCAGAACGGCGACGGCACCGACGGCCTGACCGTGGCCTTCAACGCCCTGTACGTTCACGACGCCATGGCCATCCGCTTCCAGGCCCAGGAGCCCTGGCTGTCCGCCACGCCGGCCTCCGGCACGGTGGCTCCGGGCACGAGCCTGGACGTGACGGTGGGATTCGACGCCTCGGGCCTGTGCGGCGACCAGTACCTGGCCAACCTGCACGTCCTGAGCAACGACCCAGACACGCCGGACGCGGTGGTGCCCGTGGCCCTGAACCTGCTGGGCGAACCCGAAGCGGTGCTGGCTCCGGTCAGCCTGGACTTCGGCGCCGTGCAGCTGACCCAGTCGGCCGTGCTGGCGGTCGGCCTGGGGAACAACGGTTGCGCCACCCTGGAGGTCAGCGACCTGGTCATCGACAACCCGGTGTTCACGGTGGATGCGGTCGCCCCGTTCAGCGTGGCCCCGGGCTCGGGCGCGACCTTGAACGTGACCTTCACGCCCGCGGACACGGACACCGCCCTCGGCGTGATGACCCTGACCACCAACGATCCGCTGGAGCCGGTGCGGACCGTGACCCTGCTGGGCGTCGGCCAGGCCATCGGCCAGGTCAGCGTCACCCCGGTGCCCATGGAGGAGCGGGTGCAGATCGGCGGGACCAGGACCGCCGTCATGACGATCAGCAATTCCGGCGGCGGCGATCTCGACTTCAGCATCCCCTCGCCGGTGATGTACGACAAGCTGGTGGCCGAGATGGGCGATCTGACGCCTCCGCCTTTCGTGGAGCAGCCCAAGGACAAGGCCGACGACGGGTTCGGCGTCATGCCCCTGGGCAGCGGCGGGCCCGACGCCTACGGCTACCAGTGGATGGACAGCGACGAGACCGGCGGGCCGGCCTTCGCCTGGGTCGACATCAGCGCGACCGGGACCGTGGCCATGTCCAGCGGGGACGACTCGAACCTCGGGCCGTTCCCCATCGGGTTCACCTTCAACTTCTACGGCACGGACTTCACCACCTTCAGGGTGTGCTCCAACGGGTTCCTGACCTTCGACAGCACCCTGACGGCCTACACGAACCAGCCGTTGCCCTACGCCAGCGGGCCGACCAACCTGATCGCGCCCTTCTGGGACGACCTGAACCTCACCAACGGGGGGACGATCTACTACGAGATCGTGGGCGGGGACCTGGTCGTGATGTTCGACGAGGTCATGCCTTACGGCAGCAGCAGCGGGACCGGTCCGTTCACTTACGAGATCATCCTGTCGCCCTCGGGCAAGATCACCCTGCAGTACCTCAGCCTGGTGGGATCCCCGGCGAGCTACACCGTGGGCATCCAGGACGGAACCCGGACCGTGGGTCTGAACATCGCCTACAACACCCCGTACCTGCACGACAACATGGCGATCGAGATCCGCGGCGCCCTGAACTGGCTGTCCTGCAGCCCGTCCTCGGGGACCGTGCCCGCCGGCGGCAGCATCGACGTCGACGTGAACTTCGACGCCGCCGACATGGACCTGGGCTTCCACGACGGCCTGCTCGTGGTCCAGACCGACGATCCGTTGACTCCCGAAGTCCAGGTGCCCGTGACCATGGAGGTCGTGGACCTGTCCGGCGTGGAGCAGCGGGATCTGCCGCGGGCGACGGTGCTCGACCAGAACGCGCCCAACCCGTTCAATCCCCAGACGAACATCAAGTTCGCCCTGCCGCAGGCCGCCCACGTCGAGCTGAAGGTCTACGACGTGCGCGGGGCCCTGTTGCGGACCCTGGTCTCGGGTCACCTCGAGGCCGGCTATCACACCTCGGTCTGGCGCGGCAAGGACGACCACGGCAAGCAGGCTCCTTCGGGGGTCTACTTCTACCGTCTGGAAGCCGACGGCAAGCTGATGACCAGGCGGATGACGATGATCAAGTGATCACCCGCCCGTAAGGATGACTGGATGGAAGACCGCCGGACCCGCGAGGGTCCGGCGGTCGTCTATCCGCCAGGGAAGAGGGGAAGGGTCAGCTGCCGGCCAGGTCCGCCAATCGGTGCTGCAGGCTCTGGACCTGAAGCAGCAGGGGGAAGTCGGGATCGGCCCGGGCCAGCACTGCCGCCGCCCGATCCAGCAATCCGGCGGCGTCCTGGAAACGGTCCAGCATCAGGCAGGCCTCCGCCGCGGTGACCAGGGCCCGGGGATGGTTGGGATTCAGGGCGAAGATCTCCCCGGCCTGCCCGAGAGCTTCCTCGGGGCGGCCGGCCGCCAGCAGGCAGATGCCGAACTGCTCCCTCAGCGGGACCAGGTCGTGGGTTTGCTGCCGGCCGGCGTGGAGGCCGAGGGCGCGGCTCCAGTGGGCTGCCGCCTCGTCGTACAGGCCGAGGTTGCCGGCGATCAGGGCGCGGAACTCGTGTTCGAGGGCTTCGAGCCGGGCCAGGCCGGCGGGCTTGTCATGGTACCGGGCCTGTCGCCGCCAGTCGCCGAGGAAGGAATCCACGACCGCGGCCGCCAGGCCGGGGTCGGACGAGACGGCGAGCCTCATGCCGCGGAAAAGCAGGGCTTTGGGGTGGCGGGGATACAGGACGATGAACTCGGCCGAAGCATGGTCGAGTTCGTCCCAGAGCTGATGGGCGTAGTAGGACCCCACCGCGAATTCCCTCACCTGGGCCTCGAAGGCGGTTCCGGCCATCTGCCGGCCGATCTCCGCGAGCAGGCCGGTCCCCTTTGCGACCTGGCCCTGCGCCAGGTACACCCGGGTCAGGTTCAGCAGGGAGGGCAGGTAGTCCGCCTGCAGCGAAAGGGCCTTCACCAGCTGTTCCTCGGCCTCGGGATACCGTCCCAGCTCGGTCAGGACCTCGCCCAGGGAGTCGTAGGGATTGGCGGCATCCGGGGCGAGGAAGGCGTACCGCTGCAGCATGTCCAGGGCCTCGGTGAACTCCCCGCGGTAGAAGTGGAGGTAGCCCAGCTCGTTGTAAGCCAGGGCGAAGTTGGGATGATCCCGGAGGATCCGGCGGTAGTGGCGGGCTGCCGCCTCGGGGTCGTCGGCGCGCTTGGCCTGGTTCGCCAGGCCCGTCAGCAGGATCAGGTTGTCGGGCGCGGCCTTCTGCAGGGACTCCAGCAATGAGTCCCTGGCGGCGACCCACTGCTTGCAGCCGTTGTCCGCCAGGCGCAGCTGGATGGTCATGCGCTCGACGGGATGGGGCACGTCCGGGACGAGGGCCGAGGCCAGGTCGGCGAGGGAATCGGCAGCGGCCTTGCGGCCCTGCCTGGCGTACCCCTCGGAGAGGGCGGCGGCGGCCATGGCGAATCCGGGGTCCAGGGTCAGGGCCTTTTCGAGCTTGGCGACCCCGGCGGCGAACTGGAAGGCCGTCAGGTGGTCATCGCCCTGCCGGTAAAGGGTATACGCCTCGGCGCTGGAGGTGCTCAGGGGAATGCGGTTGTGGACGGCGATTCCCCATCCGAGGAGGATGACGAGGGCCAGGGGGGCCAGGAATTTCAGGACCTTGACCAAAGAGGCGCTCCAGGGCGAATCCGGATGGGAATGTCGCGAACAAGGGCCTGAGAAGGTACGGAATTATCGCGTGCAGGTTGCGAGTGAATACCCCTGATTTCCAATTGGGATTAATGGTAGGATGGAGTTGATCGCCCGATTTCAGCACGGGTTTTTCGACCCGAGAAAGGACTCGCATGATCGAGCGGTTATCCCGTTTCCCTGCCCGGCGCTGGTTGGTCCTGGGTTTGACCCTGATCCTGGCCGGATGCACCGCCCGGGTCGTCAAGCGGGAGTGGGTCCCCTTCGAAGATCTCCATTCCCTGGACGGCCGCGCGCCGTTCCTCAAGGCCCACCTGCACGGCGGCCAGCTCATCGTCCTGGAGGACTGGGCGGTCCAGGACGAGGCGCGCACGGTCACGGGCCGGGGCGTCAGGTACGGCCTCGCCCGGCAGGTGATCGCAGAAGGCCCCATGACGGTGGCGGTGGACTCCGTCGCCATCTTCGAATCGAACGTGATCCACACGACCGGCTCCATCGCGCCCCTGGCGGTCATCACCGTCGCCTCGGCTGCCCTCACGGTCTATTGCCTGTCCAATCCCAAGGCGTGCTTCGGATCCTGTCCGACCTTCTACGCCGATGGCGAGGAGGGATCCATCCTCCAGGCCGAAGGTTTTTCCGCCAGCGTGGCGCCCGCCCTGGAGGCTGACGACGTCGACGCCCTGTACCGGGCCCGCACGGAGGGACGCCGGTTCACGCTGAAGATGACCAACGAGGCCCTGGAAACGCACGTCGTTCGGCAGGCCGATCTGCTGGTCGCCCCGCGTCCCGAAGGCGGACGGGTCTTCCAGGCGGGAAGGAACCGGTTCCTGGCGGCGACCGGCTTGACACCGCCACGGACTGCCACCGGTCCTGAAGGAGATTGCCTCGACAGGCTCGTCGCATACGATGGATCCGAGAGGTTCAGCGCCGCCGATTCGGTGGATCTTGCGGGGCGGGAGACCCTGGACCTGACCTTCGCGGTGGCCCGGCCCGGTCCCAAGGGTCTGGTGATCGTCTCGCGCCAGTCCCTCCTGAGCACCTACCTCTTCTATCAGGGCCTGGCGTTCCTCGGGGAGCAGGCGGCAGGCGCCCTGGTCAAGGCCGAGCAGGTGCTCGAACCGGAACCTGGCAAGACCACGATCGGGGGCCTGCTGGGCCGGATCGAGGTGGCCTGCCTCGGGCCCGACGGAACCCGGTCTCCCGCCGGATCGGCTGGAGAGACGGGACCGCTGGCAACCAACGTCCACCTGGTGGAGCTGGGCAGGCAGGAACCCGGTGAGCTGGACGTCCGGCTCCAGCTGGCGAAGGGGCACTGGCGGATCGATCAGGTCATGCTCGTCGATCTGGAGGGAGAGGTGGCCCCGGTCCGTCTCCGGCCTCGCCGGGTGGTGTCGGGCGGAAGGGACGACCCCGAGGCCCTCGCCAAGCTCCTGGATCCGGAGGGGATCCTGGTCACCTTCCCGGGCGACTCCTACGACATCACCTATGACCTGCCGGCCGTCGAATACGGCCACGAACTGTTCCTGCACAGCCGCGGTTACTACCTGGAGTGGATGAGGCAGGAGTGGATGACCGAGGAGGATCCGGCCCGGGCGGCCATGCTGCTGCTCGCGCCGGGTGCGGCGCTCAGGGCGCTGGCTCCGGAATTCAAGGCAATGGAACCCGACATGGAGGCACAGTTCTGGGGGAGCCGCTATGCGCGCTAGGATCTTCGGCCTTGCTCTCGCCCTCCTCGCCCTCGCCGGTTCAGGCGGGTGCGGATCGGCGTTCACCGATCCGCCCCGGGACTGGCTTCCCCCACCGCCTTCGGCGCAGAGCGACGTCTATGGCGGCTGGATCAGCATCGTGCCCGCGGAAGGCCGGGGACGGCTGGTGGGAGAGTTCATCGCCGTCGATCCGGACAGCGTCTACGTCCTGAACGGCTGGGGATTGCAGGCCATTGCCAGGGAGAGGGTGCGGAAGGCCAGGGTCTCGGGTTACCAGAAGGACGGGGGACTCTCCAACTGGACCGCCCTGGGCACCACCTCCACCCTGTCCCACGGGTACGGTCTGGTCCTCAGCCTGCCTCTCTGGATCATCGTGGGGACCGCCAGTTCAGGCGGTTACAGCAGGGAATGCAGCCTGGAATACCCCAGGGAACCCTGGGAGGAGATGGCCGCGTTCGCCCGGTTCCCCCTGGGACCACCTGCAGGGATGCGCGAGATACGATTGGGAGAGAGGACGTTCCTCGACTGGGACAAGCTGGCGTCGAGAAACCGGGAGGTGAAAACGCCCGAGTGATCCGGTTGACATCATCGCGGTTGCGGCTGGATCACGGGACCGGGTGCTGTTATCCTGACGGTGGACGTCCATCCCGGGGGAATGGCCATGGCCCACCGCACCGTGAAATCCGGCTACGACAGCTTCGTCGAGCGCCTGAACAAGGCGCCCCAGGGCGCACCGCCGTCCCACCTTTTGAACCGGATCCTGGCGATGCTGATGAGCGAGCGGGAAGCCGGCCTGCTGGCCCTGCTGCCCATCAAGCCCTTCCGGGCGGCCCAGGCCGCCCGCGCCTGGAAACTGCCCGAGGCCGAGGCGAGAACCATCCTCGACACCCTGGCCTCCAGGGCCTTGCTGGTGGACATCGAGAAGAAGGGCGAACCGGTCTACGCCCTGCCGCCGCCCATGGCGGGCTTCTTCGAGTTCAGCCTCATGCGCACCCGCGGGGACATCGACCAGAAGGCCCTCAGCGAGCTCTTCCACGAGTACCTGAACGTGGAGGAGGACTTCGTCAAGGCCCTGTTCACCGAGGGTGAGACCCAGCTCGGCCGCGTCTTCTTCCAGGAACCCGTCCTGACCAGCGAGAGCGCGGCCCACGTCCTGGATTACGAACGCGCCAGCGAGGTGATCCGCACGGCTTCCCACATCGGCGTGGGGATGTGCTACTGCCGCCACAAGATGCAGCACCTGGGGAAGGCGTGCGACGCGCCCATGGACATCTGCATGACGTTCAACGGTTCGGCCGAATCGCTGACCAAGCACGGGCACGCGAGGGCCATCGACGCCCATGAATGCCTGGACCTGCTGGACCTCGCCTACGAGCGCGGCCTGGTCCAGTTCGGCGAAAACGTCCAGAAACGGGTGAACTTCATCTGCAACTGCTGCGGATGCTGCTGCGAGGCGATGATCGCCCAGCGGCGCTTCTCCCACCTGCATCCGATCCACACGAGCAACTTCCTGCCGGAAGTGGCCGCCGCCGACTGCAACGGCTGCGGCAAGTGCGTCAGCGCCTGTCCGGTGGAGGCCCTTTCCCTGGTGTCGACCAACGACCCCCAGCGGCCGAAGGCCAAGGCGGCCCGGCTGGACCCCGAGCTGTGCCTGGGCTGCGGGGTCTGCGTCCGGGCGTGCACCAGGGATTGCATCGAGCTGAAACCGAGGGCGGCCCGGGTGATCACCCCCCTGACCAACGCCCACCGCTACGTGATGATGGCGGTCGAGCGGGGCAAGCTGCAGGACCTGATCTTCGACAACCAGGTGATGGCGAGCCACCGCCTGCTGGCGGCCCTGCTGGGGTCGGTCCTCAAGCTGCCGCCGGTCAAGCGCGCCATGGCCGGCAAGCAGTTGCAGTCGCGCTACCTGGAGGCCTTGCTGGGCCGATCGTCCAAAGGGACGGTGTAGTTCAGGCGCACGCGGTTGAATCCCCGGCCCATGAGCGCCGCCCACTGGCGCAAGGAATGGCCCGCGGTTTCCCCGTTATGGTCGATCCAGCGGGCGATGACCGCCTGGTCCGTTGCCGTTCCTTCCTCGTTGTCCGGTGCGGCGACCGCCCTGGCGGCCAGGGCCGCGACGTAGGGGCTGTCCACCATTGCGTCGCCTGCGAGGATGCGCTCCGCAAGTTCGCGGGCACGGTCGGTTTGCCCAGCCTGTTGATCCGCGAAGAGGAGCATGAGTTCCTCGTCCGGTTCGAGACCTCTTCCCCAGAACCCGCCAAGGACTTCCCGGGTGCCTTCGATGTTCCCCAGATCGAGCCTGGCCAGGGCCACCAGCTTGCGCAGGTAGGGTGAGGGGTTGTCGCGGTAGGTCGACTCCCAGGCTTTGCACAGCTCACCGAGCTGGTCTGGGGTGGTGAAGCCCGCGGCCCCCTTGCCGAGGAATCCCGTCAATTCCCTTTCGAGATGATCGAGCAGCAGGTCGGGCGGGATCTCGGCCACCACGTCGGGGGGCAGCGTCGCCCCCGGACCGTCGGCCAGGGCCAGGGCCTCGTGTTCCAGGGGGGAGGAGCCTTCCTCGCGCAAGGCGGCCGCGGCGGTCTGGAGCAGACGGCGGGTATCCTGGTTTTCGGGATCCAGGCGCCAGGCCCGATCAAGGTCGGCGACCGCCTCCTCGTACTGTTTCATCTGCAGGAAAAGGAGTCCGAGGTTGTAGTGCCCGACGAGGGAACCCGGTTCGATGATCAGTGCCCTGGTCATGTCCCTCAAGGCCTGGTCGGTGCGACCGAGCCGGGCCAGGGCGATGCCACGCGACCGCCAGGCCACCGCCGCGGTACTGTCCGTTTGGGTCGATTCGGTCAGATAGGTCAACGCTCGGCCGTACTCTTCCCTGTCCAGAGCCAGGACCCCAAGCAGCAGACTGGTCCGGGCATCGACCATGTCCCTGGTGCGGAAGGCGTCGCGGGCCGTTTCCAGTTCCTCACGGGCGGCGGCGAGTTTCCCCTGTCTATAGAAGATGCGACCCCGCAGGGCATGACAGACGTCGTGCATCAATCCGCGGCGATCGAGGATTTCGAGGGAGTTGAGCGCCTGGCGCGCGGCAGCCAGCTTGCGGTCGGGAAACAGGGCCAGGGACATGATGTCCATCTGGGCTGCAACATAGGCGATGGGAGACCCGCCCAGATGGAAACCCGAGCCGTAGCTGAGATAGCAAGGAGCTTCGGCAAGGGGGATGCCAAGGACCAGGGGGCCCATCAGGTGGATGGAATCGGGATAATAGCCCCGGTAGTCACGGACATCGAAGGCCTCGGCGTAATAAAGGGCGAAATCGGGATCTCCGGCCAGTTCCCCCACCAGGCCGACATCGTTCCAGAATCTGGAATGGTGAGGCAGGCGAACCGATCCGAGCAGGCTTCTGAGGTGGTTGGGGCGGGGGGATTGTTCGCCCTCCTCGTTCAGGGTGCGCCCCAGGGACTGCAGGGCCTGGCGAGGGCCGTCCCCCGAGAGGCAGGCCTGCGAACGGATCCAGCGGCTGGCGTAGTCTGAAAGGACCAGTTCCTGGCCTTCCCTGAAGTCGCCCGGATTGTTGATCGATCCGTACCTGCGGATCTCGAAAGCCGGCAGACGCACCGCCAGGGCCGTGGCTTCGGAATACCGGCCGGCCCCGGCCAGCAGCAATCCCTTGACCAGCAGAAGGTCGGGATCGCCGTTTTGGAAGACGAGTCCGGTGTTGACGGCAGCAAGCCCTTCGTTCCAGCGGGCCAGTTCCCTCAGGGCCCAGCAGCGGTCGCGGTGGATCCGCAGAAGGGTAGCGTGATCAAGTGGTCTGCCGGCCTGGGCTTCGACCGTAGCCGCAGCCAAGGCCTTGTCCAGGTCGGCCAGAGCGCCCGTGCGGTCCCCGATCTCCAGGCGCAGGTGGCCAAGCCCCGCCCAGGCCTCGGCGAAGGTGGGATCGAGAGCCACGGCGTTTTCGAGCAGCTTGACGCTCTTGGCCAGACCGATGTGGAGTCCGCGGTTGTCCGGGCTTTGCGAGGCGAGGAACAGGGGCAGGTCACCCCGGGTTCGCCGCACGGCCGCCAGCTGTTCGAACTCCCGCCAGTAGGAAATGATCTCCTCGGCCTGCCGCCGGCGGGCCTCGAGACGGGGTGCCGGATGATCGAGAGCCTGCTGCAGGGTCCGCTGGAAGGCCAGGCTGTCCCGGGCGGCCGCCCCTTCGATCTTCTGGGGCTCGATCATGGCCAGATTGACCGGGTCGGGTCCGGTGGGGGCGCAGCCTGGAAAAAATGGGATGGTGCACAGGGAAAGTACCAGAATTCGGACCTTCATCGGCAACCCCCTCGATTGTCGATCAGGATAGGGGAACCTGGAGCGGTGATGCAAACGACCACCTTCCCGTCGTGAGGGGGGGCGGCCTCGTCCGCTCAGGAGGCCGCCCCTTCGGGAACCCCGTGGAGCAGGCGCCGGACCATCAGGATGAAGACCCCCGTCAGGGCCAGGTTCAGCGCCAGGGAGAGCATGGCCACGGTGACGACGGGGCCGCCGATCCCGTAGCTCAGGCTCAGCACCAGCACTCCGGCGCCGACCTCGCCGCGGGGCCACATCCCGATGGCCAGGGCCAGGCGGTGCCGCCAGTGGGCCTCCCGCCGGTAGCAGAACGCCGGGAACATCTTGCCCAGGTTGCTCAGCAGGGTGATCAGGAGCACGTGGACGGCGATCATGCCCCACCCCAGGTTGGGCTGGGAGGCGGTGATGGTGCGCGTGTACCGGTCCTCCGGCTTGCCGCCGTGGATGGCCGGGTCGTCGACGGCGGCGCCGGGGGCGGCGGCGTGCAGGGAGGGGAGGTCGGGAGCCGGATGCTGGGCGTCCGGGCCGTTGAAGATGGCGGGCATGCTCAATCCCACCAGCACCATGAAGGCGGCGGAGATGACGGTCGCCGCCCGCTGCTCGCCGGGGCGCTCCAGGACGTGATGGAGGGCGCGCTCGACGTCCGCGGCATCCTCCCCGGGAGCCGAACCGCGCGGGCGGGCCAGGCAGCCGATCACGAAGGCGGGCAACAGGACCTCGATGTGGATGGGCACCGAGGGATCGATGATCTTGCTGCCGGCGTAGAGGATCTCGCTGACGGCGACGATCATGGCGGCGTAGCCCAGCACCCAGCCCCAGGTGACGGGCATCCGGACCCGGTGCAGCCAGACGTAGGCCACGACCAGCTGGACCGCCATGATGACCGCGATGAAGCCCAGCTGCCAGGCCAGCCCCACCATCATCATCTTCGGGGGGATCATCAGCAGGACGGTGTCCAGATCGTCGAAGATGGCCAGGACCCGGGCCTTGCGGAACAGCCAGGTGGCGCCAAGCCCCGCAGCCGCCAGCATGCTGAACAGCACGCCGGCCGAGGTGGGCGCGGCGAAGCGGCCCGCCAGCAGGGTCTCCTTCCAGGTGTCGGCGCTGCTCCAGAACTCCTGGGGAATCATGACCAGGACGAAGTACCCCGTGACCAGGATCCAGGGGAACGAGGCGGCGGTGAAGGCCACGACGTAATCCCAGCCGTAGGAACCGAGTCTGCTCTTGTCGATGTGGAACTCGAATCCCACGTGGATCATGATGAATGCGAGCCCCGTCATGGTCAGGACGCGGACCAGGAAGGAGAACCCGTCATGCGTCCCGCCCAGCAGGGAGGGCAGGGCCTGGGACAGGGCCAGCCCGACGAACAGCAGGATGGAGTAGAGCAAGACCTTCTTCATGCGGTCGAACCTCCGTCAGGGGGCGGCCGGCAGGCCGTCGAAGAAATCCACCAATCCGGTTTCGAGGGAGTATTCCGCCCCGACGACCACCAGGCCCTCCTCGCGGATCAACTGCTCGAGGATCGCCGATCCGTGCCGCAGGTGATCGGCGGAAGCGCGCACGTTGGCGCGGATGACGAGGTCGGCCAGCCGGTCGGAGTCGTCCCCGAGTTCGGCCAGGGGGATGGACTCCACCACCGGCATGATGCGGCTGACGATGGAGCGGAGGTTGGGGGAACGGGTCTCGGTGGGCCGGCCGAGTTCCTCCAGGGTCGCCTGGACGGCCCCGCAGCGGGTGTGGCCCAGCACCACCACCAGCCGGGTGCCGTAACGGGCTGCCGCGAACTCGATGCTGCCGACCTGGGAGGGGGCGACGATGTTGCCCGCCACCCGGATCACGAACAGGTCGCCCAGTCCCTGGTCGAACACAAGTTCCGCAGGAACGCGCGAATCGGAGCAGCCCAGGATGATGGCGAAGGGCTCCTGGCCGTCCAGGAGCTCGTCCCGGCGGGCGGGGGTGGCGGGCGACCGGCGTTTCGGCGCGCCCGAAACGAAACGCCGGTTTCCATCCCGGAGTCTTGACAGGGCATCTGCAGCAGTGATCATCGGGTCGGCTCCCGGAAGCGGAGGTGGGGTGGGAAATTATCTTTGAGCATTAAATACCAATTCGAGTCCTCCCGCCAACCATTCGCCGGAATTTTGATCAGACTCCTGGATCTTGCGGCAGGGGGCTCAAAAAAAAGAGCATTGCTTGAAATTTGATCAATAATTGGAGACAAGGTTCACGAAAATGTGAATGTAAAGGTCTTGTGACGGCATTTTGAGCCCTGATAGACTCAGCCTTGGCTGGACAGGGTCGACCGACGGCCTTCCAGCCGCAGCTTCACCCGCTGCGACCATCATACCCGTTCGGAACAGCATCGACCAAGGAGGTGGCCATCGGCTGTGGCGGCTACGTGCTGCCGCAGGCCTCAGGGTTTTCTGTTTTTCTCGCCGACCAGAAAACAAACCGAGGGAGTAGACATGATAAGAATGACCAACGCACGCCTCGGCGTGCTCGTCCTGGTATCCATGATCCTGGCGGCAGGTGCGGCCATGGCGCAGGAACCGGGAGCGCTTCGTCCCTTCGCACCGGTCCAGGAAGGGTTCGCGCCCTCCGCCCCCCACGAACTTCCCTACCATCCCGAGCGTATCCTAATCAAGTTCAAGTCCGAATCCCTCGAGGGGTCCGGTCTCGACATCGCCCAGGAGAAAGGGGCCCTCGTACCCGGCGCCCGCACGGGGATCGTCTCGGTGGACGCCCTGTGTGACGCGGCCGGGGTCAAGCGCATCAGCCGTCCCTGGATCGCCGTGAAGAAGGCCAACCTGGCCAACGAACTGGGTCTGGACCTGTGGTACATGCTGGAGACCGACGGGGGCCAGGATGCCCTGGATCTCGCCCGACGATTCTCACGCGATCCCAGCGTCGCCGAGGCGACCGTCGACTGGCGGGCCTTCCCCGCCGCGGTGCCCAGTGATCCCATGCACTACCTGAACTGGGGCCACAACAACACCGCCCAGATGCTCAGCTACGACTGGTCCACCCACAGCCACGAGAACGGATCGCCGGTGGGCACCGTGGGCTTCGACGCCAACGCCCATGCCGCCTGGGACAACGCCCAGGGCTATGGCAACAGCGGCATCGTCGTCGCCATCATCGACAGCGGCGTGGAGGCGGGGCATCCCGACCTGCGCCAGGTCGCGGGCTACGACTACGGCGACAACGATTCCAATGCCGACGACAACTCCTCCAGCCCCGGCCACGGCACCGCCTGTGCCGGCGTGGCCGCCGCCATGGTGAACAACGGCCTGGGGACCGCCGGCGTCGCCGGCGGTTGCAGCATCATGCCCCTGAAGGTGGCCAACAGCGCCGGCTCGATGTACTTCTCGTCCATCCAGAACGCCCTGTACCATGCCGCGGACAACGGCGCGGAAATCGCAAGCATGAGCCTCGGCGCCGCCATCAGTTCCGACTCGGCCACCGACGCCGCCCTGGCCTACGCGTACAACGCGGGGGTGACCCTGCTGGCCGCCACCGGCAACGAGAACGCCTCGACGATCAGCTATCCGGCCATCAACCAGTACGTGATCGCCGTCGGCGCCGCCTCGCCCTGCGGTGACCGCAAGCGGTCATCCAGCAGCAGCACCGAGGTGAACCCCGGCGTGAGCACGGACCCCAACGGGTACACCTGCGATGGGGAGCGCTGGTGGGGATCCAACTACGGGACGACGACCCAGGGCGCCGCCTCCGCCGTGGACGTCATCGCTCCGACGATCCTGCCGACCACCGACCTGCTGGGATCGGCTGGCTATGACAGCAGCGACTACAGCAAGTGGTTCAACGGCACGTCGTGCGCGACGCCGTACGCCGCGGGCGTTGCCGCCCTGGTCAAGGCGGGCAATCCGTCGTTCACCCCGGCCCAGATCCGCGACCGCCTCCGCAGCACCGCGCAGGACATCGTCAACGTGGAATCCGGTTCGGGCTGGGACCGCTACACCGGCTACGGCATGATCGACGCGGCGGCGGCCACCGGCGGCGGCACCACGCCCACCGACGCGCTGACGGTGACCTATCCCGACGGCGGCGAGACCCTCACCGCAGGGGACGTGGCCACCATCACCTGGAGCTGGACGGGCACCTTCACCACCGTCGCCATCGAGTACAGCCTCAACGGCGGTTCGACCTGGTCGTTCATCACGTCCTCGACCACCAACGACGGCTCCTACGGCTGGACCGTCCCGACCAGCGCGACCACCCAGGCGCGGATCCGCATCACCGGCGGCACCGCCCAGGACGCGAGCGACAGCAACTTCACCATCGACGTGCCCTCGGCCGGCGGTTACGCCACCCTGCCCTACAGCGCGGGCTTCGAGGGGGGCGCCGTCGACCAGTACTGGACCACCGCATCGACCAACGTGGGCCGGGTCCTGGTCACGACGGCCAACACGCCCCATGGCGGCAGCTACCACCTGACCATGGACAGCGCCACCAACGGCACCTACTGCCTGAACGAGGCCTGGCTGCACCTGGACCTCTCGGGCCAGAGCCAGGTCGAACTCGCCTTCTGGTGGAAGGATTTCGGGGACGAGACCCACAGCCAGGACGGGGTGTACTTCTCGAGCAACGGCGGCAGCACGTTCGTCAAGGTCCAGGACCTCAACGGCGCCAGCTACTCGAACAACGTCTGGCGCCAGTTCGCCCTGGACGTGGACGCCCTGGCGGCGGCCAACGGTCTGTCGCTGAGCGGCACCTTCGTGGTGAAGTTCCAGCAGTACGACAACTACCAGATCGCCACCGACGGCTTCGCCTTCGACGACGTCAGCGTGGCCGGATCGACGCCGCCCGCCGACGCCGTGACTGTGACCTACCCCAACGGCGGGGAGACCCTGACCGGCGGCGGATCGGCCAACATCACCTGGACCTCCGCGGGCACGTTCACCACCGTGAACATCGACTACTCGACCAACGGCGGCACGAGCTGGACCTCGATCGTGACCGGGACGGCCAACGACGGTTCGTACACCTGGTCGGTGCCGGCAGCGGCCACGACCCAGGGCCGCGTCCGGGTCTCCGGAGGATCGGTCAGCGACACGAGCAACGCGAATTTCACCATCGAGTACAGCCCGCCCACCGGCGACTACGCCACCCTGCCCTACAGCACGGGCTTCGAGGGCGGAGCGGTCGACCAGTACTGGACCACCGCCTCCACGGCCGTGGGCCGGGTCCTGGTGACGACGTCCTACACGCCTCACGGCGGCAGCTACCACCTGACGATGGACAGCGCCACCAACGGCACCTACAGCCTGAACGAGGCCGTGCTGCACCTGGACCTGGCCGGCGAGTCCCAGGTCGACCTTTCCTTCTGGTGGAAGGAATTCGGCGACGAGACCCACAGCCAGGACGGGGTTTACTTCTCGGACAACGACGGCGCCAGCTACGTCAAGGTCCAGAACCTCAACGGCGCCAGCTACAGCAACCAGACCTGGAACCAGTTCACCCTGGACGTCGACGCGCTGGCGGCGGCAAACGGCCTGACCCTCGGTTCGACCTTCCTGGTGAAGTTCCAGCAGTACGACAACTACGTCATCTCCACCGACGGGTTCGCGTTCGACGACGTCTCGGTGACGGTGGGCGGCGGCGGAGGCGGCGGATCGGCCATCACCGCCGAGACCGAACCCAACGGCAACACCGCCTCGTCGAACGGGCCCGTCGGCGACGGCGTGGCCGTGAGCGGGGCCCTGACCTCGAGCACGGACGACGATTACTTCTGGTTCGACGTCACCACCGCCGGGAACATCAACATCAGCGTGGCCATCGGCGGCAGCGCCGACCTCGACTGGTACCTGTACAACAGCGCCGGCACCCAGGTGGATCGCGGCTATACGGTCAGCAATCCGGAAGCGGGCAGCTACACCGCCTCGGTGGGGCGCTATTACCTGCGGGTCGATGGTTACCTCGGAGCCACCAGCAGCTACACCTTGACCGTGACGGGCGGCCTGGCGCCCCTGGCCGAGGCTCCGGAAAAGGTCGATCTGCCCCGGGCCTTCAGCCTGAAGCAGAACGCGCCGAACCCGTTCAACCCGGCGACGACCATCAGGTTCGACATCCCGAAGACCAGCCCGGTCAAGCTGTGCATCTACGACCAGCGGGGCCGCCTGGTGCGGACCCTGGTGGACCAGGTGATGCCCGCCGGGTCCCAGTCGGTGATGTGGAACGGCCTGGATGACGCCGGACGGCGGGTCACCTCGGGCGTCTACCTGTACCTGATCCAGGCGGACGGATTCCGCGACACGAAGAAGATGACCCTCTTGAAGTAGAGGCTTCGACGAGCCTCGCCCGCGGCCGCCGCGTTCCCCCGGGGATGCGGCGGCTGTGTTTCAGCCGGATGGCGGCAATGCGGGAATCATTGCCTCATGACTCGCCGCGGGTGTACCATGGGTTCTCCGGTTACCTTGCACTCCAACCGCTCGAGGCGCCATGAACCGAACGCACCGGTTCCGTGCAGGGATCGCCCTTGCGACCCTCGTCCTATTCTCGTCCGTGAACGCCTTTTCCGGCGATTCCCTCGAGGATCCTGCGACCGCCCTGATCATCGTCGACATCCAGGACTTCTACTTCCCGGGGGGCGCCCTGCCGCTTGTCGATCCGGAGCCCGCGGCGGCCGCCGCAGCTCGCGTGCTGGACAGGTTCCGGGACCACGGACAGCCCGTCGTTCACGTCGGACACAACGCACCGCGCGGCAAGGGGTTCTACGATGCTGTAGCTCCCCTGCCGGGAGAGATGCTGATCTTCAAGGACGAGGTCAACGCCTTCAAGGGCACGGCGCTGGAGTTCTGGCTGAGGGAGCAGCGGATCAGGCGGGTCGTGATCTGCGGCATGCAGACCCACATGTGCGCCGAGGCCGCCGTTCGCGAGGCATCGGACCTGGGCTTCGAGGTCGTCATGATCGCGGACGCCTGCGCCACCCGGGACCTGACCTTCGGCGACCGCACGGTTCCGGCGGCCGCGGTCCACGCCGCGACCCTGGCCACCCTGGACCGGGTCTACGCCACGGTGATGACGGCGGACGAGTTCCTGGCGGCCCATCCCTGATCGGTGTCCGCTGCGTCCGGGGCGCTGCCGACGGGATATTCCGTTCCCCGTCCCCACGCACCCTGTGCTAGGATTCCCGGACCGGCCGGCGGGTTGTTCCCCGGCCGCTTTCACGATCCCGGGGGACCGGGTGGGCAGGGGACGGTGCGGAACAGGGAGGGGACCGTGACGCGGGGTGGCGGCGAGGGCGGCGATGGAGGCGAGCGCTCCCTGGTCGAGGGTCTGCAGGCGCATGATCCGGCGGCCCGGACGGAGTTCTTCCACAAGGCGCACCACGCAGTCCATGCCCACGCCCGCCGGTTGACCCCGGACCCGGACCTGCAGAGGGACTGGGCCCACGACGCGCTCCTGCGCCTGGTCGAGGACGTGGAGCAAGGCCGTTTCGTCTACCGGGGGCCGGGTTCCTTCTGGGGCTGGTTCAGGGTCCGGGCTCCCTTCCTCCTGCTCGATTCCCTGCGGATCCGCAGGCGCCTGGAGGCGAGGGAAGGCCCCGGGAACGGAGAGGGCGACGAGTCCGCCGATGCCGTCGGGCTCGACGATCCCTCCCTCGACCTGGAACGCCTCGAGATCCTGCACGCCGTCGAGACCTGCCTGCTGGCCATCGCCCACCAGGACCAGCGCCGGGCGCTCGACCTCCTGCTCTTCCACGACCTGACCTACGAGCAGATCGCCGAGGCCCTGGGCATCCCTCTCAACACCGTCCGCACCGACATCCGCCGCGGACGCCTCGCCCTGCGGGAGTGCCTGGTGCGGCGGCTGGAACTGGACCGATGAACGTTCGGCATGAAACTCACGGGATCCCCGGTTCCGTCTTCAGGGCGGAGGTGCGGTGATGAACAGCGATCATGGAAGGCTGCGCCGGCTGGTTCTGGGTTGCGAGGATCTGGAGGGCTCCCAGAGGGAGGAGGCCCTCGCTCACCTTGCGGAATGCCCGGATTGCCGCCGGCTCCGCGAGCAGGTGCTGGCCGCCGAGGCTGTCATCCGTTCGGTGGAGCGCCTGCCGGAGGCCGAGCCCGCTCCGGACCCCGCGGCGAAAGCCAGCCTCGAGGCTCTGCTGGGGGCGGTGTCCGGGTCCCGGTTCACCGCCACCAGGGTGGTTCCCCTGGCATTGGCGGCCGCGCTTGCCCTGGTGGCCCTGGCGCCCCTGCTGGGACCGTCCAGCCCGGTGCGCGATCTCCAGGTGGGTTCGCCCCTGGTGCTCCGGGGGGATTCCGGCGCGGCGGCTGACCTGAGGCACGGCGTGAGCTTCCGGCTGAACGAGGCCGGGTACCCCGTGTTGATCCACGTGGACGGCGCGGGGGATGCCCGCCTCCTCCATCCCCGGCAAGGGGAGGCGCCGGCCCTGTATCCCGAAGGTGAACTGGTCTTCCTGCCGCGGCCGGGGGCGGCCGGGGACTGGCGGGAGAATCTTGCGCCCGGCTGCGAAACCTACGTCCTGGCGGTGATCGCGGCGGATGAGCCGCCGGAAGCGCAGTCCCTGGAGTCCTTCATCCTCAAGGCGTCCCCGGGTCCGCGCCGGGACGCGGTCGGGGACCTGCGCCGCCGCCTGAAGGACGTCTTCGGCAACGCCGCCGTCCGGGACGACCCGGATTGCCCCTGAGGATCCCATCCCCTGGTTGAAATCCCGTTCTCCATCCCTCGTTTCATGCTATGATCGGGGCTGTTCATCCGGGTCGAGAGGCGTCTCACCGAGGTCCAGCACCCATGCGTCGGCCGGTTTGCCTGGTCCTGCTCCTCACCCTCGCCTTGACCGGTTCCGCCTTCGCCGTTCCGGCGGACACCGGCTCCCGCCTCGTTGAGCTGCGGGCCCGGGCCCTCCCCGATTCCGTCGAGATCCTGGTCGCAGGGCTGTTGCCCGCCGCGCTGGCGGATGCCGATTCGGCCGCCTGCCGCCTCCTCTACCTGGAACGGGGCAAGACCCGGGTGGCGTACGGCAATCCCGCGACCGGCGAGACCGATCTGGTGGAAGCCCTGGCCCTGGCCGACGCCGCAGGCGAGGGGGGCGCGGGGCGGGAGGCGTTGCGCTACCTCGCGGAGGCCAGCCAGCAGCTCGGACGCCGGGACGAGGCCGCGGCGCGGTTCTCCGAACTGGAACGGCGGGCCCGGACGGCGGCCGACGACTTCCACACGGGGAAGGCCCTGTACGGGCTCGGCCGGCTGCAGTTCCGGCTGCGCGATCTTGCCGGGGCGGATTCCCTCTACTCACTGGCCTTGCCGTTCCTGGAGGCGTCGGGCGATTCGGCGGACCTGGCCCCGGTCTACAACGGCCTGGGCAACTGCCGGGTCGGGCGCGGCGCCTTCCGCGAAGCCCGGCTGATGTTCTCGCTGGCCGCCCGCATGGCCAGGGCAGGCGGGTCCCTTTCCCTGGAGGCCATGGCGACCAACAACCTCGCGGGCATCGAGATGACCCTGGGCGATCCGGCCGCCGCGGTGTCCGGATACCGCCGATCCCGCGACCTCCAGCGTGAACGCGGGCTGTGGCAACAGGTGGGTCCCCCCTGGCGCAACCTGGCCCTGGCCCTGATGGACATGGGCCGCTGGGACGAGGCGCGGGCCGAACTGGAGGAGTGCCTCGGTTTCTGCCGTGAGCGGGGGTTCGCCGACCAGGTTGCGGTCACGTCCATCCGCCTGGCGGAGGTGGACCTTGGTGCGGGCAGGCCGGATGAGGCCCTGATCCGCTGCCGGGAGTTGCTGGCTGATCCCGACACCCCCTTCGAGGTCGGGTGCAACGCGGGGATGCGGGGGGCCGAGGCCCTGCTGCGGCTCGGCCGCCCGGAAGAGGCCCTGGCCGAACTCGACGCCGTTGCGGCGAGGCTCCAGCAGGGGCGGGACTTCACCCTGGAGATCATGCTGGCGATCGACCGGGGCCGCGTGCTGCGGGCCCTCGGCCGCCATGCGGAGGCGGTGGCCGTCCTGAGGGACGCCAGGGTCCAGGCGGCGGAGACCGGAGTCGCGGGCTACCGGCTGCTGCTGGTGACCGATGCGGCGGAATCCTGGTTCGCGCTCGGCGAGCGGGATTCGACGCGGGTCCTGCTGGCCGCAGCCGAAGATCTCTGGGAGCAGGACCGGGCCCTGCCCACCGATCCCCAGTGGCGGGAGCGGCGCGGAGCCGAGGCCCAGAAGCTTTTCGGGATCATGACGGCCTCGCTGCTCCAGGAAGGGGACATCGCGGGCGCGTTCGCGGCGGTCCAGCGCTACAAGGCCCGCACCCTGCTGGAGCGCATGCTCGGACCTGGCGATGCCTTGCCTCCGGCCACGGACGTCCCGCCCCCGGTGTCCCTGGCCCGCCTTCGCGGGGAGGTCCTGGGGCCGGGGGAAATCCTGCTGGACGTCCTGGCGGGGACGGATCAGGGGCTGCTGTTCGCGGTGACCCGGGATACGTGCCTGGTGGTGGCGTTGCCCGGCGAGGACCGGTGGGAACAGGACCTGGCCCCTCTGCTCGCCTCGCTGGCCCATCCGTTCGGACCGTTCGACGGTGATGCGGGTGCGATCGTCGCATCACGGCTGGCCGGGCCGCCCGGCCAGGGGGTGGCGGAGGTGATCCGCACCGCCCGGACGATCTTCTTCAGCCCCGACGGGGGGCTGCACCGGCTGCCTCTGACCACGATCTTTCCGGAGGCCGACGTGCGCCGGCTGCCTTCGGCCACCATCCTCGCCCATCTGCGCGGGCGCGAGGCCGTTCCCGGGGATTCCGCCCGCATCCTCGCGATCGCCGGCCACGAGAACCCCGGGCGCCAGCGCCTGGCCGGAGCCGGCGCGGAGACGGCGTTCCTGGCCCGCAGGTTCGCCAACGTCACGGTTCCGGCGGGGGCCGGGGCCGATTCGGCCCTGTTCGGCGGGGAGGATCCGGGGAAGTTCGACCTGTTGCACCTGGCCTGCCACGGTGAGGTGGACCCGCAACGGCCCTGGAATTCGGCCCTGATGTTCGGGACGCCGGACGAACCGGTCGTCCTGCGGGCCGGCCGGATCGCGGGCCTGTCGCTGCAGGCGAAGCTCGCCGTCCTCTCCAGCTGCGAAAGCGCGGCGGGAGGGATCCTGGCGGGCGAGGGGATCCTGGGGCTGGGATCGGGATTCCTGGCGGCCGGGGTCCCGGCGGTGGTGGCCACCCTCTGGCCCGTGGATGACCAGGCCACGTCGCGTTTCTGCGAGGCGTTCTACGGGTCCCTGGCCAGCCAGGGCGTTCCCGCCCGGGCCCTGATCGAGGCCAGGTCGGCGCTCAGGAACGATCAGGCAACCGCCCATCCCTTCTACTGGGCGGGATTCGTGCTGGTGGGGGATGGGGACGCCCCCGTCCGGATCGCCGGCCGTATGCCGACCCTCCTGCCCTTGTTGGGGCTGGCGGGGATCGCAACGGTCGGAGCCGCCGCGGGCTGGTCGTCGGTGCGGCGGAAGCGGAGGCCCGGCCGGGGGGCAGACGGCCCATGAAAATCAAGCCAGGATGAAACTTGTTGAATTCCTCGATTCGTTTTTGGTGTGAACCCGGTCACCCCTTCATCAGGAGACGCACCATGAATCCCCGAAAGCTCTTGTCCTCGTGGCTGTTGATCACGGCCCTGTGCCTGGCGGGCTTCCCCGCCGGGGCCGAGTCCCCGCCCCCCCTGTCCCGGATCGTCGCAGCAGTCGAGCAGGCCGAGACGGCCGAACTCGCGAGGCTGGATGCGGCCATCGCGGCGTCCGTCGACCGGGTGGAGATCCTCGATCTCCAGCGTTGCGCCGCTTACGTCAAGCTGGCCGGTCGCCTGGCGATTTGCGAGGGGCGGCTGGGGCGCGCCGGCGACGAGGGGGAGAAGGAACGGCTGGCCGGGACGGCCGCCAGGCTTCGCGCGGATCTGGACAGGCAGGAGTTCGACCTGCCGGCCGGGTACCGGTACGATCCCCTGGCCCTCCTGAAGCAGGAGGTGCAGCCATGCGCCGAGTGATCGTCCTGATCCTGCTGGCCCTCCTGGCGGCTGCAGTTCCCGCGGAGGCCACGGTCTCCCGCAACCCGATCAAGTTCCGGCTGGAGCGTCCCGAGCGGCTGCCCACCGCCGGCCGCGAATTCACGGTGACCCTGGTGGTCGAGGCCGGCCGAGCCGTCGAGGTCAGCGGCCTTCAACTTTCCGGGTCCGGCTGGGGCGCCATCCGCGTGGACGGCCCCGACGCCTTCGCGCTGGAGGCGGGAGAGTCCCGGCGCCTGGCCGTGCAGGCCGTGCCCAGGGAGGGATTCGGCAAGCTGGCGGTGACCGCCGAGGTCGAAGGCCGCACGGTGAAGAAGGCGTTCGACTTGTCGCGCGAGGCCTACGGCGGCATCCTGCCCAGCGACAGCGACCTGCTTCCGCCGCGCCGCCTGCTGCCCGCCGGCGGCGAGAAGTTCAAGACGGAGCCGAGCCTGACCCTGGCCGAGATGACCGGGATGGCGGTGGATGAATCCGCGCCGTCGGACGCCGGGGACAAGGCGTATCCCTGCACCGTCACCGGCAACCTCTGCTACTGGCACGGGACGCAGAACCGCTGGCTGCCCGCCTCGTTCGCCACGGTCTGGGTCTGGGTGTATCCCCCGACCGGCTTCTACTACTCGGTCGGGACCCAGAAGCTGGACGAGACCGGGGTCTTCTCCATCCAGATCCCCGACGGGGTGACCATCGCGCTGGCCTTCGCCGCCTCGAGCAACGCCGTGGTGGTCCAGGAGGACAACTTCGCCGAGGACAACTACGTCTGGACGACCGCCAGGGTGGACATCCCCGTGGGGATGACGCATTACGACGCCGGGCCGATCTACCCAAGCCACCATCACGGCGCCCTGCACATCGTCGCGGACGTCACGTACGCCCACAACCAGTACCGGGATCTGGGCATGGACCTGACCAAGATCGACGCCCAGTGGCCCGATGACGACGGCAGCTTCTACAACGACTACTTCGAGGAACTCCATTACGACCGTGGGGACGAATGGCACGACGGGACGATCTGCCACGAGTACGGGCACTACTGGCATCACCAGTACGCCCACGAGGTCACGCACGACTACTGCAACGGGATCTGCGACGACGGCGACGATTGCGGCCATTGTCTCTGGTGCCCCGAGGAGGACGAGGTCGCCTGGATCGAGGGCTGCGCCCAGATCCTCAGCCGCCTGTCCACGGACTACATCGAGGACCGCGCTCTCTGGAAAGTGGTCCACTACGACATGGAGTCGGTCAATGACGATCCGAACTGCCCCTGGGACCCCTGGTACATCGAGAACGTGGTCGCGGGCGCGGCGTGGGACGTGATCGACAACGACCGGGGCACCGAGACCGACGCATTCGGGATCGACGCGCTCGGCACGGTGCTCTACGATCAGCTGGATCTCGATACGATCGACATCCTCCGCATCATGACCGACAGCTGCGCCGTCGAAGGTCACCAGCCCTACCGGTGGCCGGGCCTGTTCCGCTGCGCGGCGGAGTACATCGACGACCTCGGCCGGCCCGACGCCACCCGGGCGATGCTGTGGGAGACGCTCAAGAACTGGGACCTGGACATCGACGACCAGTCCCCGGGCGCCCCGCAGAACCTGACCACGAGCTTCCCCATCAACACGCCCACGACCATCGCCCTGGGCGGATTCTACTGGGAGCCGGCGCCGGACGACATGTCGGGCGCAGGCGGCTACAGCGTCAGCCTGACCCAGAACGCTCCCGTCCTGCCGGATCACGTGGTGGACACGACCAAGCTCTGGTGGTGGCCGGACGATCCCCTGGCGCCCGGCACGTGGTACTTCACCGTCGTCGCCGTGGACCGGACGGGGAAGTGGAGCGGGGACTTCGCATCCTACGGCCCCATCATCATCGCGCCGCAGGGTCCGGCCGACCTCGAGCCGTACACGTACTCGGGCTGGACGGCGCCGGTCGTCCTGCGCAGCACCCTGGCCCCGGTCGCCCCCGATCCGGTCGTCCAGACCAACTTCATCCAGGGAAACAGCGTCTACTTCAACTGGGGGGCGATCAACACCGGCACCGGCTCCTCGGGCGTGTTCAAGGACGTGTTCTACGTGGACGGCGTCCCGGCCTACACCTCCAACGGCCACTCGCTCAACATCGGGAACTCAAGCAGCTGGCGGAACCAGGGCCCGGTGGACCTGGGCGTGATCGGGCGGCACACCGTCTGGGTGGCGCTCGACGGGGAGGGCGTGGTCGCGGAATCGGACGAGGGCGACAACATGTACGCGAAGCAGTTCGTGTTCTCGGTCCCCGACCTGGATCTGGAGGAGACGATCGTGCGTTCGGGAGGCCTGCCGGACGCCTATGCCGGAGCCGCCCACCTGTGGGGCGGGGGGACCTTCCATCCCAACTGCGACGGGTTCGATGTGGAACTCTGCCTGTTCCCGGAGGTTGTCTGGGCCGTGCCTCAGGATCCCAACGACGCCGTCGTCCTGCGCCTGCACACCGGCCAGACCGACCAGACGGGGTTCGGGGAGGATCTCGTCTCGTCGGCCAGCCTGCCCAACCGGGCGGCGGTCGTGATCCAGAATCCGGCTGAGACCATGATGACCGACTACGCCGTCAGCGTCATGGACCAGGAGGATGCGGGCGCGGCCTACACCATCCACCGTGAACTGGGGCTGATGTTCGCCCTGCCGGACACCCTGCCCGGCGTGCTGGACGCGAACGATTGCCTCGACTTCTACTACACCTACAACGACCTCGGCCGGAACGCGTGGTTCTCGGTGAAGGTGGCCAACGGGGGCGGCAGCTCCCTCCGGATGCGCTTCTACGATCCTGATTTCGCCATGGGCACCCTGGCCGATGCCGACCTGACTCTCACCTGTGCGGCCGAGGACACGGTCGTCCACAGCCTCCTCCTCGAACCCGGCAAGCTGGCCCTGACCGTGGTGGACCGGGATCCGCGCCTCTCCGGGACGAACAACTACAGCATCTTCGCCTACGAGGCGAAGCCGGACCTGGTCGCTTCCACGCCGGCGGGATGGTTCGCCAACGTGGTGCCTCAGGTGGGCCTGCCCTATGCGGTGACCGATCCGATTCCCGCCCCGAACCGGCTTGCGGGCAACGCGGACTCCACCGGCTTCTACTGGTCCCTGCTCAACGACAGCCCGGACGCGGGCATCCCCATCGGCCTGCAGCGGAGGGTGGAACTGGACGGGGCCTTCCTGTTCGGATCCATGTTCATCGATCCGCTGGCGCCGGGATACGAGGTCAAGATCGCCCAGAGCGGCCTGCGGAACGTGCGCGGCGGCCGGCACACCGTGGTCCACAAGATCAATCCGTCCCGCGGGATCGACGAGGACGACTACGCGAACAACCACCACGGACGGCAGTGGGTCTGGGAGCCGGGGGTGCTGGTGACCGGGACCGTCCACACCCTGGCCCTTCCGGCGGAGGCCTACAACGGACTGACCTATCTGACCGAGGGATCGGCCGCTCCCAACTGCGACGGGTACCGGTTCAACACCACGCTGACCATCAGGCAGGAGGCCCTGCTCGTCGCCTACGGCGGCGCCTCGGCCGCGGACGTCGATCTGGGCCTGTACGGGAGCGCGGACGTGCAGGACGGCTTCACCGAGCCGTCGGCCCTGTCCGGCTGGAGCGGGTCCGAGGGCGACTTCGTCCTTCGCTACATGCAGGGACCGGGCTCCTTCGCCAGCAACCTCGGCGTGACGCGCGGTTACGGCCTGGGTGTGGGTTCGGTCACCCTGGGCGCGCGAACCGCGATCTCGTGGTGGAACTCCGCGCCCGGCACCTACCGGGACGGGGTCATCGAGGCGGGCACCTTCGTGGACGACTTCATCCTGCCCCTGCAGCCGGGCCTCTACCGGTTCCGGCTGATCAGCCCCGACGCCCCGCTGGGGTTCTCCCTGCACGACGTGAGCGACGGCTACTCGTCCAAGTCCGAGTACGTGCCCGGCGCGATCGCCTGGCAGCTCGACGGAGCGCTCGGCGAGCCGGTCGACTTCGTGGTGCGGATTCCCGACCCGGCTCCCGCGCGCCTGGCCCTGGTGATCTGGCGCCGTGAGGCGTCCACCCACCCAACGGCCGCCTCCTGGAACGTCAGCATCGGGAACGACGTCACCGGTGTGGACGACGGCGACGGGACGGTGCCCCGGATCGCGGCCTCACGGCTGGTCGGGGCGGCTCCCAACCCGTTCAATCCCCGCACCGAGATCGCCTTCGAGACCGCGACGGCCGGGAACTGCGCCCTGACCATCCACGACCTGCGCGGCCGGCTGGTGCGCAGGCTGGTGACCGGCGAGATGTCCGCCGGCAGGCACACCGTGGTCTGGGACGGTCTGGACGAGGCGGGACAGAGGACCCCCAGCGGGCTGTACGTGGCGAGGATGGTCACGGGGAGCGGGGAGACGAGCCTGCTCAAGCTGACTCTCGTGAAGTGATCGAGTCTCATTTCAGGTATCTTCGACCGGTCGCCGGGCCAGGAGGTTCGGCGACCGGTCACTTTCATTTCGACTTCCCGGTCCGCGGCTGAAGACGGTGCGAAACGGTTTCCGGGCAAGGGAACGGTAACCGCCCAAATACTTGACAAAAATTGTAATCTTTTTAGCTTTGACCCTGACGAAGCCCCCAGGGGGGACAGCCAGTGGATTCAAACAGGGAGAAACCCCTCATGCCATACCCCGAGCAGATGGTGGCCCCCATGCGGGCCGAGCTGACCTCCAGCGGCGTCCAGGAACTCCGCACGGCTGCCGAGGTCGACGATTTCTTCGCGCAGACCCAGGGTACCGCCCTGCTGCTGATCAATTCGGTGTGCGGATGCGCGGCCGGCAGCGCCCGCCCCGCCGTCCTGAAGGCCATGGAGCACGCGACGCGGCCGGACCGCTTCGCCACCGTCTTCGCCGGCCAGGATCTGGAGGCGACGCAGCGCGCCCGCGAACTCATCGGGGACGTGCCGCCGAGCAGTCCCTCGGTGGCGGTGATGAAGGACGGCGAGCTCGTGCACTTCGTGCCGCGGCACCTGATCGAGGGCCGGTCCGCCGAGGACGTCGCCCGCGATCTGGCCGCGGCCTTCGACGACGTCTGCAACTGATCCCCGGCCGGATCCGGAGTGAAGGAAGAACCATGGGCACATTTCACGATACCAAAGACCCCCTCCACGGCATCACGGTCGTGGCCACCGCCGGAGACACCGTCTTCGTCGGCCGCTGCCACGAGCGAGCGGAGGGGACGGTGGTCCTGGTCGACGTCGACGAGCACAGCGAAGGCCTGGACGGCAAGTCCAACGCCGAATACCTCGCCCGCGCGGCCCGGTTCGGAGTCTGGAAGAAGCACGATCGCATCGTGCTGGATGCGGCCGGTCTTTCGGACCTCGCGCCGCTGAGCGATTTCTACGGCCGATCGAGCCGGACTTCGACGGAACGGGCCGAGGAGTCCGGCCCTCCGCCGGCGGCCGATCGGGCCGCGGGGGAGGCGCCCGGCGCGGCCGAAAAGGACCGGCCGGTGGTCTTGACGCCGGCCGCCGTCGCCGAGGTGAAGCGGTTGCTGGCCGCCGAGGCCGAGCCCGGCCTGGGCCTGCGCCTGGGCGTGGCGGGGGGCGGGTGTTCGGGCCTGACCTACAGGACCGAGTTCTCGGCCCGCCGTGACGGCGACGTCGTCGTCCCCGAGGACGGCTTCGAGGTCTATCTCGACCGCAAGAGCGCCATCTACCTGCGCGGGATCACCCTGGATCACCAGTCCGGCCTGGGCGGCAAGGGATTCCAGTTCCACAATCCCAACGCCACCAACACCTGCGGCTGCGGCGAAAGCTTCGCGGTGTGACGGTTATGGCGGCAACGGACCTCTGCAGCGCCGCGCGCCGCACCGGGCTGACCGTCCGCTGGGACGGCTGTCCGGGCCTGGGCGCCTTGCTGGTTGCGGGCCCGGACGCGGGGACCTTCCTGCAGGCCCAGCTGACCAGCGACGTCCTGGGTCTGGGGCCCGGGGATGCGCAGCCGTCGGCCCGCCTGCTTCGCAACGGCGCGGTGACGGCCCTGATCACCCTGTTCAGGATGCCCGACCGCGGGCAACCCTTCCCCTCGTACCTGATCATCGGCCGGGCTTCGGCTCTCGATTCCCTCCATGCCGACCTGGACTCCTTCGTCATCGCGGAGGACGTGATGATCGAGGAGGCGACGGCGGAGTTCACGGGGCTGGCGGTGGAGGGGCCCGAAGCGGAGGCCATGCTCGAGGGGCATGACCTCGCCGCGGATGGAGCCGTGGTGGTTCCCCTCTCCTTGACCGGAGATTCCGGCGGGATCGTCCTGTGTCCCCCGGGGGGCGCCGGCGCCCTCGAGGCCTTGAAGAACGCTGCGGTCACGAAGGGATTCGTGGACCTGGACGCCGAGGACTCCGCCCCGCAAGCCTGGGACTGGCTGCGCATCGAGGGCGGGACCCTGCTTGCGGGCCCGGACTTCGAGCCCGGCAGGACGTTGTTGCCCCAGACGGGGCTCGAACAGCAGGTCGTCAGCTGGACCAAGGGCTGTTACCGGGGCCAGGAGGTGGTCGCCCGCGTCCGTACCTACGGTTCGGTTCCCCGGGCCCTGCGGGGACTGGTGATCCACGAACCGCTGGGCATCGCGCCGGGATCCCTGCCGCCGGCCGGTTCCTCCTTGCAGACCACAGAGGGAACGACCATCGGAACCTGGGCCTCCGTGGGGTATTCCGTGGTCTGGGACCGGCCGGTGGCGTACGTCTACCTGGACAAGGCCAGCCGGGCGCCGGGGTTGCGCCTCGATCTGGTGGTGGACGAGGTCCAGCTCGAGGCCGAAGTCGTCCTGCTCCCCTTCCATGCGGCCGCCAGCAGCGGCGAGCGGGCGAACCGGCTCTACGACCGGGCCGTCCGCAGCTTCAGCGCAGGCGACGACACGGGTGCGGTCGCGCTGCTGGAGCAGGCCCTCCGCCTGGATCCCCACCACACCGAGGCGGTCGAGGTGCTCGGCGTGATCCTCGGGCGCACCGGGCGGTTCCACGAGGCCATCGACGTGTTCAAGCGGCTGGAGGAACTGGCCCCCGACGAGCCCATGGTCCACACCAACCTCTCCCTGTTCTACATGAGGATCGGCGACAAGGACGAGGCCGAGCGCCAGAAGTCCCTCGCCACGCTCAAGAAGTTCGGCGATGGTCTGACCGAGCAGGAGATCGGGGAACGCGAGGGGCGGGAAGCCCGGGAACGGCGCGCCGACGCCGAACGCCGGCGCCGCATGTTCGCCGAGGTTCTGGAGGTCGATCCGGAGGACCCCCTGGCCTTGATGGGCATGGGCAACGCCATGCTCGACCTGGAGGATCTCGCGGCCGCCGAGGAGTACCTGGGCCGGGCCCTGGAGGTCCAGAAGGACAACAGTCCCCTCTACGTGTCACGGGGCAAGGTCCTCGAGCGCCTGGGCCGCGCCGGGGAGGCCGCCGCCGTCTATCGCCGAGGCGTCGCCGTGGCCAGCCGCAAGGGCGACCTGATGCCCCTGAAGGAGCTCGAGCACAGGCTCCTTCTGCTCGACCGTTCCTGATCATCCCTTCAATTCCTGAAGTTCCGGGCGTCGATGCCGTGCTTGCGCAGCTTCGACCTCAGCGTGTTGGGGTTCAGGCCCAGCATGGCCGCCGCTCCGTCGGTCCCCTCGATCCTGCCGCGGGCGGCGGTCAGGGCGGTCTCGAGGTGGCGGACGATCACTTCGTCCAGGGGGGCGATCTCTCCGGTTGCGGTTCGGGTCGAAGGCTCTTTCGTGCGGTGCACGCTGAGCCCCTTGCGGGTGGAGATGCCCAGCGCCTTGGCGATCTCCAGGTTGCGTCCCTCGCCGAGGATCACCGCGCGGTCGATGACCGATCCCAGTTCGCGGACGTTGCCGGGCCAGGGATAGGCCGCCAGCATGGCCAGATCCTCAGCTCGGGGCGCCCGGGGGCGGAATCCGAACCGGCGGGCGGCTCTGCGGGCCAGCATGTCCACGAGGGCGGGAATGTCCTGCAGGCGGTCGCGCAGCGGCGGCAGCAGGAGGGGAAATACCGCGAGTCGGTACCACAGGTCCTCCCGGAATTCCCCGGCCTTGACCATCGCGGCGAGGTCGGCGTGGGTGGCGGCGATGACGCGCACATCCACCCGCAGATGGCTCTCGGCGCCGACCCGCTGCATGGATCCGTCCTGCAGGACCCGCAACAGCCTCACCTGCGCCGCCCGGGGCAGCTCGCCGATCTCGTCCAGCAGCAGGGTGCCGCCGTCGGCCCGTTCGAACCAGCCGGTGCGCCGGGCGACCGCCCCGGTGAAGGCGCCCTTCTCGTGTCCGAAGAGCTCCGAATCCACCAGTTCGGTGGGGATGGCTCCGCAGTTGACCCGGATGAACGGTCCCCCTGCGCGGCGTGAGCGCGTGTGAAGGATGCGGGCGATGACCTCCTTGCCCGAGCCGGTCTCGCCCAGGACCAGGACCGGAACGTCCGATCCGGCCACCATGTCCACCCGCTGCATCACCGACCGCAGGCCGCCGTCGGCTCCGATGACGTCCTCCAGGACCTCGTCCCGGCCGAGGCGGGTCAGCAGGGATTGCCGGTCGGCCTCGGCCGCGCGTCGCAGATCCTGGAGTTCCCGCCGGTGACGGTAGTTCTGAAGCGCGGCGGCCAGGGGTTCGCGCAACAGGGCCAGGAACCGGCTGTGTTCGCGAAGGTAGGGGTCGTCCGCCGCCAGGGCCACCAGCGCCAGGCCGGCGCCGCCTTCGTCCCCGGGAAGAGGAACCGCCCAGCAGGGGCGCAAGGGAATCAGGTTCTCCAGGGGGAGCAGAACCCTGGGCAGGGGTTCGGCTTCGGGCAGCAGCGAGGCCTGCGTCCTTTCCAGCCAGTGCGACAGATCCCGGGTCTGGGCCGGTGTCAGATCGAGCCTCGAGTCCTGAGGGGACTGAGCCGTCCCCCGGGGGGCGGATCCCGCGGTCTCGGCGACACCGTCGACCAGGTCGAGGGCAAGGACGGTCAGGCCGGCCATGGAGGGGACGCCCGGGACGTTTCCCATCAGGACGGCGGCCAGTTTATCGATGGTCGTGGCTCGGCAGGCTTCCCGCCAGACGAATTCGGAGAAGGATCCCGGGTTCATGGTCGATCCTTTTCATTAGACGGAAAAATCATTTAAATAAAATATACAAACCTTTAAAAAAAACGGCAATACTTGATTTGAAATTTGCAACTTATTGAAAAACAAGCAATTATATTTCATTTCGCCACCTGGCATCTCATTTGCGACATACGTTTGTCCATTTCATTCTTTCCGAGGGAGGTCCGGCCATGTCGAGCAGCGTCCGACGAGCGTGCGGGGTGATTGTGGTCCTCCTGTTCGTCGCTTCCTGCGGAGGAAACGACGGGGAGGCCGACAAGGGTTCGGGGCAGGGCAAGGAACCGACCCTGCTGAACGTGTCCTACGACCCGACCAGGGAGCTGTACAAGGAGTTCAACGAGGCCTTCGTTGCGGACTACCGGCAGCGCACGGGCCGGCAGGTCCGCATCGTCATGTCCCACGGGGGAGCGGGCAAACAGGCCCGGGCGGTGATCGACGGGCTGGAGGCGGACGTGGTGACCCTGGCCCTGGCGTTCGACATCGACGCCATCAGCGAGCGGGCCGGGCTGCTGCCGGCGGACTGGCAGTCCCGCCTGCCCGAGAACAGCTGTCCCTACACCTCGACCATCGTGTTCCTGGTCCGCAAGGGGAATCCCAAGGGGATCGCCGACTGGGGAGACCTGGACAAGCCGGGGGTTGAGATCATCACTCCCAACCCGAAGACCTCGGGCGGGGCCCGGTGGAACTACCTGGCGGCCTGGGCCTTCGCCCTGGAAAGGGAACTGGGCGATCTGACCAGACTGGGCGATCCGGCGGAATCGGCCGCCGTCGCCGCCGCCCAGGACAGCGCCCGGGCTTTCGTCACCCGGCTGTTCCGCAGGGTGCCGGTCCTGGATTCGGGAGCCCGCGGTTCGACCAACACCTTCGTCCAGCGCGGGATCGGCGACGTCCTGCTCGCCTGGGAGAACGAGGCGTTCCTCGCGGTCCGTGAACTGGGCGAAGGTTCCTTCGACATGGTGGTGCCCTCGCTGAGCATCCGCGCGGAACCGCCGGTGACCGTGATCGACACCTGGGTGGACAAGCACGGCACGCGGGAACTGGCGACGGCCTACCTGCAGTACCTCTATTCCCCCATCGGCCAGAGGCTGGCGGCCCGGCACTACTACCGACCCGTCCACCCCGAGTTCGCCGACGGCGCGGATCTCGAGCGGTTCCCCTCCCTGAAGATGGTGGGCATCGACGAGGTCTTCGGCGGCTGGCGGAACGCCCAGGCGGTCCACTTCGCCGAGGGCGGAGTCTTCGACAGCATCTACACGGGAGAGCGGTAGGCCATGGGGCTGCTGAATCGCCGCCATTCGGTTCTGCCCGGGTTCGGGCTCACCTTCGGGACGGCGGTCCTGTACCTGGGGCTGCTGGTCATGATCCCGCTGTCGGCGCTGTTCATCCAGAGTTCAACGCTGGGCTGGGGCGGGTTCTGGGAGGCCGTGTCCTCGCCCCGGGTGGTCGCCGCCTGCCGCCTCAGCTTCACGGCCGCGTTGACGGCTGCCCTGCTCAACGCCCTGTTCGGGTTCGTGGTGGCCTGGACCCTCGTGCGCTACCGCTTCGCGGGCAAGCGGCTCCTCGATGCGGTCATCGACCTCCCGTTCGCCTTGCCGACGGCCGTTTCGGGCATCGCGCTCACCTCGCTGTATGCGCCCAACGGATGGGTGGGCCGGGCCCTGGAGCCCTGGGGCATCAAGGCGGCCTTCACGCCTCTCGGCGTGGTCATCGCCCTGACGTTCATCGGGCTGCCGTTCGTGGTCCGCACCCTGCAGCCGGCCCTCGAGGATCTCGATCTGGACCAGGAGGAGGCCGCCGCCAGCCTGGGCGCGTCGCGGCGCCAGACCTTCCGGCGGGTGATCCTGCCGGCGGTGACTCCGGCGCTGCTGACGGGGTTCACCCTGGCCTTCGCGCGGGCGCTGGGGGAGTACGGCTCGGTGGTGTTCATCTCGGGGAACATGCCGATGCGGACGGAGATCGCCCCCCTGCTGATCATGGCCCGCCTTGAGCAGTACGACTACGCGGGGGCCACGGCCATCGGCGTCGTGCTGCTGGTGCTCTCGTTCCTGCTGCTGCTGGCCATCAATCTCCTGCAACGGTGGTCGGGACGCCGGCACATGAGAGGAGTCTGAGATGGGCGGTCTGATCAATGTCTTGCAGCGCGCACCGGCTGCGGGGTCCGTCCGGGGCGGTCGGGCGGTGACCGAACCCCGGTGGATGAGCTCGCTGCTGCTGGCGATCTCGGTCCTGTTCCTGGTGTTCTTCCTCTTCCTTCCCCTGGCGGGCGTCTTCGCCGAGGCTCTGCGCAAGGGCGCGGGAGCCTACCTGGACAGCTTCGCCGAGCCGGCGGTCCGTCAGGCGATCGGCCTGACCCTGACCGTGGCGGCGGTCGCCGTGCCGCTGAACCTGGTCTTCGGCCTGGCGGCCGCCTGGGCCATCGCCAAGTTCGAGTTCCGCGGCAAGAGCGTCCTGACCACCCTGATCGACCTGCCCTTGGCGGTCTCGCCGGTCATCTCGGGCATGGTCTTCGTCCTGCTGTTCGGCCTGCACGGGTGGTTCGGCCCGCAGCTGGCGGCGCGCGGCATCGAGATCATCTTCGCGGTGCCTGGCATCATCCTGGCCACCCTGTTCGTGACCGTGCCCTACGTGGCGCGCGAGCTGATCCCCCTGATGCAGGAGCAGGGCACCCAGGACGAGGAGGCGGCGCTCACCCTGGGCGCTTCGGGCTGGCAGACCTTCCGGCGGGTGACCCTGCCCAACGTGAAGTGGGCCCTGCTCTACGGCGTGATCCTGTGCAACGCCCGCGCCATGGGGGAATTCGGGGCCGTGTCGGTGGTCAGCGGCCACATCCGGGGCAAGACCAACACCATGCCCCTGCAGATCGAGATCCTCTACAACGAGTACAATTTCACGGCCGCCTTCGCGGTGGCCTCCCTGCTGGCCCTGCTGGCCCTGGTGACCCTCGCCGTCAAGGCGCTGGTCGAGCGGCGGGCGGGCGGGTCGCAGTCGGCGGACGAACAACCGGTCGAGGACGAGGTGTGACATGGCCATTTCCGTGCGGCACGTGACCAAGACGTTCGGCGGGTTCACCGCCCTGAACGACGTGAGCCTGGAGGTCAAGGAGGGGGCGCTGACGGCGCTGCTGGGCCCCTCGGGCTCGGGCAAGACGACCCTGCTGCGGATCATCGCGGGCCTGGAGCAGCCGGATCCCGGCTCGGGATCCATCCTCTTCAAGCAGGAGGACATGGCCGACCGGCGGATCCAGGAGCGGCGGGTGGGATTCGTGTTCCAGCACTACGCCCTGTTCCGTCACATGACGGTGTTCGAGAACGTGGCGTTCGGGATGCGGGTCAAGGCCCGGGACCGGCGCCCCTCGCGCGGGGCCATCCGGGAAAAGGTCCGGTCCCTGCTGGCGCTGGTGCAGCTGGAGAACCTGGCGGACCGGTATCCCGCGCAGCTTTCGGGGGGCCAGCGCCAGCGCGTGGCCCTGGCGCGCGCGCTGGCTGTCGAACCCCAGGTGCTGCTGCTGGACGAGCCGTTCGGCGCCCTGGACGCCAAGGTCCGCAAGAAGCTGCGGTCGTGGCTGCGCCGGCTGCATCGCGACCTGCACATCACCAGCGTGTTCGTCACGCACGACCAGGAGGAGGCCCTGGAGGTCGCGGATCACATCGTGGTGATGAACAACGGGGCCATCGAGCAGGAGGGAACCCCTGAAGAGGTGTTCCACCGCCCGGCCACCGAGTTCGTGATGGACTTCCTGGGCAACGTGAACGTCTTCCACGCCCGCCTGAGCGACGGAAAACTGGCATTCGCCACCTGCGAGCTGGAAGCGCCCGATGACGTTCCGCCCGACGCGGACACCGCGCGGGTGTTCATCCGGCCCCACGACCTGGAGCTGGACCTGGCGCCCCGCCACGGCCCCAGCCTGGCGGCCCGCATCGGGCACATCCATGCGGCCGGGCCGATGGTGCGCCTGTCCCTGGAAGCGACCTCCGGGGAGACTTTCACGGCGGAAATCTCGCAGGAGCGGTTCCGGGAGCTGGACCTGGGTCTGGGCATGCGGGTCTTCGTGTCCCCGCGGGGATTGCGGGTCTTCACGGGGCAGTAGGCGATCAGTCCCCGGTGAGGATGTCCTCCAGGAGGGCCAGCACTTCGGGGTCGCCCTCGTATTCCGTCAGGGCGAAGAGGGCCACCTGCTGAAGCCGTGGCTCGGTGCTTTTGCGGGCGATCTCCAACAGGAGTGGACGGCCGCAATCGCCCGGCAACTGCGACAGGGCGAACACCGCGTGCTCCCGGACCTCGAACTCCTCGCTGCGGTCGCGGGCGATGGCGGTCAGGTGTCCGGCCACCTTTTCTCCAGCCAGCGCCGCCAGCCACATGGTCGTTTCGCACCGCACCTCGGCGTCGATCGACCCGTTCCGGGCCAGTGCGAGCAGCGGGCCCGCCACGTCGGCGCCGCGGGCGATGATCCCGGCGAGCAGCAGGTCCTCCGCCACCTCGGCCGCTGTTCCGGGGATCATCTCCAGGCAGAAGGCGGCAACCGGACCTGGATCGAGGGCCCCGAGATCGACCGTTCCTGGGGGGAGCCGAGGGCCGTCCCTGCCCACGACGACCGAAGCCTCGGTGATGGATCCGGCTTCCAGCTGGAGCGCCATCCAGCCGGGGCCATCCTCCATCGGGTCGCTGTCGTCGTACCATCCCCGGAACCAGGAGTGGTTCTGGTCGTTCCAGCGGATCCGCACACCGCGGCCGTTGCCCGTGACCCCGTCGCGCACCGGGAAGTGGAACGCGAGGGATCCCGAGCCGACGTCGGCGCAGACCTTCACGAGGTCGGACACCGTGGCGACGGGAGAGTCGGACGCATCGGCCGACGTTCCCTGCCGGAAACCCATCACCGCCAACATGAGTCCGAGATAGAGGACGAAGGTCTGGAAGGCGATCATGGCAGTGCTCCCTGTTCAGGATATCCCCGGAGACATGAGATTGACGCCCCGGGGCGAAAAAGGGTTGCCGGGGACTCGCCCATGGATTCGCATTGGGATTCGGACGGCGACTTGCCTATAATCCGGGAAACAGGAGCAACCCCTTTCCCACGGCGGCGTCCATGACCGAGTCCGGCGAATACAGGCAACCGACCCGCAAGGAGCGGGAATTCTCCCGCCATCACCGGGACATCCTGTCCGCGGCCGTCTCCCTGTTCGCGGAGAACGGGTACTACCAGACCACCATGCAGATGATCGCCGACCGCGCCGAGTTCTCCGTCGGCTACCTCTACAAGCATTTCGCCGGCAAGGAAGAGATGTACCGGGAACTGCTGGTGTTCCACCTCGACCGCCTCGACCAGCTCATCCTCGAGACCGAATCGCTGGGTTTGCCGCCCCTGGAGGAGATCCACCGGATCTACACGCTCATTTGCGGACACTTCAACAGGCACCGGGACTTCATGCGGATCTTCCACCAGGAGATCGGGGGAGAGTTCGAGGAGATCGCCCGGAGCAAGGGGCGCCACTTCCGGGACATCGTCACCCGTCTCCAGAAGGCCCAGGCGACCGGGGAACTCACCGCCTTCGATCCCTACCTTCTGGGGGCCGCCATCCAGGGGGCGACCAAGGAACTCTTCGGGGAGATGGCGAACCGGCCGGGGGACAATCCCTTCGATTCCCTGCCGGACGTGATCTTCCGGCTCCTGATCGATCCATTGCGTAAGTAGTTGTTTTTCAAGATTTCAATTCGATTTTCGGGCCGGGTCCGGAAACCGTCCAGCCAGAGAATTCTCGATTTTCAAAAAAATGAACTTGCGATCGCCGCTGTGAATGATTATTCATGAATTGCAATTCACAAAATGAACCTCGAATTTGGCGAGACCATCATGCATTCGGCCCCCACCAGACCCAACAGGCAGGAACGCGAGTGGCGTCGCCGCCACCGCGACATCCTCGACGCCGCCATCCGGCTGTTCCTGGACCTGGGCTTCAACGGCACCACCATGCAGATGATCGCCGAGGAGGCGGAATATTCCGTCGGCTACCTCTACAAGCACTTCCCGGGCAAGGAGCAACTCCTGCTCGAGATCATCGGGGATCAGCTGGAAATCCTCGAGGGAATCCGCCGGGACAACCGCACCAGGTTCAAGGGCAGGCCTCTGCGGGTGCTGAAGGAGAACGTGAGGCAGATCGCCTTGCAGCTGCACGGGAAGGCGCCGCTGGTCTCCCTGTTCCTTGCGCCCGGTCCGTCCCGGTTGCGGATCGTCCGGGAACGCCTGGACCGGTATCGCGCGGAGGATGCGCAGCTCATGGACGAAGCGGTCGCCCTCGGACTCCTGGCGCCCTGCGACTCCGGGCTGGCCGCGGCGGTCTACAACGGTGTCATCTGGGGCCTGATCCGGCTCCTCATCGAGACCGACCGGTTCGACCGCCTGGACGAGATCCCCGGAATCGTCGAGACCCTGGTGCTGGCGCCCCTGGCCGCCGGCTGTTCCGATACCAATGAAAAGGAAGTGGACGCGCGATGATGGATCCCAGAGGCATGAACCGGAGGACCGGGCGCCAGTCCCCCCTTCCGGCAATCCTGTTGCTGGCAGCCGTGCTGGCGGCGACTACCCATCCCCTTGCCGCCGCCGCTGAGCCGCCGGCCGCCGGAGAGGCGCCCGGTTCCCCCCCTTCGACCTCGCCCAGGTCCCTTTCGAGGGACCAGGCCCGCGCCCTGGCTCTGGCCAACGACGAACAGATAGCCCAGATGCAACAGGCCATCCAGGGCGCGCGCGCCGACGTCATGGCAGCCGGATCGGGACGGCTGCCCCAGGTCGATGCCGGGGCCGTCTGGACCCGGAACCTGAAGAAGCCGGTCTTCTTCCTGCCGCCCGATCTGGCGGCCGGACTGGGCGGACCGGCAGCGGTGGAGATGGGAGGGGACTGGGATCTCCAGGCGGCGGCCACGGTCACCCTGAATCTCTGGACCGCAGGGCGGTTGTCCGCGGCCCGGGCCATGGCCTCCGAGGCGCTCGCAGAGAGCGGATGGCGGAAGGCGCTGGTCATGGATGCCGTGATCTACGCCGTGGATGCCGCTTACTGGGGGGTCCAGCTCGCCGAAGCGGAAGTGACCATCGCCGAGGCGTCGCTGCAGCTCGCGGACGAGACCCTGCGCACCACCACCGCCGCCGAGGAGCAGGGCGAGGCGAGCAGGTTCGACTTGCTGCGGGCCAGGGTGGAGCGTTCCAACCGCGAGTCGCCGCTGATCCAGGCTCGCAACGTCCTCGAGCAGAGGCGGCTCCAGCTTTCCCGGTTGTGCGGGCTCCAACCCGGGACCCGGTTGACCCTGACCGACTCGCTGCAGGCGGTGGCCCATCCGGCTCCCCTCGAGGAACTGGTGCGGGCCGCCGGGTCCGGCCCAGAGCTGGTGGCCCTCGATCACCGCATCCGAGCTGCGGAAATGGCCGTGTCGCTGGCCCGGGCGGGCCGGGGACCGGTGGTGTCGCTCCAGGGCCAGTACGCGGTCCAGGGCCAGTGGGACGGGGACATCCTGCCCGGAAGCGACGAGGCCGTGAGCAGCGCCTCGGCGGCCCTGGCGGTCTCGGTGCCCCTGTTCGACGGATACGCGGCCCGGGCGGACATCCAGGGCCGGGAAGCCGATCTGCGCATCGCCAGGCTGGAACGCGAGAGGATCGCCCGGGACCGGGAGCTGGGAGTGCGCCAGGGACGAATCGGTCTCGAGAACGCGCTGGCGGCGCTGGAAGGACGGCGCGAGGCGGTCATGCTCGCCGAGGAAGCCGTCCGCCTGGCCCAGGTTCGCCGGGACAACGGTTTGGCCACGCCGCTGGAGATCCTCGACGCGGACCTGGCGTTGACCCGCGCCCGCGCCCAGTTCGCCTTCTCGCTTCATGCCTGTGAAATCGCCGCCGCCGGTCTCGAACTGGCCGTTGGCGGAGCCCATGCCGTTTTCGCCGCAACCGAGGGGAATAACCCATGAAAGCAGGAATATCCCGCAGGACCCGCAACGGCGTGGTCGTCATCGTCGTCATCCTGGCCCTGGCGGTGGTGTTCTCGGCCCGCTACCGGAGCCTCGGCCGCAAGGAGGCTCCCGCCGGCATCCGGGCGGTCCAGGATCAGGAGGGGATCCCTGTGGAGACGGTCACCGTCAGGCGCGGTGACCTGGCCGCCTGGATCACCCTGGCCGGCACGGTGGAGGGCGTGGTCCAGTATCCCATCGTCTCGAACAACGCGCTCAAGGTGGTGGGCATCCCGGTGAAGGAAGGCGACCGGGTGGTCAAGGGGGACGTGATCATCAGGCTGGCCAGCGGAGCGCCTTCACCCATGTATCATTCCCTGGACAAGTCCCGGGCGAACTACCAGAACGCCCAGCTCGAGGTTCAGCGCCTGCGCAACCTCTACGCCGAGGGAGCCGTCGCCAGGGCCGATCTCGACGCAGCCGAGACGAAGCTGAAGATCCTGGCGGCCGATCTCCAGGACGCCGAAGGCAGCATCCTGCTCACCGCGGACGAACCCGGCGTGGTGACGAGCATCCTGGTCAACGAGGGCGACACGGTCAAGACCGGCAAGGCGCTGGCCTGGATCGCAGACACCTCCTCGGTGAAGGTCGTGTTCGAGGCCGGAAGCCGGCAGGCCCTGTCCCTTGCGACGGGCCAGGTGGCCCGCTGGACCGACCCTGCAGGCGAGGCCTGGACCGGATCCGTCCAGCGCCTGGACCTGATGGCCGATTCCCAGACCCACCTCCTCGAGGGCGAGGCGCTGTTTCCCAATCCGCAGGGGCGTCTGGTGCCCGGTCTTCTGATCTCCTTCATGGTCCGCACGGAAGCGGTCGAGAACGCGCTGATCGTCCCGGCGGCCTGCCTCGTGGACACGCCGACCGGGCCGGCGGTCTGGACGGCGGATGACCAGGCGCATCTGGTGAGCGTGAAGACGGGCCTGAAGACGGGGGAAAGAGTGGAGATCACCTCCGGCCTCTCGGAGGGCCAGGCGGTCGTGCTGCACGGGGGGACGCTGCTGAGCGAGGGCGTGAAGATCAAGACCGCCGGGACGGGAGAGGGGCGCTAGCATGGACTTCTTCCGCACCATCATCGCCCGGCCCGTCATGACGACCATGATCGTGGTGGTCCTGGTCGTGATGGGGATCTACTCCTACAGCCATCTGATCACGGAGCTCATCCCGCGGCTCAACTTCCCGGTGGTGGTGGTCACGACGGTGTATCCCGGAGCGGCGCCGGGCGAGGTCGAGACGCAGATCACGAAGAAGATCGAGGACCAGGTGGCGACCCTGGCCGGCATCGAGGAGCTGACCTCCACCTCCATGGAGAACATGTCCCAGGTCATCGTCCAGTTCGCCCTGGAGACGGACGAGGACCAGGACGCCATCGACGTCAAGGACAAGGTCGATGCCATCACGGGGGATCTGCCCGAGGACGCCGAGGATCCGATCATCACCAAGTTCGACATCGCGGGCGAGGCGGTGGTGGAGCTGGCGGTGTCCGGGCCGCGGCCCCTGCCGGAGATCTTCGAGATCGTGGACAAGACGGTGAAGGAGCGCCTGAGCCGCATCGACGGGGTCGCCGAGGTCGAGATCATCGGCACGCAGGAGCGGCAGATCCAGGTGGCGGTCCACCCGGAACGGCTGCGGGCCTACGGGCTCACGCTCACCGACGTGCTGGGAACCCTGGCCGCGACCAACCTGAACGTCCCGGTGGGCCACATCACCCGCAGCGAGTCGGAGATCAACGTCCGCATGCTGGGCGAGGTCGGCGATCCGGCCGAGCTGGCCGGCTTCCGGTTGAATCTGCCCGGAGGCGGGACGGTGCCCCTGGGCGAGGTGGCGGACATCCTGGACACCACCGAGGAGGTCCGCGAGGCATCGACCTGGAACGGGAACGCGGTCATCACCGTGGCGGTCCAGAAGCGGTCCGACGGCAACACCATCACGGTGGCCGACGGGGTCTTCGCCTCCCTCGACGCAATCCGCGAGGCGGTGGGGCCGGACATCTCCATCGAGGTGGTCAAGGAGACGGCCTCGTTCGTCCGCGATTCGCGGACCGACGTGCTGACCAACATGGCCATCGGCATCGCCCTGACGGGCATGCTGCTCTTCCTGTTCCTCCACGACTGGCGCCCGACACTCATCGCGGCGGTCGCGATGCCGGTGTCGGTGGTCGCGGCGTTCATGCTCATGGAGGCTTCGGGATTCACGCTGAACGTGATGTCCCTGATGGCGCTGGGCATCTCCATCGGGACCCTGGTGACCAACTCCATCATCGTGCTGGAGAACATCAGCCGGCTGGTGGGCGAGGGGGTGGAGCCGAAGGAGGCCGCCGCCCGGGGGACCGGGGAGATCGCGGTCGCCGTGCTGGCCTCCACCCTGACCAACGTCGTCGTGTTCACGCCCATCGCCTTCATGAGCGGCCTGATCGGCCAGTTCTTCCGGCAGTTCGGATTGACGGTGGTCTACGCCACGCTGTTCTCCCTGGTGGTCAGCTTCACGCTGGTGCCGATGCTGGCGGCGCGGATGATCAGGCCCGGCAGCGGCCTGGGTCACGGGAGGGATCTCCTGTCACGCTCGATCCAGGCCTGGGAGCGGCTCTACGGGAAGCTGGAACGGGACTACCGGACATCCCTGGCCTGGTGCCTGCGCTGGAGGCGGGTCACCCTGCTGGGCACCGTGGCCGTCTTCATGCTGGCCATGACCCTGTTCGGCCGCATCGGCGGCGGCTTCATTCCCCTGGTGGATTCCGCGAAGATCCAGGTCAGCCTCGAGCTTCCCGCCGGAACCAACCTCGAACGGACCCGCGAGGTGGCGGGCCGCTTGGCGGATGACCTGAGAAACCTGCCCGAGGTCGCGGGGGTGCTGGTCAAGGTCGGCGGGCAGCAGCGCGGCATCGAGGACGCCGACATCTTCGTGCGCCTGGTCGACAAGAGCGAGCGGGACGCGACCCTGCTGGGCGTCATGAACGCCATTCGCCCCCGCCTGGCGGGGATTCCCGACGCCAAGGTCGCGGTCTATCCCCTGGGCGGGGGCTCGTACGTGGAGGCCGACCTGGTCCTGGAGGTCCTGGGCAACGATTCGGAGGACGTGAAGACCGCGGGCGAGATGGTCTACCGCGTGGTGAGGGACGTTCCCGGACTGGTTGAGGTCCAGTCGAGCGACGAGCCCGGCAAGCCCGAAATCAAGGTGGTGCCGCGGCGGGAGCAGCTGGCGGACCGGGGTCTGATGACCCGGTCGGTCGGGGGCATCCTGCGCACCGCCTACGAGGGACAGGATGCGGGAGTCTACCGGGAGAACGGTGAGGAGTACGACGTGGTGGTGAAGTACGCCGCCGAGAACCGGGGCGATCCGGACTACCTGCCGGACCTCCCGGTCCTCACGCCGGCAGGCGCCACGGTTCCCTTGGCCGAGGTTGCGGACCTGGTGCCGTCGGTGGGCGAACCCACCATCCTCCACTCCGAGAAGCAGCGCGTGGTGAACATCTCCGCCAACATCGCCACCGGGTCGTTGTCGCAGAACCGCCGGGCCATCGACGCCGGGGTGGCGGAGCTGGAAATCCCCGACGGGGTCGTGGTCAAGTACGGCGGGGACGCCGAGATGCAGGACGAGTCCTTCGCGGCCATCTTCGAGGCCCTGATCCTGGCCATCGTCCTGATCTACATCGTGATGGCTGCGCTGCTGGAGAGCTTCATCCACCCGATCACCGTCATGGTGACCCTGCCGCTGTCGTTGATCGGCATGGCCGTGTCGCTGTTCTGGTCGGGCGAGGACATCAACATCATGTCCCTGATGGCGCTGGTGATGATGGTGGGCATCGTGGTGAACAACGCGATCCTGATGCTGGATTACGTCGGGCAGCTGCGCGCCCGGGGAATGGGCATCCGGGAAGCCCTGCTCGAGGGCTGTCCCACCAAGCTGCGCGCCATCGTGATGGCCAACCTGGCCATCGCCATCGGGATGATCCCCCAGCTCGTCGGCGCCGGGGCCGGCTCCGAGTTCCGGGCTCCCATGGCCGTGGTGCAGATCGGCGGGGTGCTGATCTCGGCGATCTTCACCCTGTTCGTGGTCCCGGTGGTGTACACCTACCTGGACCGGTTGACGCTGGCCGGGCGCAAGGAGGCATCGAAGGCCGAGGCCTGACCCGGCAGCCGGGGGCGGCGGATCTCCCTCCCGCCGCCCCGCCGCCCCGCATCAGCGCGCGAGCATGATCTTCCTGACCTGGGTTTCCCCGGCGAACCTGAGCCGCACGAAGTAGACCCCCGAGGCTGCTGAACGGCCCCGGTCGTCGCGCCCCCGCCAGGTGACCTGTCCGTCTCCCGCGGTCCGGACCTCGTCCAGGACGACGCCCACCAGACGACCTCCCATGTCGAACACCTCGATCCGCACCCTGCCGTCGCGGGGCAGGGCGTAATGGATGACGGTGGCCGGATTGAAGGGATTGGGAACGTTGGGAAGAAGGGCCAGCCGACCGGGGATTCCGGCATCAGGTTCGCCGACCGCCGAAACCACACAGCCCTCGCCCAAGGCGCCGATCAGCTGGCCACATTCGGATTTGCCCGGCAGGCAGGGCGAGATCCCGCCGAGGGTGAAGTCGTCGTCGTACACGTCGCAGAACACGGGGTCGGCGTGGATGTTGTCGCCAGACCCGGCCTGGGCGGCGATCGGCCCGGTGTAGTCGCCGCCCACGTTCCCGAAGACGTCGCAGCACAGCAGGTTGAAGGTCGCCGTGCCGTCGCTGGTCACGGCCGCTCCCTGGAAGCTGAAGGACAGGATGCAGCGGATCACGCTGTGGACCGAGCTGCTGCGCCCGTGCAGGACCGCACCGTCCGCGGAGCTGTTGCCGTGGAAGGTGCACTGGAAGTACGCCGGGGTGGACCCGTCCCGGGAATAGGAAGCGCCGCCCTGGGGAGCGGAATTTCCGGTGAACAGACAGCGGGTGAAGTTCGGCGCGCTGGCCGAGTACCGGTTGTGGACGCCGCCGCCCCAGTGGTCCGACGTGTTGTCGGCGAATGAGCAATCGATGAGATTGGGCGCCGCGTACTGGTTGTAGAGGCCGCCGCCGCCCCAGAAGGCCGAGTTGCCGCGGAACTCGCAGCGGACCAGCTGGGGATAGGCGGTGTTGACGTACATTCCGCCGCCGGCGTTGGCGGCCGCATTGTCCAGGAAGCGGCAGTCCTCGAAGGTGGGAGTCGCGCCGCCGCCCAGGATCACCCCTGCGCCGCTGTCGGTGGCGGTGTTGTCCCGGAAGACCACGCCGCGAAGGGTGGGGCCGGCTGCGTCGATCCGGCAACCGCCGCCGGTGCCCTTGTACCCGCCGCGGATGGTGACGTTCTCCAGGATGGAGGCCGCCGTCTCCCCGCTGGTGAAGGAGATTCCCTGATGGAGGCCGGTGGACGTGCCCTGGGCGTCGATGACGCAGAGGTCGGCGTCGCCGCTCTGGCTGCGAACGGTGATGGCCTTGCCCGCGAAGCTGAGGTCGCGGTTGCCGGGGCCGGTGTAGGTCCCGTCGGCGAGGACCACGGTCTCCCCCGGTGCGGCCGCGTCGATGGCCTGCTGGATGGTGGCGAAATCCCCGGTCCCATCGGGCCTGACCAGCCACGATCCGCTGCAGCCCACCGGAAATGCCCCGATCTGCCCGCATCCCGTGTTGTTGACCACCGCGCAGGGGGAATCCCCCCTCAGGGTCAGGTCCTCGTTCAGGTGATTGCAGAACAAGGGGTCCTGGTTGAGGTTGCCGTTGACGCCGAACTGGTCGGAGATCATGGCCGTCCAGTCGCCTCCGGCGTTGCCGTGGACGTCGCAGCAGGTCAGGGTGGCGGTGCTCTCGGCATCGTAGCGGACGAAGGCCGCGCCGTTGATCCCGAAGGCCAGGATGCAGCGGTCGAAGGTGGGATCGGAGTTGTTCCTCAGGTAGACCTGGGCGCCGTTGGCGGCGGTGTTGTCGCTGAAGGTGCAGGACGTGAACGCGCAGCGCGCGTTGCCGTATCCGTAATACCCCCCCCCGTTGGTCGCGCTGTTCTGGAAGAACAGGGTGTTCCTCACCGGACCGTAGGCGTAGACGAATCCCAGCCCGCCCCCGTTGGTCCCCTCGTTGCCCCGGAAGGTGCAGGCGTCGATCTCGGGGAAGCAGTTCACGGCGAAGTAGGCGCCGGCGCCGACGTCGCCCGTCAGGTTCCCCAGGAAGGTGGTCCCCGTGATGGTCGGCGACGACCAGGTGGCGGCATGGAGTCCCCCGCCGTCGTCGGCCGCTGAATTGTTTTCGAGGAGACAGTCGGTGATGATCGGCGAGGCGTAGTTCACCAGATGAATGCCCCCCCCGTCGTCGGTGGCGTTGCAGTCGGCGACGTAGAGGTTGTCCAGGGTGGGGGAGGCCCCGTCGCAGGCGATCCCGGCCCCGGTGGCCGCCGCCCCGTTGAAGACCCCGATGCCGGTGATGACCGTGTCGTGGCCCTCCCCGTTGCGCAGGTAGAACCCGCGGTAGGCGTTCTGGGCGTCGATCCGGCAGGCGTAGGGGTTCCCGCTCGCCGAGCGGATGATGACGGCCAGGCCCAGGGGATTGACGTCCCGGTTGCCGGTGCCGGTGTAGACCCCGTCGGCCAGCTCGACGACGTCGCCGTCCACGCAGTTGTTCAGAGCGTGCTGGATGGTCAGGTATTCCCCGGTGGCGTCCGCCTTGACGTGCCGGACGGTTCCCCCCATGGGGCCGCAGGTCGCCGGCAGCGCGCCGATGAGCCCGCAACCCGCATTCATCTCCTCGGCACAGGGCGAGTTCGAGGCCAGATGGTAGTCGTCGGTTCCGGCGCTGCAGAAGAGGGGATCCTGGCTGAAGTTGCCGGCCGTCCCGAGCTGGGAGGCGATGTCGCCGGTCCAGTCCCCGCCGCCGTTGCCCCAGATGTCGCAGCAGCTGAGGGTGAGCCTCGGGGTTCCCAGCATCCCGTCGCAGACGACGGCTCCGTAATAGCCGTAGTTCCCGGCGATCAGGGTGTTCACCAGGAACGGCCCGATGTTCCCGGCGGCGTAGACGGCGTCCCCGAATTCGGCTCCGTTGCCGGCCAGGGTGCAGCCCTGGACGGAGGGGTGGAAGAAGTCGTGGAGCGAGCTGAAGACGATGGCCCCGCCTTCGTGGGCGTAGCAGTCGCGGATCACGCAGTTGCGGATGGTCGGCTCGGCGTCGCCGATGAGGATGGCGCCGCCCGAACCGGTCTCCTGGCGGCCGCTCGTGATGGTCAGGCCGTCGATGACGGCCGCGCTGGTTTCCCCGGACGTGAACCGGAATCCCCGGCGCGGATTCTCGGGGTCGCCCTGGCAGTCGAGGACGACCTCGCCGTCGCCATAGGCCTCCAGGGTCAGGTCCTTGCCGTGGAAGTCGAGATCCCGGTTGCCGCTCCCGGTGTACGTGCCGGCGCGGACGCGGACCGTCCCGCCCTCGGCCACCGCGTCGATGGCCGCCTGCAGCGTGGGATACTGCGCTGCGGCATCGGGCCAGACGATGACGGTCGGCAGGATCGTCACGGGGCCCTGCAGGCAGTTGTCGGTCTCGCTGGATTCGGCCTGCAGGCTCGAGGCGTCGGCGCAGGCCTCGACGGTGTAGGCGCCGGGGGCCGGCGGGAAGGGTACGGTCACCGAGACGACCGAGGAGGCCCCGGCGGCCAGTGCGGGCGTGGCGACGCTGGTCGTGGGCCCTTGGGGCAGGAACTTCATCTGGGTGTGGGTGGCGACGCAGGCGGCGTTGCCGGCGTTCCTCACGGTCACCGCGAAGGTGATGGGATCGGTGTCCAGGAACGACGTGGGGGTGAAACCGTCCACGACCAGGTTGGGCCCCGTCACGTACACCGTGAAGCCGAGGCCGTTGTTGGTCAGGGTCACTTCAGTGAGCGAACCGGCGGAGTTGGCCAGGGCCTCGACGTGGTGCTGTCCGTCGCCGAGGCCGGGCAGGATCCCCTTGACGACCACCGATTGCCCGGGGTTCAGCGCGGGCGTGGGAAGGTGGAGTCGGGTCGCGCCGAAATCGACGTCGTACCGCGTGGTCGTGGTGTCGGCGGCCGCGCCCCCGACGTTGCCGACCTTGACCCAGATCTCGGTGGCCTGGTTGGCCACCATGGCCGAAGGGCCGGCCTCGAGGATCTTCAGGTCGGGCAAGGAGGGCGAGCTGCTCACGGTCAAGGTCTGCATCAGCGCGTTGTTGGTCTCGTCCCCTTCGACCACGGCGTCACCGTAGTCGGCGAAGGCGTACAGGTCGTGGCTGCCGGCCGTCATGGCGGGCAGGCTGCACCAGGCGACGGCTGATCCGCCCGCAGGGATGGACGGAACGGCGGCCGCCGCGCAGATCTCCACGTAATCGAGGATGACCTGGGCCACGCACGCGCCCGAGGCGGCGCCGCCCTGGTTCGAAACGTGGACGGTCGCGGTCACCGGGATTCCCGCGAAGGCGGTCACCGGGTCGATGGCGGTCACCACCAGGTCCGGCTGGTCGGCCGGCGCGGTGTATTCCTCGAACCGGACGGTGTACTGGCCGCCGGCCGCCGTCACGTCGTCGACGAAGACGGCCAGGGCGTAGTTCGCCGTCACGGCGGCGGCGAAGGACTGCGGCTGCGCGGCTCCCGTGGGGTCGGCGCCCTTCTCCCAGAGCGCTTCGGCGCGCGTCACCCAGCCGTCCGGCAGGGATCCCGTGCGCAACAGGGCCATCTTCACGTCATCCAGGACGTTGTCCCGGGTGAGGTTGAACCGGTAGGTCTTCCCGGCTTCGAGGAAGACGGTGAAGACTCTCAGCATTCCGCACTCGTAGGCGAGCCCGCCATAGGAGAGGGTGGATCCGGAGGGGCCAGGATTCAGGACGCCCAGGCCCGGCTCCCAGTCCGCCACGTGCGCCAGGTTGCCCGGCGTGGGAGGCGAGGCCTCCATGAAGACCCAGCCGTCCGGTTGCCCGGCGAAGTTCTTCACGGCGAAGTTCGTCGCCTGGCCCAGCTCCGACAGGACGGGCGGATCGTAGGAGACCAGGGAGGCCGGGTTGGTCCCGGACAGGACCTCCAGGTAGACCGAGGTGGTCGGGTTCTGCGGGGCGACGGCCACTCCCATCCAGCGCGGTTCGGTCTGCCACATCTGGTAGGTCGCGGGCAGGACGCTGTTTCCGACGCAGGCATCGGGTTCGAGCTGGGTGACGGCCAGGACGGCGGTCGGCAGCAAGGGGACGAAAGCCAGCAGGAAGAGCAGAGGCGGACGGATGCGGTTCGACATGTCGGTTCCCCCCTGGGCGAAGGTCGTTGCGGTCGGCAAGTGATGGACGCGCCGGGGGGCGGAAAATCACAGGGGAGGAGAAAATCGCGTCACCTTCTCCGCACGAGGATGGCGCCGAGCAGGAGCAGGGCGGCGCCGCCCAGGGCGAAGGCCGGCAGGCGGAGGGAACGGGGACCGCCGTCCAGCCGCAGGGATCGACCGCCGTCCCCGGCGACGAAGTAGGCGCCCCACCAGGCGGGATGGGACCAGCGGCCCGAGGTCAGGCAGGTCCGCTGGGCGGCGGCCAGCGCCTCTTCCGCGGTGGCGCCGGGCAGGGCGTCGTAGAAGGCGTCCATGAAGAAGGCCGCGCCCTCGTCGGGGATGTCCCAGCGGCTGAGAACCACGCTGCGGCTGCCGGCGCTCAGGAAGGCGTGGCTGAGGCCCAGGAGGCCTTCTCCCGCAGCGGTGCCGCCGTCCCCGCTGCGGCAGCCCGAGACCACGCACAGCCCGGCGTCCAGGGGCAGGCGGTAGATCTCGCGCGCCTGCAGGTAGCCGTCCTCGCCTGCGCCCGTCCCCAGCACGATGCCGGCGCGGTTGGCATGCAGGGGATCGGCCAGGGTGTGGGTGGCGAAGTGCAGGAGCTGGAAGCGGCGGAGATCCTCGTCTTTGAGCCGGTCCTCGCCGACATCGGCCAGCAGGACGGCGGCGCGGTCCAGGCCGACCACTCTTTCCGCCTCGATGACCGCCGCGGGCAGGGCCCCCAGGGCAGCGCCGCCGTCCGGGGACCCGTCGAAGGTGGAACCGGCTACCGCGAGGATGCCCCGGCCGGCCGGCGGCGGCAGGTCCGCCAGGTCCGCCGCGATGCCGAGCGTCGGGGCCAGGCTGATGAAGGTCGACTCGCAGAGGTAGCGGCCGTCGGGTCCCCGCAGCGTGGCGAAGGGCAGGTTCCACAGCTCCCCGTCGGGGGACAGGACCAGCCGGACGGGCGGGACGTCCCCGAATTCCGGGCCCAGCAGCGCGGTGAAAAGGGCTCGGGCGGCGGGGTCCAGCCGGTCGCCCGACCGCGGGTCCGAGGCCAGGTCGCGGTAAAGGGAGCAGCGCTCCATCAAGGCGGCCGCCCCGGGGACGGCCCGTCGCTTCAGGTCGTCCCCCGACGCCGAGAGGACCAGGAGGGTATCTCCGTTCAACGCGTAGAGAACGGCCAGGGTTCCCGGAGGCGGAGGCAACGGCGATGCGGTCCGTCGGCCCGGCAGGGCGTTCCGCGGCCGCCACCGGGTCCGGTCGAATTCGATTTCCGCCTCCGTGATCATCTGCTGCAGCTCCAGGCGTTCGTCGTCCTCGAGGGATTGTTCCCTCAGGCGACGCTGGAAGGCGCTGATCCGGTCGAGGGCGGCCTTTTCCGTGGCGGGGATCTCGATGGCGGTTCGATCCTGCAGCAGGCGGAATCCGAGATCCCGCGCCCGGCCCCGCTCGATCACCTGCCAGGCCTCGGCGATCCGGTCCTTCTCCAGCAACCACGCCGCATAGTCCCGGAAGACGTCCTGGACCTCGGTGAACAGCTGGATCCTGAAGTCGCCGGTGGCGATCAGGGCGTCGAGTTCGTCGACGTCCTCGAGGGCCGCCCGGAACTCCCGGTCGGCGTCGGCGGTCCGGCCCATCCGAAGGTGCTGCCGGGCGAGCTGGGACCGCCACTGGAACACGTTGGTGCGGGTGCGGGTGGTCTCGTGCAGGTCGATGGCCCTGGTGAAGGCCGCGGCGGCGGAGTCGGGGCGGCCGGCGGCGGCCAGCACCTGCCCCTCGAGGGCGGCGATGAATCCCAGCTGGAAGTCGTTTCCGTTCCTGGTCGCCTCGGTGCGGGCCTCGCCCAGACGGGTCAAGCCGGACAGGGTGTCACCCTCGGCGAAATCCAGGATGGCCAGATTCTTGAGGGGAGGAGCGATGAGATCGGGATCGCCGATGGTCCGGGCGGCGGTCAGCGCCTGGTTCAGAAAGATTCTGGCGGAATCGGGCCGGCCCTCGGCCTGGGCCAGGCGTCCCAGGGCGGTGAGATCCCGGATCTCGCCCCGCCCGTCGCCGGTCCGCCGGGCGATGGCCGCGGCCTGCCGGTGGGATGCGGCGGCCTCCCAGGCTTCCCCGAAGTATTCCTGGATCGAAGCCAGGTTGCCGAGCTGGACGCCGATTCCCCGCAGATAGCCGTTGCGGCGGTGCAGGTCCAGGGAACGGCGATAGCAGTCGAGGGCCGCCTCCAGGTCCCTCCGGTCGAGATAGGCGTTTCCCATGTTGCCGAGCACGACGGCGACGCCATGGGAATTGCCGGCGTTCTCCAGCTCTGCCAGGGCCTCGGTGAAGTGATCCAGGGCCTCCAGGCAGTATCCCTGGTGCAGATGGATCAATCCCAGGTTCTGGTTCGCCGAGGCCAGCGCGGGACCATCCCCGGATTCGCGGGCGATGGCGATGGAGCGCTCGAAGGCGAGGGATGCCTCCTCGTACCGGCCCAGGTTCCACAGGGCCACGCCGGTGGCGTTGGCGGTGTTCATGATCAGCTTCGGATCACCGGCCCGCTCGGCGAACCCGCGGCCGACCTCCAGCAGCTCGATCATCCTGCCGGGCTCGGTGCGTTCGTAGTAGTAGGCCATGCTGTAATAGGTGCGGCCGATCCCTTCCAGATCAGATATGGATTCGTACAGGGAAAGGGCCCGTTCCAGGGGGGCCAGGGTTTCCTCGCGTCGTCCGAGGTAGTAGAGGGAGTCGGAGACCCGCAGCTCGGCGGTGGCCTGCGAGCGGACGTCGCCCGCTGCTGCGAAATCAAGAACCGCAGTTTCGGCGGCGGCCAGGGCTCCGGCGAAGTCCCCCGAGGTCATCAGGGCGTCGATCCGGGCCAGGGCCTCGGGTTCGGCGGCGAATCCGGAACCGCCAAGGCCGGCGACCAGGAGGGCGGCGGCCAGCAGGGAGGCAGCGAAAACGGCGCTGAGGAGGCGCAGTTCGCATACCCTGGGAATTCCGGGATCGCGCTTCATGATTCCATTGTATCAAGAAGACGGCGTGGTATTCTCCGGAAAATCCCACGGCCCTGTGATTTCTTCCCCCATGAGGCGTCTGTGACCAGGGAACCGGAATCCGTCAACCTGAGCGACGAGGAGCTGGTGGCGCGTTGGCGGGCGGCCGGCCCGGGAAGCTGTCCTCCCGCAGCGTCCGAGCTGCTGGGACGCTACCGGATGCGGATCTACCGCTGGTGCCGCGCCTACGTCCGGGACCACGACCTGGCCCTGGATCTGGCCCAGGACGTGCTGCTGAGGGTGTTCCAGAACATCGGGACCCTGAACGGGCGGTTCGGCCCCTGGGTCTTCACCGTGGTGCGCAACCGGTGCATCGCGGAGATCCGGCGGCAGCAGGTGCGCGGGGGCGAGCAGGTCGATCCCGATACCCTGCCCCAGGCCGGGCCCGATCCCGAGGAAGCCTGGCTGGAGCAGCTCGCCGAGGACCGGTTCCTGGAGCTGCTGGACCGGGCGCTCGATCCGGTCGAGCAGGAAGCGATCAGCCTGCGCTGCTTCGAGAAGATGCCCGTGGATCTGATCACCCGCGTGCTGGGGATCACCGCGGCGTCGGGGGCCCGGGGCGTCCTGCAGTCGGCCCGCAGGAAGCTGAAGGCGGCGCTCGAGGCCGAAGGGAAGGATGAAGGAGAGGGATCGCGATGAAGGAGCCTTGCCCGGACGTGCGGATGCTTCTGGAAGCCGTGGGGACCGGACCGGATCATCCCTGGGCGGCCCACCTGGCGGCGTGCCCACGTTGCCGCACCCTGGTCAAATCCCGGGACGCCTTCGCGGCCGACGCCCTGGCGGGGGCCGATTCCGGATTCCCGAAGCAGGACGAGGCCGCGGCCGCCGCGCGCCTGGACGGGTTCGTCGGCGCCCTGGGCTCCCGCCGTCGGCGTCCCACCTGGCTGCTGCCCGCAGCCGCAGTTTTCCTGGTGGCCGTGGGGATGGGAGCGATCATCTCCCACCTGGGCGGCGGGGACGGAACCCTTCCCGTCGCACCGGACGCCGGAGAATTGCAGATGCGAGGCGAGGAATGGGCCGCGGAGATCTGGGCCGCTCCCGCCTGGACGGTGGATGAAGGCGTCATCGAGTTCACCTGGACGGCCTTCGAGGGTGCGGACGACTACGAACTCGTCGTCCTGGCGCCGGATCTCTCCCCGGCCGTGAGCCTGGAGGCGGGGAACGCCCTGGAGGTGATGGTCAAGGATCCGGAATTCCTGAGAAGGTACACCGGCGGATACCTGGTGGTGGTGGCCAGGACCGGAACCCGCACCCTCGCCCGGTCCGCCCCGGCTCACCTGCCCTGACGAAAGCCCTCTGGAACCCGGAGTCGAACCCATGATCTACACCGTCACCCTGAATCCCGCCCTCGACCGGGCCATCACCGTGGACAGCCTTCTGCCCGACGACACCGTCCGGGTGAAGACCGAAACCGACTATGCGGCCGGGAAGGGCATCGACGTCTCCCGGGTGATCAAGGAGCTCGGAGGCCACAGCGTGGCCCTGGGTCTGGTCGGCGGCTACGATGGCCTGCGTCTGGAGGGACTGCTGCTCAACGCGGGCGTGGTGTCCGACTTCACCCGGATCGCCGGCGAGACCCGCACCAACATCCTGTTGCGGGAGGAATCCGCGGACAGGCAGTTCGTCATCTCGGCCTCCGGTCCCGATGTTTCCGCGGCGGAACTCGGGGCCCTCTTCCAGAAGATCCGCGGCCTCGGCGACGCCGGATACCTGATCCTCAGCGGCAGTCTGCCGCGGGGCGTCACCCCCGAGATCTACGGCCAGCTGATCCTGGCGGGACGCGCACTCGGCGCGGTGACCGTGGTCGATGCGGACGGCGCCGCACTGAAGGAGGCCGTGGCCCATGCGCCCTGCTGCATCAAACCCAACATCCACGAACTGGAGCGTCTGGTGGACCGGACCCTGGAAACCGAGGCGGAGATCCTCGCCGCCGGGCGCGACCTGCTGGACCGGGGCCTCGAGCAGGTGCTGGTTTCCCGGGGACGCCAGGGACTCCTGCTGTGCGCGCGGGACGGGGCCCTCAAGGCCCGCGGCCCCGAGATCGAGGCCCAGAGCACGGTCGGCGCGGGTGATTCGGCGGTGGCGGGTTTCGTCCTGGCGCGGGCCCGGGGGCTGGATCTCGGCGAATGCCTGCGCTGGTCCTGCGCGGCGGGCGTGGCCACGGCCATGACGCCGGGCACCGAGCTGTGCCACTGGGAAGATGTCGAGAGGATCCTTCCGCAGATCGAGGTGACCGAGCTGTAGAGGCTCCGGGCTGCGCTCGTCTTCCCCGCGCGGGTCCGGTCGGGATCCCCCGCGTCTATGACCGCAGCTTGAACGTCACCGGCATTACGACCCACACCTCGACCGGCTTCTGGTCGATGAGCGCCGGCCGCCACACCGAGGTGCGGGCGCAGTCGTCGGCGGCCAGCTTCAACGCCTCGGGCCCGTCCACGTAGATGACGTCCTTCACCCTGCCGTCCTTGCCGACCAGCACCTGCACCAGCACCGTCCCCTCCACTCCGGCGGACAGGGCCACCGGGGGATAGACCGGGGCGTCGATGCTGACCCGCACCGGCTCGGTGTCCACGACGATGAAGTCGGTGGGAGCCGGGGAGGTGTCGATGTCCACGTCGATGACCAGCGAGTCGCCGACGCCGTCGCCGGAGCCGCCGAGATCCGACAGGTCGATGGGCGGCAGGGCCTCGACCATCTCGGTCTGGGTGGCGATGGTCTGGACCTGGGCCTTCTCGTCGGCCACCGGTTCGGGCACGGCGATGGTCGGCGGGGGCGCAGCTACCTTGGCCACGGCCTCGGCCACGTTGATCTGGGGCACGGTCGGCCGGGCGATGGACGGCGGAACGCCGAGGTCGGTGTAACGGACGATCTTGACCTGGCGGGCCACCGGACGCGGCGGCGGCTGACGGTTCGACCACCACAGCCAGGTCCCGAAGGCGATCGCCGCCAGCAGCAAGGTCAGGAGGTTGGCCCAGCCCAGCCACCGGGCCAGCTCCCGGCGCAGGGGGTGCCGGTCCCCGGTCAGGGGCAGGCGGGGGGCGTCCTCGAGGGAATAGGCCCAGGGGATGTGGCGCACGTCCGGGGCACGGTCCGTCCTGGCCGCGTTCATCGCGCCTCCTCCAGGGTCTGCTCGTCGCTTTCCTTCATGGGGATCAGGCTGAACCGTTCCATCCCCGCATCCTCCAGCAGGTCCATCATGTCCACCATGGGCTCGTAGCGCGCCTCGCGGTGGATCTTGACCAGGATGATCAGGTTGGGATTCGCGGCCGATGCCGACTCCAGGTTGGGCCTCAGGTCCGGCCAGGCGAGGGGCTCGATGCCGCCCTTGCCCAGCTTGACGAACAGGGATTCGTTCTCGTCCACGTAGACGGTCATCACGTTGGATTCGGGCACCTCGACGCTGGCGCCCGGCTCGGGCAGGTTCACCTCCATGGCCAGCGGGCGCCGGAACACCGTGGTGACCATGAAGAAGATGAGCAACAGGAACGCCACGTCGACCATGGGCGTCATGTCGATGCGGACGCCGACGCGCTTCTTCTTCGCGCGTCCGAGAACGCCCTTGCCGGGGGCGGCGGGTTGTCCCGTATCGGGTGCGGCTACGTCGGCCATCTCGGGCTCCTAATCCCCGGGGGCCGCAGGGGCGGCCTCGTCGCGCGGGGTGCGTTTCTTGAGATCGGTCATCAGGTTGAAGCGCAGGGTCTTCGCCTGGGCCAGGGCGTCCATCAGGTCGGCCATGGCGCCGAACGAGGCGTCGCGGTCGCCCTTGACCACGACCACGGCCGAGGGATTGCGCCCCCGCCAGTTGACGATGGCCTCCAGCATGTTGTCCGGGGCCAGGGCCTGGATGTCCCGGCCGGTCTCGCTGGAGATGAACACCTGGCCGGTCTCGTTGACCGTCAGGATGATCGTGCCCGTCTCGGGGACGTGGATCTCCGAGCTGGACAGCGGCAGGTTCACGGCCACCTGTTCGGGCGGCTTGAACTGGGTGGTGGACATGAAGAAGATCAGCAACAGGAACGCCACGTCCACCATGGGCGTCATGTCGATCCTGACCTTGTTGCGTCTCGTCACGGCCGGCGCTCCTTACCTGGTCTCCAGCAGCTGGAGGACCTCGTACGAGGTCTCCTCGACCCGGTTGTTGAAGGTGTCCACCTTGGTCGTGAAGTAGTTGTAGAGCACCGTCGCCAGGATGGCGGTGGTCAGTCCGAGGGCGGTGTTCACCAGGGCCTCGCTGATGCCCAGCGCGAGCTGGGTGGCGTCGGGCGCGCCGGCGCGCGACATGGCGTGGAAGGACCGGATCATGCCGATCGTGGTCCCGAGCAGGCCGAGCATGGTGGCGATCGACGCGATCGTCGACAGCGCGTTGAGGTTCTGCTCGAGGTTGGGGCTCTCCAGGGCGTTGGCTTCCTGCAGGGCGCGCCGGGTCTCGTCCATGAGGTCCTTCTTCTGGTGACCTTCGGCCTTGCGGCGCTTGAAGATCTCCAGGCCGGCGCCGATGACGTTGGCCAGACTCCCTCCCTGCCCCTTGCAGGCCTCGATGGCGGAGTCCAGCTCGCCGGCGTGGACCGCATGCTTGAGGGTCTTGACGAAGCCGGGCACGCTGCCGCGGCCGCCCGCCCGCCACAGGACGATGAACCGTTCGATGGCGAAGGTCAGCGTCAGGAAGAAGAACGTCAGCCCGAGCACCAGCAGGGGACCTCCCTGGTGGATGTACTCCGGGGAGTTCTGCCAGATGAAGTACGAGGCGACGATCGAGGCGAGGGTGATGGGTATGAGCACGTAGCTTTTCATCTTTACTGGTTTTCCTTTCCTGCGTTCCTGGCCTGGGTCAGAAGAGCGGATCCGGTTTCGAGCATGGGATTGCGGGGGTCGATGGCGCGGGCCTTCGCGTAGGCCGCCTCGGCCGCATCGAGGTCGCCCTGGCCGAGGCGGGCGCTGCCCAGCCCCGCCCAGCCGTCGGCGTTGCCGGGTTCGGCCTTTGCCGCCTCGGCATAGGCGGTTGCGGCTGCGGCGTAGTCCGCCTTCCTCAGCCTGCAGAACCCCACCCCGCGCAGGGCCTTGGCGTTCTGCGGTTCCTGGTCGAGGACGGTGCGGTATTCCCGTTCGGCGGCGGCGAGGGAATCGGTGGCCGCCAGGCCCTGGGCCAGCAGCAGGCGGGCCATGGTCAGGTCCCCGCGCAGGTCGACGGCCCGGCGGAAGGCGGGCACGGCCGCGGCCACGTCCCCGGCCTGGTAGCGGGCGATGCCCAGGTTGAGATGGTTGGCGGCGCCCTCGGGATCCAGTTCCACCGCCCGGCCGAACGCTGCGGCGGCGGCCTCGGGTTGCCCCCGGCGCAGCTCGAGCAGGCCCCGCTGGAACGGGACCCGGGCCAGGGCGGGGTCCATCCGGGCCGCCCGGTCCAGGGTGGCTTCGGCCCCGGCGAAGTCCTTCCTCTCGGTTTGCCAGGCGGCCAGATCGACCAGATCGGGGACGTGCCAGGGCAGGGAGTCGGGCAGGTCCGTCATCATCGCCGCGGCCTCGGCGCGATCCCCGTCCCCGGGGGCGCGGATCCCCGCGCGGACGAAGGCGAACCGGGCCCGGGGGTCGTCCGGGGCCAGACGCAGGGCCTCGCGGGCCGCGGCCAGGGATTCCCCGGTCCGGCCCAGCTCGAGGAAGGCGTCGGCCAGGTCGAGCCGGGTCGCCAGGTCGTCCGGCTGCAGGTCCGCCAGGCGGAGCAGGACGCCGGCGGCCTGGTCGAACCGCTTGGCGCGCACGAACAGGTCCGCCAGGCCGGCCAGGGCGGGCACGAAGGTGGAATCGGCCGCCACGGCCTGCAGGTAGCGGTCCCGGGCCTCGTTGAAGCGGTTCTGGTCCTCGTAGAGCCGGCCCAGGCGGTGAAGATCCGCGGCGCGCGGGATGGCGCCGGGAACGGCCAGGGCCTCCTCGTAGGCGGGGACGGCCAGGGCGGGGATGCCCTCGGCGAGGTAGATCTCGGCGGCCAGGAAGCCGTGGGCCGGGTCGGCCGGATTGAGGTGGCGGGCCTTGAGAGCCGCCTGCTCGGCGCCCGCAAGGTCTCCGGTTCCCATGAGGTACAGGGCCAGGGCGTGCTGGTACTGGTCTTCGCCCTGGTCCAGGCCCTCGAGCTTCGCGCCCCGGTCCAGGTGCGGGCGCGCCTCGTCCCAGCGACCGGCTGACATCAGCCGCAGGGCTGTTCCGTAGTGTGCGGCCCAGACCTGGGGGTCCTCGGCGAGGGCCTGGGCGAACTCGCGGTCGGCCTCCTCCCCGCGGCCCTGGGCCAGCAGGGCCAGGCCGAGGCCTGCCCTGGCGTCGGCGAAAAGTCCCCCGGAGGCGGCCAGGGCCTGGCGGCAGCGGGCTTCGGCGGCTTCGGCGTCACCGCGGCCGAGGTCCAGCCGGGCCAGGCCCCACAGGGCGTCGGGGAGGCGGTGGCCTGCGGCCACGGCCTCGGAGTAGAGTTCGCGGGCGCGGTCCAGGTCGCCCTGGGCGAAGGCCCGGTTGCCCTGCCGCAGGGGGTCGTTGTCCAGGGTGTACTGCGGCCGGTCGGCGGCCGCGGAGTCGGAGACCTGGATCACCGGCAGGGCCAGGGTGAGCAAGGCCAGGGGGATCAGAAAGGGACCCGCCGATCGGCGGCGTCGGAAGGCCGCCGGGACGCCGGCCTGGCCGGTCCTGAGGAATCGCGGTTTCATGGCTCCTCCCTCATTCTCCCACCGGGTCGCGGCTGAGGTGGATCTCCCGCAGGATCTGCCGCGCGGGGACGACGCCCGCCCTCTCGACCTGGCGCAGGCCGCGGGCGCTGGCCAGGTGGGTGACGAACCGTCCACCCTGGCGCCCGCCGGTATCCAGGCACGCAGCATACAAGAGATGATGCAGGGGATAGGTTCCGGTCGCCACCGTCTCGTAGGCCGGCGCGGCCGCGGCGCTGTCCGGTCCCGCCTGCATCGGCAGGAACTTCAGTCCGTCCGGGGCTCCCTCGCCGGGGTCGCGGGACAGGGCCAGACCGCTGACCAGGCACCAGGCACCCGGCAGGCCGGCCGCTCCAGTGTCCCGGACGGCGGCCAGCACGGCGTCCGGACCCGCAAGGAACACCACCGGCGAACCCGCGGGGGGCAGGTCCCCGGGCAGGCCCAGGCCCGACCGCACCGCATCCCACAACCCCTCGTTGGGGTCGGGCAGGTAGACGGGCCCTGCCGGCCCGGGCGTGCGGCCCGCCAGGATCCCGGCCAGGCCGGCCGGAGTCAGGGGGTCGGTTCGATCCCCCTCGGCGGCCAGCACCAGGACGGCCCCCACGGCGACGGGAGTGACCACGGCGGTGTCGCCGGCGGTCTCGCGGAACAGGTCCTGTTCGGCGGGGGTGGGAGGCCGGTAGAGGAAGGCCACGTCCACGCGCCCGTTGATCAGGTCCTCCAGGGCCTGGTTGGTCCCCCCGGATCGTACCTCGAGGGCCAGGTCGGGATAGTCCTGCCGGTAGCCCGCCAGCAGCCGGTCGATGAGCCGTGGCGCCAGATCGCGGCCGCCGACCCTCAGGAGGGGATCCTCCTGCTCGGCCTGCCGGAACGTCCCGGCCAGCCGCCGCCAGGGGATCTCGCCCCGATTGACCAGCAGGATCGCGATGACCACCAGGTAGATGATCATCCGGACGAGGAACCAGGTCCTGCGGCGCGACGGCATGGGCACCGATTTCTGTTGCGTCGGGGGCCGGGGGGGCCAATAATGCCACCCATGACCAGCCGAACGGTGAATTCCGCGATCCTGTCCGTCCTCCGGGGCCTCCCTGCTCCCGGGGCCTTCGTCCTGCTCGCCGCCGTCTCAGTCGGCCTTTGCGGGTGCGGTCCGGAGCGCCGGGACAGCGAGGCCGCTTTTTCAGGCCCGGTCGATGAAACCGCTTTCATCGACGATCTGCAAGAACGTACTTTCCACTATTTCTGGGAGCTGTGCAACCCCCAAACCGGACTCGCACCCGACCGCGCCCCCTCCCCGTCCTTCGCCAGTGTCAGCGCAACAGGTTTTGCTTTAACATCTTACGCCATCGGTGCGGAGCGGGGCTGGGTCACTCGGGAAAGCGCGGCCCGCCGGGTCCTGCGCACCCTGCGGTTCTTCCGGGAAGCCCGGCAGGATTCCACGCCCAGGGCCTCCGGCTACCACGGATTCTACTATCACTTCCTCGATCCGGACACCGGCGAGCGGTTCGGCAACGTGGAGCTGTCCACCGTGGACACCGCCCTGCTGCTGGCCGGGGCCCTGTTCTGCCAGAGCTATTTCGATGGGTCGGACGCGGTGGAGGACAGCATCCGCACGGCCGCCGAGGAGCTGTACCTGGCCGCCGACTGGACCTGGGCCTCGGTCCGTCCCCCCTTGATCGGCCACGGCTGGACCCCCGAGAACGGCCACCTGCCCTACGACTGGGGCGGGTACAACGAGGCCGCCCTGGTCTACATCATGGCCCTGGGCTCGCCTACCCATCCGGTGTCCCCCGATGCCTGGACGGCCTGGACGGCGGGTTACCGCTGGGGCGGCCCGGCCGGCAACGAGCACGTGGGCTTCGCGCCCCTGTTCGGCCACCAGTACACCCACGTGTGGATCGACCTGAGGGGCATCCGCGACGGGTTCATGCGGGACCACGACCTCGACTACTTCGAGAACAGCCGGCGCGCCCTGCTATTCCAGCATGAATACGCCCTGGCCAATCCCGAGGGGTGGACGGGCTATGGTCCGCGCCTGTGGGGGCTGACCGCCTGCGACGGTCCCGTGTCCGGCACGTTCACCATCGACGGACGGGAGCGCACCTTCCAGACCTACTGGGCGCGGGGGGCGTCCCTCACGACCGTCCATGACGACGGGACGGTGTGCCCCTCGGCTCTGGGCGGATCGGTGCCTTTCGCTCCCGACCTGGTCATTCCCGCCCTGATGGCGATGGCCGAGGACCACGGCGACTTCATCTACGGACGGTACGGTTTCCTCGACGCCCTCAACCCCTCCTTCACGCTCGACGTGCCGGTGCAGCACGGCCGGGTCGTCCCCGGGGTCGGCTGGTACGACACCGACTACCTGGGCATCGACCAGGGTCCCATCGTGGCCATGATCGAGAACCATCGCAGCGAACTGGTGTGGCGCGTCATGCGCGGCAATCCCCACATCGTGAGCGGCCTGCGGGCCGCGGGGTTCACGGGCGGCTGGCTCGACGCGGCCGCGGAGGAACGATGAACGGACCGTTCCGGGGCGTCCGCCGGCAGTCTGTCTTGATCCTCGCGTTCGCCTGGCTGGCGGTGGCGGGATGCGGCCGCAAGGATGGAGGGGAAACGGTCACGCTGCGCTTCTGGGCCATGGGCCGCGAGGGGGAAGTCGTCAAGGATCTGGTGCCCGGATTCGAGGCGCAGAACCCCGGCGTGAAGGTGGACGTGCAGCAGATCCCCTGGTCGGCCGCGCACGAGAAGTTGCTGACCGCCTTCGTCGGCCGCGCCACGCCCGACGTGGCCCAGCTGGGAAACACCTGGGTGTCTGAGTTCACGGCCCTCGAAGCTCTGGAACCGCTGGACTCCAGGGTGGCGGCCTCGACCGCCGTCCGGTTCGAGGACCACTTCCCGGGCATCTGGGAGACCAACGTGATCGACGGCGGCCTGTACGGCATTCCCTGGTACGTCGACACCCGCGTGCTCTTCTACCGCACCGACCTGCTCGAGGCCGCCGGCCATCCTCGTGCGCCGCGATCCTGGACCGGGTGGCGCGAGGCCATGGCGGCGGTCGTGCAGTTGCAGGGGCCCGGCCATTACGGCATCCTGCTGCCGTTGAACGAATGGACCCAGCCGGTGATCCTGGGCCTGCAGGGGGGATCTTCTCTGCTTGCGGCCGGCGATACCCGCGGGGCGTTCGCGCAACCGGAGTTCGCACAAGCCTTCGACTTCTACCTGGACCTGTTCCGGGACGGACTGGCCCCGCCGGTGGCCAACAACGAGGTGGCCAACCTGTACCAGGAGTTCGCCCGCGGCACCTTCGCCATGTACGTCACCGGCCCCTGGAACCTCGGCGAGTTCGCGCGCCGGCTGCCCCCCGAGCTCCAGGACGCCTGGGCCACCGCGCCGCTACCGGCCCCCGATGCGGAGGCCGCTGCCGAGCCGGGGACGCCGGGCCTGTCCCTGGCGGGGGGATCGAGCCTGGTCGTGTTCCGCGGCGGCGACCATCCGGACGAGGCCTGGCGCCTGATCGAGTTCTTGTCCCGCCCCGAGCAGCAGATCCGGTTCTTCGAGCTGACGGGCGACCTGCCCGCGCACCGCGCGGCCTGGGACGATCCGCGCCTGGCCGGCGATGCCCGCGCCTCGGCGTTCGCCGCCCAGCTCGAACGGGTGACGGCCACGCCCAAGATCCCCGAGTGGGAGCAGATCGCCAACCGGGTGTGGGAGGCGGCGGAGCAAGCCATCCGCGGGTCGGCCACGCCCGAGGAGGCCTTGAAGGACCTGGACGCCGACGTCGACCGGATGCTGGCCAAGCGGCGCTGGCTGCGGGAACACCGCGATCCGGACCCGGATGAAGCCGCAGGGAGGACGCCTTGAGCTCCGCCCTGGAACGCAGGAAGGCCCGCGCGGCCTGGATCTTCCTCGCCCCGGCGATGATCCTCATCACGGTGTTCTTCGTGATCCCGGTGGTCGCGGGACTGCTGCTGAGCCTCACCGATTTCGATCTGTACGCCATCTCCGATCCGGGCAACGCGCGCTTCGTCGGCCTGGACAACTACGCCCACATGCTCACGAACGCGACCTTCTGGAGCGCCCTGGGCAACACGCTGAAGTTCGTGGTGATCGGCGGGCCGCTGTCGCTGGCGGTGTCCCTGGGCGCGGCGCTGCTGGTCAACGCCCGACTGGTGCGCCTGCGCGGCCTGTTCAGGACCATCTACTTCGCGCCGGTGGTGACCACGCTGGTGTCCGTGGCCATCGTCTGGCGGTACCTCTACCACCCGCGCTACGGCCTGCTGAACTGGGGGCTGGGACTGGTGGGAATCGAGCCGGTGGACTGGCTGGGCGACCCGCGCTGGGCCATGCCCGCCATCATCCTCCTCGCGGTGTGGAAGAACTTCGGCTACAACATGCTCATCTTCGTCGCGGGGCTCCAGATGATCCCGCGCGAGCTCTACGAGGCCGCCGCGATCGACGGCGCGGGTTCGGTGCGCCGCTTCCTGCACATCACCCTGCCGGGCCTGGCGCCGACCTTCCTGTTCGTCAGCGTCACGACCATGATCGGCTACTTCCAGCTCTTCGCCGAACCGTACGTGATGACCCAAGGCGGTCCCCTGGGGGCCACGCGCAGCCTGGTGCTCTTCATGTACGAGGAGGGATTCCGCTGGTGGCGCATGGGCGCCGCCTCGTCCGTCGCCGTCCTGCTGCTGCTGATCACCCTGGCGGGAACGCTGGTGCAGCTGCGCTGGGTCAGGAGGGAGACGTGAGCCGCCGTCGCTGGGGATCGATCATCCTGCATGCGGGCCTCACGGCCGGCGCCGTGCTGACCCTGGCGCCCCTGTTCTGGATGGTGGCCGCCTCGTTCATGCATCCGGGCGAGGCCAACCAGATGCCGCCGCCGCTGTGGTCGTCGTCGCCCACCCTGGACAACTACCGCCAGCTCTTCACGCGTCTGGACATGCTGCGCAACTTCACCAACAGCGCGGTGGTGACCGTGCTGGCCACGGTGCTGTCGGTGATGGTCACCTCGCTGGCGGGCTACGCCTTCGCCAAGCTGCCTTTCGGTGGCCGCGAACGCCTGTTCAAGGCGCTGGCCTCCGCACTGGTGGTGCCGGCGCAGGTGGGGATGTTGCCGCTATTCCTGGTGCTGCGCGAGCTGGGGCTGGTCAACACCTATGCGGGCGTGCTCGTCCCCTACGTCGCGAGCATCTTCGGGATCTTCCTGATCCGCCAGTACGCCCTGGGCGTCTCGGACGAGCTGCTCGACGCCGCCCGCATCGAGGGCGCCGGCGAGTTCGCGATCTTCCGGCTGGTGGCCCTGCCCATCATCAAGCCCATCCTGGTCACCCTGGCCGCGTTCACCTTCCTCAACGCCTGGAACGACTTCATGTGGCCGCTGATCGTCCTCTCGGACAGCGGCATGTACACCCTGCCGGTGGCGCTGGCCAACCTGGTCGGCGAGCACGTGCAGGACACCGAGCTGATGATGGCCGGTTCCCTGCTGACCATCCTGCCGGCCCTGATCGTGTTCCTGATCTTCCAGCGCACCTACGTCGAGGGCATCATGGCCGGAGGGGTGAAGGGATGAGGTCGGTCGCGCCGGTTCTTCTGCTCGGATTGCTGATCTCGGGGGGTGGATGCGGGGAGAGCGGGCCGGTCCGCCTCGGCGAACCGGCCGCCTGGACCGCTCATCCGGCCGACGGGGTGCAGCTCGCGCTGAGCGACGATGGGGGCGCCCTGCGCCTGGACTTCGGCTTCAGTGGCGGGGGCTACGCCATCGCCCGCCGTGACGTCGATCTGGATCTGCCCGCGAACTACGTGTTCCGGTTCCGCCTGCGGGGCGAGGCGCCCGCCAATCACCTCGAGTTCAAGCTGGTCGACGACTCGGGAGAGAACGTCTGGTGGCACGTGGATCGCGACGTGGTCTGGCCCACCGAATGGAAGACGGTCACCATCAAGAAGCGCAAGATCGGCTTCGCCTGGGGCCCGGTGGGCGGGGGCGAGATCGCCCACGTCGCCGCGATCGAGTTCGCTGTGACCGCAGGCAGCGGAGGCGAGGGAACGGTGTGGATCGACGGTCTGGAGCTGGTGCCCCTGCCGGAAGTGATGGACCCGCCGCCCGCGCCGGTGGCCGTGGCGACCTCGCAGGAAGCAGGCTGCGACCCAGCCTTCGTTCTCGACGGTGACCCGGGGACCTGGTGGGCGCCAGCGGCTGACGATGTTCAGCCGGCCTTGACCCTCGACCTGGGCCTACCCCGGGAATTCGGCGGGGTCACGCTGTGGTGGGCGCCCGGCCGCCCGGCCGCCGATTACGTGGTCGAGGGATCGGATGACGGCGAAGCCTGGACGGTCTTGCAGACCTTCACAGGCGGTAACGGCGGAACCGACGACCTGTTCCTGCCCGAGAGCGAGTGGCGCCGGGTGCGGCTGGCGCTCGGGGCACCCGGCGGCGGGCTTGCGCCCGCACTGGCGGAGTTCGTCCTGCAACCCCTGGAATGGTCGGCCACCCGCGAGGCGTTCTTCATGGACATCGCGGGGCGCGCCCGGCGCGGGCTCTATCCGCGGGGGTTTCTCGGCGAGCCCACGGCCTGGACGATGGTGGGAGCTGACCACGACGCCCGCGAAGGACTGCTGGGGGCAGAGGGCGCGCTGGAGGCCGGGCCCGGGGGATTCTCGATCGAGCCCTTCCTTTGGACGGGCGGGCGGTTGCTCACCTGGCAGGATGGCGTCCGTGCTGCGCGCCTCGAGGAGGGCGACCTTCCGATCCCCTCCGTCATCCGTGACACGGGTTCCTGGCGGCTGGTGATCACCGCCCTCGGTGCGGGCGAGCCCGGGCAGTCCGGACTGCTGGCCCGCTACCGCCTGGAGAACCGCGGCGCGGCGACCGATTCGGCCACCCTGTTCCTGGCGGTGCGACCCTTCCAGGTCAATCCGCCGGTCCAGTTCCTCAACATCCGGGGCGGCTGTTCCCGCATCGGGACCATCGCCAGGGATGGACGCACCCTCCTGGTGGACGGCGAACCGCGCGTCATCCTGCCGCGCGAGCCCGACGGTTTCGGGGCCACGGCATTCGCGGGGGGGATGGTGGTCCCGGATTTCCTGGAGAACGGCCGCTTACCAGAAGGCGGAACTGTGGACGATCCCTTCAGCGCCGCCTCCGCGGCGGCGGCCTATCATCTCGAACTGGAACCGGGGGAGTCGGCGGTCCTCCACGCATGGTTGGCCATGTATCCCTACGCGCCGGTGCCCGACCTCAGCGACCCCGATCCCATCCTCATGCAGGCCGTGGCCGGCTGGCGTTCGTCCCTCGACAGGGTGACGATCACGGGCCCTGCCGCGGCGGCCGAGGCGATCGCCTCCCTCAAGGCCCAGGTCGGGTGGATCCTCGTCAATCGGGCGGAGCAGCGCATCCAGCCCGGTGCGCGCTCGTACGCGCGGTCCTGGATCCGTGATGGTGCTTTGACCGGGGTCGCCCTCCTGCGGATGGGCCACCCCGAGGCCGTGCGGGAGTTCCTGGAGTGGTTCGCGCCCCACCAGTACGACAACGGCAAGATCCCCTGCGTGGTGGACTGGCGGGGCGCCGACCCGGTGCCCGAGCACGATTCCACCGGCGAGTTCATCCACCTGGCCTCCGAGTACTACCGCTACACGGGTGACCGCGCGGTGCTGGAGACCATGTGGCCTCGCATCCTTCTGGGCGTGGAGTACCTGGAATCCCTGCTGGATGAGCGGCGCACCCCCGAGTACGAGGGGTCCGCCTTCTACGGCATCCTGCCCCCGTCGATCAGCCACGAGGGCTATTCCGCCAAGCCCATGCACTCGTACTGGGACGACTTCTGGGCGTTGCGCGGCCTGAAGGACGCGGCCCGCCTGGCGCTGGATTTCGAGCCCGCTCGGGTGGCCGACCTCGCGGCGAAGCGCGACCGGTTCGCCGCCGACTTAAAGTACTCGGTTGCCGCGGCCATGGCCCTGCACGGGATCGACTACGTGCCCGGATGCGCGGACCTCGGCGACTTCGACGCCACCTCGACGACCATCGCCCTGGATCCCGCGGCCGCGGAGAATCTGCTGCCGCCCGGCGCCCTGGAGCGCACCTTCGAACGGTACTGGGACTTCTTCGCCGGCCGGCGCGACGGCGAGCCCTGGGACGCCTTCACCCCGTACGAGATCCGAAACATCGGGGCCTGCGTGCGCCTCGGTTGGCGCGACCGGGTCCAGGACCTGCTGGCCTTCTTCCTGGATCACCGAACCCCTGCCGGCTGGCGCCAGTGGGCCGAGGTGGTGGGCAGCGATCCGGACCACGCCCGCTTCATCGGGGACATGCCCCACACCTGGGTGGGCTCGGACTACGTCCGCAGCTGCCTCGACCTGTTCGTCTACGAGGAGGGTGTGGCCGGACCGGACGGTCCGGCCCTGGTGCTGGGGGCGGGGGTTCCGGCGGAATGGCTTGGCGGCAAGGGTATCCGTGTCGGCGGTTTGCCCACTCCCTACGGTTCCATCTCATACCACCTGTGGCAGGATGGAAACGCGGTCATCCTCGAACTGGAGCCTGGCGCCGGCCCCCCGGGGGGCTTCGTCCTCGATCCGCCGCTGCCGGGTGCGCCGGTGCGGATAACGGGAGCGCCGGAAGAGAAGGATGGCCGGGGGAGGGTCGTGGTCAGGGAGGGGCCGGTGAGGGTGAGGTGGGAGTTCTAACTTGAATAGTCAGGGTCCCCCACATTTCAAGGTAGTGGGTCTAAGTCGGAAACAAAAAAAGGACAAGCCTACCTTACCATTACCATTCGGCCTGTCTGCTTATGCCCGCCGGATTCAAGGAGGTAGAAGTACACACCGGCTGCAACCGTTCGCCCGCGGTCGTCACGGCCATCCCAGTAGGCTTGGTGAATTCCTGCATCCAAGGTATTTCCGGAAATCAGTGTTTTGATTTGCCGTCCCAAAATGTCATAAACGATCAAGCTCGTTGGCCCAAAATCATGTAGCGAAAAACTAATCGTCGTACTGGGATGGAATGGATTAGGGTCGGAACTGGTAACGAAATTAGCTTCTTTATCAAGTTTGGAGCCTTTTACCATCCCAAAATTTTGTTTTTCCGTTTGATCTGAACACTGAACCGGGGTAACAATGAATTGAGCTTCACCCCCCGTTTCCTGGCAATAAAACACGTTCTCGCCAAAAACATCCAAACCTGAAATCCCATACCCCCCAATTGTCCCGATCATCTTTGGCGCTGCCGGATCGGCAATTGATATTACCAGAATATTCAATTCAATATCGGCACCACCACCTCCTGATAAATAAGAGTAAAGAACATCCCCGTAACCACACGTGGATGTGATCCGAGGCAAGGGATTGAAAGTGCCTGCAGTAAAGGGGTGCTGAATATCCGAAATGTCGATGATACGAATTCCAGCATAATCTTGGGAAATAATGGCAAATTCTCCGTTCAGAAAAATATCTGCACACCGGGCAACTGTTGAAATTCGGCTCAGCACAGTTGGGTTGAAAATGTCGGATACATCAAGCATTAGCAATTCCGTAGAATCACCGACGAACGCAACCCTCTCTCGCATTTCCAATGAAGAGGGGTATTCGGTCAGTTCATAGGTCGAACCTAATACCGGTAATGCTGGATCACTGATGTCTACTGCAACTGCATGACCGTTCACGATAACCACCATTCGGTCGCCAGATACGGCCAACCGATTGGCATTTCCATCGATGAGTCCCCGAAATTTCCTGATGGGACCGACTTCCGGCTTATATTGATAAATAGAGAGGTAACATTTTTGTTCAATAAAATCCTTTTCAATCGCAAAAATCCACGAGTCCTGGATGGCTACGTCATAAGTAGCCAAAAAACCGTATTCGCTGGGTGTTTGGTACTCAATAAAAGAGGCTGATGGGTCTGAAATGTTTACAAAATACTTTGTTCCTGTTCCGTACAATAGGACCCTGTCATGGTTTGCAGCAACCCGAAAAGATCTCCAAGGCGAAAAGGAAAGACCGATGTTTTCTGGCTCAGTTGCCGGGTTGGTTGCATTGAAAACCTGCATGCCTGAATAATATCTTGTTGAAACACAGACGATCCCATCATCGACGCCGATTTCAGTAGCGGAATCCACTACAGCCCGGTATCCAAGTTTAACCGGGGACTGGGGGTTGGAGACATCAACGGAGTAAATCCCGCTGATATAGCCACTCCCTGCGCCGTCTGCTATGTACAATACACTATCGTCTATATCAAGTCCGACCGCCAAGGACGCTGTATTGAATTCACTAACGACTCTCGGCGCATCCGGGCTTGAAATATCCAGAACAACGACGCCAATGGATCCGGCGGCAACATATGCAGTTTCACCGTCGATCAGAATGTCCAAGGGTTCTCGGTATCCGATCTCCACTGATCCCAAGAAGATTGGATTCACGGGATCGTCCAGGGCCCAAAAACTGACTAACCCGACATCTTCGCATATGGCGAAAACCCCATTTCCATAACCGACGCCAATTCCATTTCCGCTTGTCGGAATCATCCCCACAACGATGGGTCTATCGAGGTTCCGAACATCCACGATCACCGGAATGTTGCGTGGGCATGCCAGAACGGCAACCTCACTTGTCGCGGCAACATCCACCGGCCGACAACCCACGTCCGTTTGGGAAATCAGAGCAGGAGAATACGGATCAGAAATATTGACGATACCAAGAAATCCAACATCACCGGTCCCGTATTCGGATATAAAAATATGATTGCCTATCAAATCCATTCCTTCAGTAAAAATATTGAGATTAACCGAACCGATCTCCCTCGGGGTTTCTGGGTTCGAAATGTCAACCGCAACTAATCCGGATCGAGAAATATATGCCAAATTCCCAGTGACGATCACATCTGCCTCAATGCTCCTGCTGGGAAGGCTGTTCAGCCAGTGCATATAGTTGCCATAATCCAAACACGCATCTTCGGCGAAGCTGGACAGAGTGGAACAGGCAATGGCCAAAGCAAGTATAACCATTATTTTTCTCATTGTGATTCCCCCAAAATGGTAAGCAATACATTTTGCTTGATTCAATGTTAACACAAAATTTCTGGTTTTTGGGGTTTATCCGGGAAATTGGAGCATATTTCCATCACTTTGAACTCAGGCCCAGCGCCTCCCTCACCCCCCTGGTCCACACCGCATATCCCTCCGCATTCAGGTGCAGCCCGTCCTCGAGGAAAAGTTCGGGGCGCGGTTTGCCGTCAGGCCCGAGCATGGGCGAGGCGACGTCGATGAACTGCAGAAGGGAATCCGTGGCGCACTGCGCAGCCATCAGCGCGTTGGCCTTCTCCATGGCCGGCCACTTGTCCCAGCGCGCGATGCTGGGCTTGATGGACAGCAGGTGGATCCGCGTGCCGGGCAGGGCCCCGCGCACCCGCAGGACGAGCGCGCCGAAGACGTCGCTCACCTGCTCGGGCGGCACCCCGAAGTCGATGTCGTTGTCGCCTTCGTACAGGAGGATGTCCGAGGGCCGGTAGGGCACCACGATGCGGCCCGCGAAGTACAGCACGTCGAGCATGGTGCTGCCCCCGAACCCGCGGGGGATGACCACGAGCGGCGCGAGATCCTGCGCGATGGTGCCGTGCCACATGCGTATGCTCGAGCTGCCGATGCAGAGCCAGGCGTCCGCGGGCGGAAACGCGACCCTGTCCTCGGCCTCGATGGCCGCCACGTCGCCCTCGAACCGGGTGGGGTCGGGATAGAACGTCGCCTCCTCGCTGTCCTGGCCGAAAACGGTCCCGATCGCCGCGGCCCCCAGCAGAAGGGCCACGACCGAAAGCACATTCAGGATCCTCATGGCACGTTCCTTTCGGGATCCTCTTCGAGGATCGCTCCGTTCGATCCGATCACCTCGCGGTAGAACCGCCCGCTGTCCTTCAGGGTCCGGTCCTGCGTGACCGGGTCCACCCGGTACAGCCCGAACCGCTTGGCGTAGCCGCAGGCCCACTCGAAGTTGTCCAGCAGGGACCAGGCCAGGTAGCCCCGCAGGTCCACCCCGGCGGCGATGGCCTCGCGCGCGGCCAGCAGGTGGCGGCGCAAATAGTCCACCCTCAAGACGTCGGGGATCCGCCCATCGGCAGCGGGCTCCGGATCGACGAACGCCGCACCGTTCTCGGTGATGTACACCGGAGGGTTGCCGTAGCGGTCCTTGATCCAGGTGAGCACGCGCACGAGGCTGGCCGGATGGACCTCCCAGCCCAGTTCCGTGTACACCGCGCCCGGCTGCCGCACGGGGGACGCGCCCACGGGTACGGCGGCTGGATCGTGCCGGTTCACCGACCGGGTGTAGTAGTTCAGGCCGATGAAGTCGACGGGTTCGCCGATCAGGGCGAAGTCGTCGGCGGGAAAATCGGGCCACCGGGCGCCGAAGATCTCCGCCATCTCCAGCGGGTAGCGGCCGAGCAGGAGCGGATCCAGGTACTGCCGGTTCATGTAGGCGTCCGCGCGCCGGGTGGCCGCCAGGTCGGCGGGAGAGTCCGTCGCGGGATCCTTGGGTTCCAGGTTCACCACGATGCCGATGCGGCCGCGCCCCTGGGCGCGGAAGCAGCGCACCGCCTGGCCGTGGGCCCGCAGCAGGTTGTGGGTGGCCAGGGGTGCAGCGGCCAGATCCTTCAGCCCGGGCGGATGCACGCCGTGCACGTAGCCCGCATCCACCACGACCCAGGGTTCGTTCTGCGTCGCCCACAGGTCCACGCGGTCCCCCAGGCGCCCGAAGACCACGCCGGCGTAATCGGCGAACCAGTCGGCGCTGTCGCGGTTCCGCCAGCCGCCCCGCTCATCCAGCGCGGCCGGCAGGTCCCAGTGGAACAGGGTGGGGACGGGCTGGATGCCCGAGGCCATCAGCCGGTCCACCAGACGGTCGTAGAAGTCCAGTCCGGCCGCGTTGACCGTGCCCGTGCCCTGGGGAAGGATGCGGCTCCAGGAGAGGCTGAAGCGGTAGGCCTGCAGGCCCAGGTCGCGCATCAGGCGGACGTCTTCGCGCCAGCGCCGGTAGTGGTCGCAGGCCACGTCCCCGTTCTCGCCGTTGGGTGTACGCCCCTTCTCGTGCGTGAAGAGGTGCCAGTTGCTCGGACCGGCCCCGTCGGCCAGGGGCGAGCCCTCGATCTGGTAGGCGGACGTGGCCGCTCCCCAGAGGAATCCCCGCGGGAATCCTGCCATGACGCTCACTTCTTCCGCGTTCCGAGGACCAGGGTGATGGAATGGGTGCGGCCGTCCCGGACCAGGGGGGCGCGGGCGCCGGAGCCCTCGAGGGGGAGCGGTGCGCCGTCCAGTTCGGCCCGGACGACACGCTCGCTGCACCGGTCGGGATTGGTCACGGTGATCTCGTAGCGGGTCCCGGCGGAGCCCGGCACGCGCCAGGACAGGGTGTAGCCGGGCCAGGCGTCGGGGACGCAGGGCACAAGCCGCAGGGAGTCCCCTTCGGGCTGCAAACCGAGGATGGATTCCAGGGCCACCCTCAGCATCCAGCCGGAGGAACCGGTGTACCAGGTCCAGCCGCCGCGCCCGATGTGGGGCTCGGCGCCGTAGACGTCGGCCGCCACGACGTAGGGCTCCACCTGATAGCGGGCGACCTGTTCGGGCGTGGCCGAGTGGAGCACCGGATTCAGCAGGTCGAGGAGGGCCGCGGCGCGGTTGCGCCGGCCCAGCTTCGCCATGGCCCGCACCACCCACAGGGCGGCGTGGGTGTACTGGCCGCCGTTCTCCCGGACGCCGGCCACGTAGCCCTTGATGTAGCCGGGGTCGTGGGCGGTGTCGACGAACGGCGGGGTCAGCAGGCGGATCAGCCGGGCCTCGTCGTCGATGAGGTGTTCCTCGACCGCGTTCATCACACCGGCGGCCCGCTCGGGGGAGGCCACGTCCGAAAGCACGGACCAGGCCTGGGCCAGGGCGTCGATGCGGCATTCTCTGTTGCCGCTGCTGCCCAGCGGCGTCCCGTCGTCGTAGTAGCCCCGCCGGTACCAGGCGCCGTCCCAGCCGGTCTCGTTCAGGGTCCGGGCCAGATGGTCGCGGTGGGCGCGGTACCGGGCGGCGCGCTCGCGGTCGCCGCGCGCCTCGCACACCGGGGCGAACCCGTCGATGATCACCGCCAGGAAGAAGCCCATCCACACGCTCTCGCCGCGGCCCTCGCGGCCCACGCGGTTCATGCCGTCGTTCCAGTCGCCGGTCCCGAACAGGGGCAGGCCGTGGGCGCCGACCGCCAGCGACCGGTCGAGGGCCCGGCAGCAGTGCTCGTACACAGACGCCGATTCGCCCGAGAGCTGCGGCTCCAGGAAGACCTCGTCCTGCCCCGGCTCGAGCAGGGGCGCCTGCAGGAAAGGCGCATCCTCGTCCAGCACGGACCGGTCGCCCGTGGCGCGGACGTAATCCACCACCGCGAACGGCAGCCACAGGAGGTCGTCGGCGAAGCGGGTGCGGATGCCCCGGCTCACCGGCGGATGCCACCAGTGCAGGACGTCCCCCTCGCGGAACTGGTGCCCGGCGTGAAGGACGATCTGGCGGCGGGTCAGTTCGGGCCACAGGGCGGTCAGGGACAGCGAGTCCTGGAGCTGGTCCCGGAAACCGAACGCCCCGCCGGACTGGTAGAAGGCCGACCGGCCCCGGATGCGGCAGGCCAGGGTCTGGTAGCCCAGCCAGCCGTTGACCATGAGGTCCAGGGCGGGCGAAGGGGTCTGCACCCGGATGCCGTCGAGCCCCTCTCGCCAGAAATCACTCGCCTGTCGGTACTGCTCCTCGACGGCGCCCGGCCTGGCCCATCTCGCGGCCAGCGCGGCGGCGGCCTCGGGATCGGACGCCTCGCCCAGCAGGAAGGTCACCTCGACGGTGGCGCCCGCCGGCGCCTCCAGGTCGGTCTGGAGAGAGAAGCAGGGGTCCAGGTCCCGGCCGGTGCGGCCGTCGATGGGACCGTTGGCCAGGCCGGCAGGCAGGGCGGGGTCGAGATCGGGGCCCAGGAAGGAGCCCCGATCGGCGGTGTGGAAGACGGCCGCGCCGTCCGGAACGATCGCCCGGGCGAAGGCGGCACGTGAGGCGAATTCCCCCGCGGCGGGATTGCGGGCGATCAGGAGCCCGGGATCCGAAAGGTAAGCCGTCGCGACGTGCGGAGGGGTCCGGTCGGGCGAACCGCCGAGTACCAGCTGGTCGTAGGCGAACAGGGACAGGCTGCGGGGGCTGCCGCCCCGATTGGTCACCCGGATCCGTGCGGCGCGGACCGGTTCGGTCTTCGCGACGAAGACCAGGGTCTCGATCTCGAGGTCGCGGAGAGGGCCTGCGTCCGGCGTCCGGAGACAGCGGCTGTACCCCAGGCCGTGGCGCATCTCGTAACGGCCACCGGCGGGGATGGGCCCGGGCAGGCAGGAACAGTAGGCGCCGGACCCGTTGTCGCGCAGGTACAGCGCCTGGCCGTGGGGATCGAGAACCGGATCGTTGAACCAGGGGGTGAGCCGGTGTTCGCGGCTGTTGCCGCTCCAGGTGCAACCGGCGCCGGTCTCGCTGACGATGCAGCCCAATTCCTCGTTGGCCAGGACGTTGGTCCAGGGGCAGGGGGGAACCCGCAGGGTGCCGTCCGGCCGGCATTCCAGACGGATGACGTATTCCCGGGCCTCGGCCGCGAAGCCCCCGAATCCGTTGTAGAACTGCAGCGCGGCCCCCCCGGGGGGGGCCGCTTTCCGGGTCGTTTCCCCTTCAGCCGCGATCCGTGGAGGGTTTGAAACCGATTTCAAGGGGAATCGGCCTGCCTCGCACAAGCCCGCCCCGGCCACCAGGCCGATCGCCTCCCTGCGGTCGGGGGCGACGCCCAGCAGGAATGTCAGGGTGGCCGAGGCCTCCGGCTCCAGGCGCACCTCCCGCCGCAGGCTCACGACCGGATCCAGGACGTTGCCGACGGTGCCGCTCAGCGGGAACCGGGACAGGAGGGCTGCCGGACGGGCCGGGTGCCTGCCGCGGCCGAAGAACCGAGCCCGGTCGGTCTCCCATTCCACCGGCCCGGCGACCGATCCGGGCGATACCAGGGGTTCCGGACCCAGGAGAGCGTGGACCACGACGGGGTGGCTCTCGTCGGCGCCCCGGGGCCTGCGGCGCACCAGCAGCAGGCCCGCCCCTTCCCCGGGAACGTATTCGGTCTGGAGGAAGAGCTTGGAGAAGACGGGATGGGAGGCGTGGGCGTCAGGATGGTTCAGGACCACCTCGGCCAGGGAGGTCACCTCCAGGTGGCGGGGAGCGTCCGTCCCGTTGGTCAGGGTCAGCCGCCGGATCTCGCAGGGGAGGCCGGGGGCCAGGGTCACCTCCATGCGGACGGCGATCCCGTCGCGATCGTCCAGGAGGGTGATCCGGCCGGCCTCGTTCCGGCAGGCCACATGACCCGGATCGTCTCCCAGGGCCCGGAAACGGCCGGTTTCGCGGTCCCTGACGAAAAACAGCAGGCCCTCCCGGGTCCGGCCGCCGTCGGCGGTCCGGTGGGTCAGGGCGATGGGGGAGGCGGGGTCCTCCAGCAGGGAGGATCCGGAGCCGTCCGGTCCGACATCCACCCGGTAGCGGCGGCCCCCGGGGAGGTCCTGCGCCAGGGTGGCCGAAGGAATTCCGGACTTTCCCGCGGGGCTGTTTGGCGATCCGTCAAAAATCCGCACGCTTGGCTCCTTGCCCTCACCTGGTGTCTTCGGGCGAACGGCGGTATGCTAAGTCCATCAAGGACGATTTGTCAAAGAAGGGCTTGACAGGTTTCCGGATTTATGAAACCGTTTACATCGCGCCGTGCGATGGACCGTGGCGGCAAATACCTGTTCGATCGCGCCGAACCGAGGAAGGGTCGGGGGATCCCAACCGGAGCAGACCTTGTGGCCACCATTCGGGACGTAGCCCGCGCTGCCGGAGTATCCATCGCCACCGTGTCCCGGGTCTACAACAACCAGGATCTGGTCAACGCGGACACCGCCGAGCGCATCCTCAAGATCGCCGCCGAACTCGATTACTGGCCCAATCCCACCGCCCAGAGCCTGACCACCCGGCGCACCCAGACCTTCGGGGTCCTCCTGCCCGACCTTTTCGGCGAGTTCTATTCCGAGGTGATCCGGGGCATCGACCTGGCCGCCCGACGGGTCGGCTACCAGATCCTGCTGTCCAGTTCCCACTCCAATCACGAGGACGTGCTCATGGCCAGCCGGGCCATGCTGGGCCGGATCGACGGCGTGATCATGATGGCGCCGGACGAGATCTCCATCGACACCGTCGCCAGGGTGAGGGACCGGGTCCCGGTGGTCCTGCTCAATCCCCGGACCCCGGTGGAGGGGTGCCATTCGGTGGCTGTGGACAACTTCCACGGGGCCAAGGCCGCCGTCGCCCACCTGATCGACCTGGGGCACCGGGACGTCGCCATGATCACCGGGCCGGAGGGCAACGGCGACGCCGAGGATCGATTGCGGGGGTTCCGGGAGGCCCTCGCCGAGGCGGGAATCGACCCCGACGCGGCGCTCGTCATCCCCGGCGACTTCCGGGAGACCACGGGATTCGGCGCGGGAGAGGTCCTGCTCGGGCGCCGGCCCCGCCCGACGGCCGTCTTCGCGGCCAACGACAGCACGGCCATCGGCCTGATGGCGGCCCTGCGGGTGGCCGGCTGCAGGGTGCCCGAGGACGTCGCGGTGGTCGGTTTCGACAACGTGACCATCGCGGGCTACCTGAATCCCGCCCTGACCACCGTCCACGTGGACGCCTGCGGCCTGGGCGGCCGGGCCGTCGATCTGATGATGGCCGCCCTGGAAGCGGGCGCGCAGGACCTGCCCCGGCACCAGGTCATCCAGGCGGTCCTGAAGGTCAGGCAATCGTGCGGGGCCCAGAAGGCTCCCGCCTTGAAACGACATTCGGCGGACGGACCCGCCGGCGACGATGTGGACATCCGAGGAGAAACACCCCTTCGTTCTGGAGGAGATCCGTCATGAAGACACTGTTGACGATCCTGGTCGCCCTGGCCTTCACGGCCTGCCTGGCGACGCCATCCGCCCAGGCCGCGGCTCCCCGCGAGGACGCCGTCTGGGCGCGCACGGCCTTGAATCCCATCACCCTGGACGGGGTGCTCGACGAGGCGGACTGGGCCCAGGCCGAAACCTGGGTCATCGAATACGCCGTCGACGCCGGCATTCCCGGCAGCGGCTGGAAGACCGAGAGCGGCTGGAATCCCATCGACCCCACGCACGCGACGCTGAAGTTCCTCGTCCACGGCAACCAACTCTACCTGGGCGCCGTGGTGCAGGACAAGTCCATCGGCGGCAGCACCCAGTTCAACCGGTTCGACGGATTCCTGATGGGTCTCAAGGACCACACCATCGCCGGGGCGCCCAAGCCCGTGGCGGAATACTTCTATTCCTGGTGGCACGACGAGCTGACCGACCCGCAGCCAGTGGGCACGATGCCGGGCTTCATCGGAGCCTGGGCCGAACTGCCCCACGGGGCGCCGCGCACGCCCGAGCAGATCGACGCCTGGGACGCCGTGACGGTGGTGGACGGCGTGACCAACGACGACTCGGTCGACGACGTGGGCTACACCGTCGAGATGCGGTTCAACCTCGATCCCATGGGCTACGACGTGACCCAGCCGGGCGGCGACGTGGTGGAATGGAACATCTCCATCTACGACTGCGACTGGTTCTGGCCCATCAGCGTCACTTCCTTCAGCTCCAACCGCGTCTGGTGGCAGGGGCCCTGGGGGAACGCCTCCTGGTACAACGAGGTGCGGATCTTCGCCAGCCCCGACGTGACCACCGCCTCGGGCCCGGCCCCGGCGATCGACCCGGAAATGGTGATCCCGGAGCTGAGCGGACAGCCCGTCATCGACGGCAGCCTGTCCGAACCCGTCTGGACCGATCCTTCGGTCTACACCTTCGACATCCGCTGGGACGGCGGTGACGCGCTGCTGGACACCTACGACGGGGTGGGCCCCTTCCGGTCGGGCCAGTTCCAGCCCACGGTCAACGGCGGCGAGGCCTTCGTGGCGGATCCCGCCGACGCGACGGTGAAGGTCTACCACCGCGGCGACATCCTCTACATGGGCTTCGAAGTCCGCGACGCCGTCGTCCAGTACCATCCCGACCTGAACCGGTGGGACGGCTTCATCGTCACCATCGACGACCGGGTCGAACTGGGTTCGGACAACACCGCGCTGACCAGGCGCCTGTCCTTCCAGGTCGGGGACGCCGGCCAGGCGGTGGCCCAGGACGACCTGCTCAGCTTCGTGACCGCCGGCGACGCGGAGGTCGCCGTCGCCCTGATGGCCGGGACCACGGTGGACACGCTGGGGACGCAAGCGGACACCGGCTACACCGCCGAGCTGGCCCTGGACCTCAAGAGCCTGGGCTATCCCGCCGGGCTGGGGGACGGCGCCTTCTTCTTCGCGGTCAACCACCTCGACGGCGATTCGTTCATCCCCATCACCGACAGCTACGGCACGCGCACCTGGTGGTACCGGGAGTTCCCCGGCGTCTGCTGCCCGGCCTGGGCCCATCTGGAGTCCAGCCTGAGCGGCGTGCCGGGTTCCGACGAGACCCGCCCCGGCTACGCCACGGTCACCGGCGGCAGCGGTCCGTCCTCCCGTCCGGAGATCCGGTTCGCCATGCCGGACCGCAACCTGGTGGCCCTGGAGGTCTACGACCTGCGCGGCATGCTCGTCGAAAGGCGCACCCTGGGCGCCCTGGAGGCGGGCGAGAACAGCGTGAGCCTGTTCTCGTCGCGGCGATCGAGCGCGGGAGTGTACATGTACCGCCTGCGGATGATCGATCCGGCCACGGGTACGACCCGGGGGGTCCTGACGGGCAAGACCCTGCTCATCAAGTAGGATGCGATGGGACGTCCGGGAGGCCGAGGGGCCTCCCGGACTCCCGGAAGATCGAGGCGAGAACCGGAGGCGAGTTCCAGGTGACACGACGCGAGGCGAAAGCGATGGGACGATGGGCGCTGCGGACGGCGGCCCTGGCGGTGGTCTGCCTGGCGGCCGCCTGCCCGGACGCCCTGCTGGCCGGGACCACCGGGACGGTCGCCGGCACGGTGATCGACCAGGAAGGACGGCCGGTGGTGGCGGCCACCATCCAGGTGATCGGCACCCGCCTGGGAGCCTACGCGGACGCCGAGGGAGCCTTCAACATCCTGAACGTCCCGCCGGGCACCTACGAGGTCAGGGCCAGCCGGCTGGGCTTCAATCCCGTCACCATCTCGGGCGTGATCGTCTCGTCCGACCAGACGGCCCGCATCGAGTTCAAGATGGGCGACACCACCCTCCAGGCGGAAGAGGTGGTGGTCGTGGCGGCCCGTCCCCCCGTCGATCTCAAGGAGACCAGCTCGCAGTCGACGCTGACGACCGAGGAGATCGAGTCCCTGCCCGTCCAGGACCTGGACGACGTGGTGAACCTGCAGGCGGGCGTGGTGGACGGTCACTTCCGCGGCGGCCGCCAGGGCGAGGTCCAGTACCAGGTGGACGGGGTCAGCGTGAACAACGCCTTCGACAACTCGTCCAGCCTGAAGATCGACCGCTCCCTGCTGCAGGAGGTCCAGGTCATCAGCGGGACCTTCGACGCGGAGTACGGCCAGGCCATGAGCGGCGTGGTCAACGCCGTGCTCAAGAACGGCACCGAGACCTTCCAGGCCGACGGCGAGGTCTACACCGGGGGCTTCTTCTTCCCCGGCCGCGAGGACGAGCGCCTGACGGACGACACCCCCCGCCTGACTGGGACCCAGAGCTACCAGCTGACCCTGAGCGGACCCCTGCCCCTGGCGAAGACCACCTTCCTGGTCAGCGGCCGGCGCTACCTGTTCGACGACTACATCTACGCCGAACGCCGCTACAACCCCACCGACAACGTCGAGGACCCCACGGAGCCCGGCAGCCCCTTCGTCGCCACGGGCGACCGCGAGCGCATGCCCCTGGGCTACAACGACGAATGGTCGGGGGTGGTCAAGGTCACGAACTCCGCCTTCGCCAACACCAGCCTGAACTACCAGGCGGTCTTCAACGGCCGCAAAGGCCGGCCCCAGAACTACATGTTCCGGTACATGCCGGACGGCCTGTCCATCCAGCGGTCGGTGTCGATCTCCCACGGGCTGGACCTGACCCACACCCTGGGCTCCTCGTCCTTCCTGGACCTCAGCCTGCGGCAGAACTACTTCGAATACACCGACTACCTCTACGAGGACATCTACGATCCCCGGTACGACGATTCGCCCCAGCTCGACTCCTCGACCAACCTGGGGGACTGGTTCTACCAGGGCGTCCAGCTGAACCACTACCGCCAGAAGACCAACGCCTTCATCCTCAAGGGATCGGTCGTCAGTCAGCTCGACCAGGTCCACCAGCTGAAGACCGGGGTGGAGCTGAGCCTGCCCGCGGTCACCTTCGGCAACGACGTCACCTTCACCTACGGGGAAGGGACCCTGGTCCGGCACCTGAACGAGCCCCCGGACTATCCCGGCCCGGCCACCTACCATCCGGTCATGGGGGCGGCCTTCATCCAGGATCAGGCCGAGACCGCCGACCTGATCGTGCGGTTCGGGGCGCGGCTGGACTACTTCGACGCCCGGTCGACCATCCCCAGCGATCTTGCCAATCCGGCCAACGCCATCGAGGGGGCGCCCGAATCCCGGCCCCAGGATACGACGGTCAAGGCCTCGGTGTCGCCGCGGCTGGGCGTCGCCTACCCCATCGAGGACAAGGCCGCCATCCACTTCGCCTACGGGCACTTCCGCCAGTTCCCCTCGGTGGGGACGATGTTCACCAACTCGGACTACGACATCCTGGCCCGCCTGCAGGCCGGCGAGGTGCGCTACGGCCTGATGGGCAACCCCGACGTCAAGCCCGAGGAGACGGTGCAGTACGAGGCCGGCTACAAGCAGGTGCTGACGCCCGACCTGGGCTTCGACCTGACGATCTACTACAAGGACATCCGGGAATTGCTCGGGGTGGAGTTCATCGAGACCTACACCGGCGCCGAGTACACGCGCCTGACCAACGTCGACTTCGGCAACACCCTGGGCGTCACCCTGGCCGTGGACCACCGCAAGGTGGGGCCGCTGAGCCTGGCCCTGGACTACACCTGGCAGCAGGCCCTGGGCAACAGCAGCGATCCGAGCGAGACCGCCAACCGGGCCGCCGCCGGCGAGGATCCTCGGCCGCGCCTGGTGCCCTTCAACTGGGACCAGCGCCACACCGTCAACCTGACGGCCGCCCTCAACAAGCCGGACAGGTACTCGGTCAGCGCCGTGGTCCGGCTGGCAAGCGGCCAGCCCTACACCCCGGTGACCGAGGCCGCCTTCGGGTTCAACAGCGAGACCAACTCCGGCCGCAAGCCGACCGGATTCCTGGTCGACCTGCGGGCCGAGAAGACCATCGGGTCCGGAGGGAACGGCGGGGTCTTCCTGAGGGTGTTCAACCTGTTCGACGCTCGCTTCTTCAACGGGCCGGTCTTCGCCACCACGGGCAGTCCCTACTACTCGCGGACCGTGAGCCCCAGCGAGGAGATCGCCCTGCGGAATCCCACCCGTTTCCATCCCCCCCGGCGCATCGAATTCGGAGTGCGCTGGAAACTGGGAGGGTCCTGATGACGCTGCGGCGGAGCATTCACCGGAAAGGGATGGATTTGATGCCACGGAACACGGGCACGGCCCGGGGATGGACGCCGGCGGCGGCCTGGCTGCTGGCCGCACTGTTGCCGATCCTGCTGTCGCCGGGGCGCATCGCCGCGGACGTGGTGACCCCGGTGCCGCAGGACGAGCGGGGCCGCGAGGACGCCGAGCGTTCGGGCCAGCACGACGCCAACAACATGCGGACCATCTTCTGGAACTACGGCATGGTCGGGGACTACCCGCGCGATCCCGGCAACGTCGACCTCAGCGTGTTCCACTCCGCGGAGGTGCCCAAGGGCAGCGGCATGAACTACAGCGACGGCATCACGCCGTTCGTGCTGGCGAAGATCTCGCAGCTGGACGGCGCCGAGGCCTACATCATGGAGACCGGGTTCCGGGAGCGCCAGGGAACGAGTCCCTACTTCAACCGCGTGATGCGCTTCGAGCCGCGGCCGGGCTACTTCCAGCCCGATCCGGGCCTGAACCCGGGGCGTTCGGTCGCCCTCAGCAACGATCCGCGCACCTGGCCCGACTTCTGGCCCGACCGCCTGGACGAGGTGGACGACCCGGGCTGGCCGGGGTCCTGGAACGGCTACTTCGGCAAGCAGGTCGTCGCCGACCAGGAGAGCTACATGGTCCTGGACGACGACTTCTACGACGCCTGGAACTACTATCCCGACAGCAGGGACCCGACGCGCCGGGGGCTGGGCCTGCGCATCGAGGTGCGGGGCTTCCAGTGGGCGAACCCCCAGGCCCGCAACGTGATCTTCTGGCACTACGACATCACGAACGAGAGCACGACCGACTACGAGGACAACATCATCTTCGGCCTCTACATGGATTCGGGCGTGGGCGGGTCCGCCCTGTCCTGCGACGGCATCTACGAATCGGACGACGACAACGCCTACTACCAGGACGTCTTCAACGGCCAGAGGATCAACCTCGTCTACACCTGGGACAACGGCGGGCACGGCCGCGATCTCAGCAGCTCCTGCGCCACCACCGGGTACCTGGGCTACGCCTACATGGAGACACCGGGCAATTCCTCCGACGGCCTGGACAACGACCTCGACGGGATCACCGACGAGCGGCGCGACGGCGGCCCCGGCGGGATGATGATCGGCGAATCCCAGATCATGTCCCACGTCGCGGCCAACTACGACCGGACGCGGTTCGAGGCCGCCTACGGACCGGTCGAGGAGTCTCCGGCGTACCGGGCGGGCCTGTGGTGGACCGGCGACGAGGACATGGACTGGACGGTCGAGGGGCACGACGTCGGCGCGGACGGTCTCCCGGAAACAGGGGACACGGGTGAGGGCGACGGCATCCCCACGCCCGGCGAACCGAACTTCGACGGGACCGACCTGAACGAGTCCGACCAGATCGGCCTGACGGGGTTCAAGCTCAACCGCATCCGCCCCGGCCAGAACAATCCCAACCAGGAAGTGGACGGCATCGTCTTCTTCACCGACAACCACGACTGGCCCGAGCGGCTGTACAACCAGTTCGCCGATCCCGATTCCTCGGTGCGGTTCGACGCTCCGCTTGCCTCGAACTACAACATCGGTTTCCTCTTCGCCTCCGGCCCCTTCCGGCTCGAGGCCGGCAAGACCGAGCGCTTCAGCCTGGCCCTGGCCTACGGCGCCAGTCTGGACGAACTGTCCCGCAACACCCAGACGGTCCAGCAGATCTACAACGCCAACTACCGGTTCGCGGTCCCGCCCAAGGCGCCGACCGTGACCGCCGAGGAGGGCGACGGTTTCGTGCGCCTGTCCTGGGACGACGTCGCCGAACGCGGCGCCGACCCGGTCACCGGCGATTACGACTTCGAGGGTTACCGGATCTATCGCTCCACGGATCCGGACTTCCGGGATCCCCAGGTGATCACCACCGGGACCGGGAGCGGTCCCCTGGGCAACGGCAAGCCCATCGCCCAGTTCGACCGGATCGACGGGGTGAGCGGGTACTCGGAGCTGGCGATCGAAGGCGTCCAGTACTACCTGGGTACCGAGACGGGGCTCACCCACACCTGGACCGACTACGGGGTGACCAACGGCCAGCAATACTACTATGCGGTGACGGCCTACGACTTCGGTTCGACCGATCCCAAGTTCAACTTCTACCCGTCCGAGAACGCCATCGCCCCCTCGCGGACGCCGCGAGGAGGGCTGGTGCTGCCGTCCAACGTGGTGGCCGCCCGGCCCAATCCCCGGGTGCTGGGCTACGTGCCCGCCGCGGCCGAAGCCGCCGAGCACGTCTCCGGACGAGGCGCGGGGACGGTGGTGGTCGAGGTCGTCAACTCCAACGAGGTGCCCGACGGCCACGACTTCAGCCTCGCCTTCGCGACGCCCCACCCGGACAGCCTGCTGGCCTCGCGCTACATCCTGACGGACGAGACCACCGGCGAGATCGTCTTCGAGACCGGCCGGGACCTGATCGGCCAGGGCATCGGCCCGGTGGGGGCCGGCCTGCTGCCCATCGTGGCGACAGCCGCGGAGGTCGTCATCGACCCCGAAAATTCCGGCTGGGCGGAAGGCAGTCCCACCGACCTGGAGCTCCGGGTGTCCTATCAGGACGTCCTGCCCATCAACCAGGTGCGTCCCGGCTTCCCCGACGACGTCACCGTGGAGTTCTTCGACAGGGTCGTGGACACGTCCCTGGCCGGGTTCCCCTTCGTGGCCACGCCCGCCAAGTTCAGGATCATCGCCCATACGGCCGAAGGCGACGTCCAGCTCGATTTCCGGTTCCGGGACCGGAACGGGGACCAGACCCTCAGCGCGGCGGACGAACTCGTCGACGCTTTCACCTATCTGGAGTCGGACCCGGACACGCCGCAGGCCACCTGGCGCTTCGAGGTGGACGTGGCCGGGGGAGAGGCGGAAACCGTTCCGGGGATCGCCGACGCCTACGAGTTGCGTCTGGTGCGCCCGTTCAGCGGCGACGACGTCTTCAGGTTCTCGACCCGGGGCTCCTACGTCGACAAGGCCGCCTCGGGCGTCCTGGCCCCCTACGTGGTGCCGAACCCGTACATGGCCTCCGCCAGCTTCGAACCCGAACGCTTCGCGGTGTCGGGCCGGGGGGAGCGGCGGATCGAGTTCCGCGGCCTGCCCGCCCGCTGCACCGTCCGGATCTACAACCTCCTGGGCGAACTGGTGCAGACCCTCCGGCACGACGGGACCGACGAGGGAGTCGTGGCCTGGGACCTGCGCACCAAGGACCAGCTCGACGTCGCTCCGGGGCTCTACATCTTCCATGTGGACGGCGGAACGGCCGGGACCGCCACCGGCAAGTTCGCCATCGTGAAATGAGGCCGGCGATGCGCGTGAACGTCAGGCCTGCAACGCGGGGAAAGACATGAAGAAAGTCGTGCTGATCCTGGGGGTGTACCTGGCGGCCGCGGTCGGCGGCGCGACGGCGCAGACCCAGGTCGGGAGCACCATCGGGACCTTCCTGCGGATCGAACCGGCCGCCCGCGGCGCCGCCCTGGGCAACGCCGGCTCGGCCCTGCCCGGAGGGGTCGACGCCGTCTACTACAACGTCGGCGCGCTCGGGCTGCTGGAGGAGGCGGCCGTCCAGTATTCCCACAGCATGTGGTTCGCCGACATCAGCCACGACTACTTCGCGGCGGCCCTGCCGGTCACCGGCGTGGGCAACTTCTTCGTCAGCGTGACGGCGCTGAACTCGGGCGAGATCGACGTCCGCACGGTGGAGTCGCCCTTGGGCACGGGCGAACGCTACACGGTTTCCAACGTGGCTCTGGGCATCGGCTTCGGCAAGCGGATCACCAGCCGGTTCGCCGCCGGCCTGCAGGCCAACTACGTGACCGAGCGCATCTGGACCGCCTCGGACAAGATGATGACCTTCAATCTCGGCACCACGTACCTGCTGTCCGAGGGCGGGGCCCGCCTGGCCTTCTCCCTGGCGAACCTGGGCACCCGCGCCCGCTACACGGGCAGCGGCCTGGGCATCCAGTACGATCGAGATCCCGACTCCTACGGCGACAACAGCTCCCTGCCCGCCGAGCAGTCCACCGACCGGTTCCCCCTGCCGGGCCTGTTCCGGCTCGGCCTGAGCGTGCCCTACCAGGTGAGCAAGGAAAGCGCCCTGCTGCTGCTGGTCGAAGGGCTGCACCCCAACGACAACAGCGAGAGCATGAACCTGGGTGTGGAATGGAAGCTGCGGCGGCTACTCGCCCTGCGCGCGGGATACCAGACCCTGTTCCAGACCGACGGCGAGCTGGGCCTGACCCTGGGCTTCGGCGTGGAAGGCGACCTGGGCCGGTCCCGCTACGCCCTCGACTACGCGTGGGCGGGGCACGAGCACCTGGAGGACACCCATCGGGTGACCATGGTCATCGATTTCTAGGAGGGGCCGCTCGCCGCGGCCCTTTCGCAACTCGAGGAGTGACGGCCGGTGAAGACAATCCAGACATCACACCGCACGACGGCCCGCCCCCGCTACCGATGGCTCCTGTCCGCGATCCTCGTTTTGCTGGGGGTGCTGGCCGGCGCCGCACCCGGCGTCGCACCCGGTGTCCTGGCGGCCGGAGCCCGCGACCTGCCCCTGCCGGCCCAGAAATCCCTGCCCACCGAGGCCCTTCTGGACAGCCTGCAGCGCACCGCCTTCCAGTACTTCTGGGAGGAGGCGAATCCCCTCAACGGCCTGATCCGGGACCGCAGCCAGCCCTGGTCCCCCTGCAGCATCGCGGCCCAGGGATTCGGGATCACCGCCATCTGCATCGGGATCGACCACGGCTGGGTGTCCCGGACCGAGGGGCGCGACCGCATCCTGCTGGGCATGCAGACTCTCTGGGACGGGCCCCAGAGCGACGCCGAGTACAACACCAACGGCTACAAGGGCCTGTTCTACCACTTCCTGGACATCAATTCCGGCGTGAGGACCTGGAGCAGCGAGCTTTCGACCATCGATACCGCCCTGCTGATGGCCGGGGTCCTGGACGCCAAGCAGTACTTCGACACCGACGACCCGGGGGACGTCGAAGTGCGGGCCCTGGCGGACTCCCTGTACTACCGCGTGGACTGGGACTTCATGCGCAGCGGGGGCAACGGCCTGCGCATGGGCTGGAAGCCGGTCACCGGGTTCAGCGGCTTCGGTTACTGGATCGGCTACAACGAGGCCATGATCCTGTACCTGCTGGCCCTGGGCTCGCCGACCCATCCCGTGCCCGACTACACCTGGGCCTACTGGACCAGCGGCTACAACTGGAGCGTGCAGTACGGGCAGATCTACGTGATCTTCCCGCCCCTGTTCGGCCACCAGTACTCGCACTGCTGGGTGGACTTCCGCGACATCCGCGACCCCTACATGCAGCTGCGGGGCATCGACTACTTCGAGAACTCGCGGCGGGCCACCGTTGCGGCCCGGGAGTACTGCATCGCCAATCCCTACGGGTGGGCAGGCTACGGGGAGAACTGCTGGGGTTTGACGGCCTCGGACGATCCGGGGGGCTACCTGGCCCACGGGGCGCCGCCCGCCCAGAACGACAACGGCACCATCACGCCGACGGCGGCCGCGAGTTCCATCGCCTTCGCGCCCGAGATCGTCATCCCGGCGCTGCACCACATGTACGACAACTACGGCGTCATGCTGTGGGGCGAGTACGGCTTCAAGGACGCCTTCAACCTGACCCAGTTCTGGTGGGGGACCGACTACCTGGGCATCGACCAGGGCCCCATCATCCTCATGATCGAGAACTACCTGAACGGTTCGGTGTGGAACCGGATGATGGGCAACGCCGACCTGCGGGCGGGCCTGATCCGGGCGGGCTTCATGGACGTGTCCGGGGTCCCCGAGGGACCCCTGGCCTCCGCCCCGGGCATCGAACTCGGGCAGAACGCGCCGAACCCCTTCCGGGGTTCGACCCAGATCTCCTTCCGGGTGGCCGAGCCCGGGGAGGTGACCCTGCGGATGTACGACCTGAGGGGTCGGATCGTGCGGGAGACCGTCGGCCAGGCAGCGGACAAGGACCTGCAGCAGATGACCCTGGATTCCGAGGGGCTGCCGAGCGGCATCTACCTGTATTCCCTGGAATCCCACGGCCGGACGCAATGGAAGCGGTGTATCGTACTGAAGTGATCGCCGGCGCGAGGGACCAGCCGGTGAAGGAGGTGGTGGACCGTCGATGGAAAACGAAACTTCCGGGAACAAGGTATAGATTCGTCATCAACCTGAGGAGAAACAGCCATGTTCAAGATCTTCAAAGTCAGCGTCCTGTGCGCCTTCGCCCTGGTGGCGTTGTCGGCCGGGACGGCCCTGGCGACCGACACGCCCACCGGCGCGGTCGTCATCGAACGCGTTTTCAACGATTCCTTCGCATCGATTTTGACCGTCAACAACAGCTATCCGACCGTCATCGACATCAACGACGAGGCCGCCGGCCCCCTGGGCTGGGCGAACCTGCACGTCTGGCGGTTCTCCACCGACGGCATGACCGCCCAGCAGTTCGACAACCTCGACGGGTTCATGTTCACGGCCGAGGTGACCCTCTCCGGAACCGGCGACGGCGAGGCCGGCCTGCAGATCTCCCCCTGGTGGTCCCCCAACGTCGACGGCCGCTTCAACGTGCGGACCCCCGACGGCGAGGTGGCCTGCTTCGGCGGCCGTCTGCCCTTCTATTCGTTCACGGGCAGCCAGGGCGTGAGCTACGTCAAGGGCACCACCGTGCGCCTGGGCATGATCTACACGACCAACGTCGAGATGAACTCGACCATGCCCGCCACCATCGAGTACCTCTACGACGACGGCGTCCTGCACACCAGCGGCCCGATTCCCTTCGACGAGGGCAACCCCGCCGAGGATCCCCCGCACGGGCTGTGGGGCATCCTGTCCCCCGCCTATGCGGGCGGCCACATGCAGTTCAACAACATGTCCGGATCCGGCGTGGGTTCGAACTTCAACGTGGTCTGGGGCGACATCACCTTCCAGGATCTGGGCACGGTCGTCGCCGACGAGCCGACCAGCTTCGGCAACGTGAAGGCCCTGTTCCGGTAGACGGAACGATCCGGCGAGTCGAGCGAGGAGACCCGGGGCGACCCGGGTCTTCTCCATCCGGGGCAGGGCGGTTGACCGGATCCCCGCCGTCGCCCACAATTGCTGCAGGGGGAAGTCCGTCGCCTCGTCCCGAAAGGACCGCCATGACTCCGGCCGCTCGCGCCCTTGCCGCATCGCTCCTGTTCCTGGTCCCGTTCGTCGTCCACGCCGGCGGCGACTCCGCGGCGGTGATCACCTCCGGATCGCTGCTGGCCGACGTCTCCCTCTTCGCCTCCCCCGAGTGCGCCGGTCGGCTGCCCGGCACCGACGGTTACCGGCTTGCGACGGACCACGCGGCCGCAGTCCTCGCTGAACTGGGGCTCGAACCGGGCGGCGACGACGGGAGCTGGCTGCAGCACCTGCCCATGGAGGCCAACGTCATCCGGCAGTGCGCCGTGACGGTGACGGACCAGGCCGGAGTGCCGCAGGACCTGGCGCCGGGGGAGGAGTGCGCGTGCCGGGGTTTCACCGGCAGCGGGAACGTCTCGGGCGAGGTGGTCTTCGTGGGTTACGGCCTGAGCCTGCCCGACCGCGGGTATGACGACTACGCCGGCGTCGACGTGGCCGGGAAGATCGTCCTGGCCTTCAAGCAGGCCCCGCCCTGGCGGCTGGACGATGGGGAGGGGTGGGACCGGGCGGATCTGCCGCGGCCCAAGGCCCGCACCGCGCGTGACCACGGGGCGGCCGCCCTGCTGCTCATTTCGCGTCCCAACGACCAGGATCCCCAGCCGGTCATCGCCAGCGTTTTGCACGGGCCCGGCGACCACGTGCCCGACCTGCCGGCCGTCCAGATCTCCCTGGAACAGGCGGCCCGCCTGTGCGCCGGGGGGATGGAGGAACTGAAGGGCCTGCAGGCGGTCATCGACGAGGTCCGCCGGCCGGCGTCCCGCCCTCTGTCCGGCAGGGCTGCGGTCGCCGTCGAGGCCGACTACGCGCCCGCGGCGGACACCTGGAACGTCGTCGGGGTGCTGCGGGGGACCGATCCCGTCCTGAAGGACGAGGCTGTGGTGGTCGGCGGCCACCTGGACCACGTGGGCAGCCAGGGCGAGGTCCTCTGGCCGGGGGCCAACGACAACGCCTCGGGAGCGGCCGCGGTGCTGGGCATCGCCCGCGCCTTCGCCGCCGAGGCTGCGGCCGGGCGGCCCCCGCGACGCACCGTGGTCTTCGTGCTGTTCGCCGGCGAGGAGCAGGGCCTGCATGGGGCGCGGTTCCATGCGGGACATCCGGTCATCCCGCTGGACCGCACCGCCGCGATGATCAACCTGGACTGCGTGGCCCACGGCGACAGCATCCAGCTGGGGGGCGGCAAGAGCCAGCCCGTCCTGTGGGATCTGGCCCGGGGCATCGACGCGGACCGGGGGGCGCTCACCATCGCCGCGACCTGGCGAGGGGGCGGGGCCGACGCGGCCCCGTTCTGGGACGAGGGGGTGCCCACCCTGTACTTCGCCTCCCGGTACAGCTACACCCACCTGCACCGGCACACCGACACCGTGGAGACGCTCAATCCGGCCCTGTTCGAGGAACTGGTGCGGCTGGCTTTCCTCACTGCCGCGGAGGTCGCCTCCGGCGAATACGAGCGGGAGGCCATCGTTCCGGAGAGCTGACTTTTTCCCCGTGCCGCGGGACATTCTGGTAAAATGATCTCATCATGACGGGCAGGACAACCGGCCCCTGCTTCCTGCCGCCGGTGACTCCGCCCTGTGATCGGGGGGAAACGCCATGTCCACCACGCCTGCCGACTCAAGGATGCGCGGACGCGCCGTCCTGTTCTCGACCGTCCTGTGCCTCGGCCTGCTCACCGCCGTTCCGGCCGGGTCGCAGCCCGTCATCGTCGAATCCGGCTGGACCCTGGTGCGGTCCATCCCCTTCACCGCGCCGATATCGGCCTGCTCCAATCCCGTGGACGGGGCCATCTACGTGGGCCGCCGCGGTACCTCCACCGACGGCCTCTACCGCATCGACGCCCAGGGCTTCGCCACCCGGATATCGACCGGCAGCAACACCGCGGCAGTCGCCGTTCAGCCGGATTCGGGTTCGGTCTTCCAGGCCGAGGATTACGGCGGCATCATCTACCGCACCGCACTGGGCGCCACCGGACGGACCACCTGGGTTTCGGGATTCCATTCCGGCGACGACGATCCCATCGGGATGGCCTTCGCTCCCCCCGATTATTCCGGTGACGTCCTGCTCCCGGGCAAGGCCCTGGTGGTGGACCGGGGGAACAGCGGCCCCGACGAGATCTGGACCTGGTCGCCCTTCATCGCCGAGGCCGAGACCCTGCTCCACGCGGACACAGGCCTCCTCATCGATGCGGTGGACGTGGCGATCGACCGGACGGGCGTCTTCGTCGTCGACACCGGCCTGACCGCTCCCGGCGTGGTCTACGAGGTCGGGGCGGGGGGCTCGCTGACCGTCTTCGCCACCTCCGTGGCCCTGCCCGATCCCGCGGGCATCGCCATCGATCCCTGGACGGACGACCTGCTCGTCCTCGACCAGGTCGACGACCGCCTGGTCCGCATCGGACGGACGGACGGGGTCGTCACCGAGATCGCAACCGGCATCAACTCGTCCCTGGGCTGGGCTGGCGTGGACATCTCGCCCGACGGCAGGTGGCTGCTCCTCACCTCCAACACCGACGGGATGATCTACCTCCTGGGGCGGTGCGACGCGACGGTGCATCCCGAGCTCGACTGCGACGGGAACGGGATCCACGACACTTGCGACATCGCCCTGGGCGCCGCCGAGGATTGCAACGCCAACGGAATCCCCGACACCTGCGACCTCGACTCGGGGACGAGCGAGGATTGCGATCTGAACGGGATCCCCGACGAGTGTCCCACCTGCCCGCCCGTGGAGGTGGTCTTCGTCATGGACACCTCGACGTCCATGGATGACGAGGCGTCGGCCCTGTGCGCGAACATGACCCAGGTCGTCGAGCGGCTCGATGCGGCCGGCCTGACGGTGATGCCGAGCCTGCTGGGAATCTGCGACCTGCCCGGCGGAGCCTACGGCTGCCTGGAGAACCACGTCACCGCGCTGCTGGGGACCGAGGTGCCGGGTGCGCCTCCGGCCGGGCTGGAGTTCCTGGGCTCGTGTCCGGGCGGGCTCGAGGTCTGCCAGGAGGACTGGGGCCTGGCCACGGCCGTGGTCGCCGGCCGCTACCCCTGGCGGCCCCGCGGGGAATCGGTCCGGCTGATCGTACCGCTTTCGGACGAGGGGTCGTGGTGCGGGGACCCGGTCACCGTCAACGACCAGGCGGCGGTCGATCACGCCATCGTGGTGGCGAGGCAGAACAAGGTCGTCGTCTCGCCCATCACCGGGTCGGGATCGAGCTCCGCCGTGATCGCCCTGGCCCAGACCCTGGCCGATTCCACGGGAGGCATCCGCTTCAGTTCCGCCGTCCCCGCCGCGGATCTCGCCCAGGGGATCATCGACCTGGTGCTCGAGGCCTGCTTCGCCTTCATCGACTGCAACGGCAACGGAACCCTCGACGCCTGCGACATCTCGGCGGGAACCAGCGAGGACACCAACGGCAACGGGATACCCGACGAATGCGAGGGCGCCTCGGCGGTGCCCGACGGAGCGCGGGGAGCCCGCCTCTACCGGCTGGACGGCAACTACCCCAACCCCTTCAACGCCCTCACGCGTTTCGATTTCGAACTGCTGGCGGACGCGCGGGTGGACCTGCGGGTGTACAGCCTGGACGGCCGGCTGGTCAGGACGGTCCTGGCTGCGAACCTGGAACGGGGGCGGCATTCGGTGGCCTGGAACGGCCGGGACGATCGCGGCCGGACCGTGGCCTCCGGCGGGTACTTTTACAGGTTCCAGGCGGGGGACCAGTCCGAGGTTCGCCGGATGGTCCTCTTGAAGTAGGCCCTTCACCCCTCCCGCTCGGCCCCGGCCCCGGTCTCACTGCCCGGGGCCGGTATTTTTCGACAACCCTTTCGGACTTTTGGTCGTCATACCTGGAAAGCGCCGGGCCGTTTCTTATCGGCCGGGGCGCCCTGACTTTCCCCGACGCCCACGCCATACCCGAAAGGTCATCCATGCGACTCGCTCTGCGCTGCCCCCAGCCGGCCCTCGCGTTCATGGTCCTGTCGTTCCTGATCGCCGGCCCTGCCGGCGCCGCAGACACCGAAACGGTCTCGGGACCCGGAACGGTGCGGGCGGTCCGTCTGGATGAACCGGTGGTCCTGGACGGTCTGCTCCTCGAGGACGCCTGGCAGGGGCCCGGGGAATCCCGCCTGGTCCAGAACGATCCCGTCAACGGGGTGGCTCCCCGCCACCGCACCGAGTTCTGGGTGGCGTACGATGACGCCGCGGTCTTCGTCGCCGCGCGCATGCACGATTCGGCCCCCGACTCCATCGCGGCCCGTCTGGGCCGCCGGGACACCTGGCCCAGCTCCGACTGGATCTACATCAACCTCGACACCTTCAACGACGACCGCAACGCCTTCTCGTTCTCGATCAATCCTGCAGGAGTGATCGGCGATTCCGCCCTCTACAACGACGGTTGGGGGGACTCGACCTGGGACGGGGTCTGGGAGGCGGCCACGAACATCGACGGCCAGGGCTGGACCCTGGAAGTCCGTATCCCCTTTTCCCAGCTGAAATTCCCCGACACCGACCAGCAGGTCTGGGGCTTCAACTTCTCGCGGCGCATCCTGCGCTACAACGAACGGGACGACCTGTTCCACCTGCCCCGGGACGAGGCGGGCTACGGCCGCCGGTTCCCCGACCTGGTGGGCATCTCAGGCGTCCGGCCGGGCAGCAAGGCCGAGGTCCGTGCCTACGGCCTGCTCAAGGGCGAGGCCCTCAACGTGGACCCGGGCGATCCCTTCCGTGAGGACCCCCAGCTGAGCGGCAACGCAGGCCTGGACGTCAAGACCGCCCTGTCGAACAACCTGACGATGAACGCCACGGTGAACCCCGATTTCGGCCAGGTGGAGGTCGACCCCGCGGTGGTGAACCTCTCGGCCTACGAGACCTTCTTCGAGGAGAAGCGCCCGTTCTTCGTGGAGGACGCCAACATCTTCCGCTTCGGCGAGGAGGGGACCAGCAGCAACTGGAACTTCAACTGGATGAGCCCGCTGCTGTTCTACAGCCGCCGGGTGGGCCGGTATCCCCAGATCGGCATCGAGGGGAGCCCGGATTGGGAGGACGGCCCGCAGTCGACCACCATCCTCGGGGCGACCAAGATCAGCGGCAAGGTGGGGGACACCTCGGTCGGGGCCTTCACGGCGTTCACCGCCCGGGAGAAGGCGCACCTTCAGACCGACGGCCGGGAGCACGACCAGGTGGTCGAGCCGTTCACCAACTACTCGGTGGTGCGGGCCAAGCACGCCCGTCCCGACGGCAGCCGGGGGCTGGGATTCCTGGCCACCTCAACCGTCCGCAAGCTCGACGACCCGGTCAGCCAGGCCGAGCTGGACAAGCGGTCGTTCACGGGCGGGATCGACGGCTGGACCCATCTGGACGAGGACGGCGTCTGGGCCCTGAAGGCGTACCTGGCCGGCAGCCATGTCACCGGCAGTCCCGAGGCCATCGACGCGTTGCAGACCTCCTCGCGCCACGCCTTCGACCGCCCCGGCGCCGACCACCTTTCCTACGACCCCGGCTCGACGACGATGACCGGCTGGCAGGGGCGGGCGGCGGTGAACAAGGAGTCGGGCGACTGGCTGTTCAACTCCGCGGCGGGATACTCCTCGCCCGGTTACGAGATCAACGACGTCGGTTTCGCCTACTACACCGACGTGATCAACTGGTCGGTGGTGGGGGGGTACCGCTGGACCGAGCCGAACCGTCTCTTCCGCAACCAGAGCGTGAATCTGGCGACCTACAAGACCTGGGACACCGGCGGGACGCCGGACAACGGCGGCTTCGGCGCCTGGTACTGGGCCCAGTTCGCCAACTTCTGGAGCCTGGATGGGATGGTCTTCTTCAACCCGGAGCGCAACGACATCCGCGCCACCCGCGGCGGACCGGTGATGCGGGCGCCCGGCTACCGCGAATTCGACCTGAATCTCTCCTCGGACGGCCGGCGCAGCTGGTCGTGGAGCGTCGGAGGAGGAGCCTCCGGGGACGACGCGGGATCCCATTCGGGCTACGGTTCGCTCTCCCTGGAGGTGCATCCGGTGCAGGCTTTGGGAGTGACCCTGAGCCCGCGTTACCGCTGGTCGCAGGACGAGGCCCAGTATTACGACGTGGTCGCCGATCCGCTGATGGAATCCACCTTCGGCAAGCGCTACGTCTTCGCCGACCTGGAATACCGGCAGTTCTCCCTGGAGACGCGCATCGACTGGACCTTCACGCCGAAGCTCACCCTGCAGACCTACGTCCAGCCGTTGTTCGCCTCCGGCGACTACAGCGACCTGAAGGAACTGGCCCGCCCCGGCACCTTCGACTTCAACCGCTACGGGCAGGACGGAGGCTCGACGCTGGTCTACGACCCCCAGGGCGACGCCGACAACCCGTACCTGGTGACCCCTCCGGGCGGGTCCGGAGCCGACGCCTTCCGCCTGGCCGACCAGGACTTCAACTTCAAGTCCCTGAAGATCAACCTCGTGCTGCGGTGGGAGTATGCCGCAGGCAGCACCTTCTTCTTCGTATGGACCCAGGACCGGGCGAACCTGGACGACCCCGGACGGTTCGACCTGGGTCGCGACGTGCGCTCCCTGCTGGACGCCCCCGGCGAAGACATCTTCATGGTGAAGGTGTCGCAGTACTTCTCGCTGTGAAGGAGTCAGAGCGCAAGGATGGCGACGGCAAGCAGGGCGGCCCCGGCGGCCGCCCCGCCCGGGCCCCACAGGGGGATCAGCACCAGGCCCGCCGTCAGCGAGCCCAGGGCGCTGCCCGCCAGGTCGGCGGCGATCAGCGGCGAAGCCGTCCGCCCGGGTGAGGTCCCCTGCGCCCGGCCCAGCAGGGCGAACGCCCAGCCCACAGCAGCGGCGCCGAGCATCAGCGTCGCACCGGCGGCGGGCAACGAGTCCAGCAGGCCGCGCTCCATCGCCCACCACGCCGCCAGGGCCGCCGCGGCGAGGCACACTGCCGGTCCCCGGATCCGGCCGGCGAAGGCGTCGGTCCCGCGCGCCCCCGCCGCCGACCCCAGGGCCATCCCCAGCATGAACAGGCAGAGCAGCAGGCCCAGGTCCTGGTAGAGGGCGCCGACGCGGACCTGGAAGTCCATCAGGACCGCGGCTTCCAGGGCCATCCCGGCGGCGCCGATCGCGCCCATGGCCGCCCCGAGCCGCACCCGGGGATGCCGCCTGGCGAACCGGGCGACCACCGCCCAGGCGGCTGCGACCGCCCAGGTCCAGGGCGACCGGATGAAGTCCGCGGCGGTGAGGGACCCCGCCTCGACCCAGCCCACCTCCGGCCGGAACCGCGCAAACCACAGCAGCAGGGTGTGGCGGAAGCAGGCTGGCCGGGCGTCGGTGTTGGCGGAAACCTCGGCGGATGCCAGCAAGGAATCCATCTCCGCGAACCGGTCGTTGCCGTAGAGGTATTCCAGATAGGCGGGACTGATCAATCGGGTCTTCGTCCCGCGGGCCGTGAGCCGCTCGGCCGGGGTGGCGGCGTCGCGCGCCAGCGGTGCGGCCGAAGCCAGGAACACGTCGACGGATCCCGGCACGACCACCACCGAGGCGAAGGTCCCTTCCAGGGCCCGCACGATGGCCGCGGCCCGCCGGATGCGCGCCGGCGTCCGGACGTTCTCCGACCCTGTCAGCCGGAAGGCCAGGACCCCCCGGGGGGTCAGGGCGGCCCGGCACGCCGTGAAGAACTCCGCGGTGTAGTAACGGTTGGCCAGGGCGCTGTCGGGGTCGGGCATGCCCACCAGGACGAGATCCCAGCCGGCCTGTCCGGCCAGGTATCGCCGGGGATCGGCGACCACGGTGTCCAGTGCCGGGCCGGACGGGTTCGTCAGTTCCCGCAGCATGGCCAGCAGGACCGGGTCCCTCTCCACGTACATCACCGCTTGCGCGCGGAGCTTGCCCACCTCGTCGAGGATGCCGGTCAACCCTCCGCCCAGCACGAGGATGCGGCGCGGGTCGTCGACCTGCAACGCCGCCAGCTGGACGAATTCCTCGGCCGCGGTGCCCTGGTTCTCGTAGGCGAGGGCGTCGTTGACGAAGAAGGCGAGCTGGCCCCGGCGGCCCTCGGCGGTGATGCGGCCGTAGGGCGTGTCCCGCACGGCCAGCAGGTCGGGATGGTTCCAGCGGGTGGTCGCCCGGTCGAGGGCGGGGGACAGGAGGAGACCGACAACCAGCAGAAGGCAAGCGGCGACGCCGGCGATCCGCGCCTTCGCCTGGCGTCCGATCGCGCAGGCCCCTGCGGCGATCACCCCGCAGACCATCCCCTGGGTCAGGTTGCCCAGGCCGGCCGCGACGAAACCGGTGGCCGCCGCGCCGCCGGCGAGGGCTCCCGCGCATTCGGCGGCGTAGGCGGCGCCCAGGGTGCGGCCGCCGGCGACCGCGCCGCGTGCGGCCAGGGCGAAGACGAGGCCCGAGATCAGGGCGGCAGGCACGAGGATGGTTGCCATGGCAACCATCTGACCGGAAAAGGGAAGATAGGCCCCGGGAACGGCTCCCCAGATCCCCCGGACCGCCCGCGCCCATACGACCAGGCCAGGGACGAGGAGCCCGAAAACCAACAGGAACACGGGCGCGACAAGCAGGGCCCCACCCCGCAACCGGCCCGCCGCCGCCGCACCCAGCCCGGTCCCCAGCAGCCACAAACCGATCCCCAGCAGGATCACCAACTCGCTGCCGAAGAAGGCGATCGTGACCTCGCGCAGCAGGATCACCTGACCCAGCAGCGAGACCGAGCCCAGGACCGCGAGCAACGCCATCATCGCCGGGGCAGGTCGTGCTCGCCGAATACCTCGGCCTGGAACACCGACAGCTGGGCGCCCGAGCGCCAGGCGTCGGCGGGCAGACCGGCCTTCAAGCTCAGCTGCCGGAGGAGGGTCTCGCGGTCCCAGCCCTGCTCCGTGGCCACCTGGGGCAGGAAGACCGCGGACCGGTCCCCCTTGCGCAGCACCACGCCGTCGCGGCCGACCACCACGGCCTCGGGTCCGGAAACCGCGCGGAACGGCGTCAGCACCGAGATCTCGATCTCCAGGTCGTCCGCCTCGCGCATGGTGACGGGATCGAACCTGCGGTCGTTGAAGGCGGCCTGGATGGCCATGGCTCCGACCACCTGTCCCAGCGGCATGTCCTCGGTCATGTGGCCGATGCATCCCCTCAGTTGTCCACGCTTCTTGAGGGTGACGAAGGCGCCCTGCTGCCGCCACAGGACGGGCGAAACGCTCCGGAAAAGCGGGGCCGTCTCCGAATCGAGGTATTGCCGGATGGTCGCGCGCGCGAACTCCAGCAGGGCGCGGCGATCGCCGTCCTTCAGCTCCGTTTCCGCAGGCGCGGGCTCCACGGGCGACAAAGCGGCGGTGTCGGCCTCGCCGGCTCCGGGCAGGATGGCGACCGACCCGTATCCCACGCAGCGGCTGCGGTCGCCGACCGCCGTGTCGCCGCTGTTGGCGTAGCTGAGCGCCGCCGCGTGGCCCGCGCCCAGCAGGCTGGCCGCCGTCAGGGCGATCACGATGGGGCCTTCCCCGCAGGCGCAGGTCGCGAGGTCGGCGCGGCTGGATCGCATCTGCTTCCCGATGGTCCGCCGCACCTCCGTGGGATCCAGCGTGGCCACGGCCGCCAGGACGGCCCGATCGCTCGCACAGGCCTCGGCGTGGGGGGGATAGTGGGAAAGGTCGCTGCTGGCGATGATCAGCGGCTTCCGACCCTCGAGGGCGGAGGGGAGGGCTCGGGCGAAGGCGTCCCACAATTTTTCATCATGGCCGCCGACCACCACCGGCACGATGGGCACTCCGGGCAGGACGGTCTGCACGAAGGGAACCTGGACCTCGACCGAGTGCTCCGCCGAATCGGCCCGCGGTTCGTAGGCGAATCGCTTGTCGGCGCGGCGCAAGGCGTCGGCCAGCGTCCGGTCGCAGGACGCCGTCCCCAGGGGCGTGCGGTAGCCGGGGCCGTCGTAGACCGAGATCCCCTGGAACCCGGACGCCTTGTGGTTCACGCCCAGGATCACCACCACGTCGTAATCGCCGCCCTCTGCCTGCCGGTAGCCGTCGGCGGCGATCTGGCCCGAGAAGACGTACCCCGCGTGGGGGACGATCAGGGCAAGGGGCCTTTCGTGCCGCGCAGGCACGGCGCGGTCGAGGAAGGCCCGCACCGCCATCCTCAGGGCGCCGGGCTCTCCGGGATAGAAGGTCCCGGCGACCGCCGCCGGGCGCACCTTGCCTGCGGCGAAGGTCGGTTCACCGAAGTTCGTCAGGATCGACATGGCCAGCACGCTCCAGGTCAGGATGGACCGCGACGTCATCAGCTCCATACTCCCGCAATGGGCGCGCCGCAGAACCCGCAGGATCCGCCGCGCACGTGATTGTTCTCGATCAGGAATCCCCGCCGCCGGATGACCACCTTCCCGCAACCCGGACAGTACGTGTGGTTCCCTTCGTGTCCCGGCACGTTGCCCACGTAGGGGTGATGGATGCCGGCGGCCAGGGCGGCCTCGCGTGCCCGCTCGAGCGTCTCGACCGGAGTGGGCGGCAGGTGTTGCAGCTGATAGTCCGGATGGAAGCGGGTGAAGTGCACCGGCACGTCGGGGCCTACTTCCCCGACGACCCAGCGGCAGAGCTCGTCCAGCATGGCGGGGGAGTCGTTCAGGGTGGGCACCACCAGGTTCACCAGCTCCAGGTGGACGCCGCACCGCGACGCCTGGCGGATGCTCCGCAGGACCGGATCGAGCTCCGCCGAACAGACCTTGCGGTAGAAGTCGGGGCTGAACCCCTTGAGGTCGATCTTCAGGGCGTCCAGGCACCCGCACAGTTCGCGCAGCGGCGCCTCGTTCATGAACCCGCAGCTGATCATCGCGGTCCGCAGTCCCCGGGCGCGCGCCAGATCGGCGATGTCGATCAGGTACTCGATGAACACCGTCGGTTCGTTGTAGGTGAAGGCGATCACCGGGGCGCTGCGACCGACGGCCCCCTGGACCATGCGAGCGGGTTCGACGACGTCGCCGGGATTGTCCTCGGGCCGGGCCTGGCTGATCTCCCAGTTCTGGCAGAACAGGCAGTGCAGGGCGCAGCCCACCGTGGCCAGGCTGAACGCCGTGCTGCCGGGCAGGAAGTGGTAGAGGGGTTTCTTCTCGATGGGATCGGTATGGATGGCCGCCGGCCGCCCGTACACCAGGGTCCTCAGCTCCCCGCCGTGGTTGTAACGCGCGTTGCAGCGGCCGCGTCCCCCGGAAGGGATCACGCAGCCCTGGGCGCAGAGCAGGCACCGGACGGTGCGGGGGTCCTCGTGCTCGTGGGCGGCCGAGACGTCGAAATCCGGGGCCGGATGACAGGCGCGACAATCGGCGTCGGCGGAGACGGCGCTGGTCCAGTAGCGGGCGCGGGGGGCCGTACGGATGATCTCGTCGAGGACGCGGGCGGCCACCGCGTCCCCGTTTCCCATGGCGGTGAAGAGGCGGCCGAGGCCGGCGGGATCCAGGACGATCCCTGCTGCACCGATCCCCAGGCCGAGCCGTGCGGCGAGGTCCAGGAAGCGGCGGCGGGACATGGCGGCCGGATGCATGATCACACCTCGGATCCATCATAGCGCAGCAGGACCGGCGGGGCAATCGGACCTGTCGGCCGTGGACCGGTCGACGGGCCCGCAGGAATGGGCTTGCCGGGGAACGGGTTCCCGCGCAGAGTCGTGTCCGGATTCCAGAGGTGAGGTGCAGCCATGGGTGAGCGCGTGATCGTCGTCGGCGCCGGAGTGATGGGACTGAGCGCGGCCCGCCATCTCCAGCGCCGGGGCTTCGAGGTCGTGGTCCTGGAGGAAGACACCGGGATCGGCGGTTCGGCGTCCGGCGGCAACGCCGGCATCCTGGCCTTCGGCCACCTTCCCCTGCCCCGGCCGGGCCTGGCCCGCAAGGCCGTGCGCTGGATGCTGGATCCCGAATCGCCCCTCTACGTGCCGCCGCGCTGGGACCCCGGGCTCTGGGGGTGGTTCCTGGACTTCCAGCGGGCCTGCAACACCGCACGGGTGAAGGCGTGCATGGACACCCTGGGACCGCTGGGCCGTCTGGCCCTCGCCGAGTGGCGGGAGCTGTCGGAAAGATACGGTTTCGCAGGGGGTCTCCGGCCTGCCGGGTGGCTCAACGTCTACCGCACCGAGGCCGGCCGCCGGGAGGCCGAGCATGAGGCGGACGAGGCCCGCCGCTACGGTTTCGCTGCCGTTACCCTCGATGCCGCCCATCTGGCTGACCGGGAGCCCGCCTTCGCCGGCGGCGTCCTGGGGGCGGTCCACTATCCCGAGAGCATCGGGATCGACCCGGCGGCCTGCATGCGGGCCCTGGCCGCCGGCCTTCAGGACGACGGGGTGGAGATCCGCACCGGCGCTGGGGTCGAACGCCTCCTGGTGAAGGACGGCCGCTGTCTCGGGGTGCGCCTGCGGTCGGGGGAGGAGAATGTTGCCGGATCGACCATCCTGGCGGCGGGCGTGTGGTCGGACGGCCTGGCCCGCCAGGCGGGACTGCGCCTGCCCCAGCAGGGCGGCAAGGGGTATCATCTCGACCTGGAACACCCGCAGGTTCGCCTGAAGACCCCCGCGGTTCTCACCGAAGTCTTCGTGGCGGTCAACCCGCTGCCGGACCGCCTGCGCCTGGCCGGCACGGTCGAGTTCTCGGGCACCAACCGCCGCCTGCGCCGCCGCCGGCTTGAGATGCTCGCCCGCGGGGCCGAGGGGTGGTTCGCGGGGCTGGAGGGCGCCCGGCGCCTCGGCGAAGGCTGCGACCTGCGTCCCTGTCTCGCCGACGGCCTGCTCGCGGTGGGCCGGGCCCCGAGGGTACGGGGCCTGTTCATCCTGGCGGGCGGGGCCAAGGTGGGCATGACCCTGGGGCCCGCCTGCGGCCGGCTGGTCGCGGCCTGCCTCGCGGGAGAGGATCCGCCCATCGACATGAAGCCCCTGGATCCGGGCCGTTTCTGACCCGAGGGGAGGATTCCGGCAGCCATGTTCGATCCACAGCTTTTCAGCCCGCACACCTGGCGCCTGCCCTCGGTCCTCGTCCTGGTCCTTGCCAACACCCTCCCGCTGTTGGGAGTGCTGCTGCTGGGCTGGGAGGCGTTCCCCATCCTGTTCCTGTTCTGGGCCGAGGGCGTGATCATCGGAGCCTATCATGTCCTGAGGATGCTGGCGGCGCGCCCGGCCGAGTGGGGCCACTGGGTCATGAAGGTCTTCCTGGTGCCCTTCTTCTTCGTCCACTACGGGATGTTCGCCGCGGGCCACGTCACCTTCCTGATCCAGCTCTTCGGGGGCGAGGGACGCTCCGACCCCGGATTCCCGCCGGACCCCGCAGTCCTGCTGGGAATCATCGAGCGGCACCACCTGGCCTGGCCGGTCGCGGCTTTCGTGGTCAGCCACGGCGTTTCCTTCTTCGTCAATTACCTGGGCAAGGGAGAATTCCGGCGCATGGTCCCGGTGGTGATGATGATGACCCCCTACGCGCGCGTGATGGTCATGCACCTGACGCTGTTCGCGGGGGGATTCCTCATGATGAGGGCCGGCGACCCCGCCGGGGGTCTGGTGGCCCTGGTGGTCCTCAAGACGATCCTGGATCTGGCGGCCCACCTGCGGGAGCGCCGCAAGCTGGGACGCTGAACCTCCCGCGCAGGTCAGAATTTCCAGCCCAGGCCGGTGTAGGTGCTCCAGTCGGTCCGCTTCACCCCGGCCGGTGGATCGCTGTTGTGCTCGACGGAGGCGCCCGTCTTCAGGGATAGGGATCCGGAAAGCGCGACGGTGATTCCCAGGTTCCCCACGGCGCGCACCTGGCTGAAATCGCCGAACAGGGGCTGATAGAAACCCGACGCCTCGCAGACCACTCCCGGTTTGAGGGTCAGGGAGGTCACCAGGAACGTCGACAGCCTCCCGCGTCCCAGCTTGCCGTCTCGATCCTCGATCCGCTCGACCTCGAGCATGGGAGTGGCGCCGATCGCGACCCTGCCGGAGCCTTCATCCAGGACGTTCCAGCGGATTCCGGCGCCCAGCAGCCAGCGCGACTGGAGCCGCTGGAAGGGATTGTGCTGGATCTGGGTGAAGGAGACCGTGGCCAGCCCGCGGCCCAGGTCGTAGTTGTGACGCAGGTGGGCGGTCACCTCGCGGGACTTCTCGACCCCGGCGACCTCCTCGTACGATCCTGAGGAGATGAGCCTGAGCCGGTGGCGATCGGTTTGCCGCTGGAGCCGGGCTCCGGCCTCGACCTGGAATTTTTCGCTGTTGCCGCCGCCGGCGCGCAGCATCCCTTCGAGAACGCCCGACCAGCCGGTATCGTCCGCCTGTCCCAGCTGGAGTGTATTGAGGATGGGCGAGGCGGCGGCGGGGGAGAATCCCAGGGCGAGGACCAGGGTGGGCAGGATCAGGGCTCGCAGTTTCCTCATCATCTGTCTATCATCCATGGTTGCCGGCGAAAGCCTGTTCAATGTCTCGGGCGCCCGTCCGATATTGAGGGGACGGAAGACCGATCGCACGTATTTTTCCGGAGACGACGAGATGAAGCCCCGACACCTTCCGGTCCTGTTGCTCCTCATGGTCCAGCTGACAGGCTGCGGGAAGACCGAAAAGTCACCCAACGTCCTGCTGATCACCATGGACACGACGCGGGCCGACCACCTCTCGGCCTACGGCTACAAGTTCAGGACGTCGCCCTTCCTGGAGGAGTTCGCGGCCGAGGGCGCCCTGTTCAAGAGGGTCTATGCGGCCGCCCCGGCCACCGCGCCGTCCCATGCGACCATCTTCACCTCCCTGTCCCCACTGACCCACCGCGTGGTCAAGAACGCCGTGGCCCTGGCCGGACACCACGAAACCCTGGCCGAGGTCCTCGCCGGCCGTGGCTACCAGACCGCGGCGATCGTCAGCTCCTTCGTGCTCAACAGGAAGTTCGGCCTCGACCAGGGATTCACGCACTACGACGACCGGCTGGACGGCGCCGGCGCCTCCATCGCCTGGAAGCACTGGGAGGGGCAGGAAGTGGACGGGGCTTTCGACTGCCGCGCCGATGCGACGACCGACCGCGCCCTGGCCTGGCTGGAGACCGCGCGGGATCCGGACGTGCCGTTCTTCCTCTTCGTCCACTACTTCGATCCCCACGATCCTTACGCGCCGCCGCGGGAGTACCAGGGTCGATTCAGCGATCCGGACGTCGCCAATCCGGCCATCCGGCGCCAGATCGGCAACTACGACGGGGAGATCGCCTTCACCGACGACCAGATGCGTCGCTTGATCGCCCGGCTCGACGCGCTCGACCTTGCCGACGACACCATCGTGATCATCATCGGGGATCACGGGGAAGGCCTGTGGCAGCGGGGTTACCAGTACCACGGCGCGCACATCTACGAGGAGGCGGTCCGCGTGCCTCTGGTTGTGCGGTGGCCCGGCCGCATCCCCGCCGGCAGCGTCTTCCAGAAGCCGGTGACCATCGCGGCGGTGATGCCCACCCTGTTCGACCTGCTCGGCATCCCGGTCGAGGGTCGCCTGTTCCACGGCCGCAGCCTGGCCCGAGCCCTGCAGTCGGGCGAGCCGCTGCGCCGGGATCTGCCGGTCTTCCTCTATCGCATTCCCTACGATCCGCACGACGAGTTCGGAGTCTGGGTGGACGGCGAGAAGCACGGGGTGCGCCTGGGCAACTGGAAGTACCTCGAGGCCGAGAACGAGGGCACGACCGAGCTCTTCGACCTGCGGACCGACCCGGGAGAGACGCGCAACCTGGCGGCGGCCGATTCCGCCGTCGCCGCCGACATGGCCCGGATCCTGGCGGACTGGCGCGAAGTCGTGACCAGCCCCGATTCGCTCACGGTGCAGCCGGCGCTCTCGGATTCCGACCTGAAGAAGCTGCGGTCCCTCGGCTACGTGCACTGACGGTCCCGCCCCGATCCGCTCAGCGGTCGACCGGAGCCGGTTCCGATCCTTCACGCCACGCGTAGGCCCTCCCCGGAGAGGGGATCTCGGCCTGCTGGATGTCGCCCGACGGCCAGCGGACCTCCAGCCGGAAGGGCCCGGCCGCCCCGCCCGTCCCGAAATGGAGCGGCAGGACGGCGGCGTTCCAGTGGCTGACGGTGCTGCGCAGGGCCCTGGACTGGATCGGGCCGCCCTCGATCAGACGCACCCGAGCTCCCAGCGGACTGCAACTCCCGGCGCGGTCCCGGAGTTCGAGGGTGAATCCCCCCGCATCGGATGTGTTCTCGAGCAGGACCGCGAGCCCCTCGCGGTCGGGATGATCCTCCCGGCCCCCCAGGGCGACGAGGTCGAGGTCACCGTCCTGATCCAGATCCACGGCCCACGCTCCACAGGGCAGGGCCGGCACCTCGGCGCGGCCGCCCCAGAGGGCGGTCGCGTCCAGGAACCCGCCGTCGCCCAGCCCCTGGGCGACCAGGTTGGGCGCGTTGACCTCGAGCGATTCCTGCCCCGTCACGTAGAGATCGAGGATCCCGTCGTTGTCCAGATCGGCCAGGACGGCGGAGTCGGGCCCAGGAGGCAGCGGCGGAGCGAAGGCCTGACCCTGGACGAACCGGATGCGGCCGGGCGCGCTCTCGTTCAGCCAGACCGTCACCGTTGCGGGATCCGCCTGGACGGTGACCAGGTCCGGGTCCCCGTCGCCGTCCACGTCGCCCAGGACGGCTTCGGCCAGGTGGGCCGGGCCGAAGGGCAGGCCCGAGGCCTCCCGGATCTCCTCGTACCCGCCCGCTCCGGTGTTGCGGAAGACGGTGCTCGCCGCGCCGCCGAGGTACAGGTCTTCCCTGCCGTCGCCGTCCAGGTCGCCGCAGGCGGCGACCGTCCGCCACAGGAAGGCCTCGACGTTCAGGCCTTCGCGGCGGTCCTTCCGGTTGGCGTCGATCGCGTCGCTCCACTCCTTCCAGTCCGTGCCGGTGAAGTGGAAGAGGCGCGGAGGGGTGCGGAAGCCCAGGACCACCAGCTCGGGATAAGCGTCGTCGTCCAGGCGGGTCCAGACGGCGCCGCGACCGCGGCCGCGGGAATCGCGCAGGGGGTGGTAGGGAGCCAGGACGTCGCGGAACACGCCTTCGGCGTTGCGGTCCCAGAGCTCGTTGAAGCCGAGCCCCATCCCCCGTTCGGCGCCCACCGAGATGTAGAGTTCGGGATCGCCGTCCGCGTCGAAGTCGCAGGCGGCCGTGCCGTGGTTGTCCTTGGCGAAGCAGGGCAGCAGGCCGCAGGTGTCGGCCCGGTCGAACCGCAGGCCGCCCCGGTTCAGCCAGGCCCCCACGCCCCGGCCGTGAAGACTGATCAACAGGTCCAGCCGGCCGTCGCGGTCCAGGTCCGCCCAGGTCGCGCCGTATCCCTTGCCCGTGGACGGCAGGCCGGAATCGGCGACCGCACGCAGCAGGGAAACGCCGTCGTCCGCTCCGGCAGCGGCTCCGGCGCCCAGGAACAGGAGGATCAGGCCGGCCCGCAGGGTCATGCGCCTAGCGCCATCCGCTGGCCGCCGCCGACACCCGCCAGTAGCCGTGGTGACCCTCCTCGTTCTCGGGCCGGATGTCCTCGACCCGCAGGGTGACGGTGTGTTCCCCGGGAGTCAGCCACCGGCTCACGTCCACGGTTTCGGGCAGGGTGACGTCGCCGGGGCACCAGCCGCTGCGGGCGTAGTCGCTGCTCCACGATCCGTCCGCCCACTTGGCACAGTAGGGATTCACGGTGCGGAACGCCGTGCAGTCGTCGCGCCACGGCCGCCAGCGGTGGACCTCCTCGCCGTCGATCAGCAGGACGTTGTCCTTGGTGATGAACTCGTCGGCGTCGGTGCCGTCGGTGCAGTGGCCGGTGGAGATCAGGGCGACCTCGGTCCACCGGGTTCCCGCGGGCACGGTCACGGTCGCGGTCGCTTCGGGCCGCTCGGCGGTCAGGCCGCCCTCGGGGAAGAGCATCCCCGCCGTCCAGGCGGGCGCATCGATCCCGCCGTGGCGCATGGGTTCGAGGATCAGGTCCACGTCCACGGTCCAGGCCGGACTGACCCAGGTGTCGATGAAGACCTCGAACTCGCAGTGCCCTTCCAGGAGCGGCAATACCCTGGTCACGTCCACCTCGTGCCGGATGGCCCCGCCGTAGGCCGTCATGAACCGGCAGAGTTCCACCGGCGCCATCCCCGGCTTGACCAGCCGCACCCAGCCGGCCCGGTCCCAGCGGTCGTGCATGTTGCGGATGTCCTTGCGGATGGGGTCGACGGCCAGAGCCAGGGTGACCCGGGCCGGTCCGGTGCGGGCGGGGAACTCGCGGTAGGTGGCCATGATGCGGCCCTTGTCCCGGGCCGAGGCGAAGGGGGAGTCGAAGGCGGTGCTGTCGTCGGGCGTGAAGTGGACGGTCACGTCCCGGAACAGGGGGATGGTCTCGGCGGGCGGGTCAGGGACGGGTTCGCCGCACCCTGCAATGGCCAGGACCAGAGCCAGGAAGACCGGGACCGCGGACTTGCTCATCGTTCACCTCTTGGGTCTGGACCTGTCGGGAAGGGTTCCATCTCGAAAAACCGTCGTGGAGCGAGTTTGCCGGCCTGGCCAACGCTTCCCGGCCGATCTTCCCACAACCCGGGGCGGTTATCGACAGGTTTTGGATCAGGGGTCTCACCCGAAATTCCCAATCCGGGTACCCTGAGGGAATGATGCCAAGCCGGCAGGGACCCCCTGGCTTTTCCGGCGAGCCGATGCTTCCCGGGGAGGCGGACCCAGGCTGATCGCATCGATCCCGTCCGCCACGGCGATCCGTGGGGATCTCTCCCGGTGCTCTCGGGCCCGAGTTTCGCAGCCTGAGGGGCGGGTTAAAGCCAATTTATTCATTTTCAATCGGTTAAAAGTCCACTCGCTGTAAGACCCCAACCATGTGGCTTGCCCGAACTGGGGCATCCCATCCCTGCGGCCTCGCCTCAGGTGCAGGTGACCCCTGCGATGCCGCCTCCGGCGCTGGAAACCCCTGCACCCCCTGCGCCTTCTCGTGGAGGTGCCGGTGACAGGCGCTGCAGAGGGTGATCAGGTTGTCGGGCGCGTTTGTGCCGCCCCGCGCCCGCGGCAGGACGTGATGCACCTCCAGGAACCGAGTATTCGTGCAGCCGGACCCCTGGCAGCGGTGCCCGTCCCGGGCCAGCACCCGCCGCCGCACCCGGGGCGGGATGGTCGCGGTGTTGCGCCCGGTCCGGGGATCGTCGCTGCGGGAATCGCAGGTCACGCGCCCGGCATCCGCCTGGCCGAGGGCTATGTCCCCCCGGCTGGTCGCAGCCGAAAAACGGCCGCAATCGGGGCATTGGCGCACGTGAACCTGGAAAGAGGTCCCCCGGGGGACCCGCTCGGGGTGATTGGCGGAGGCGCGGGCGGTGGTGCTCGTCGAGGCGCCGGCGGAGGCATGGGCAGAGACCCCGGCCTCGATATTGAGCTGCCCCCCGCCCAGGGCGTCCTCCAGCAAGGAATCCAACCCGGCGAGGATCCGCTCGATGCGATCCCCGCCGACCTCCGACTTGGCCAGCTTTTCCTGAAGGGCCTCGAACCGGGCGAACTGCTCAGGGGTCATCTCCAGGGACACCTTGACCGGGACGGCCGCGGCCAGCCGCCGCTCACGGGGGGCCGCCGGGATCAATTCCCCCTGGCCGGGTGAGGTCCTCAGGTCGGCGGCCTGGGCCCGCACCCTGGCGACGTCCTCCGCCAGTCTGCCCCTCGGGGTCGTGCAGGCCACCTTCACCCATTCCTTCTCGGTGGCGGGGGTGGCGACCTTGATGATCTCCCGGGCCTTGGTGTAGCCGATCTTCCCGGTCTCCAGTGATTTTCTGATCTGCGGCAGGTCGTCCAGCTTGCGGGCCATGCGAACGAAATCCCCGGTCCTTGTCTTCGAGAAGCCGAGCTCCTTCTGGGCGTAGATCTGGATGGAGGCGAATCCGAGGTCCCGGTACAGACCGCGGGCCATGATGTCGGCGAACCACAGGACCGCGCAGTGGCGGGCCTGGTCCAAGACACGGACGGCCTGCTTGAGGGAGGAGTGGGCGGCGGCGGCAGGCTGGCCGGGCTGGAAGACAGGGATGGCGGCACTCGTGGACATACTTCTCCTCCTGGGAATCCGGGAGGAGTGGATCACGGGGAATGATAGCGAAAAAAAGACGAAAATGCAAGGAGAAACCGGAAATTTTCCGCGGAAAATCCGAAAGAATTCCGAGATTCCCCGGAATCCGACCAGGACTCTGCCGATGCTTGCGGCTGGGCCGCCCTACCCGCGGGTAGGCCGCAATCGCCTACCCCCATCTTCGCTCATGCGGAGTCACCCGGAACCGTCAGAAAATGTGTCAGGGTGTCCCGCTGCAGGTGTTTCACGGGACACTTTTGCGGGACACTTTTTGACCGTCCAAACATCAGAGATGGCCCAGGGGAATCCACAACTTGTTATATTTCAATCTTTTTAATTTTTTTGGTTCTATCAGGCACCCTACTTGCTTCCTTTAGGTCAGACGCCTCCCAATCCGGCCGATGAGCGAGGGGCCGGATCCCCCGCGGCGGGGCTGACAGGGCGAACGCAGCTCCGCCGCACCCCCCTCCCGGGTTGTTCCGAGGGCGAAGGAACAACCCGGGATCTTTTTGGGTACAAGCAGGGATGATCCCGCCGGTCCCCACCGTTTTCTTGCATTCCCACTCCTGAATGACGAAGTTTTCAGCAGGAAAACCCCCGAAAAAAGGCGTTTCCAACCCAGTTTTGCGGCTTGTCGCCAGCTTGCGTTTCCAGCGAGCGCCGGCGCGAGGGGCCCAGGAGGAGGACGGGATGAATATCACGATCACCAGGAACCCGAACCCCGCCACCCCGCCTGCCGGGGACTACGGCTTCGGCTCCAAGTTCACCCCCCACATGTTCCTCCTCGACTGGAAGGATGGGCAGTGGCGCGATCCCCGGATCGTGCCCTACGGTCCCTTCACCATCGATCCGGCTTCCAAGGTCCTGCACTACGGCCAGGAGATCTTCGAGGGGATGAAGGCCTACCGGAACGGCAAGGACGGCTCGGTGCACATGTTCCGGGCCGACCGGAACATCCGCCGCTTCAACATCTCCTGCGAGCGGATGTGCATGCCCCAGGTCGATCCCGATCTGTTCATGCGCGCGCTGAACACGCTCATCGACCTCGACCGGGACTGGGTGCCCGAGAGCCCCAACGCCCTGTACATCCGGCCGACCATGATCTCCACCCAGGTCGGCCTGGGCGTCAAGGCCAGCACCGAGTACGTGTTCTTCATCATCATCGGTCCGGTGGGATCGTACTTCGCAGGCGGCATCAATCCGCTGAAGCTGAAGGTCGAGGAGAAGTATGTGCGGTCCGCCCCCGGAGGCACCGGCTACGCCAAGACCGGCGGCAACTACGCGGCCGCTCTCCTGCCCATCCAGCTGGCCCAGAAGGCGGGCTACGACAACATCATCTGGCTCGACGCCTGCGAGAGGAAGTACGTCGAGGAGATGGGGGCCATGAACATCGCCTTCGTCTACGAGGACCGGATCATCACCGCCCCGACGGGCGACACCATCCTCGACGGGGTGACGCGCGACTCGGTCGGCATCCTGCTGAAGGACATGGGTTACAACTGGGTCGAGGAGCATCCGGCCATCGCCGAGATCATCGCCGACGCGCACAGCGGCAAGCTCAAGGAAGTGCTGGCCTGCGGGACGGCCGCGGTCGTCACCCCGGTGGGGCTCATCCACTTCCAGGGCAAGGACCACACCATCGGCGACGGCAAGGAAGGCCCCGTCACCGAGAAGCTGCGCAAGACCCTCACCGGGATCCACGCCGGGAACAGCGAGCACCATCCCGAATGGATCTTCAAGGTGCCGCGGGCGGAATGACCCTTTCCGAAGGCCACGAGCAGAGCCCCTCCCCCCCCGGGAGGGGCTCTCCCTTTGCCCCGGCTTCCTACTCGCCGCCCGCATGAAATGAAAATGGAAGCAAAAGCTCAATGGTGGTAGGGTGTTCGTGTTCGATCCTCTCCCGGGGGGGCCGAAATCCCAACATGGTCCCACCACGCCGGCTCCAGGCCGGTCGCTTCCCGTGGGAGGGACACCTCGATCGAGGAGATACCCATGAAAATGAAGCTGTTTTCCGTCATCCTGGTGATGGTCTGGGCTCCGGTGTGCTTGTCCCAGTCCGTCGCGCCGGGAACCCTGGAACTGGGCGGGTCCCTGGGGTTCGTATCCATGAGCGACGACCTCTACGAGATCAACGGGGATTCCTTCACGAGCATCAGCATCCAGCCTCGCGCGTCCTACTTCGTCTCCCAGGGTCTGGGCCTGGGTCTGGTATTCGACTACCTGAAGATGGGCTACGATTCCGGCAGCGACGTCACGGTTTTCGGCATCGGGCCGGCGTTGACCTATTACTTCTGGCCCGAAGGACAGCGGACGGCCCCCTTCATCGGAGCGTCCTACGTCTACCAGAAGACGACGTCGGAGGGGGACCAGACCATGACCACGGTCGAGTTGACCGCGGGGGTCGCCATCGCCCTGGCCGAGCATTTCGCCCTGAAGATCGGGGCCTTCTACGCCATGGACGAAACCGAATTCGAGGCCGATGAGTGGGGCCTCGGGAATATCGACATTTCAGGCAAGAGGATCGGGGTCAACGTCGGGTTCGCCGGTTTCCTCTTCTGACCGTCCCTTTCTCCTCGACAGGTCCCCTGCCCCGGGGAGGGGATCTGTCCTTGGGATATTTCATTGGAATCAAACCACCCGTCGGGAGTATAACGGACCCCTCAACCCGTTCCCCGGAGGATCCCATGCCCGGTTCACGCACTTTGTTCCCGAGGGAGGGCCTGCCGGCCGCCCTGGCGATGGCCGTCCTGATCGCGGCGGTCCTGGCCACTGCGTATGTCGCGGCCGAGACTGCTCCCGTGCCTTCCGCCCAGCAATCTTCCATCCCCGCCGATCAGTTCGACCTGGACGCGTATTCCGGGAAGGTGGTCCTGATGGACTTCTGGGCCTCGTGGTGCAAGCCCTGCCGCAAATCCATGCCCTGGCTGCGCAGCATGCAGGAGACCTTCGGCGGCCAGGGGCTCGTCGTGGTGGCCGTGAACCTGGACAAGGAGCCCGGCAAGGCGACGGCGATGATGAACCAGCTCGGCGCCGACGTGGTCCAGGTGACCGATCCGGAAGGGATCCTGGCCGAGGCCTACAAGCTGGAGGCGATTCCCAGCACCTTCATCTTCGACCGTCAGGGGAAGCTGGTGTCCAGTCACAAGGGATTCGACCCGGGCGAAGCCGAAACCCGGGCGACCGAACTCAGGGACCTGGTGGCGGGGGAGGCGAAATGATGAAGACAGGAACGGTGAAGGCGATCCTTGTCCTCTGTCTGGTCCTGGTCGCCCTCGCCGCGGCCGGGTGCTCCAGCCTGGGCGTCCAGCCCTGGGAGCGCGACCTGCTGTCCGCGCCCGGCATGCAGCTGCAACCGGATCCGATCGTGACGGCCCTGGACGATCACATCTACTTCAGCAAGGAAGCCTCCACCGGCGGCCTGGGCGGAGCGGGGGGTGGCTGTGGCTGCAACTGAGCGCAAACAGCAGGTCGTGCAGGGTTCGGTGAAGGCGGCGCTGGCCTCGGCTTGCGGGCTGCTGGGAATCGCCGGCCAGCCCGCCGAGGCGACGGAGGTCCGCACCGCGATCCTGGGCTACTCGGAGCAGGACCGGGTCCAGGCCTTCGAGGCCGTCATCGACGCCACCCACGAGTTCGGCGGCGGGAAGATCGGCAACCTCCACGTGGTGTACGATGCCCTGAGCGGCGCCTCCCCCAGCGGCGCCGTGCCCTCGCAGGCCCTGCAGTCGTTCACCAGGCCCTCGGGGAACGGGGTCTACACCACGGCGCCGGGGGAAACGCCCCTGGACGACACCTTCCGGGACACCCGGATGGCCGTCAGCGGCAGCCTGACCCTCCCGCTCGATCGCGTGACCGGTCTGACCGCCGGTCTCTATGGCTCGGGCGAGCACGACTACTCGTCCCTGGGCGCGAACCTGGCCCTGACCCGCGACTTCAACAGGCGCAACACCACGGTGTCGCTGCGTGCGGGCTACTTCGACGACACGATCAACCCCGAGGGCGGACGTCCCGCGCCGTTCGGGGTCATGCTGGATCAGGCCCTGTCTCCGCGCCTGGACGGCGACGGCAGCAAGCAGACCCTCGATTTGAGCCTGGGCCTGACCCAGGTGATCGACCGCCGCACCCTGGTGGGCCTGAACTACGTCTTCAGCGAGGTGGACGGCTACCAGACCGACCCCTACAAGCTGGTGTCGGTGGTGGACCCGGTCTCCGGCGAACCCCTGGACCATCTCTACGAGAGCCGTCCGGACGCCCGCGTCAAGCACGCCCTGCTGGCCAAGCTGGTGCGGCAGGTCGGCGCCCATAATCTGCACCTGTCCTATCGCTTCTTCACCGACGACTGGGGAGTGCGGTCCCAGACCGTGGACCTGCGATTCCGCTGGAACGCCGGCCCCGCACTCTACGTCCAGCCGCGGCTGAGGTACTACCATCAGGGCGAGGCGGACTTCTACCGGCGGTTCCTCGTGGATGGGGCGGCCATGCCCGAACACGCTTCGGCCGACTACCGCCTCGGCGCCCTGGACGACTACACCCCCGGGATCGAGGTGGGCATCACGCGGGACAACGGCCATCTCATCACCCTGAGGGCCGAGTACTTCCTGCAGACGGGGGAAAGCCATCCTGAAGGCGCCATCGGGCAACTGGCGGACCAGGACCTGTTCCCCACGGTCAAGGCCGTGATCGTGCAGGTGGGTTACGCCGTCGGGCTCTGAGGGGGCGCATCGCGTGGCCGACGCAATCGAACGCAGGGGCGGGGTCTGGCTCGGATCCTTCGAGGCCATGGCCGGCCCCTGCGAGGTGTTGCTGGACCTGGAAGGGGAGGCCGAAGCCCGCGCCCTCGTCGCTCTGGCCGCCGAAGAAGCCCGCCGCATCGAACGGAAGTTCAGCCGCTACCGCACCGACAACGTCATCCAGGAGATCAACACCAGCGCCGGCAGGCCTGTCGCCGTGGACGCGGAGACCGCGGGCCTGCTCGACTTCTCAGCCCGTTGCCATCAGGTCAGCGGAGGGCGGTTCGACGTGACCAGCGGCGTTCTGCGCCGGGTGTGGCGGTTCGACGGCAGCGACCGCGTCCCCACGCGCCGGCAGGCCAAGGAGCTGCTGCCGCTCGTCGGCTGGGACAAGGTCCGCTGGGAAAATCCGCACCTGACCCTGCCCGCCGGGATGGAGATCGATCTGGGCGGCGTCGGCAAGGAGTACGCGGTCGACCGGGTGTGCGCCCTGCTCTCCGCACGCACCGGCGCGGCCATCCTGGTCAACTTCGGCGGAGACCTGCGGGCCCAGGGCCCGCGCCGCGACGGCCTGGCCTGGGAGGTGGGTGTGGACACGCCCGATCGGCCGGGAGTCGCGGCCCGGCGGATCAGTCTGCGAACCGGCGCCCTGGCCACCAGCGGCGACAGCCACCGGTTCCTTCTGCGGGACGGCGTCCGCTATCCCCACATCCTCGACCCCCGGACCGGCTGGCCGGTCATGCGCGCGCCGCGGGCCGTCACGGTCCTGGGCGACACCTGCCTGGAGGCGGGACTGCTGTCCTCCCTGGCCATGCTGCACGGCCGGGGGGCCGAAACCTTCCTCGAAAACCAGGGCGTGAAGTTCTGGGTGGCGCGGGGCTGATCAGCGCCCAGCCAGCCGGTCGGACTCGGCCGCCGCCTCGATCACGGCCTTGACGACCTTCTCGGCGTCGCGCTGGCGCAGCTGCTCGTAGCGGATCGCCCACACGTGCTCGGCGTAGGCGAGGTTGCGCATCTCCACCAGCAGGGCGTAACGGGCGGGGTTTTCACGCAGCACGCCGAGGTTGCGGCCCCGCGTGCGGGCCCCCGCGCCCATGGCCGGCAGCATGCGGCGGGCGAAGTCCCGGCCGACCGTGTCGGCGCCGCGGCGGTTCTGGAAGAAGAACAGGGTGAAGACGTCGCCCGAATCGGGGTCGTTGTCGGCGTGGAAGCTCAGGAAGACCGTGCGTCCGGACGTCGCCCCGTCGAGGGCGCGGCGGGCGATGGCCTTGCGCTGGTCGAGGTACTTCTGGCCGCCCATGGGGTGGATGGCCTCGTCGTAGCCGCGATTCCAGGCCTGGTCGTTGAAGACCTCGTTGCGCTCGTGGACGAAGGTCTGCGTGTGGGGGGTGTTGCCGCGCAGCAGGTGGTTCGGGCTGAGCAGGGTCATCTCGACGTCGGCGCCGTGGAGCTTCAGCAGCGCGTAGACCCGCAGGGCCAGGTCGTAGACGTACTCGTCCTCCACCACGTAGTAGGTCTGGCCCTCGGCGTCCTTGCCGCTGACGATGGTCCCCGGATCGATGCCGCCATGCCCGGGATCGAGCACGAAGGTCCAGCCGGCCAGCTGGCGTCCGAGGCCGGGTTGCAGCTCGATGGTCCGGTCGAACCTTTCCAGCAACTGGCGCCCGCGCTTGTAGCAGACCTGAGGACTGATGCCGGCCTTCTCGAAGTAGCTCTTGCCGGCCTGCTCGTCGGCCTCCGGTCCGGAGAAGTAATAGGGACCGTTGCCCGGCGTGAGCTTGGCGACCCCGGGGACGATCACCTCGAGGGCGTTCCAGTCCAGGTCCCCGCCGGGGAGGGGAATGCCGGCGACGTCCGCCGAACCGGCCCCGGATCCCAGCAGGGGCCGCACGGTCAGCTTCTGGCCGGGACGGATCAGGGACCCTGAGATCCTGTTCAGCTCGCGCAGTTCGCGCAGGCTCATCTGGTGCAGGCGGGCGATCTCGTTGAGGTTGTCCCCCGGCTGGACCAGGTAGGTCGCCGTGCGGGGCGCCGAATCGCCGTTCAGCCGCAGCTCCTGGCCGGGATAGATCTGGTCGCCCGTCAGACCGTTGATGGCCTTCAGGTGGTCGAGGGACAGCCCGTAGGCCTCCGCGATCTCCCAGAGGGCGTCGCCCCGCTCGACGATGTGGACCGAGGGGGCCGCCTCGCGCAGCCGCAGCTTCTGGCCGGGGAAGATGCGGTCCCCGTCCAGGTCGTTGATGCGGCGCAGGTGGGCGATGGAGACTCCGTGCCGGTCGGCGATGCCGGACAGGTTGTCCCCCCGCTTGACGACGTGGACGGCCTCGTCCACCGGGGCGGGCAGCAGCCGCAGCTTCTGGCCGGGATAAAGGGTCGAGCCGGTCAGCTCGTTGAGGGAGCGCAGGAACTCGACCGTGGTTTCGAACCGGTCGGCGATGGTCGAGAGATTGTCCCCCGGCTGGACGACGTACCACTCCAGGCCCTTGACGGGGATGCGCAGCCTCTGGCCGATGGCCAGGCCGTCGCTGCGCAGGTCGTTCCAGTCACGCAGTTCCTGGACGGTGACGTCGTACCGGTTGGCGATGAGGGTGAGGTTCTCGCCCCGCACGACCCGATGGGTCTGCCATTCCTGGGCGAGGGCGCCCGCGGCGGGCAGGAGGACGCCGCCCGGCGCGAGCAGGCCGAGCACGAGGATCCAGGAAAGGAAGCGGCGGCACAACAACGGAGGCGTCTCCAGTCGCCCTGGGCCCGGGGAAGCCCGGAAAGGGAGCAGATCCTTCTGCAGGCGGGTCGCGGACCGACCTGCCCGCTCATCAGTCTAGGGGATGCGCGGGGAAATGCAAGGGCCCATTCCGGCCGCCGGGATCACCCGGCGTGCGGGGGTTTCAGGCGCGTGGCGGGATGATCGCTGAAGATCGAGGGCAATCCCAGCCGCTGCCGGATGAACCGGTCCCGCAATTCCAGGGTGGCGGGGGACAGGCAAGCCTCGAACAACCGCAACCCCGGGCCCGCGATGATGTACGGCCAGCTGGAGAGGATGAGATCGTTCTCGTAGCAGAACGCCACCGCCTGGAATTCGGATTCGGGGGTGCGCCGCTCGCCGGTCAGGATGCAGGTTTCGACCCAGGCCTTCCAGGTCCGGCCCGAGGAGATCAGGTCGTCGAAGCGGCGGCGGAAGTCCACCCTTTCCCGGAAGAGGGCGTTGATGCAGGCGCGGCTCTCCTCGGAGTACTGGGCCTCCAGCTCCTGGTGGCATGAGGCGCAGACGGCGTACTCGACGATCGTTTCGGATCCCCGGATCTCCTTCACGATCAGGTACGGGGGGAGCGCCTCCAGGGGTTCGGCGCAACCGATGCAGGTCTTGAACGGGCCGTCGAACGATTTCTGGAAGAGACGGGGGATGGGCACCCGCCGGGCGTGCTCCATGGAGTACTCGAGGTCGGCGGCCATCCTGGCGTCGGCTTCTTCGGTGCCGGGCGGGGGGCCCTGGTCGTCGGGGCGGTCGATCATGATCCACCTGGGTTGCAGGGACCTGGACGGGCGCGTTCCGGGGGTGAGGCCGGATCGGCGGCAGCATACCAGAAACCGGCCCCCGGCGCGAGGGAGGAACGGCCGGGAGGAAAGGCCGGGATCATCCGTCCCCGAATTACCAATCTCCCGCGTAGAACGTCCGATGGGGCTTGGCTTCCGCCCCCGTCAACGCAAAGATCACCCCGGAGAGCTGCCGCAGGTGCAGCAGGTCGTGGCAGGCCCAGGACGCCAGCAGGTCGCCGGCGGTCATCCGGCCCAGCTTGGGATGCTCGTAGGCCAGGGACCAGTCCCGGTTCCCGAGATTCGCCAGCCAGTCCAGCGAGGCCCGCCGTTCCGCCCGGAAATCGGCCAGGGCGGTCGCGAAATCGGCCTCGGCGTACATGCGGGCCGAGACCCACCCGCCGGGATCGATCCCCGGCCACGGTTCGCCCGGCCGGTCGAGGGTGAATCCGATGCGCAGGCGGAAGTCCTCGCGCTCCTCGTCTCTCAGGTGACAGACGATCTCCAGGACGGACCAGCGGTCCGGGTCCGGGCGGCGTCCTGCCAGAGGGGCCGGGATGCCGGCCACCAGGGCGGCGATGGCGGCTCCTCCGGCGGCGAGGCGGTCGTGGAAGTAGGTTGCGTTCATGGGACCTCCGGCGGCGGCAGGGGCCTGGATGGGGGTGGCGGGTTGCCAGCACCGGCTGGCGGGGGCATAATATCCCATCACTCCAACCCGAGGAACCCTCGATGAAGAACCTGAACCTCGAGCGCGCCCTGGTGGGCTTCGACCTGGAGACCACGGGCATCGACTTCGACAAGGACCGCATCGTCCAGATCGCCCTGGTGCGCGTCGAACCCGACGGCCGGCGGTCCACCTTCGAGACCCTGGTCAACCCGGAACGGCCCATCCCCCCGCAGGCCACGGCCGTCCACGGCATCCGGGACGAGGACGTGGCCGGGGCGCCCACCTTCGCCCAGGTCCGGGCCGAGGTCGAGGAGATGCTGAAGGATGCGGACCTGGCCGGGTTCAATTCCATCCGGTTCGACCTGCCCCTGCTGCAGGCGGAGGTCAGGCGGACGGGGGGCATGCTCGACCTGCGCGGAGTGCGCCACCTGGACGCCATGCGCATCTTCCACGCCAGGGAGCCTCGGGACCTGACGGCCGCCTATCGGTTCTACTGCGACCGCGACCTGACCGGCGCCCACGACGCCCTGGCCGACGTGACGGCGACGCTGGAGGTCCTCGACGCCCAGGTCGCGCGATATGCCGACCTGCCCCGCGACGCGGCCGGCCTGCACGCCTTCTGCAATCCGGACGAGGGGAAGTTCCTGGACGTCCACCGCAAGCTGGCCTGGAACGACCAGGGAGAGGCGGTGCTGACCTTCGGCAAGTTCCAGGGCCGCACGCTCCAGCAGATCTGCGCCCTGCCCGACGGTCGCAGCTATCTTGATTGGGTCCTGGGCAAGGACTTCGGCGAGGATCTCAAGGCCATCCTGCGGGAAGCCCTGGGCGGGGTGTTCCCAAGGCGCGAAGGATCGGGCGATGAGTGAGGAATCCAGGCCGCAGGACGGCCCCGCAGGGGGCTTCCAGCCGCAGTTCCCGCCGCTGGACGAGAAGGGGGTGCCCCAGTTCGAGGACACGCCCCTGACCAGGGGCGAGTACATCACCGCTCTGGCCCACTTCTATCGGGCCGAGATGCACCGGGCCCTGGTCTGGCGCACGCGCCTCGATACCACGACCAACTGGGCCATCCTCGCCACGCTGGCCATCCTCACCGCCAGCCTGAACAACCCCGGGTACGCCACCGAATCCCTGCTGCTGGGCATGTTCGCCAACGTGGTCTTCCTGGCCATCGAGGCCCGGCGCTTCCGCTTCTTCGACGTCTGGCGCGCCCGGGTCCGCATGCTCGAGGAGAACTTCTACGGAGGCATCCTGCGACGGGACCAGGCCAGCCCCCTTCAACGATGGGGCCGTCAGGTCGCCGACGACCTGCTGTGCCCGCGCTTCCACATGACCCGTTTGCAGGCCTTCCGCGCCCGGTTGATGCGCAACTTCCGGTTCATCTTCCTGTTCCTGCTGGTGGCCTGGGTGGCCCACCGGCTGGTGCCCTTGGCCGAGGACAGGGTCCTGACGGGCCTGTCCGGGATCCCGGGCTGGATGCCGGACGCCATCGTCGCAGCGCTCTACCTGTTCCTGCTGGGAGTGGTGGTGTTCACGCCGAAGGTGGAGGCTCCCGAGCTGGCCTACTGGTCGCATCCGGAGCATCCGGGGGAGGACATCCCGAGCATCGACGTCTAGGGATGGACGTTTTGGCTTGTCCCCCGGGCCCCCGACCCGGATAATGCGGCCATAGCGAGTCCCCATCCCGACCCTACCAAGGAACGACGACCCGATGGACAGCACTCCGGACAAGAACTGGCGGACCGTCCGCTTCGACGTGCTCGAACGGATCGACCGCATGCCCAGCCTCAGCGCGGTCATCCACGAGTTCCTCGAGCTGTCCATGAGGGACATGTTCTCCGCCGGCGACTTCGAGAAGGTGATCGCCAAGGACCAGGCCCTGGTCGCCCGCCTGCTCAAGGTCGCCAACAGCGGCCTGTACGGCCGGTCCCGCTCCATCGCCTCCATCGCCGAGGCGGTGGTGCTGGTCGGGCTGGAGAACCTCAAGCGCATCGTCTTCGCCGTCACCACCGAGGGCCTGACGCGGCGGAAGCTGGTCCACTACGACTACCACGACCAGGGCGGATTCTGGCTGCACGCGATGGGGGTGGCCCTGGCCGCCCGGACCCTGGCCGAGGCGGTTCCCCGGGGGAAGTTCCGCCCCGAGGAGGCCTTCGTCGCGGGCCTGCTGCACGACGTGGGCAAGCTCGTCATCGACGAGTTCCTCGAGGCCGAACCAGGGGTCATGGTGACGAAACAGCAGGAGGTCGCGGCCATCGGCCTCGACCACGCGGAGCTGGCGGAGTACATCCTCAACCAGTGGAACCTGCCCGAACCCGTCACCCGGGCGGTCCGGCACCACCACAGCGGCCAGGACGATCCCGCCAACTTCGAGGGGGGCCTGATCCTGGGCCTGGCCGAGAAGGTCTGTGACGTCTGGGGATTCGGTCGCCGCCTGGCCGTCGATCTGAGTGCCGACGTTCCACTGGAACCATTCGCCGACGTCCTGGCGCGCCTGGGAATCGGCGCCGGCCGCTGGGACCAGCTGGTCTGGGACATCCGCCAGCATCTGTCCGGATGCGAGGAACTCTACCGTCTGGACGCCTGATTCCGCTCAATCCCGCGGAAACTGATAAGCCAGCCCCGCCCGGACGCCCCACAGGACCCCGCCCGGCTCCTCCTCCTCGAGCACGAAGTCCGGCTTGACGCGGGCGTCGGCCCCGAGGTCCGCCGCCAGAGCGCGGCCCAGCGGGATGATCAGTCCCACCCGGACCCCCAGAGCGAGGTTGCTCTCGCTCGTGCTCGTCTCCAGGCCCCCGAACCGGACGGTTCCGGTGATCTTCTGCACCCCGGGGCCGCCCTCGATGTAACCCGAAATCCCTTGCTCGCTGCGGCGATCAATCTGGGTTCCGACCAGGAAGAAGAACTCGGAGACCTTGGCGTCGGTCGTGGCCTGGTAGATCAGCTCGTCCTCCCCGTAGAAGGTGAAGGCCGGGGAGACCAGGTTCTGGTGGATGTACAGGATGTGGACGTAGGTCCGGTCGCCGGCAGCAAGTCGCACGCCGAGGTCGAAGGCCAGATCCTCGTCCAGTTCATTGTACCAGTCGCCGGCGGGGAAACCGTAGCCGGCGCCCGCGTGCACCATGGTCTGGAACGAGAGAGGCAGGCTCTCCCGGCGGTCGGGGTACTCGCCGGTGTTGATCTCCCCGACCTCCAGGTAGTCCTGGGCGCGGAGGGAGGAGGGCACGGTCACGAGGAAGGTGACCGCGAGGATCACGGCCATGAGGAACGAGGCGCCGCGGGACGGACGGCGGCCGGGGCCGATGCGGATCATGCGCTGCTCCTTGGTTCGAGGCGGGGCCGTGATGATATCACTCCGGGAGCCCGGAGCGCCAGCTTCCATCGACGCGGAACCGCACCCGGCGGTAGCCCTCGTCGATGAGTTCCTGCACCTCGGCGCGGGATCCGCCGGTGAGGACCATCACGCCGGCGCGGTCGCCGTGGCTGGCGATGCGCGGCAGGACGTCGCCCGGTCGGCGGGTGATCTCCAGCTTGGCCAGGCCGGGCCGGGCGCTGAAGTCGGCGGGAACGTCCACCTCGTCGAGGCGGCCGGGCGGGGGGAAGAAGTAGCGGTTGGCGACGACGAGACGGCGGCTCGGCTGCAGGCGATCCCGGTCCGGTTCCCGGCCCAGGGCCAGGGCGATCACCGCCTCGACGTAGTTCACGCCGGTGCCCAGGGGCACCAGCCCGGCGCTGAAGTCGCCGCCCGACAGCCGGGCCGCCATCTCGATCATCATCGGGCCGCGCCGGGGGCAGACCACCACGTCGCCCTTGGCCACGCCCGTGGCGATCCCGAGGGCTGCGGCGGCGCTCTCCACCAGGCGTTCGACCTGGCCCTGCACCGGCGTTCCGGCGAACTGCGAGGGCAGCCAGCCGCCGTTCTCCATGATCTGGGGGTGGAACACCTCCATGCCCTCGTACAGCCGGTCGGCGAAGCCGGGGGTGACGGCCCGTCCCTGCAAGACCACCGTCTCGGTGGAGATCTGGGGGCCGTCGACGAACTCCTCGAGGATGACCCCGCCGGTGCGGGATTCCCTTCTGGCGGTTTCCACCGCGGAGGGCAGGGCGGATTCGTCGCTCAGCACCTGGACCCCGCGCGACCCCGCGCGGTCGGTGGGCTTGACGATGACGCGGGAGCATTCCCAGGCGCGCCAGCGGTCCCGCGCGTCGGCGGCCGCAGCCACGGCTGCGAACCGCGGCACGGGCACGCTTCGTTCGGCGAACCGCTCCTTCATGGCCAGCTTGTCGGTGGCCAGGCGGCCGGTCTCGGCGGTGGGCCCGGGCCACCCGTAGCGGGCCGAGATCGCGGCCAGCAGGTGGGGCACGTCGCTGCCCATGGTCGAGACGCCGGCCAGGTTCTCCCCCGCCCGCCGCCGCTCGTCGATCCAGGCGAAGACGGCGTCAAGGTCGCTGAAGTCGATGGCCGCGCCCAGGTCGGCGGCCTGCAGGCCGGGGGCCGCGGGATTGCCGTCGAGGCAGGCCGTGCGCAGACCCATCCGGCGGGCGGTCCGGATCATGAAGATCTGGTCGGTGCTGCCGCCGAGGACCAGAAGGACGGGCGGGCCGGTTTGCGGGTCCACCATCACGGCACCAGCACCGCGGTCCGGGTGATGCGCCGGTGGTACTCGCGCACGACCTCCAGGGGGACGTTCTCGCCGTTCAGGTAAAGGCAGGTGTCGAACCCGAAGCTGCGGGTCTTGGCGAAGTCGAGGTTCAGGCGGTCCCAGTCCATGGGCTCGGAGACCAGGCCCCGTTCCAGGGCGAAGTCCCAGTAGGGGGTGCCGGGTATGGGCGTGGTGAGGTAGAAACCCTCGATCTCCAGGCGGCCGGCGTTGCGCTCGATGAAGGCGGCGGTCTGCTCCAGATCCTCGCGGGTTTCGCCGGGAGTCCCGAGCATGAAGGCGGCGCTGATCCCGATCCCGAATTTCCGTCCCAGATCGATGCAACGCTGGTGGTTCTCCACCGACGCCCACCGGCCCTTCATCAGCTTGAGCAGCCGGTCGCTGCCGGTCTCCGCCCCGAACCGGATGGTGTGGAAGCCCATCCTCTTCGCCGCGGCGAAGGTCTCCTCGTCGGCCAGGTTGCTGGTGATGAAACCGTGGAAGCTCATGCGGCCGAGCAGACCCTCGGCGTCCATCAGGCGGACGATCTCGTGGACGCGGCGACGGTCGGCGAAGAAGAGGTCGTCCTGCAAGCGGATGCTGGCGGCGTCGTACCCTTCCACCAGGTCGTGCAGGTCATCGACGAAGCGCCGGGCGGTGTGCAGGCGCAGCTTACCCCAGTGCCGGCTGGAGGCGCAGTACCGGCACCTGTAGGCGCAGCCCCGCGAGCTGAACATCATGATGTTGCGGGCCCCACGGGAGATGTTGCGAACCGGCCGGGGCAACGTGTCCATGGGGATGGGCCGTGGGCGTTCATTGATCGCCACGCCGCTAAGCGGGTCGTGGTAACACAGGCCGGGAATGTTACGCAGAACCTGGGCGGGGAGGTTACCGAGTTCACGATAACGCCGCACCAGCGCCGCCATGGGCCACTCGCCCTCGCCGATCACCCCGGCGGTGAACTCCGGATCCAGCAGATGAGGTACAGCCGAGATGTGGTAGCCGCCCAGGACCACGGGGATGCCCAGCTCGTCGACCGCCCGGCGCGCCAGCCGCCGGGCCCCGTTGTAGCACTGGGTCACGCTGCTGATGGCCAGCAGGTCGGGTTTCCAGGAGAACACATCTTCGGGGGTGGCGGTTATACGGATCTCGATATCAGGTTCTTCCCGCTGCACCCAAGCCGCGACCGAGCCCGCACCCAGGGGGAATTGCCGGATGGGCATCTCGTCCTCGGGCAACGAGGCGATGAAGAACATCAGCTTCACGGCAGGACCGCTCCGCCGGCCACGCTGATGACCTGGCCCGTCACGTAGTTCTGATCGTCGCCGGCGAGGAAGACCGCCGCGCTGGTGACGTCCTGCAGCTCGCCGGGTCGCTTCAGCAGGGTCAGGCCGACCACGGCCCGGCCGCCGGGGCCGCGCAGCTCGTCCCGGGTCAGATCGGTCGCGATGATCCCAGGAGCGATGGCGTTGACCAGGATCCCGCACTCGGCTCCGTAACGCGCCACCGCGGCGGTCAGGCTGATCAGCCCGGCCTTGCTCACGGCGTAGTGCACCGTCTTGGGCCCGTGGTACTGGCCCGCCACCGAGGCGATGTTGATGATCCGGCCCCCGCCGGCCTTCAGGTATTCCCAGGCCTCCTGGCAGCAGATGAACGGGCCCTTCAGGTTGGTGTCCAGGATCCAGTCCCAGTCCTCGTCCGTGATCTCGTCGAAGGCGCAGACCTTGTTGACCCCGGCGTTGTTGACCAGGATGTCGATCCGGCCCATCCGGTCGACGGCGACGGCCATCAGGCCGCGCACCTCCTTGCGCCGGGTCACGTCGGCCTGCAGGGCGATCGCCCGCCGGCCGCAGGCCTCGACCAGCCTGACGGTCTCCAGGGCGGCGCCGGAATCCGCCCGGTAGCAGACGACGACGTCGCAGCCCTCCTCGGCGAAGCGCAGGGCGATGGCCCGGCCGATGCCGCGGCTGGCCCCGGTGATCACGGCGACCTTGTCCTTCAAACGCATGGGTGGCTCCTAGTCGTTTCCGGTGGTCGAAAACAGGCCAAGGCAGGGCACGCCGGGGAAGCGGGTGGCCGCCGCGTCCTGGATGTCCTCGATCAGGGTCCGGTTGCTGACCCCGGCGAGGATCAGTCCGGGCTCCAGGTCGGCGATCTGCGAATCCCCGAGTATCCTTGCCCCCAGCAACGTCTTGCCCTGTTTCTGGGGATTGCGGTCGTAGACCAGCAGCCCCCCCTGGACGCTGTCGGGAACGTGCTCGAGGACGGTCAGCAGATCGGCGCCGGCGCCCCAGATCAGCAGGGGCCGGCCGGCCTTGTCCTGGTCTTGCAGGATGCGGACCAGCCTGCGGGCGGCCGTCTTGCCGCCCAGTTCCTGCCGGGCGAGCTGATCGGTAAAGAGGGCGCCTCCCTCCAGGCCCGCCGCGGCGATCAGGCAGAGACTGGGATAGCCGCCGACGGCCCGGTCGCTCAGGTGGACGGTGCCCAGGCCGCGCTCGGCCAGGGCCGCAGTCAACCCTGCCCCGGTGAAGTGATGCAGATGAACCGCGTGGATGTTCAATCCGGTGTGATGGCCGCCGGCCCGGGACAGGATCAGGCTCGAGGGAACTTCGAGCAGGAGCCAGCCCCGGTGGCCCACGATGCCGGCCAGGTGGTCCAGGAACAGGCTGGGATCCGGAACGTGCTCCAGGACGTGGCGGCAGATCACGACGTCGAAGGCTCCGGGTTCGATCACGTCGTCGAATTCCAGCTGCTCGAGGGTGCCGCGGACGATGGTCACCCCGGCGGTCTCCTCCGCCGTGTCGTACTGGTCGGATGGCTCCAGGCCCACCGCCTCCAGACCCCACTGCCGGGCGATCATCCCCAGCAGCACGCCGTTGCCGCAGCCGACCTCCAGACACCGCCCGGCGCCGAGCCCGGTGACCGCCTGCAGAAGATCCAGCCGGTCGGCGTAGACGGCCTCCTTGTAGGCCGCCGCGCCGGGCACGTGCCGCTCCATGCCGATGGACTTGTAGTAGTTGTCCAGGACGAAGGCCGAGGGCAAGGGATGCTGGGAAACGGTCCCGCACCGGCGGCAGGCCTGATAGGTGGTGGTCCGGTAGGGGAGCGCCTCGGTGGGGAGGGCGTAGTTCAGATCGGGCACGATCTGGGTGCCGACGGCCCGACGGCCCTCGGCTCCACAGAGCGGGCAGGGGGGTGTTGCTCCGGCATGGTCGTTGTGCATCAGGCCTCCGCTTCGGGTTCGACGTCGCCGCCGAGGTTGGCCCGGACGCCCTTGGTCAACGCCAGAAGGGCGTACAGGGGGGTCCGCTTGCGCAGTTCGCGCACCCGTTCGCCCAGGTCGAACCGTTCCTCCGCCGTGGCCTCGAGCCGGCCGCGCACGAGGGAGGTCAGCGAATCGGGCGTCACGTCCCAGGGCCCGAGCCCGGCCTCGGTGCATCCGGCCTGTTCGAGGAAGCCGGTCACCTTGGGCAGGTAGCTGATGGCGCCGAAGGGGGTGCCGGCTATGGCGCTGAACACCGCGGCGTGCAGCCGCACCGCAAGGGTGGCCCGGGCCGCGCCGTACAGGGCGATCAGGTCGAGGGGATGGTGGCGTTCCTCGATGACCCGGCACTGCACGCCGGCAGGGGCGGCGGCGGCCAGGCGCCGGGCCAGGATGCGGTCGTCGTCGGTCACGTAGGTGCTCTGGGGGATGAACAGGAACGCCGCCTCGTGCTTCATGGCCGCCATCATGCCCAGGATGCCGTCCTCCAGACGCCGCTGAGCCTCCTGGCTGACCGGGCGTGCCAGATCGCGCAGCCCCAGGGCGATCAGGGGCCGGTCGGGCAGGGGCAGCATCCCCTCCTGCGCGAGGACCTCGCGCGCCCGCAGCGGTCCGGGACTCTCTGCGCCCAGGGTCGCATCGGGCAGCACGTGGATGTAGGGCATGCGGTCCCCCGGCTTGGACGGCCGGCCGCCCAGGAGGGAGCGGCACAGGCGCGCCGAGTCCAGGTCCCTCACCGTGATGACCGCCGCGGTCCGCAGCAGACCTTCGGTCAGGTGCCGGCCCAGGGGAGTGCGCAGGGGCCCGATGCTCATGCCGTACAGCATGACCGGCTTGCGGGCCTGGCTGGCCAGCGATCCGTACAGGGCCATCAGGGGGATGGGCCCCCGCATGTCCCCGATGGTCAGGTCGATCAGGGCGTTGCCCGCGCCCAGGACAAGCAGGTTGCACGCGGCGATCTCCCGCTTGATGCGTTCGAGGTGGGCGGGATCGTCCCCCTCGTTGAATCCCAGGAACTTGCGGCCACGCGCCTCCTCGGCGGTGTCGTACTCCAGGTTCTTGACCATGGCGACCCCGTACCGCTCCTCTTCCCACGGGTCCGGATGCCGGGACAGGACCCGGAACCTCAGGTCGGCGGTGGGCAGGAAGGTGCGCATGCTCTCCATCAGGCAGAGCAGGGGCAGGTCGTCGCCGGCGTTGCGGATGCCGTAGGCGCCGGCGCAGAGGATGGTCACGGGACGTCGGGGCAAGGGCACCTCTTCGTTGGGGGCATGTCGACACGGGCACGATACCACAGGGAAGGTTGCTTGGCAGCTTTCAACTCGGTACACTTAAGGACATCGGAGTTCCATTTGAAGGGATATCCCCATGCGGTTCAAAGTCTACTTCACCTTGGCCAGCCTGATCCTCCTGCCCAGATTGGAGGTTGCGAGTGGGCAGATCATGTCCCTGGAGCCGGGATCTGGAGAACCCCATTCCTGCGTGATCAGCAGGGTTGCGGTTGTCCAGGGGGATGGGGTCCAGGATCTGATCTTCCGCTTCGCCGGAAGCTACTTCGGCCGGGCGGGTCTGCTGCTGGAAGTGCCTGCAGGAACGGAATTCTCGACTCTCGATCCGGCGTTCTTCTGGAATCTGATCGAAAACCTGGGTGACGAAGACCTGGAACATATCTGGGACCCCATTTCCTTCAAATCGGGTATCCACGCGGATTGGATGTACCCCGCCGATTACCCGGAAGCTTCTATCTCCATCATGGACCAGCGAATATTGGGGCCATTCCAACAGGGTGAACTGGATCGTTGGATCGGCGGCAAGGGGTTGGAATTTTCCGAGGAAGATAGGCAATCAATCCGGTCCCGTCTGGCTTCAGGAGCGTCATTCCTGGCCATGGAATTGTCCCATGTCCCCAATATTCCCCAATGCTATCCCCATGACCATGGGCTTTCCGAAGTCATCCGCCTTCGATTCCTATCCAGCCGGCCGAAGATACCCTTGCAATTGTCCAGTAGCCTTTATGGAATCCCTTATCAGACCCACCTATTCGTTTTTTCCCGCGAACCCATCATACCCTCCCGCTTGCCGGACTGGGTGCTTCCCGTCCGGATCTTCGGGCCTGGAAGTGCAGCCAAGGTGTTCCTGCCGGCAAAAGGATGGCGTGGCCCGGATCCGCAATTGACCCAAGGGATCGGGAAGGATCTCGAAGGAGACCCCCTCTATCCCTGGCTTTGCCCTGATTACACGAGCCTGGTGGTCCTGAGGATGGCGGAAATGCATCCTGCCGAGGCGGACACCTTCTCGTGGTCGGAGAACGCCTGGGAGGAATTCGACCCGGCCGTAGGTTTGTGGTCGGATTCCGTGAGAATCAGGGCGGCTGCGGCGGGGATGCTTGGAGCCTCGGGCAATGAGGCGGACCTGGATACCTTGCGCCGGTTTCTCGCAGTCTGGCCCGAGGTGGATGCTTCGATTGCGGCGGCGATCCATGCGATGGACCTTGCGGCCGCGGAGGAGAGGGACGGGGAGATCCTCAGGTGGTCGGGATCGACCGCCTGGGTGATCCACCGTGCCATGTTCGGATTCTATTTCCATCATCCTGATCAGTTGACGTGTCCGGTCATCATGACCTTGATGTCGACCTGGACCCACCTGGACCCCACCCTGCCTGGGAGACCCAGTCCCAGGGTGGGGGAAGGGGCAGCCCTGCTGGAGATACGGAAGGATCTGGGTTGCTTCCCGGAATTGGCCGCCTGGTGTGATGATTTGGAATCCGCTCTGGATCAGGAGGTGAGGGATCCCACAGGCGAGGCCGCGGACCGGTTTCGGGTCATGAAGTACAACACAGACCAGGATCCCCGCTGGCGCAGACTCCTGTTTGCACTCGTCGGGGATCCGGATTCGGTGAAGTCGATGAACCGGGAATTCGCCCGCAGGCCCATGAAAGCTCCGGGATACCTGGAATGGGATGGCAGAATCCTGCCGACCTGGGCGGAGGGCTGGATGGTGGAGGAACCACGGAAAATCATCGGTGGGGATCTCGGGACTGGGCTGGGGTTCAGCCCGCTTTTTTGTTCGGTCGACGGTCTTGTGGACCCCCTTTTCTTCCGGGGTTTGAGTCAATCCCTGGTCCATGGTTTCCTTGCCGATGAACACCTTTCTACCGAAAAAAAATTCCTCGCCCTGACCTTGCTCCCTCACCTGGACCCGGTGGAGAAGGAGATTTTGAAAGCGATCTGGCGGGAAAGGAAGCAAGGGCTGGGCATCCAGCGTTCAGATATGGGGCCCGTGCATTACGACAGGATGGCTCTGGATTGCCTGCGTTTGTTCGCCAGAGAAGGCATGACCGCTGAGCTCAGGGAGGCCCACAAGGAATTCAGGGGGCAGGACACCTTCCTGGAGGGGTTCATCACCATGATCATGGCTGCGACGGAGGACCCGGGGTACCGGCCGGAAATCGGACAATACATCCGAAAAGTCTGGTTTCCCGCCAGCCTGGAATGGGGGAAACGTTCCTTCTTGTCCAACCGGGGCCTCAGGTCGGACGGGTTGCCTGAGCCGACTTTTTTGCTGAAGATCGATCGGAAGGATTTCACCGCCTATATCTTCTCCTATTCCCATTTCGTCGGTGGGGAAAGCTTCCTTTCGGAGCTCCTGAAGGAACCCGACCAGCATCCCCTCCTGACGCTGAAATGGGCAAATCGTTTGATTTGGCTTGCAGGGGACGACACCAACCGACTGTCTTTCGTGGAATCCACCATCGATTCCCTGGCTCTCGTACCCGGTATCGGGAAGGAGCTGCCCGATGGGATGCTCGAATCCTTCAAAAAGATGATCGCAGAATTCCGAGAGCACGCACCATGTAGGCATTGACCCCCAAGCCCTCTTGACGGATTCGCTCCCGCCCGACAGGATGGTCCCGGACACCTCACGACCGGATCAGGCATCCCGAAAGGTCACCATGCCCGCCAAGCTGCACACCTGGAACGGCCACTCGGGCCCGGTGCTCGCCGAGCGCCACGGCGGCACCGTCATCGACTGCGAGGTTTGCGGCTACAAGCACGCCGTGCCCCTGCCCGACCCCGAGGCGGTAAAGAAGTTCTACGCCGAGGAATTCTTCGGCGGCTTCCACCAGGATTACATCGCGGGCCAGCGCAAGGATCTGCCCTGGTGGCGGCTGGAGTTCGCCGCCAAGTACCGCCTCCTCGCCGGCCTGTTGCCGCCGGACCGCCGCCGCCTGCTCGACGTGGGCTCGGGCGCGGGCTGGTTCCTCCAGTTCGGCGCCGAGCAGGGCTGGGACACCCTCGGCGTCGAGCCCTCCCGGGCGGCCTGCGCCCACGCCCGCGACGCCCTGGGTTGCACCGTCGTCGAGGGGTTCTTCGAACCGGGGGCGATCGCGGGGCTCGATCCGGTCGACGTCGTCCACCTGAACAACGTGCTGGAACACGTGCCCGATCCGGGGGCGTTCCTGGAGACGGCGCGGGGGGCCCTGGCCCTCGGGGGGCTCATCTGCATCACCGCGCCCAACGATTTCAATCCCCTGCAGGAGGCCCTGATCGACCTGAGGGGCCACGAGCCCTGGTGGGTCGATCCCCGCGAGCACGTGAACTACTTCGACGGACCTTCGCTGGAGGCCCTGTTGCAGCGCCACGGCTTCGCGGCCCGCCGCCGGCTGGCCAGCTTCCCCCTGGAGCTGTTCGCCCTGATGGGCGAGGACTACCTGGCCGATCCCGATCTGGGCCGGGTCATCCACGGCCGGCGCAAGGCGCTGGAGTTCGCCCTGCACGAGGCGGGCAAGGCCGACCTGCTGGCCGGGATGTACGGCAAGCTGGGGGAACTGGGCCTGGGCAGGACGCTGACGGTGATCGCGGAGAGACTGGACTGAAGACCGAGGAGACGACCATGCTCAGGAGGATCACGATCCTGGCAGCCTTGGTCCTGGCAGCGGGTTGCCCGGCCAGGGCGGAGGTGGCCCGTTCCGCGAATCCGCACCTGGCGGCCGCCCGCCAGGCTTGGCGGCAGGCGGACCTGGATGCGGCGACAGCCGAGCTGCAGAAGGCCCTGACCGCCGACCCCCGGGATGCCGACGCCCACGCCTGGATGGCCGAGGCTCTCAGGAGGCAGGGGGAATACGGGGATGCCCTGGCCGAGGCGCAGCTGGCCCTGGCCGCGGAACCGGGGCACGCCATGGCCCTGGCGGTCATGGGCGATCTTGCGAATCCCCAGTTCGCGGGGGATGCGGAGATCCAGGACCGTGACGAGTGCATCCGGCTGTACCGGGCGGCACTTGCCTCCGATCCGTACGATCCCCAGGGACTCATGGGCCTGTGCGTCTGGGCGGTCCGCATGGGGGACACGGCCACCGGAACAGCCTGCCTGACCGCCATGGCCGAGGGGGGCATCTGGACCGAACCCCTCATGGCCCTGGCCCGCTGGATGCTGGAAAGCGCGCCGCCGGACGCCATCCTCCTGCTCAACGGCGATGCGGATTCCTTTCCCATCTGGATCCTCCAGGCCCAGGGGGTGCGGCCGGACGTGCTGCCTTGCAACCTCGGCATGCTGAACCTGGACGACTACCGCGGCCGCCTGGCCCTGGCGGGCCTGCCGGTGCCGCCGGATCATCTCGAGCACAATCGGAACGCCGACGGCGGCGTTCACACCATCGCGATGCAGGTCCTGGAATACCTGGAACAGCGTGTCCAGGACGGCGTCCTCGACCGGCCCCTGGCTTACGCGACCACGGTCCAAACCTCCAACCTGCCGGAAAACCTGGCTCGCCACAGCCACCTGCGCGGCGGCGTCTTCGTCCACGATCCGGAAGACAGCATCATGCTCATCGATCTGCAGGAAACGCGGCGGACCATGGCCATGGTTCCCCCTGACCTGATGGCGGGGGCCTGGGTGTCCGAACGGGAGAGGAGCCCCGCGAGGCTGAAGGGCAATCCTTACTTCAGGTTCAACCCCATGGTGGTGGCCGACCGGGGGTTCTGGAAGGCGACCATCATGCGGGACCGGGACGCCGCCGACTGGTACCGGGATCTCTATCTCGACTACCGGAAGGAACTCGGCCCCCTCAACGGGGACGCCCATTTCAACGAGACCGATGCGGAGTACCAGGACTGGATCCGGTAGGCTCGGGAAGGACCTGCGGGGCCGATGTTGCCCCCGGAGGGCTCCGAGGGCCTGAAATCCGGAATTCGGCCGCCAAGGGCCTGATCGAGGGGTTGTCCACCCATTCCCGGGCGATTATGAGATAAATATATCCCGAAAATGTTATGAAAAAAAACAGCCTGATTTTATTATTAATGGTATAATTTCTCAATCAACATTCGAATTTTTCTCATTCAGCCTTGATCCCTGGAGGGAGAATCATGCAACGCCTGCTCACGCTCATCCTCTGCCTCGGCATCCTCGCCCTGCCCGTCCTGGCCGGGGCGTTCGAGGTCACCTGGGGCAGTTCCTGGGACAACGTCCCCCTGCAGACCGTCCTGGACAACGAATACGGGCCGGGCGCCATCGACGCCGCCACCGATTACGAGGGCTACCTCCCCGGCGACGCCGATCCCGCCTACTGGCTGGACGCCACCCTCGACGGCCTGATCATCCGCGAAATCGCCGGATTCAGCCCGCGCAATACCATGGGCTGGTATGCCGAGACCCTGAGCGGTCCTCCGGTCATCGACGGGATCGATGACGGCGTGGTGTTCGACGGCCCCATGGGTCAGGGCGGCACCGTGACCGTCAACTTCCCCGGCGGCCTGACCCGGTTCGGCTTCTACCTGAACCCCAACGGGACCCAGGACGGCGGCGCCAACGCCCCCGAGCCCGAACTGTTCTTCACCAACCGCTTCTACAACGACCTGGGTGCGAGCGGCGCCGGTTCCCCCCACGCCCCCTTCGACGGCGATCCCCAGTGCCTGGTGTACAACATCACCGACCTGAACGGCGGGATCCCGACCTTCGTGCTGGCCTGGGAAGACCTGGACTACGGCAGCCCCATCGCCCCGAGCTACGCCTGGGACAGGACCGACAACGATTTCCAGGACATCGTCGTGGAGATCCAGGCGCTGTCCCCGGTGCCGTCCGAGAGCGAAACCTGGGGTGGCGTGAAGGCCCTGTTCCGGGACTAGACGGCGGCCCCCCGGGGGGCTCATCTCACAGGAAATGGCCTCCAATCACCCGATTGGAGTCCGTTTTCGTGTCCGGCGCCGAACCGCGCCCCGTCAGATCTCCCGGTCCAGGTATCCCGAATAGTCCTTGATCTGGGGATCGTAGTCCTCGTCGATCAGCGGGCTGGAGATCAGGAAGTCGGCCGTGGAGCGGTTGCAGCCCACGGGGATGTTGTAGAGGACGGAGATGCGCAGCAGGGCCTTGACATCAACGTCGTGGGGCTGGGGTTCCATGGGATCCCAGAAGAAGATCAGGATGTCGATCCTGCCCTCGGCGATCATGGCGCCCAGCTGCTGGTCCCCGCCGAGCGGCCCCGAGCGCAGCTTGATGATGGTCTTGGGCTGGCGTGCGGAGGGCAGCCCGTTGCCGTCCTCGTCCAGAACCTGCTCGATCATGCGGCCGGTGGTGCCGGTGCAGACCAGGTCGTGTCCGTACAGCTTGCCGGCGTTGTACCGCACCCAGGAGGCCAGGTCCTGCTTGCGGTTGTCGTGGGCCACCAGGGCGATGGTCTTGGTCTTCTTCATCGGTCGTCCACCTCGGACTGGGGCGGGGCGGGCCAAGGAAAGAGCCGCCCGCAGGTTCCTGCAGGCGGCATCCTAGCCTTTGACGGTGACCTCGTCCACTCCCGGATCCGGTCAAGCCCCCGACCTCGCTGCGGACTTCCCGCCGCCCGGACCATGCGTTAACATGGTCCTCCCGATCACCAGGAGCAGGATGCCCATGGGCCTCTTCGACCGCTTCCGCCGCCAGTCCCGTCCCCCGCGCTGCCCGGTCACTCCGGACGACCGCCGGTGGATCGAGAATTCGTTCGCCTGGTTCGCCGAGGAGTTCGGGGACGAGGCCCTGCGCAACGGTCCGGTCATCCTGCCCACCGCCGAGTTCTTCCCCGAGGTCTACGAGCCCGGCCCCGAGGGGGTCGAGGACCTGATGCAGCGCATCTGCGGCTGGATGGACGTCGACCGATCCTCGGTCGTCCTGGACTTTTACGAGGGCCGGGAGCGCCCCGACTACGGCCTGGGAGTCTTCAGGACGTCGGGTCCGGCCGGGGTGATGGGGTGGGACGAATCCCTGCGGCGCTGGGTGGTGGCGGTCAGCGACCGCCTCCTGCCCGATCCCATGGCCGTGGTCGCCGTGCTGGCGCACGAGCTGGCCCACGTGCACCTGTTCGGGTTCGGACGGGTCGACCCCCAGGCCGAGGAGGACCACGAGCCGCTGACCGACCTGCTGTCCATCTACTTCGGGTTCGGCGTCTTCGTGGGGAACGTGGCCTTCCGCAGCCTCCAGGAGGATCGCGGAACGTCCGCCACCTGGAGCGCCCAGCGGCTGGGTTACCTGCCCGAACCGCTGATCGGTTACGCCCTGGCCCTGGTGGCCGTGGCCAAGGACCAGACCGAACCCGCCTGGGCCGGGTCCCTCGAGTACGGGGTCCGCAAGCCCTTCGAGGACAGCCTGGCCTTTCTGCAGCACGAACGGCAGAAGGACCTGGAGTCGCTGCTGGGCGACGGGTAGCCCGCCGCGGCCGGGTCGCCCGCTAACCCTCGTCCGGGATCTCCGGTTCGACCAGCCTGCCCAGCAGGGTCAGGGATTCCTGCCAGCCCAGGTAACAGGCCTCGACGGGGATCATCTCCGGAATGCCCTCCTGGACCACCTGCAGCTCGGTTCCGCAGGAAACCGGCGTCAGGGTGATCGTGGTCTTCATCTCGCCGGGCAGGCCGGGGTCGTCGAATTGGTCGGTGTAGGCCAGGCGCTTTCCCTCCTCCATCTCCACGAAGTTCCCTCCGAACACGTGCTCGCGCCCGCTGGAGAAGTTGGTGAAGGACATCCGGTAGGATCCCCCGACCCTGGGGTCCAGGTGGAGGATCCTGCCCGTGAAGCCGTCCGGTGGGAGCCACTTGACCATGGCCTCACCATCGATGAAGGCGCGATAGAGGCGCTCGGGAGGGGCCTTGAAGACCCGGTGAAGTCGAACCGTGCCGGTGGACATGTCTTTCCTCTTTTCATTGCGGGACCGGGGGCCGGAAACGATTCCGACCCCCGGAACCCAGGTCAGGGGTGGGTCGAACCGAACCCACCCGCGCTTCCGCTCTGTCCGCCGGGCACGCCGCCGGACCCTCCGGTTCCGCCCGACCCGATGACGAAGGTCACCGAGCCGGCGATCGCGGAGCCGCCCTCGTTCCAGATCCCGAAGCTGGGACCGCCCGCACCGCCGGCGCCGCCGCCGCCGTTCCCCCCGTCCCCTCCGGCGCCGCCGTTGCCTCCCCGGCCGACGTCGGACAGGCAGGTGATGCCGCCGGCGCCGCCCGGTCCGCCGGTCCCGCCGGCGCCTCCGGCCCCGCCGTTGCCGCCGCCGCCGCCCTGGCCGGTGGTGATGACGCAGTCGGTGAACTGGGCGGACGAGGCGATGGACAGGACGCCGAAGGAGGCGCCGCCGGCCTGGCCGCCAGCTCCGCCGGTCCCCGGGCCCCCGGCCCCGCCGCCGCCGCCGCCGCCGTTGCCGGCTCCGTCGCTGCCGAGGACCGGATCGTATCCGCCGCCGCCCCCGCCGCCGCCGCCCCCCCCGCCGGGGGTGCCGTCTCCGCCGGCGCCGCCGAAGGAGGCGACCCAGGCGTCCCCGCTGACCGAACCGGAACCGGGGCTGGTTGCGCCTCCGGATCCCGCCGAGCCATCGGCGCCGGGGATGCCGCTCTGGCCGTCACCGCCGGCGCTGGAACTGGTCGTCCCGCCCGAGCCGCCCGGGCCGCCGCCGGGCCCTTGGCCGAATGAGCCGTTGCCGCCGTTCTGACCGTTCCCGTTGGAGTTGCCGCCGCTGCCTCCGGATCCGCCCGGATAGAAGCCGTTGCCGCCCGGACCGCCCGGCACGAAGGGCGTCGAACTGCAGGCGCCCTGGCCGCCGTTGCCGCCCACGGATCCCGTGGCTCCGGGAGAACCCGAAGGTCCGGCCTGGCCCGGCGCCCCGTTCCCTGCGGTGATCAGGCAATCGGTGACGGTCAGCGCGTCCGTGCAGTTCCAGACCGTGACCGCGACCGAGGACTGGCCGGGCAACACGGCGCTCGCGGCCACGATCTCGAAGCCCTGGACGACCGTGGCGGTGGTGACGCCGACGGCGCGCAGGGGCCGGGTGCCGCCGGTCAGCAGGGAATACGTCCCCGGTTGGGGGGACCAGGTTCCCAGGGCCAGGCCCCCGGTCAGGGAGATCCCGTCCTGGAGGATGACGTCCTCGTTGTAGGTTCCCTCGGTCACCAGGACGAGGGACACCCCCAGCTGGACCGCCCGCGCAAGGCCCTGGCCGATGGTGGCCACCGGCGAGGTCTGGCTGCCGTCGTCGTTGTCGTTCCCGGTGGGAGTCACGTAGACCGCCGCGGGCAGGGGAGGATCGACCGTCACCTGGATCACGGCCAGACCGATGGCCCCCTGGTCGTCGGTCACCCGCAGCTTGGCCAGGTAGGAGCCCTGGGTTGGATAGATGAAGCCCGTCGCGGCAGTGAGGCCGGACCAGTCGAACACGCCGTCGTTCTCGAAGTCCCACTCGTACAGGACGACCGTCCCGTCGGGGTCGGAGGCCGCACCCGAGAAGCCGGTGGCGAGGCCCTCGGTGACGGTGGTGGCCGTGATCGCATCGACCGTGGGGGGGATGTTCGATTCGCGGCGCAGGAACAGATCCGCCAGGGCGATGCTGTCGCCGGCCGCGGCGATCACCCCGCTCGTCGCATCGTCGAGATAGCCCGGGTGCATGGCCCGCACGGGCCAGTTGCCGTAAGGCACCCCGGTCAGGCTGTAGTCCCCGGCGGCATCGGTCACCGCCACGTAGGAGGTCCCCTCGACGAAGACGACCGATCCGGTGTGGTCGGCCGCGTTCTCCAGGGTCGCGTTGCCCAGGAAGGTGCCCGTCGGGGTGAGCTGGATGTCCACGAAAGTGGTCTCGGCGTTGGCGGCAGCGGGGGGCAGAATGTCGAGGGTGCGGCTGTCGCCGGCGTGATCGCGCAGGCTGGAGGTCAGCAGGTAGGTCCCCTGATCCAAGCCGCTGAAAACGAACCGGCCGCTGCCGTCGCTCACGGTCGAACGGACGCCTGCGGCCTTGGCGGCGGGTTCGAAGTCCCCGGCGAGGGCGCGCGTGACGGATCCGGCCAGGGTTCCGTCCATCCTTTCGAGCGCAAGCACCGCGTCGGGGGCCGGCCGGCCGTCGAGTCCGCGGACGGTCCCGCCGAGGACGGCGCCATCGCCGAGGGCGATGGTCCCGAGGGGTTCGGTCGGGGTTTCCTGGTCGGTGCATCCCCAGGCCAGCAGGAGCAGCAGGCCCGTCAGGGCCGCGAGGATGGTGGTCAACAGGGTGCGATTCATTGGGGTTCCTTTCGCGGTCACCGGGCGAGCACCAGCGGCCGGGAGTGGGTGTCGGCGGGAGTGGTGATCCGGACCAGATAGAGCCCGGAGGGAGCGGGCCGGCCGTCGGGACCGAGACCGTCCCACAGGTAGTCGTGATCGCCCGGCGCGACGGCCGGATCGGTCCAGCTGCGCACGAGCCGGCCCCGCAGGTCGTAGACGCCCAGGGTCACCGGCGTGTCCCGGGTGACCGAGATCCGCAGCTGGACGCCGCCGTTGCTGGGATTGGGCCAGGGCAGGGCCAGGCGGGCCGCAGGCAGGTCGACCGCCAGGGGGACGTCGGAGAGGTCGTCGGCGACCTCGACGCCGGTGCGGTAGGCGACCACGTAGTCGTCCACGCGCACCTCGAGGATGTAGATCCCCGCGGCCAGGCCGGACAGGCAGTAATGGCCCTGGGCGTCGGTGGCGGCGTGGTCGCCGGTGTAGGCTCCGGCCTGCGTGCGCAGGAACACGCCGGCCTGGGCGACGGGCTGGGCCGTCACCGCATCGGTCACGGTGCCGCAGATGGATGCGGCGAGCCCGGGCGCCGCGGCGAGGAGAACCAGGGCCGGCAGGACCAGGAGCGGGATCGCGATGGTCTGCGCGAGGCGGCGAGGCGTCATGATGAATCCCCCCTTCGAGGAATAAGGATGATTTTGGTATTCTATATCATATTCGCGATGTGAAAGGGGAATATTTTCCTCGGCAGCGGTGATATCGCTCCCGCAGGGAAGCGCCCGCTCCATCGACCAATCTGACTCAATTGCCGGGGGAATCGACGCTTTCCATGATCCGCTCCAGCTCCTTCAAAAGGGTGCCGAGGGCGATGGGCTTGGCCAGGAAAGGCACGTCCGGATCGAGGGGGTGCCCGGCGGCGACGACATCGGCCAGGTACCCGCTCATGAGGATGAACCGGACCTGCGAATCCCGGGAGCGGATCAGGTTCATGGCCTCCAGGCCGTTCATTCCGGGCATGACGATATCGAGCAGGACGACGTCGAACTCTCCGACGGCCTGGTCGAATCTGTGCAGCCCCTCCTCCCCGGTGGCTGCGGTGATCACCCGATACCCGGCCCCGGTCAACGCCCGCTCGAGGAAACCTCGGACGATGGCGTCATCCTCCACCAGGAGGATCCTTCCGGTGCGGGGATGAGCGGTTGACGGGCGCCGGTTTTCCTCCGCGGAGGCGACCACGGTTTTTTCCGGCGACGAATCGGCCAGGGGCAGGTAGATCCGGAAGCCGGTTCCCCGCCCGACTTCACTGGATACGACGATGGCGCCGTTGTGCTGTTTGACCAGGCCGAACACCATGGACAGGCCGAGGCCCGTTCCCTTGCCCACATCCTTGGTGGTGAAGAAGGGTTCGAAGATGCGGCCCATGGTCCGGGAATCCATGCCTTGCCCGGTGTCCCGGATCTCGAGGACCCCATAGGACCCTGGCCCGGGGGGATCGCCGACCGCAGGTTGGACGGGTCGGGTCACCGATTCACGCCAGGTCCGGATGGTCAGATGGCCGCCGCGGGGCATGGCGTCCCGGGCGTTGGTGGCGAGGTTGAGGAGGATCTGGTCCAGGTGGGTGCGGTCCGCCAGGATCGTCAAGGCTTCATCCTTCCCGGTCTGGCAGTCCAGGACGATGTTCTCGCCGATGACCCGGACCAGAAGGGACTTCATCTCCTCGACGGCATGGTTCAGATCCAGGGCAACCGGCCGAATCACCTGCTTGCGGCTGAATGCCAGCAGCTGGCCCGTCAGGCCGGCCGCCCGGTTGGCCGCCGCGAGAAGGGATTCGAGATCCTCACGGAGATCTTCCCTGTCGCCGAGGTCCGAGCTCATCATCTCGGCATGTCCGATGATGGCGGTCAGCAGGTTGTTGAAGTCGTGAGCCACCCCGCCGGCCAGGTGCCCGATGGCCTCCATCTTCTGGGACTGGACGAGCTGCGCCTCAAGCTGGCGGCGATCGGTGACATCCAGCATGAAGGTGCAGATCCCCGCCACGTCCGATCCCCGGTCGTAGGCGACCGGGAACTTGGTGACCAGGTACTGGCGGAGTTTCCCCTCCCCGCCCAGTTCGATTTCCTTCCCCAGGGCCTTGGCCGAGGCGAACACCTCGGCATCCATGTCCCGGATGGTGTCCCGGACCTCATGATCCCCGAACATGGCATCGACGGAGTCGGGGACATAACCGTCCTCGCCCCCGAATACCCCGGGGAAGTTGCTGCTCCGCTGGGTCAGGTGTCCGGACCGGTCCTGGAGGTAGATCACCTGGGGGGCATGGTCGAGGATACCCTCCAGGGTCAGGGCCATGTTCTGGACTGGTGCGGCGAACGAGGAGCTCAGGCGGTAGAGGACGAGCATGGCGGCCGCGGCCACCGAGAGGCTGGCCAGGATCAAGGTGATGAACTCGACCCTCCGTTGGTGGATGATGGAGGCCAACGAGATCCCCACCCGGACGACTCCCTGGATCCCCTCGGGATAGCCGCCCACCAGCGGAACATCCACCTCGAGGACCGGCACGCCGTCGATCTCGACGGTCTGGAATACGGTTCTGCCCTGGGCGAAGACGGTGCAGGCTCGGGCGGCCGCCTTGCTGGTGTCGATGGTGTCGTTCAGACCGGGATCGCTGTGGGCGAACACGCGTCCGTCCGAGTCCAGGACGATGAGGTAGGCCAGGCCGGGGCTATCGGCGGCCAGTTCCTCCAGCAGAAGACGGGTGTGGTATCGACCTGAGAAGCTGACCCTTTGCACCGACTTGGCAACGACGAGGCTGGTCGTGGAGGCCAGGCGGTCGATCTCCGCGTTGGATGTCTTCCGGAACTGCCAGGTGACGACCAGCACGACCCCCAGGATCAGGGCGAAAACCACGGCCCCGTAGGAGGACAGGAGCCTCATCGTCATGTTCGAGGTCCGTCTGATTCTGGACGGGGTGGTCATGGTCGGGCATCCCCCTTCGGCGCAGGGGGTGGGGCTGTGACCAGCGTCCAGGTCCAGACAGGGGTCTCGCTTGGCCAGGGCTTGGTGAAACCTGCGGGGATGTCGGCGTACCAGCCGCCGTATCCCGCCTGGGTCTCGACGGTGATGGGATAGACGGGCAGGAGCACGACCGCGGGGACGTCCCGCCCGAGCAGGAGGTCCCAGGCCCGGGTCATGGCCTCGGCGCCCAGGTGCCAGCAGAACTGGGCGCTGTCGACGATCGTCAGGCGTCCGGCGGCGATGTTGGCCTCGGAAGCGGGGTCGCCGTCGATGGCGGCGACCCGGATCTCGTCCCGACCCGCTTCGACCAGGGTCTCCACCACCGCCAGGCCGCCCCGTCGTTGACGCAGAACACGAGGTCGAGGGAATCCCGGTCCGGGAAATGCTCCAGGATCTTGAGGCCGGCCCGCCGTCCTCCGACCGGTTCGACGGCCTCGAAGGTCGCGAGGATCCGGTAGGGCTGACCGAGGTGGCCGAGTGCGTCCAGGAATCCGTTCACGCGCTCGACCGTCGAGGAGACGTGCGGGTATTCCACCAGGACGATCCGCAGAGGCCGGTCGTCGGGGAACCGCCAGGCGACGTATTCCCCGTTGAGATAGCCCGCCTGGAAGTTGTCGCTGGTCAGATAGCAGGCCAGCCGTCCCCCGCTGATGTACTGGTCGTAAGCCACGACCGGGATCCCCCGCTCATTGGCGCGGCGCAGGGGGCCGGCCAGCGCGGCGTTGTCGGTGGGCTGGACGATGATCAGGTCGAGGGGCGGGTCCAAGGCGAGCATGTCGTCCATCTGGCGGATCTGGTTCTCGATGCCCCGTTCGCCCTCGCCGGCCACGCGGGTCACCAGGGCCACGCCGGGTGCGTCCCCGCTGCGGTTGATGGTGGCGGCGCGGTCCTCGACGCCCCTCCTCATGGCGACCTGGCCGGGGATCTCCGTGGACCAGTAGAGGACCCCGACCCGGTAGGGCTCCCGGCGGACGCCGCCTTCCGCGGGGCCGGGAATTTCCGAATCGGTCCACCCGCGGGGGGGGAGGCCGACGGTAAGAAGGATCATCAGGAGGGGGAGGTGGCTCCTCGGGGAGACGTGCCATGGCATGCGCGAACGCGACATGAGCACCTCCTGGTCGGGTGGGCGAGCAGCCTTGATCAGGACGTCCAGGCCAGCATAGCACGAATCGTGGTTCGAAACCCCTCCATTGTCACGAGGGGCCCGGTCCATTAATCAGGATAATCTTTATCTTTTAAGTCCAAATTTTATGGTATGATTCCCGCGGCTTCCCAAATACACCCGAGGCGGATGGAGATACGACTTCCATTCCTTCATTGCAACCCAAGCCAACCATCAAGCGGTGCGGGCCCCCAAAGCCGGCACTCCCGACGCCCCCATCATGCCGCCGCCCACAGGCTGCGTCCAGGGGCCGTAACCCCACCCCGGGAGGGGTCGAAATGCATGCACGAACAATTCTCCTCGCGGCGTCGGCCCTGCTGCTCGCCGCATCGCCGGTCCTCGCCCAGAGCGTCCCGAGCTCGGGCAGCAAGCAGGCCCTGGTCAGGGTCGTCAACCACTGGGACTCCAGCTGCGACGCCTCCACCCGGTGGTCCTGGGACAACATGGTCGACGCCTGGTACGACGAGATCCGCGACACCAGGTCCACGCCCAAGGGCCACGGATCGAGGGCCTGGATCGGCGACGGTTTCTACAAGAACGGCAGCATCGTGGACAGCGACTTCACCGACAGCGATCGGGTTTCCTGGGGACGGGACCACTGGAACGACCGGGCGGACGACGTGGACGCCTGCTTCCTGGCCCTGCACGGATCCCACTGGGGCAGCGGGGACGAGAACTACCTGGGGTCGGTCAGGGTCGACGAATCGGGAGACGGCAACTGTTCCACCAACCAGGATCACATGCGGCTGGGGGACGGGGACCTCGAGTTCTTCCACCTGTCCTCCTGCCACAGCATGTGCCTGCAGAACTGGGACGAGTGGTTCGACACCTTCAGCGGCCTCCACCAGATCGACGGTTGGTACGGCATCATGTGGATCTCGACCGTCTACAACGACAACTACGAGGACTTCGCCGACGACGCCTTCAACAGCGTCGGCATGGCCTATGCCTGGATCGACAACCACTACAACACCGGAACCTGGACCTTCGGCCACGACCACTGTCCGGTCGCGATGGCGGTCGGATTCAGCGCCGGCAGCGTGACCACCCGCATCGCCAACGAACAGTACGACTCGGTCTACAGCGATCCCGTCGGGGGCCAGCACCGCCTGTTCTACGCCATCGAGGGATGCGATCCCAAGGATCACGGGGCATTGAACCCGTAAAGGAGCCGCCATGAAAACGAGACTTGCCGTCCTGCTGCCGGCCGTGGCGGCCATCCTGCCCGTCGCCGCCGTCGTCCTGGGCCAGACCGACACGCCGCCGCCCCTGCCCCCCAGGACCTGGACCAGCGCGGATTACGCTCAGGCGGTCGACCTCGCTCTGCCGGGGTTCGACGCCACCCTGCTGACGCCTGCACCCGGCCCCGACTGGATGGCCGCGGTGGACGTGGGGGACGTGGCCCTGGCCGTCCAGGACGTCCCCGCCCCGGAGAACGTCGACCGGGACGACTGGCGGATCGAGGCCCACGACGCCGCCGACACCAAGTTCGTCGCCATCGACTTCGACCGCGGCCGGGTGCGCTGGGCCAACCAGACGCGCCATTTCGACTGGGACAACACCCCGCACACGGCCGTGCCGACCAGCCTGGCCGAGGGCGTCGCCCTCGGGGTGGCGAACCAGCTCGGCATTCCCGCAGCCGAACGACTCCAGGCGGAGGTGGCCACGGTGATCGGCCATCTGGTGGGACCCGGCGGGCCCGAGGCCACGACCCAGACCGAGCGCCTGGTCACCATCGAGCGGACCATCGGTGCGGTGCCGGTCTTCGGCTCCCTGGTCCGGGTGTCCGTCAACAACCTCGGCGAACCGTCCCGGCTCCTGGTCCGCTGGCCCCAGTTCCGGATCCCCGCCGGACTGACCATGGCCGCGCGCGCGTCCGTGGTGTCCGATCTGGCCGCGGAGATCGAATCCCTGCAGGACGGTCTCCCCATCGAGGAACTGCAGATCACCGTCGCCTACGCCCGCTTCGGTTTCGACTACCTTCCCGCCGCGGTCGCCTCCTTCAGCGATACGCAGACCGGGCAGCTGATCATCGCGCCCCTCGTCCAAATCGCTGCGGACGGGGATCTCGACGGCGTGCCCGACACCCTTGACAACTGCCCGTTGCGGCCCAACCCGCGCCAGATCGACGAGGACGGCGACGGGGTGGGCGACGAATGCGACAACTGCTGGATGACTTCCAATGCGGACCAGACCGACAGCGACGGCGACGGCGAGGGTGACGCCTGCCAGCTCGCCGAGGGGCGCTGCGACTTCAGCGACGGCAGCTGCGAGGTGTTCACCGCGGGTGTCTGCAACGAACTGGGTGGGATCTACCAGGGCGACGGCACCCTGTGCGACGACCAGCTGGCATCGATCCCGGACGCCGGCCTCAAGGTTCCCGCCCTGCTCGCCAGTCCCAACCCCTTCAACCCGGCGGTCGAGATCGCCTTCACCCTGGGCCAGGCCGACCTCGGTCGGATCCGGCTGGACATCCTGGACATGCGGGGGTCGGTCGTGCGGACCATCCTCGTCGAGGAGGCCTCGCTGCCGGGCCCGCGGAAGGAGATGTGGGACGGCCTGGACGCCGCAGGGCGCCGCGTCGCCAGCGGCGTCTATCTCGTGCGCCTGCGGACCATCGCCGGCCAGACGGTGACGAAGGTCGCGTTGATCAAGTAGCCCAGGGCCCCGGTTTCCCCCGGGGCCATCCACGATTCCCGTTCCGGCCCGGGGCCGGGCGTCCCACTGGTGGCGCCCTGTCCCGCAGGTCGGGTTTTCAAGATGACGATCGACTTCCGAAAGGAATCCGGAATGCCACTGATAGACATTCACCTCATGGACGGAGTTTTCAGTCCTGCCCAGAAGCAGGAGATGATCAGCAAGGTCACCGACGCGATGGTCTCCATCGAAGGGGAAGCCATGCGCGGCGTCACCTGGGTTCGCGTCATCGACGTGCCCAGCGGGCAGTGGGGGATCGGGGGCAAGGCCTTGACTGCGGGCGATATCAAGAAGATGCAGGCGGACACCTGACCTGTCCGGCGCCCCTCGGGTCCGGAGTCCAGGCCTCGAGCCCGGCTCCGGACGGACCAGGAAGGACCGAGGGAGCACGAACCGGAATGAACCTCGGCCTGGGCTAGGCCGGGCCTTCCTTTCCCAGGCTCCGCCACAGCGCGATCAGGAATGCCGCCAGGGTGATGCCCATCCCCGCATGGACCACGGCGTAGACGGCGAAGCGCACCGCGTGGGAACCTCCCATGAAGCCCGCATCCACCACCGCTAGATCATGTTGCCCGTGGCGCACGGCCAGCAGCACGAAGTAACCCTTGAACAACTGGAGCAGGACGGTGGCCGCGGCGAACGGCAGGAAGCCCCGGGTCAGGACGGCCTGCGCGCGGGGGCCCACCGGCCGGCCGCCGGACCTTCGGGCCAGCACCATCGCCCCGGCGAGGCAAAGAGGCAGGAACACGCCGAGGGTGAAGACGTGGCCGTGGACCAGGGAAAGCGGGGCCAGGGCCCCCTGGTGGACCTCGACGGGCACCGAGGCCAGGGGCAGTTTCTTGGCCGACTCCTGGTAGGCGATCCCGATCAGGATGCCGGAGATCGCCATGGCGATGGCGAAGCGGATCAGGGTGCGCAGGGTGGAGGCGTAGCCGATGGGCAGGGTGTTGGACATGTTCGACTCCGGATGGATGGAGGCTCCGTTCGCGATTCCGGGTAATTTCGGGGTGAAGGGCGGGGGCGGCAAGGGGGATTCGTCGATCTGCGGCCGCCGGCCGGCTCAGGCGCGGTCGAGGATCTCCCGGACTTTGGCGGCGAGCTCCTGCCTGGTGAAGGGCTTCTGGAGGAAGTCCACGCCCTCCTCGAGGATGCCGTGATGGGCGATCACGTTCTCGGTATACCCCGACATGAACAGGCTCCGGAGACCGGGACGGATGGAGGCGATTTCCCGCACGAGATCGAGTCCGGTCATGCCAGGCAGCACGACGTCGGTGATGAGGAGGTCGATTCCGGCAGGATTCCTCCCGGCGACTTCGAGGGCGTGATCGGGTGACGGGGACACCAGGATGGTGTACCCGCACATTTCCAGCATCTGCTTCACCATGGCGCCGAGCGAGGGCTCATCCTCGACGACCAGAATCGTTTCGAGGCCTCGGGCATCCGCCGCGTCGGGCTCGAAGGTCGGCAGGGGCGAGGTCTCGAGGGTGTGGCGAGGCAGGTAGATCTTGAAGGTGGTTCCGCGCCCGGGCTCGCTGTAGACGTTGATGAAGCCGTCGTTCTGCTTGACGATGCCGTAGACGGTAGCCAGGCCGAGACCGGTACCTTCACCCCTCTTCTTGGTGGTGAAGAAGGGCTCGAAGATCCTCTTTGCCGTATGGGCATCCATGCCGCAGCCGTTGTCGCTCACGGCCAGCATGACGCGCTCCCCGGGGAGAAATCCTTCGTGCTTCGCGCAATAGGCGGGGTCCAGGACGAGATTCCGGGTCTCGATGGTGACCTTGCCGATCCCGTCGATGGCGTCCCTGGCGTTGAGGCAGAGGTTGGCCAGGATCTGGTCGAGCTGGGAAGGGTCCATCTTGACGGGCCACACGCGCTCGGTCGGGCTCCAGACCAGGTCGATCTCCTCGCCGATCAGCCGGCGGAGCAGTTTGAGCATGTCCTCCACGGTCCTGTTCAGGTCCAGGATGCGGGGAGAGATGGTCTGCTTGCGGGCGAAGGCAAGGAGCTGGCGGGTGATGGCCATGGACCGCCGGCCGGCCGCCTTGATCTCCGTCAGGGCATTCCTCAGGGGATCAGCGGGCGATGATTCTTCCAGGGCCATGTCCGCATAGCCGAGGATCACCCCCAGCATGTTGTTGAAGTCGTGAGCAACTCCTCCCGCCAGTTGGCCGACGGCGTCCAGTTTCTGGCTCTGGTAAAGCTGCTCCTCGAGCATTTTCCGGTCGGTGATGTCCTGGACTGTACCGAATGACCGAACGGGGTCGTCCCCTTCGTATGCTGTTTCGCACTGTTCGAACACGTGTTTGACGCGCCCGTCCGGAAAGAGGAGCCGGTGTTCGATGGAATAGGGGGTCCGGTTCTTCAGGGAACCGATGTAGGCGCCATTGACGGCATCCCGGTCATCGGGGTGGACGGCCTGCAGGAACGCCTCGTAGGTCGCCTCGAAGTCGAGGGAGTCCAGTTCGAAGATCCGGTAGATCTCCTCCGACCAGGTCAGCCTGTTGGTGACCAGATCCAGTTCCCAGTTCCCGATGTGGGCGATGCGCTGGGCTTCGTTGAGACGCCGGGCCGTATCGGCAAGGGCCGCTTCAAAACGCTTGCGGTCGGTGATGTCACGGGCCACCATCAGGAACCTGTCGGCGGACATGGGGGAGATGGTGGCGAAGAACCAGAGTTCCCGATTCCCGATCGGGAGGCTGTACTCGAAGTCGACGGGGCGCTGTTCGACCAGAGACCGGGTGATGTGGCCCATGAAGAAATCGGCCATCTCTCTGGGGAAGACCTCGTGGAGCGTCCTGCCCAGCAATTCCTGGGGAGGCTTGACCAGGAGGCTGGGGCTGGTGTCGATGATCTTATGATAACGGCCTTCGGCGTCGCCGACGAAGATGATGTCCGTCATCGCCCCGATCAGGGAGCGGAGCTCGGCTTCGGAGGCCGTCAGGGCGTCTCCGGTCCGTTTGCGTTCGGTGATGTCGACGATGGAAACGAAGATCCTGTCCAGTTTCTCCTCGTGACCGGGGCACACGGAATAGGAGATGGTGACTTCCCGGGGGTCTCCGGCAAGGGTCTGGACGACGGAGTCGACCGACATCCGTGATAATCCGTCCCACAAGCAGATCAGCTCGCCGCCGAAGGTGTTGAACGATTCGGGAGTGAAGGTGCGGGTCAGGCCGGCCAGCAAATCCTCCTTGCTGTCGGCGCCATGCAGTTCGAGGGCCGCCCGGTTCACGTCCAGGATCTTCACCGCCTCGGCAAAAACCCTGACCCGGTCGGGATGTCGGGCGAGGAATTCCCCGAGGTCGGCGACCCCCCGGTTCCGCAGGTCCAGGAACATCTCCCCGATCCGGGAAAAGTCCTCGATCCAGATGGGGACGGGAGAGTTCTCGAAGACGAGCCGGTACCTCTCCTCGCTGTCGAGCAGGTTCTCCAGCGACACCATGCTGGCCAGGGCGTCTCCCACCCTGTGTCCGATCTCCAGGAACAGCCTTTCCTCGGCCGGTGTCCAGACGCGCGATCGGGAACACTGGTGGATCCCCAACTGCCAGGGACCGCCGATCCTGGGGCGAAGGGCCATCGCCATGAAGTTCTTGATGCGGAACTCCTCGGCGACATCCCCGGAAAGCGGATGGGGGGTCCCGGGTCCGAACTGCACCGGGGTATCGGCGTCCAGCAGGCGGCGGAATACCCGGGCGACTTCTGGGTCCATCGGGATGGTGGTCCCCGCCTGGAGGACTCCGGGAAATTCCGGCCTGGTCCTTTCCATGGGCACCTGCCAGGTCGGCGCCGCGGGGTCGCAGGGAAACAGGAGGTAGGCCCGGTCGCAGTCGAACATGTCCAGGACCACGTCCAGGACATCTCCCATCACCTGCCGTACGTCTCTGGATCCCTGGATCGCGAGGTGGACTGCATCCAGGCTGTCCAGGAAATGCCGGAGATCGGGGTTCATGGCAGCCCCTCGATCGTGCGCCCGGGTTGGACATGCCGGGCGGGTTCCCATGCGGGCGATCTATGGAAATGGCCGAGCCTTCGGGCAATGACGCCGAGGAGGACCGGACCGGAATGCCGGAAGGGGACTGTAACACAGATTCTTTGGTTGTGCCGTCGAGATTGTTCCCGGCCCGGGCCTTGCCCCGGGCCGGACATGGACAGCTCCAATTCCACCCCCGAATCCTGGGCCCCTCCCTTCTGCCCTAACCCCAAGTGCCCACACCACAACCTCTTGGGCCTCCCCTTCCCCTACAAACGCATCGGATACTTCTGGAGACACCAGCCCCCTTTCCGTATCCAG
>JBFXKG010000004.1:0-229500 GCA_050174015.1 Candidatus Krumholzibacteriia bacterium
GGCGATCACCAGATCGGTGTCCCCGGTGGCGAAGGGGGTGTAGAGGACCTCGGCATTCGCCCAGACCGGGTCATCGTGCCGGTCCCAGATCCATTCCGCAATCTGATCAGGGTTGGTCGTCCCCCAGTAGTTGCCGCGGAAGTCATAATTAACTACCCCATCACCATCATTCTGGACACAAACAACCGAATAATCACTTGGACCTTTATCCAGCTGGCAATATCGAATACTAGATGGTCCACCCTTGTCAAGAGTTACGATACTCCGGGATCCGCCAATAAGGGTGGAATTCCTTACATTCAAAACATTTCCAAATCCTAAGGAAACGATTGCATCCAACCCTCCCGATATTTCGCACCCATCGATTGTGGCCGAAGAATAACTTTGGTTGACCACAACTCCGACCCCATAGGTGTCATAAATACGGCTTTGCAAAAGGGAAATGCTCCCTCCTGCCGAAACGGAAACACCATTCCCCCCCCCATACATTTCGCAATTCCGGACAACAACATCATTCACCGCATGAAACAAAAGGGAACTCACCTCCAAGGTGCACCCCTCGATCACGATGCCCGTCCCCGTTCCCAACAATGTGATCCCATGGTTATACAAAATCGTGGAGTGGAAATGGGAGTTCCAGACACCTCCTCCCTCACCAGAAGAATACCAACCAATTCCTGTTTCATTCCCAAGAAAATGGCATCCCTCCACGAACAACCTGCCATAATCCAGCCAAATCCCATTTCCCGAATTCCTCAATGTCAGGTTCTCGATCCGCAGGTCACCCGTCAGATCGAAGGCGATCGCCTTGCTTTCCCTCCCGGCGTATGCCGCCGGGCCAACGATGGTATCGTCGGGACCGGATCCGATGAGGGTCAGATCGGGATCCTTCACCAACCCGGAAACATCGAGCCACCCGCCAGCATTCGGCAGGTACTGCGGCGTCATCTCCGGGTATTCCCCCGGACCGATCAGGACAGTATCCCCCGCCGCGCAGGCATCCAAGGCCGGCTGCAACGTCGTGAAATCGCCGCTCCCGTCCCGCTCGACCCTCCAGGTCGCACCGCCGGCGCCCGTGACCGGCCCCGCCGCCAGGATCATGCCGGCAACCATCATATTCCAGAACCTCATCGCGACTCCTTCAGGGGGGCCTGAATCACGCCCCCCGGTCTTCAGGGCTGCATACAGACCTTGAACCGATAGGCCCCCGACCACACGCTCCAGACCTCATGCTGCGCATCCAGCCCGCTGTAGGCCTGGAACGTGACCGAACAGCCGGACCCTCCGCAGATCTGGTTCCGCAGGATCAGGACATGGGATAACAACCCTCCGATGATGCCCATTTGATGGTTCGTCAGGAAAATCCGTATTCCTTGGCGATTTCCCGTCAATTGAGGGAAAAAATCAGCGACATAGGATTGCGCACCTTTGAGCATACCCTATTCGAGGGATGTTTTCAACGAGCAAAATCCTTATGAATCATACAGATACATAAAGCTCAGCTGAGGTCCCTGAGGATCCCCGACCCCACTCCCCCCACTGCGGGATGGGATGGATAGACAACCACCCATATGGTGCGGGAATTGCCCCGAACCATCCTCTCCCGGAACAGGAACCGGCTGCCGGACCGATGGCCCAGCGCATCCAACGCCTCGAATGGTGGACAGGAGCGGGCGACCCTTCCCGGCTGTCCCGTGCGGGTTTCCACCTTTTGGTCTGGCCGCGATTCGCGGCAGGCGTCGCTGCCATCAGGGCCCGGTGCAGGACCCGGAAGGGGCTGAAGAATCCTGCTGCTCCTATGGTGGCGGTTTTCCAAGTCCATCCTCGTGTCGCCGTCCTCGATGTCCGCTGCGCAACGGTGGAGGATCTGGAAATCCTGCTGGGCTACGTCCTCGAACCGGCTTTCCGGGCCGGGTGTTCGCTGCGGGTGCACGCGGACAAGAGACTCGAGGAACTCGACCCGGCCGCGTTCATCGACTCCCAGTGGCGCTGTCCCTGGACCTTCGAACGATTGCGGCACCTGGCCGCGGTCTACGCCGAACCGGTCCCGATCGCGGCGGACCCGCCGCCATCGCGGTGGCGACGGTTGTTGGGGAGGCTGTCCCTGCGCAGGGACACCCCGGCGCTCCTGGTGCCCCGTCTCGATCCCGAGCAGAACGCCGCCGTGGCCGCGGGCGACGGTGTGGTGCAGATCATCGCCCCGGCCGGCAGCGGCAAGACCACCGTGCTGGTCGAGCGGGTGCGCGAGCTTCACCGCCGCGGCACGCCCTGCGAGCGCATCCTCTGCTCCACCTTCAACCGCGACGCCTGCCGGGAAATGGCGGCGCGGCTCAAGGCCCAGGGGCTCGAAGGCGTCCAGGTGCGCAGCTTCCACGGCCTGGGGCTCTGGATCCTCAGGGAGGAAGGACGGCTGCGGGACCGGATCGGGACGGTGGAGGACGCCGTGTGGGAGGAAATCGCCCGCGAGGCGACGGCCTGTGAGCCCGGATGCGGCGCCTTCAACGGCGCCGCGGCGCAGGATGCGGTCGGCCGGATCAAGCTGGCCGACATGATCGGCCCGACGGAAGCCTGGTCCCGGGCGGCCGCGGCCGGACCGCGGGACAGGGCCGAAGTCCGCGCGTTCGCCCTCTACGAGGAGCACCTGCGCCGCACCGGCATGCTCGACTTCGACGACCTGATCGCCCGGTCGGTGGCCCTGCTCCAGACCGAGGGACGGGTCCGGGCGAAGTGGCAGGCACGGTTCGAACGGGTGCTGGTGGACGAGTACCAGGACATCGAGCCCGCGCAGGCCCTGCTGATCGGGCTGCTGGCCGCCCCGCAGGACTCCCTGTTCTGCGTGGGCGACGAGGACCAGTGCATCTACGCCTGGCGCCGCGCCTCGGTGCAGCGGGTCATCGACCTCGACCGCACCTACCCCGGCCTGGAACGCTATCCCCTGGTGCGCAACTACCGCTGCGGCCGGAGGATCACGCTGGCCTCCCGCAGGCTCATCCGCCACAACCGGCAGCGCTTCGACAAGCCGTTGCATCCGGGGATTCCGGAGCCGGGGACCATCGTCCTGCATCGAGTGACGGACCTCCAGGAAGGGGCCGCCCTCGTGGCTCGCCTGCTCGCCGACGCCGAACCCGGTTCCGCCGCGGTCCTGGCCCGTTCGGGCAGCCTGCTGGCCATGGTGGCGGCGGCGGGCCTGCCCGGGGGGATCGAGCCCGCAACCGTCCACGGGTCCAAGGGTCGGGAGTGGGACCGGGTCATCCTGTTCGGCGCCGACGAGGGCCGCTTCCCCCTGGCCCGGGCGATCCGCGCAGGGGTCATGGGGGGCGACGGCGGCGGGCTCGAGGACGAGCGGCGGCTGTTCTACGTGGCCCTGACCCGGGCGAGGCTGAGGCTGGACGTCGTCTGCAGCCGGGACAGGCCCAGCCGGTTTCTGAATGAGGCGGGGATCGGAACGAACCCGCTGCGCCTCCGGCTCTCCTGAGCCATGGGCTTTCCTTCGCTTTTGCACCGGCGGGGATTATCTTTTCCCCATCCCCAGCGGAAGGGTGAATTATGTGCCTCGCCATCCCCGGCAAAGTCCTGTCCATCGAGCAGGAGAACGGCCTGCCCATGGCCGTCATCGACTACGCGGGCGCCCGCAACCGGGCCTGCCTGGCCTACACGCCCGATGCCGTGGTCGGCAGCTACGTCATCGTCCACGCGGGGTTCGCGCTGCAGGTGCTGAACGAGGAGGAGGCCCTGGCCTCCCTGACCGAGCTCACCCGACTTTCCGGATTGATGGAGGCGGACGCCTCCCGGGATGACCCGGAGCGGCGGTCGTGAAGTACCTCTCCGAGTTCCGGGATCCCGCCCTGGCCAGGAGCCTGCTGGACCGGATCGCCAGGATGGTGACCCGCCCCTGGACCATCATGGAGATCTGCGGCGGCCAGACCCACGCCATCATGCGCCACGGCCTCGATCAGCTGCTCCCGCCGGAGATCACTCTGGTCCACGGCCCCGGCTGCCCCGTGTGCGTCACCCCTCTTGAGACCATCGACCGCGCCCTTGCCGTCGCCGCCCGGCCCGGGGTGATCTTCACCTCGTTCGGCGACATGCTGCGCGTGCCCGGCAGCAGCGACGACCTCTTCCGGGTCAAGAGCCGCGGCGGGGACGTCCGCATGGTCTACTCGCCGCTGGAAGCGGTGAAGCTGGCCCGGGAGAATCCCGATCACCAGGTCGTCTTTTTGGCCGTGGGCTTCGAGACCACCGCCCCCGGCAACGCCATGGCGATCAAGCAGGCGGCGGCCGAGGGTCTCACGAACTTCAGCGAGATCACCAGCCACGTCCTGGTGCCGCCGGCCATGGAAGCCATCCTGTCGTCGCCGGACAACCGGGTGCAGGGCTTCCTCGCCGCCGGACACGTGTGCGCGGTGATGGGCACCGGGCAGTACGGCCCCATCGCCGAGAAGCACCGGGTTCCCATCGTTCCGGCCGGATTCGAACCGGTGGACATCCTTCAGGCGATCCTGCAGACCGTCCGCATGCTGGAAAGCGGCGAAGCCGGGGTGGTCAACGCCTACGGCCGCGTGGTGCGCGACGAGGGCAATCCCGCCGCCCGTGCGGTGATGGACGAGGTCTTCACCGTCTGCGACCGCAAGTGGCGCGGCATCGGGACGATCCCCGGCAGCGGGCTGCGGATCCGTGACGAGCTCGCCCCCTTCGACGCCGAGAAGACGTTCCCCGTCGGCGACATCACCACCAGCGAGTCGCCCGACTGCATCAGCGGGCTCATCCTGCAGGGAATCCGAAAACCCCACGAGTGCCAGGCTTTCGGCGCGGCCTGCTCCCCCCTGCATCCCCTGGGAGCCACCATGGTCTCCAGCGAGGGCGCGTGCGCCGCCTACTTCAAGTACGCCCGGCGAGGTGGACCGTGAACGACCGTCCCGATTTCGGCCGCCTGGCCTGCCCCATGCCCCTGCTCGATCACGACACGGTGCAACTGGCCCACGGTGCAGGCGGGCGCCTGAGCGCCCAGCTGATCGAGAAGCTGATCCTGCCGCGATTCACCAGCTTGGAGCTGGACCGCCTCGAGGACCAGGCCGTGCTCGATCTGCCGCCCGGCCGGATCGCCTTCAGCACCGACACCTTCGTGGTCGATCCGATCTTCTTTCCGGGAGGGGACATCGGCGATCTGGCGGTCAACGGCACGGTCAACGACGTGGCCATGAGCGGGGCCGAGGTCACGGCATTGAGCGTGGGCTTCGTGCTTGAGGAGGGATTCCCGCTGGCGGACTTCCACCGCATCCTCTGCTCCATGGAAGCGGCGGCAAAGACGGCCGGTGTGCGCATCGTCACCGGCGACACCAAGGTCGTGGGCCGCGGCGGGTGCGACAGGATCTTCATCAACACCTCCGGCATCGGCGTGATCCCGGGCGGGATCGTTCTCTCGGCCGCCTCCCTGCAACCCGGCGACGCCGTCCTGGTCTCGGGCACCCTGGCCGACCACGGCATGGCCATCATGAGCCGGCGCGAGGGCCTGAGCTTCACCGCCGGCATCACGAGCGACACCGCGGCGCTGAACGGCCTGGTCGGAGATCTGCTGGCCGCCTGCCCGGGCGTGCGGGCCCTGCGCGACCCCACCCGCGGCGGCCTGGCCACGACCCTCAACGAGTTCGCGGCGGCCAGCAGGGTGGGTGTCCTGCTGGAGGAGGAGGCCGTCCCGGTGCGGCCGGAAGTCCTGGGCGCCTGCGAGATCCTGGGCATCGACCCCCTGTACGTGGCCAACGAGGGCAAGCTCGTCGCGGTCGTTCCGGTCGATCAGGCCGACGCGGCCCTGGCGGCCCTGCAGGCCCACCCGCTCGGCCGGGACGCCCGGATCATCGGCAGGGTGCGCGCCGAGCACCCCGGCATGGTGGGCATGCGGACGGCTCTGGGATCGGAGCGCATCGTGGACATGCCCGTCGGCGAGCAGCTGCCGCGGATCTGCTGACGGGGCCTCTGCTAGCACGGCCTCTTGACCGGGAGCCAAAATTCCCGTACCATCCTGCCATGACCTCTTGCTAAAGACTGGAACAAACAGGCTCGTTCGCGACCGCGGCGCCGGCAGTCGGCACCATCCCCTGGGCGGCCTTGTCGTTCCTCATAGCAAGGGGGTTTTTCATGTCCGCACCCTGTCTCCCCTCCCTTCCCCGGCTCCGCCGCCTGCCCCGGGGACCCTTCCTGGCCGTCTGGCTGCTCATCATCGGGCCCTGGTGGCTCTCCCACGAGGCCTGCGCCCAGGAGGTCGGCGGTCCGGCCGAAGCCCCCTCGGCAGACCTGCCCTGGACCGGAGCCCTCGACCCCGAACTCGAGCTCGGGCTGCAATGGCTCGTCCTCAGCGAGGGCGACATGGACGCCACCTACGGCGGATTGCCCCTGGCCCACCTGCGGATCTCCATGCAGGCCAGCCGGTCCGTCCGGTTCTACCTGGGCCTGGGGTACGGCCGGTCCGACGGGAATCCCTACTACGGGGTGCCTGCCTTCGAGGGCGAGGGCGACTCGGAACTGATGGCGGTGCCCGTCCAGATGGGCATCCGGGGCAACGTGACCCCCAACGCCGCGTTCCGGCTGAACCTGGGGTGCTTCTTCGAAGGGACCTGGATCCGGGAGACGCTTCCCTCCCGCTATCCCCTGGACCCCTCCTCCCGCATCCGCGAGGAAGGCTGGACCCGGGGCGTGGGATTCACCTTCGGCCCCGAGTGGCGCTCCCGTGACGGCGGCCGCGCGGCGGGCTTCGAGGGCGTCATGACCGGCAACAGCGGCGGCATCGGAGAAGGCGCCAACCACGACGTCAACCTCTCGGGCATGGCCGCCCGCTTCTACTTCACAACCCGGATCTGAGAAGGGAGGACCATCATGACCACGCGCATCATCCTCGTCGCCTGCCTGGCCGGCCTCCTGGGGGCATCGGTCGGCGAGGACGCCCGGGCCGACGGCATGTACGTCGCGCCCTGGGGCTACGAGATCTACGAGCCTGCCCAGCTGGCCTTCATCCGGTACGATGCGGGCGCCGAGACTGAAGAGCTGAGCATCATGCCCAAGTTCCACGGCGAGCCCACGGATTTCGCCTGGGTGGTGCCCATTCCCGCGCTGCCCGAGGTGTCCGAGGCCGATCCGCAGCTGTTCGTGGACCTGGCCGAGCTGTCCCGCCCGGCGTACCGGTCCCGGGATTCCTTCTGGGGTTGCGAGGAGGAGTACCTCACCGCCGATTATGGGGCCCTGGAAGGCCGCGACGGCGTCGAGATCATCGACGAGGAGGTCGTCGGCATCTACCGCACCATGACGCTGGGCGCGGACGACGCCACGGCCCTGATGGACTCCCTGACGGCCTGGGGCTTCCTGCACGAGGGCAACCGGGACGAGGTCGAGCCCATGATCCGGTCCTACGTGGACCGGGATTACTACTTCGTGACCATGGAGGTGGACTCCGCCTCCATCGCAGGCTGGTACGGCGGCTACGGCAAGGACCGCCCCCGGCCCGCCGGCAAGGCCGTCGCGCCTTCCTACTATTATCCGTCCCTGCAGCCGGTCACCTTCAGCTTCGCCTCGGCCGAGATCGTCTATCCCCTGCGGATCTCGGCGGTCAGCGCCTACGAGATCAGCTCGGTGATCCTCTACGTCGCGGCGGATCATCGCCAGACCTTCGACGGCGCCTCGACCGGTTACGCCAACCGGGTGACCCCCGGCGAGCTGTCCGCCCTGCGGGGGGCGTACCCTGCGGCCGGTATCCAGCTGCGGGCCGGGGACTTCCTGACGAAGCTGCAAAGGCGATACACGCCGAACGAGATGGATGCGGACATCGTCCTGAGGCGGGCGGACGATGATGCGGAGTATCTGGCCGTCCACTACTCGGGGTGGCCGTTCTGGTCCCTGGTGTTCGCCACGGTGACGGCGGCCTGGGTGGTCGTGCGGCGCAGGGTGGCCAGGGTCACTCGGGCCAGGTGAAGGCCTGGCGCAGGCATTCGATGGTCTGGTCGCGGTCGAGGGTGTCGACCACCACCGAGATGCTGTTGATCGACGAGCAGACGGTCTGGGCCTCGATGCCCTCGAGGCCCAGGGCGCAAAATACCTGGCTGGCCAGGGCCGGTCGGTCCAGGAAGTGCGGTCCGTAGAGGGTGAGGATCGCCACCGGAGCCCGCACCTCGAGCTTGTCGGGCGCGAATTCCGCGCGAATCTCCTCGAGGATGTGCCGGTTGTCCGCCAGGTCGCCCGTCAGGACGCAGAAGGACATGTTCTTGTCCCCGCGGGGACCGTTCCCGATGCTCAGGTAGCTCAGGGTGATGCCGGCCTGCCCGAACTTGTCCAGCACGCCGCAGGCCTGGCCGGGCCTCCAGTCGTAACCCAGGACCTCGACCAGGCACAGATCGTTGCGTTCGATCAGCCCCCCGCAGGGGATCTTGACGTTCACGAACCCGCCTCCGCGGAAACCGAAGGTGATCGGGGCGGCGGTCCCTCCCCCGCTCGCTCCCCTCCGGACGAAGGGAAGGGCAGGGTGACCGTGAAGGTGGAACCCCGGCCCGGTGCGCTGTGCAGGGACACCTGCCCCCCCAGCTGCTTGACGAACTTCCTGACGATGGGCAGGCCCAGGCCCGTGCCCATGTTGGTCATCTCCTGGGCGGCCGGGGTCCGGTAGAACTCCTCGAAGATGCGGTCCTGGTCGGCGGGATCGATCCCGATCCCCTGGTCGGCGACTTCCAGCTTCAGGCCCCCGTCCGCGGACTTCAGGGCGATCCGGACCTGCCCGCCGTCCCGGTTGTAGCGGACGGCGTTGCTCGCCAGGTTCTGGATGATCTTCTCCAGCATGCTGCGGCTGCTGACCACCGTGACGGGGGACCCCGGCAGATCCAGTTCGAAGGTGATCCTGCGGCGGGAGGCCAGCTCGTGCAGATCCTCGGCGGTGCGGGCGATCAGCCTGTTCAGGTCCACTTCGCCCATGTTCTCGGCCCCGAGATCGCCCCCCCTGGTGAAGTCGGCCAGGTTCCGCACCATCTCGCCCGCGAGTTCCAGCCGGCCCACCGCGCGGCTGAGCATGTCCTCGACCGCCGGCGCCATGCGGGCCGCACCCAGCTCCAGCGCCGTTTCCACCGCGCTCTGCGCCGTGCTCACCGGACTCTTGATCTCGTGCGTCACGAAGCGGAAGAAGTCCATCTTGGCCCGGTCCGCGGCGATCAGGGCCTGCTGTCTGACCACGAGCTCGTCCTTGATCGCCCGGTTGTGCTTCATGATCGAGGCCCCGATGTAGGCCGAGAACAGCAGCACCAGGTAGAACGAGGCCAGGGTCATGAGGATGAAGGGTACTTCGTGCGTCAGGTCCCCCACGCTGTGCAGGTGGTGGTGGGGGAGGAATCCGAAGTACTCGCCCGCCACGTCGGCGGTGAACAGGACGATGGCCAGCCAGGCGATTTGGAAGATCTCGCGTCCCTTGAACAGCAGGCTCGCGATGATCACGTGCAGGATGTACATGTAGAGCAGGGGGTTCTCGATGCCGCCGGACAGGTTCAGGAAGACCGTCAGGGCCACCAGATCGCCCACCATCTGCATCTTCACGTGGCGCAGCTCGACCCGGATGTTCCGCGGCGGCACGCGCCGGTTGCGCACCACGTACGCCAGGTTCAGGACCAGCAGGACCCCCACCACGCCCAGCAGGGGGGCCTGGACCAGCTCGTTGTCGATGACCCGGTCCGCAAGCAGGGTGGCCAGCAGGATGCAGCCGGCCGCACCCCAGCGCAGCTTGTTGAACCAGTCCAGCCTCACCCGCAACGATGCGGCCGACACGAAGTGGCTGGACTGCTCGTCGATGCGGTCGTGCTCGTCTGCCACGAAACCCCCTCTTCCGGGACGGGCCCGACGGGAGGGCCGCCCCGCGCCGGTCAGGCGCTGGGCGGCAGATGCTTGCGGACCAGGTCGATCAGGGTGCGCGGGCTGACCGGCTTCTCCAGGAACTCGTCCACCGGCAGGAACTCCTGGTCGGTGGCCGGGTCGAAGGCGAATCCGGTCTGGTCCGAGACCGCCGTCAGCATCAGGATGGGGATGTCCTTGGTCTCGCTGCCCTTGCGCAACTGATACGCCACCTGGAATCCCTCGTCAATCGTTCCCATCATGACGTCCAGCAGGATCAGGTCCGGCTGGTCCTCCAGGGCCATCTCCAGGCCGCGCTTGCCGTTCTGGGCGTCGATGACCCTGTAGCCTTCGCTCTCGAGCGTCACCCTGATGACTTCGACCAGGTCGATGTCATCGTCGATGACCAGGATGGTCCTCTCAGTCATCGGACTGAACCTCCGCTTTGATGATGGAAATGACACGGGGCACCGCGGCCGCCACGGCCGGCGAAAGACCCTGATTGATCTCGATCCTCTGGGGCTCCACCCCCACGATGAGCGTCCGCGGGGGCAGCTTGCCCAGCTGCCGGGCGATGTCGAAGGCCTCGGCGAGGCCGAAGCCGTGGACCGACAGGTGGTCCTTGCGGATGCGCAGCCGCACCTCGTCCACGCCGAACGCGGCCACTTCGCCCGGCTCGAGTCCCATGTGGGCCGCATCGACCACGACGTTCACCGCGCCCTGCTCCAGGTGCTCCAGGAGCGCCAGGGCGTCGGTGTGGATGTCCACCAGCTCCGCCCCCGGCAGGACTCCTGCGGTGCGGATGGCGTCCAGCACCGCGGCGCCCACCCCGTCGTCGCCGTAGAAAGGATTGCCTGCCGCGATCACCTTCATGGCCGCCTACTCGATGAAGTCCACCTCGAGCATGTGCACCGAGCAGGAGATGCACGGGTCGTAAGCCCGCACCAGCATCTCCAGCCAGGACGTGATCTCCTCCTTGGGCCGGTCCACGATCTCCGGCACCAGCTTCTTCATGTCGTCGTCGATGTTCTCGAGGTTCTGGCCGGTCGGGATGATGCAGTTGGCCGCGGTGACCCGGCCCTGCTTGTCGTAGGTGTACTCGTGGTAGAGGATCCCGCGCGGCACCTCGGTCGCGCCGATCCCGGTCCCGTAACGGGTCGGCTCCTGGTTGGGCGCCTCGTCCTTCAGCCCCGTCTGCAGAAGCCGATCGATGATGGCCACGCTGTCGACCGCGCAGTGGGCCGCCTCGACCACCTGGGCGATGGTGTTCATGTACGGGTTGCAGCAGCCGGGCTTCAGCCCCAGCGTTTCCGCCGCTCCTGCGGCCAGGTCGCACAGCCGGTCGTGGTTGTTGTTCCACCGGGCCAGGGCGCCCACGAAGTAGCTGGAACGGTTGGCCTTGCAGTGCTTGCTGGTGCTGTGGGGAACGACGAACTCGTTGGTCATGCGCCGGTACTGCGAATCGGGCACCCGGCCGGTGTCGGTGCTGCAGATGTCGCCGTCGTACAGGGCGTAATCGTCGTCGCTGCGCAGGCTGATGAACTCGGTCGGGCGTTCGAACTGCGGGATCTCGCCGGCCAGCGCCTTCATCGTCTCCACCGTGGCGATCAGATCCGGCATCATCTGCTCTTCGAGCTTCCGCTTCAGCTCGGTGAGCTCCGCGACGGTGGGGATGCGCGTGAATCCGCCCGGCACGGGGGTGATGGGGTGCACGGCCCGCCCGCTGACCACGTCGCCGATGTCGTTGGCCAGCTTCTTCATCCGCAGGGCCCGCAGCACGACCTCGGGGTGGGTGGCCACCAGGGGGAACACCGAGCCGACCTTGAGGAAGTCCGGCGCCGCCAGGAAGTAGGCGTGCAGCACGTTCGACTGCATGGTCGCCCCGTGGATGAGCAGCTTGCGCAGCAGCACGGTCTGCTCGCTGACCTCCAGGCCCAGAGCCTGCTCGGTGGCCTTCAGCGAAGTGATCTGGTGCCCGAGGGAACAGATCCCGCAGATGCGCGAGGTGATGATGGCCGCCTCGTGGAAGCTGCGCCCCTTGAGCATGGCCTCGAAGTAGCGCGGAGCCTCGACGATCTCCAGCTGGGCCTTCTCCAGGCGGCCTTCCTTCATGTTGACCACGATGTTGCCGTGGCCTTCGACCCGGGTCAGGTGCTCGACGTTGATGTCCAGGTTGCGGGTCATGACCTCACCCCCTCCAGTTCGACGGCGTTGTAGAGCTGCAGCCGCTTCCAGGCTTCCTGCACGGAAAGGCCGTGTTCGACCAGGATCTCCTTCATGCCTTCCAGGTTGGGCTCTGGCACCAGGCCCCGGCAGCCGGTGCAGTACTGGCCGAAGGTGGGGCAGTGGGCGTCGCACCCGGCCCGGGTCACCGGTCCCAGGCAGATCATGCCCTTGGCGAACACGCACTCGTTCTCCTTGAGCTTGCACTCGGTGCAGACCGAGCTGGTGGGCTCGATGGGTTCCTTGCCCATGACCAGGGCGGTGAAGACCTTCAGGAACTCGATCTGGGTCATCGGGCAGCCCCGGACCTCGTAGTCCACCTTGACCACGGCCTTCAGCGGCAGGGCGGGCAGGGTCGGGAACAGGTACTTGTCCTCTCCGTAGACTTCCTCGCGCACCTGCTCGATGGGACGGATGTTCTTCATCCCGTTGATCCCGCCCTGCACCGCACAGGCTCCCACGGCGACCAGGATCCTGGCCCGGCGCCTGATCTCGTGGATGCGCTTGATGCAGTCGGGGGTTGACAGGGAGCCCTCGACGAAGGCGATGTCGTACTCGCCGGGACGATCGTCCATGGCTTCGCGCCATTCCACGATGTCCACGTGGGCCAGGATGTCCAGCAGCTGGTCCTCGAAGTTCAGCTGGTTGAGCTCGCAGCCCTCGCAGCCGGTGAAATCGAAAATTCCCACGCGCGGTTTCTGGGCCATCACAGCGCCTCCTGCAGGGTCTTGATGTCGGGATAATGGTACACCGGGCCGTCCTGGCAGACGTACGAACCGTTGATCTGGCAGTGGCCGCACTTGCCCACGCCGCACTTCATGCGCCGCTCCAGCGACATGTAGATGTTCCGGTCGGCCAGGCCGCGGGACTTCAAGGCCAGCAGGACGAACCGGTACATGACCGGAGGCCCGCAGATGCAGCAGACGGTGTTGGGCAGGTCCAGGTCCAGGCCGGGGATCAGGGTGGTGATCACGCCGGTGTTCCCCTTCCAGGCGGGCGAACCCTGGTCGACGGTGACGTGGTACTCGGTCCGCTTCTCCCGCTCCCACTGCTCCAGCTCGTCCGTGAACAGGAGCTCGCGGTCGCTGCGGCTGCCGTAGCAGATGATCAGCCGGCCGAAGTCGTCCCTGCGGTCGCGGACGTAGTTGATCATCGAGCGCATGGGGACCAGGCCGATGCCGCCGGCGACGATGAGCACGTCCTTGCCCTGGAACTTCTCCACGTCGATGCCGTTGCCGAAGGGACCCCGGATGCCGATCTTCGTGCCCGCTTCCAGCTCCGCCAGCTTCTCGGTGAGCAGCCCCACCTTGCGGATGCCCAGTTCGAACACCCCCTTGCGCGTGGGCGATGAGGAGATGGAGAAGGGGGCCTCGCCGATCCCGAACATGGATACCTCGACGAACTGGCCGGGGCGGTGCCCCAGGTCCCTGCCGTCCGGCAACTCCACCGTGTAGAGGGTCTCCAGGTCGGTCAAGCGCCTTGTTTCCTTGATTTCCGCCATCACCGGGAGGTAGAGATCCTCCATCTCGGCGCGGGGGGAAAGCTGGTTCAGATTCATGACAACACTCCTGCACTGGGGGACGGCTCCGCGCCGCCCCGCCGCCCCTACCTGATGGCTGACACCGTCGATTTCTCGTAGTCGGAGACGCAACGGTTCACGATGTTGACGATGCTGATGCCGGCGGTGCAGTAGGACGTGCAGCGCCCGCAGCCCACGCACCACGGCTGGCCGGTCTTCTCGCTGATGTACTTGAACTTCCGCATGACCCGGTGGCGCTGGCGCGCCGCGAGCGTCTCCCTGAACACCTCGCCCCCGGCCACCTCGCTGAAGTCGCGCAGCATGCAGCCGTCCCAGTGGCGGTCCCGGCTGCCCTTGGTGACGGTGATGTCGACGTTCTCCTCGACGTTGAAGCAGTAGCAGGTCGGACAGACGAGGTTGCAGGTGCCGCAGCCGACGCACTTGGCCGCCGTCTCTTCCCAGACGGGATTGTTGTAGCTGGCGCTCATGACCTCGTTGAGTCGGTCCTGAGGCACGTAGATGTGCTGGTGGAAGTGCTTCTTGGCGGGCTTGCCGGCCTCGTGGGCGGGCAGGTCGAATCCCTCCATCAGGGACTCGCCGGCGGGGGTGAGCACCTCCAGGACGTAGCCGTCCAGCAGCCTGGTCAGGAAGATGTCGAAACCCTCGGTGTCGTAGGGGTCGATGCCCACCGAACCTGCGAAGTGGAACTCGTCCGGCTCGTAGGACACCCCGATCCACAGGGCTCCCTGACGGCGGGTCAGGTAGTTCCGTTCGGCGCGGCCCTCGCGGAAGTTGTGGTCGAGCCGGCCCACCGCCGCCAGGTCGTAGGAATGGACTCCCAGGAAGACCGCATCCGTGGGGGTGACCTCTCCGGCCTTGCAGGTGTTGTCCCCGAGGTCGTAGCTGAGCAGCTGCTCCCGGGGAGGCAGGAAGAACTTCTTGACCGATTGCAGGACGCGCGGGTAGTCGAGGACCACCTCGGCGGCGTCCCGGGTCCGCTCGAAGGAATAGGATTTCCTCCCCTTGCGGTGCGGAGCGAAGACCGGCTTGCGCGTCATCAGGTGCGTCACGAACTCCGCGACCCGATCGCTCTCCAGGAAGAATTGCACCATGAGTCCACCCCTCGTGCGGGGGCCTGGGCCCCCATCCTGTGCTGTCGTTCGAGAGTCTTGCCCGGGATCCGCCCGGTTTCCCCGACCGGATTGCCCCAGGATTTAACAATGCATCTTCATCACCAAATGTTTTTTTTGTAACAATAAATGTCAAGAAATAAACATCATAAATTCGCCGACCGGGAATGCTGGGAATTCACGGCATTTCTCCTTTTGTTTTCTTGTATTCGGCCACTTATGTTATCATTTTAACATAAAAGTCACCCGGGAGACCACCAGCATGGGCCGCATCCCCCATCCGTTTCGCCACACAGACAAGTCATTGTCCCACAGCGACCTTGTTCACTTGCTGGTGCTGGGCGATCCCCTGGCCACCCGCCGCCTTCTGGACGCGGCCTACTGGACGAAAAGCCAGACCGTCGGCCGGACCGTCTACCTGCGGGGATTGATCGAGATCAGCAACATCTGCCGCCGCAACTGCTTCTATTGCGGCATCCGGCGCGACAACCCCTCCGTCAACCGTTACCAGCTCACCCAGGACCAGATCCTCGACGCCGCCCGCCTGGCCCACGCCTCCGGGTTCGGCTCCATCGTCCTGCAGGGGGGAGAGCGGACCGACGCGGCCTTCGTGGACTTCATCGCCCGGACCCTGACCCGCATCCGCCAGGAGACCGACCGCCGGCTGGGCATCACCCTGTCCCTGGGCGAACAGAGCGCCGACACCTACGGTACCTGGTTCCGGCACGGGGCCGACCGCTACCTGCTGAGGCTGGAGACGACCAACCCCCAGCTTTTCCGCAACTTCCATCCGGACGACCAGGTCTACGCCAACCGCCTGGAATGTCTGGCCCACCTGCGCCGGATCGGGTACCAGGTCGGCACCGGCGTGATGGTCGGCCTGCCGGGACAGACCCCCGACGACCTGGCCGACGACATCCTGTTCTTCAAGGAGCACGACATCGACATGGTGGGCATGGGTCCGTTCATCCCCCATCCGGACACCGTGTACGCCCCCCTGATCCCGGGGTTCGACCGCCGGCGGCAGCTGCAGCTGAGCCTGAGGATGATCGCACTGACGAGGCTGGTCCTGCCGGACGTCAACATCGCAGCCACCACCGCCCTGCAGGCCCTCGACCCGGAGGGCCGGGAGCTCGGCCTGAAGGCCGGCGCCAACGTCGTGATGCCCAACCTCACCGACGCCGCCCACCGCGGGGACTACCTGCTCTATCCCGGAAAACCCCAGCTGGACGAGGCCTCGCCGGAGGGTCAGGCCGACCTGCGGGAAACCATCGGGATGCTGGGTGAACAGATCGGATTCGGACTGCGGGGAGACCCGCTGCACTTCAGCCGCCGCCCGCGCTCGGGCCGGGCCTGATTCCCGCCGGGACCTCGAATTCCGCAAAAGGCTCAAGGACCCTGGCCAGGACGCCGTGACACAGGGCGATGACCAGCCCGTAGTTCGTCACCGGGACCCCGGCGAGCCGGCACCGTTCCAGCCGCGTGCGCACCTCGCGGCGGTTGAGGGTGCAGCCGCCGCAGTGGATCACCAGGTCGTACCCGGCCAGATCCGCGGGGAAGTCGTGGCCCTGGACGGTCGTGAACTCCAGGGGGGCGCCCACGTGGGCGGTCAACCAGCGGGGAATCTTCTCTCGCCCGATGTCGTCCTCGACCGGGTGATGAGTGCAGGCCTCGGCCACCAGGATCCGGGCGCCCGGTCCGAGCCGGGCCGCAGCCAAGGCGCCCTCGGCCTGCAGACGCAGGTCACCGCGGAACCGGGCCATCAGGACCGAGAACCCGGTCAAGGGAACCGCGGCCGGCACGAGGGGGGCGACCTGGGCCAAGGCCTGGCTGTCGGTCACCACCAGGGCCGGCGGTTCGCGCAACGAGGCGAGAGCCGCCGCCAGACCGGTCCCCTTGACCACCAGGCAGGCCGCATCCCCGTCCAGCAGGTCGCGGATGGCCTGGACCTGGGGCATGATCAGGCGGCCCACCGGCGCCTCCTCGTCCACGGGAACGACCAGGACGGCCGTCCCCCCAGCCGGCACCAGGTCGCGGACCAGGGGAGGCCCCGTCTCGCCTCCCGTCTGCAGGCCGGCGACGATCGCCGCGCGGAGGTCGTCCAGCCCCGCCCCGGTCACCGCCGAGGCGGCCACCGCCGTTGCCCCGCACGCACGCACGGCGTCCAGCAGGTCCGCCTTCGCCGGCACGAGATCGCTGCGGTTGAAGACCACCACCACCGGGACCCGGCGGTCCTGCATCTCGGCCAGCATGCCCCGTTCCTCGTCGCCCCAGCCGTCCGCCCCGGCCACCAGCAGGGCCAGGTCCAGCCGGTCCAGCATCCGCCGGGTGCGTTCGGCGCGCAGGCCGCCGACGACGCCCACGTCGTCGAACCCCGCGGTGTCGATGAACACCACCGGCCCCACGGGCTGCAGTTCCATGGGCTTGACCACCGGGTCGGTGGTCGTGCCGGGAGTTTCCGAGACGATGGCCACGTCCTGGCGCACCAGGGCGTTCACCAGGCTGCTCTTGCCGACGTTGCGCCGGCCGAGGATCCCGATGTGGGCTCGGTCGCCCCGCAGGGCCGCGGTTCCGTTCATGACGTCCCTTTCGCCGGGGCCGCGGCCGTCAGCAGAACACGTCCCGGCGCCCGGTCCGGACCGCTGCCAGCATGGACTCGGCCCGTCGCCGGGGTTCGCCTTCCAGTTCGGCCAGAACCGCCTCGATGCGCTCCAGCCCCTCCCGCCGGGTCTCCGGCGAGGCGTGATCCAGGAGATATTCCAGGAAGCTGCTCAGCCCGTTGGGGTCGCAATGGTTCTTGATCTCGCCAGGCTTGGCCAGATCCATGAAGTCGGCGCCGGTGCGTCCCAGGCGGTAGCAACCGGTGCAGAACGAGGGGATGAAGCCAAGGGCCGCAACGTCCCGGACGACCTCGTCCAGGGGCCGGTGGTCGCCCAGGCTGAACTGTTCGGCCGCATGGGCCTCGGGATGGGCGTAGGCGCCCGGGCTGGTGCGGCTCCCTGCGGAGATCTGGGAGACGCCGAGGGCGAAGGTCTCCCGGCGGATGGCCGCCGATTCCCGGGTGGACATGATGATGCCCGTGTAGGGCACGGCCAGGCGCAGGATGGCCACGATGCGCCGGAAGTCGCGGTCGCCCACCGGATGGGGCGGATGGGCGGCCAGGGGCGACCCCTCCGCCGGTTCCAGCCGCGGGACGCTGATGGTGTGGGGTCCCACGCCGAACCGCCGTTCCAGGTGGGCGACGTGCTGAAGCAGGGCCAGCAGTTCGAAGCGCCAGTCGGCCAGCCCGAACAGCACGCCCACGCCCACGTCGTCGACGCCCGCGGCGAAGGCCCGGTCCATGGCGCCCAGTCGCCAGTCGAAGTCCATCTTGCGTCCGGCGCGATGGACCGCGTGGTAGGTCTCCCGGTGGTAGGTCTCCTGGAAGACCTGGTAGGTGCCGATGCCCCGCTCCTTCAGGAGGCGGAACTGGTCGGTCTCCAGGGGCGCCACGTTGACGTTGACCCGCCGGATCTCCCCGCCCGGGCACCGGACCCCGTAGATGGTGTCGATGGCGTCCAGGACGTAGCCGAAATCGTGACGGGGATAGGCCTCGCCCGCCACCAGCAGGACGCGCTTGTGGCCCTCGGCCACGAGGGCGGTCGTCTCCTCGGCGATCTCCGCCATCGTCAGGGCCTTGCGCACCACCCCGCGGTTGCTGGATCGGAAGGCGCAGTAGGCGCAGTCGTTGGCACAGAGGTTCGAGACGTACAGGGGGGTGAACAGCACCAGACGCTTGCCGTAGATGGTCTCCTTGACGGTGCGGGCGGCCGTGAAGATCTCCTCCAGCAGATCGGGGTCCTCCACCCTGCCCATGGCGGCGACCGCGGCGGCGTCCAGGCCCCCCAGCCCCAGGGCCCGGGCCAGGATCCCGCGCACCTGCGCGGCATCCGGCGCCGGGGCGCCGAGGGCCTCCGCGATGGAGGTCTCGTCGATTCTCGGTTTGGTGGACGTGGTCATGGCTTACTCCCGCCGGAACCCCCCGCCTCCCGGGCGAGGGTGACGGTGAAGGTGGTTCCCTCGTCGGGAACGCTGGCCACGGTCACGTCCCCGCCGCAGAGCCGGGCCAGGCGGCGCACGATGCTCAGACCCAGGCCGCTGCCGCTGATGCCGCCGGTCTTCTCGTTCCTGATCCTGACGAATTCGCCGAACAGCCTCGCCGTTTCCTCGGCGCTCATCCCGATGCCCGTGTCGCCGACCGCGATCCCGAGGCGGTCCGGCTCGCCCCCGTCGACCCGGACGGTGACGGTTCCACCGTCCCGGTTGTACTTCACGGCGTTGGACACCAGGTTGTTCAGGATGATCTCCAGCTCCCCGGCGTCCGCGTGCATCAGGGTGTTCCCGTTCAGGACGGTCTTCAGCTCGATGCCGCGCCTTGCGGCCTCCGGCGTGAAGGTCTCGATCACCCGGGCCACGACCACGGCCACATCGACGGGGCCGAGCTGCCTCTGCCTGGTCCCCGATTCGATGCGGGTCAGGTCGAGCAGGTCGAAGATCAGCTTGCGCATGCCGCCGATGCGCTCCCGGCACCGCCCCACGACCGAGGCGGTCTTCTCGGGGTCCTGGGCAAGGATCCCGTCCTCCAGCAGCATCAGGTAGCCCTCGACCGCCCCCAGGGGAGCCTTCAGCTCGTGGGCCAGGACCGAGAGGAACTCGAACCGGACCTGCCGCCGCTCCTTCGCCAGGCGGCGCGCTTCGCGGTCGGACACCACGTGCCGCGACGCTTTCTCCAGGACGTCCTCCAGCTCGTCGGGCGTGAACGGCTTGGCCAGGAAGTCGAAGGCGCCCTGCTTGGTGGCCCGCACCGCCATGTCCAGAGAGGCGTAGGCGGTGATCATGACGGTCAGGGGGGCGCCTTCACTGCCGCGCAGATCCTCCAGGATCTCCATGCCCAGCCGGCCCGGCATGGAGTGGTCCAGCAGCAGGATGTCGAACCGCTCCGCGTCCAGCATCCGGCGCGCCTCATCGCCGTCGGCGGCCAGTTCCACCGCGAAGGTGAAGTCCTCCCCGTAGCCCTCGACCGGGACCCGCATGCCGTCCAGGGCGCGGCGCACCCCCAGGCGGATGCCCGCCTCGTCGTCGGCGACCAGGACCCGCAGGACGTTGGGCTCAGCCATGCCGGACCCCAAGACGCTCGAGCTCGCGCTGGATCTGCTCGAAGCGCACGGGTTTGGCCAGGACCGCGTCGGCCTTGATCCAGGCCTGCTGGCCGCGGTCGTCGCGCGAGAACTCCAGGCCGGTCTCCGCGGTCACCCCGGTGACCAGGAGCACGGGGATCGCAGGGTCCAGCTGCTTGATCCGGTAGGCGAGGGTGAAGCCCCCGTCCATCCGGTCCATCATCAGATCGACCACCGCCAGATCGGGCAACCGCTCGGCCAGCCGCTCGCCGGCTTCCTTCTCGTTCCCGGCGGTGATCACGGTGTAGCCCTCGCGCTCGAAGCGCAGGGCGAGCTGGTCCAGGAAGTCCCGGTCGTCGTCCACGAGCAGGACGCACGGAGCGCCCTTGGTTTCACGCGGGGTCGTCATGATTCCTCCCGTCGGGCCCGCCGCCGGGCAGCGGGGCGTTCCCGTTGCGGGCCGGCAGCGTGATGGTGAAGGTCGTCCCGGTGGGGCCGCGCCCGGGATCGTGATTCGAGACGGCGGCGATGTCGCCCCGGTGCATCTTGACGATGCCGTAGCTGACGGCCAGGCCCAGCCCCGTGCCCCGGCCGTTGCGGCGGGTGGTGAAGAAGGGTTCGAACAACCGCGGCAGGACCTCCGGGGCGATGCCCGGACCGTTGTCCGTCACCGCGATGGCGACCCGGTCGCTCCCCTGGGGCGCGCTGGTGATGGTGATGCGGCCCCCCGGGGAATCGCCCAGGGCGGCGACCGCATTGTTCACCAGGTTGACCAGGACCTGACCCAGCTGGCCCGCATCGGCGGGGGCCTGCAGCCCGGGAATCTCGTGCCGGACCGCCAGGGACACGTTGGGCGGCATCACGCAGCCGCGCAGGGCGCCGTCGATCAGGTCGCCCATGGCCACCGGCTGCAGGTCCACCTTGTTCTGGCGGGCGAAGTCCAGCAGCCCGGCCACGATGGACTTGCAGCGGTCGGCCTGGTCCGCGATGAGGGAGAGCTCCTCGCGCAACCGGGTGTCGCCCCCGCATTCGCGCTGCAGCAGGTGCGCGTAGAGGATCACCACTCCCAGGGGATTGTTGACCTCGTGGGCGATGCCGGCCGCCAGCTGGCCCATGCTGGCCAGCCGCTCCGAGTGCATCAACTGCTCCTGGGTGCTGGCCAGCTCCTGGTGGGATTCGTGCAGCTGATCGACGGTGCTGCGCAGCCGGTCGATGACGTAGGGCAGGCACATCTCGCTCTCGGCCATGCCCTTGAAGATCGCCACGGCGTGGGCCCGGCAGGTCTCGTAGCCGCAGGCCCGGCAGTTCAGCTCGTCCGTGTGGTCGAGCTTGCCCATGCGGGCCAGGATCTGGTCGATCTCGGACTCGCTGGGCTCGCGCATCCGGCGATCGTCCGGCGCGAAATCCCGGATCAGGTCGAGGTCTGCGCAGCGGTCCATCCAGCCCTGCCAATGCATCGGATCGTGTTCCCTCTGCCGGGCCTTCACGTAGCGGCTGATGCGCGCGCGGCGGCGGAACATCGGCTCGGCCGTGGTCATGCCCGCCCCCATGATGCAGCCGTTGCAGCAGAGGATGTCCAGCAGCTCGGCGTCCAGGTCCCCGGCCTCGAACTCGCGGATCGCCTCGGGGAAGTACTGCCGGCCGTCCGCGCTGACCACGTGGCCGGTGGCGAGGTCCTCGCTCATTCCCGCCGCCTGCACCAGGCCCCGGGACAGGGGAAACACAGCGCCCAGCCCGGCGCGGGGAGCGTCGAAGGCCGCCGGCGGCGCCGTCCTTCCGTCCACGTCCAGGCGGGCGGCAAGCTTCCTGAGTTCGCGGAAGGTCAGGGCCGCCGCCACCGCCCCGTCGCCGTCCTGGCGCGCGGCCTCCCCCTTCTTGGCGATGCAGGGTCCGATGAACACCACCTGGAGGTTCCTGCCGAAGAGCCTGTGCAGGACCTTGGCGCTGGCGACCATGGGCGACACCAGCGGCAGGAGGGAGGCCGTCAGTTCGGGGTGATAGTACTCGACGTAGGACACGATGGCCGGGCAGCTGGTGGAGATCCAGTGGCCGCCGGGGTGGTCGGCCAGGTGGGCCCGGGTCGCCGCCGCCACCAGATCGGCGCCGAAGCCGACCTCGTGCACCACGTCGAATCCCATGGCCCGCAGCATCCCCGCGAAACGGTCCTCGCCCAGGTCGGGAAAGTCGGCGGGGAACGAAGGCGCCACGGCCGCAGCCACCGGATCGGGGCCCGCCAGCAGCCGCTCGACCGCGTCCAGCGAGTCGTAGACCAGCTTGGCGTCCTGGCTGCAGACCTCCACGCAGTTGCCGCAGCCGATGCAGCGCTCGTGGATGACCTGGGCTTGCCCGTCCGCGATGCGGATGGCCTTGGCCGGACACTCCCGCACGCAGGTGTAGCAGGTGCGGCAACGCTCTGCGATGGTGGTGACCAGGGCGATGCTTCCGGGCTCCATCGGCTACCTCAACGGGGTTCGCGCCTCGTAGTGCGTGTGCAGGAGTTCGTGGCTGAGTCCGGACAGCGGTTCCCCCAGGAAGTCGGCGTAGAGACTGCGGACGGCCGGGTTGGCGTGGGCGGTGCGGACGGATTCGCCCTTGTCGATGCGGTACAGCGCCCGCATGCGCGCGGTGATGGCCCCGGGACTGGTCCCGATGGGCTGCCCGCCGCCGTTGATGCAGCCCCCCGGGCAGGTCATCACCTCGACGAAGTGGATGTCCCGGCGGCCCTCCCGGATCTCGTCGAGCAGCCTCCGGGCGTTGCCCAGCCCGCTGACCACGGCCACCCCCAGCTCCAGCTCGCCCACCCGGACCCGGGCCCGCTTGATCCCCTCGGGCCCACGCACCGGCTCGACCGTCAGGTCCTCCAGCTCGCGTCCGGTCACCAGGAAGTGGGCCGTGCGGATGGCGGCCTCGGTGACGCCTCCCGACGCCCCGAAGAGCTTGCCGGCCCCCGACCGCCGGCCGAACGGCATGTCCGCCGGCTCGGGCGCCTGATCCCCGAGCTTCAGGCCGCGGCGGCGAACCAGTTCGGCCAGCTCGCGGGTGGTCAGCACGGCGTCCACGTCCACCAGCCCCCCGCGCAGCATCTCCGACCGGCCGGCCTCGAACTTCTTGGCGGTGCAGGGCATGATCGACACGCTGTAGATGCGCGCCGGATCGATCCCCTGGATCCCGGCGAACCGGCTCTTGATGACGGCGCCCAGCATCTGCTGGGGGCTCTTGCAGGTGGACAGGTTGGGGATCAGATCGGGGTAGAAGGTCTCGACGAACTTGATCCAGCCCGGCGAACAGCTCGTCATCATGGGCAGGGGTCCGGCGCCCTGCAGGCGGTCCACCAGCTCGCTGGCTTCCTCCATCACCGTCAGGTCGGCGCTGAAGGAGGTGTCGAACACCCGCGCGAAGCCCAGCCGGCGCAGCAGGGCGTTCAGGGCTCCGTCCACGTCCCGGCCGGGCTTTTCGCCGAACAGCTCGGCCAGGGAGACCGAGATCGCCGGCGCCACCTGCACCACCGGCACCAGGTCCGGATCCTGCAGGGCGGACTCGACCTGGTCGAGGTGCGACCGCTCGGTCAAGGCCCCGGTGGGGCAGACCATCACGCACTGCCCGCAGTTGATGCAGCTGGAGATGTTCAGGCCCTCCCCGAAGGCGGTGTCGACCCGGGTCCCGCTGCCACGGCCGGTGAAGTCGATGGCGGCGACGCTCTGGACCTCGGCGCAGGCACGAATGCACCTGCCGCAGAGGATGCACTTGTCGGGATCGCGGACGATGGCGGGGCTGGAGATGTCCCGCGGCAGGCGGGTGCGCGAACCGGGCAGGCGGCGCTGGCGCACGCCCAGATCCTCCGAGAGATCCTGCAGGCGGCAGTTGCCGTGCCGGGCGCAGTAGAGGCAGTCGTCGGGATGGTTGCTCAGCAGCAGCTCGACGATGGTCTTGCGCGCCCGCACCGCCCGCGGCGAATGGGTCTGGACCCTCATGCCCTCGGACACCGGGTACGAGCAGCTGGGCACCAGGTTGGGCGCCCCCTCGACCTCCACCACGCACAGGCGGCAGCTGCCCGTGGGCGGCAGACCTTCGTAGTGGCACAGGGTGGGCACCTGGATCCCGGCCCGGCGCAAGGCCTCCAGCAAGGTCTCTCCCTCGCGCGCAGCGACCTGGCGGCCGTTGACCTCGATCATGGGCATGTCCGTCTCCCCGCCGCGGTCGAGACCGCCCCGCGGCGGCAGGCCTCGAGGCACGAACCGCAGGCGATGCACGCGGTCTGGTCGATGACGTGGGGCTCGCGCGGATCCCCGTGGATGGCGTCCACCGGACAGGCCCCGGCGCAGCGGGTGCAGCCGTTGCAGAGGGCCGGATCGATGGCGTAGGTCAGCAGCTCGGCGCAGACCCCGGCCGGGCAGCGGCGTTCGAAGATGTGGGCCTCGTACTCGTCGCGGAACCACCGCAGGGTGCTCAGCACCGGGTTGGGCGCGGTCTGGCCCAGCCCGCACAGGGCGCTGTCCTTGATGACCCCGGCCAGTTCCTCCAGGTGCACCACGCCCTGGAAACGCTCCAGCGCCTGGTGGTCGTGCTCGCGGCGCGGATGGCGGGTGATGCTCTGGAGGATCTCCAGCATGTGGCGCGTTCCCTCGCGGCAGGGGATGCACTTGCCGCAGCTCTCGCGCTGGATGAAGTCCATGAAGAACTTCGCGACGTCCACCATGCAGTTGTCCTCGTCCATCACCACCAGCCCCCCGGACCCCATCATGGCGCCCAGGGTCCTGATCGACTCGTAATCGACCGGGACGTCCAGGCGGTCGGCGGGGATGCAGCCCCCGGAGGGTCCGCCGATCTGGACGGCCTTGAGCCTCTTGCCTCCGGGCGCGCCCCCGCCCACGTCCGCGACCACCGTCTGCAGGCTGGTGCCCATGGCCACCTCGACCAGGCCGGTGCGGCTCACCTTGCCGGACAGGGCGAACACCTTGGTGCCCTTGCTGCCGGCGGTGCCCAGGGCGGCGAAGGCCTCGGGCCCCCGTGCCAAAAGTTCGGGCAGGTTGGCCAGGGTCTCGACGTTGTTGATCACCGTCGGCGCCCCGAACAACCCCCTGGTGACCGGATAGGGCGGCCGCGGGCCCGGCATGCCCCGGCGTCCCTCGATGCTGGCGATCAGCGCGGTCTCCTCGCCGCAAACGAACGCCCCGGCGCCCTTCTTGAGACGGATCTCCAGGTCCACCCCCGAACCCAGGACGTCGTGCCCCAGCAGACCCGCGCGGCGCGCCTGCTCCAGGGCGTTGTCGAGATGTCCGATGGCCAGGGGGTACTCGGCCCTGATGTAGACGTAGGCCTTGGTCGCCCCGACGGCGTAGGCGGCGATCGCCATGCCCTCCACCAGCCGGTGCGGGTCGCCCTCGATCACGGCGCGGTCCATGAAGGCGCCCGGATCCCCTTCGTCGGCGTTGCAGATCAGGTACTTCTGGGTCGCCGGCGTTTCCAGGGCGAAGCGCCACTTGCGGCCGGTGGGGAAGCCTCCGCCGCCCCGGCCCCTCAGGCCGCTGCGCTCGACCAGTTCGCAGACTTCGCGCGGCTGCAGGGATCCGAGCACCGACCGGAACGCCGCGTAGCCGCCCCGGGCCAGGTACTCGTCCAGGCTCCGCGGATCGATCAGCCCGCAGTTCTTGAGCACCCAGCGGGTCTGGGGGGCGAAGAAGGGATGGTCCCCGATGGCGATGACGCCGTCCCAGGGGGTGTGGCCCTCGGCGGGAAACTGGAAGAGCGGCAGTTCGGGCCAGGCCCCGCCGCCCAGCACCGAAGCGAGGATGGCCTCGGCCTTGTCCGGATCCACGTCGCCGAAGCAGAGGCGGGCCCTGCCCGGCAGCTGGACGTCCAGCAGGGGTTCGGATGCGCACAGGCCGATGCAGCCCACCTCGACGACGTCCAGGTCCCAGCCCCGCTCACCGGCGAGTCCCTTGACCCGCGCGAGGGTGCGGCCCGCCCCGGCGCCCAGGCCGCAGGTCCCGGTGCCCACCAGGACCACCGGACGCACCACGGTGTCGCGGCGCAGACGCCTGATCGCGGCGGGGTCCCCGACCGGCGTGAAGGAGATCGGACCGATCATGCGACGGCCCCCTCCCGCCGGTATTCGCGAAGGATCTCCACCACCGATTCGGGCGTGACCTCACCATGCACCTGGCCGTTGACCGCCATCAGGGGGGCCAACCCGCAGGCGCCCAGGCAGGAAACGACCTCGAGGCTGAACAGGCCGTCCCGCGAGGTCTCGCCATCCTCGATCTTCAGGGTGCGCTTGATGGCCGCGAAAACGCCCAGGGAACCCTTGACGTGGCACGCCGTCCCCCGGCACACCTGGACGTGGAAGCGGCCCCTGGGCTGGAACCGGAACTGATTGTAGAAGGTCGCCACTCCGTAGATCCTGCTGGCCGGCAGGTCGAGGTGGGCTCCCAGCTCGGCCACCGCAGAACGGGAGATGTAGCCCTCGGCTTCCTGGACTTCCTGCAGCAGGGGGATCAGGGCGTCGCGCCCGGCTCCGGGATGCGCGGCGATGATGTCGGGCACCGTCCTGCTCACACCGTCACGCCCTTGCCGCAGCAGCCGAAGAAGGCCGCCCGCACCAGGGAGATCCCGATGTCGGTATCCTCGACGTAGATCCCGTCGGGGACGTGCAGCCGGTTGGGGGTGAAGTTCAGGATGCTGCGTACGCCTGCCGACACCAGCCGATCAGCCCCGTTCTGGGCCTCGTTCTCCGGCACCGCGAGGATGGCCATGCGGATGTCCTGGTCCCTCACCGTGGCCTCGAGGTCCCCCAGACCCAGGATGGGGATCCCGTGCAGCCGGCTGCCCACCAGGAAGATGTCCGAATCGAAGGCGGCGACCAGCTCCATCCGGGGGTGATTGCGCTGGAAGAATTGCAGGATGGCCCGACCCAGGTTCCCCGTTCCGATGAGGATGACCCGCGCCTCGTCCGCCACTCCCACCTTCTCGTGGATCGCCTCGGCGAGTTTGTCCACCTCGTAACCGTGCTGGGCGCTGCCCTGGTAGCCGATGCCCATGATGTCCTGACGGACCTGGGACGGGGTCACGCCAGCACTCCAGGCCAACTCCCGCGAATAGACCCAGCCCACGCCGCGCGCTCCCAGATCCTGCAGGAAACGCAAGTAGAGGCACAATCTGCCGATGACCCTGGGGCTCGTTCCCGTCGCGTTTCTCGTCCTCACCTCGACCCTCCCTGTTCAAGCCCGAACGTTGTCAAACAATTAACATATGAGCTCCATGGGGAAACTTATGAAGGAATGTGGGCGGGTCAAGAAATAAATGTTAAAAATTTGACAATTTGGAGACAATTGGTTTTCATCCCGTCGGCCGAGACCGGGACGGCCTTTCAAAAGTCCATGAACTCGCTGTATTTCAATGGCTTATGCTGAATTCACAAATGATTTCAGGCGTCCCCCGAGCCCATCCGCCGCGCAAGCAAAGGCCCCCGCGCCTGCAGGGGCCTTGCCATTCCGGCCTCCGGTTGCCGGGTGTCACTCCCGGTTCCTGAACTCCTCCTCCGTGAGTACCCGGACCGGCGCCAGGCCCGCCGCCGTCAGGCGGGCGTTCAGGCCGTCCAGCCGGGCCCCGGCCAGTTCGCCGAACCGCCGGTCGGCGCCTTCGATCTCCGTGCGGAACACCTCCAGGCGGTCCACCTGGGATTGCGTCGGCCGTCCGCCGAAGCCGCTCACCGCGGCGTACAGCCTCACCACGTTCTCCCGCAACCGCCGCTGCCCGCTGATGCCCTGCACTTCTTCGGTCACCACCAGGTCCCCGTGCAGGACGTCGAGTTCGTCCGCGAGGGCGCGCAGATCGGCGGCGAGGGCCTCGCCCGCCGCCGGGTCGTCCGCCCGGGCCAGCACGGTGTCGCGCACCGAAGTCACAGCGTCGGCGACGTAGGCCAGGCGGGCCAGCATGCCGTAGAGTTCCTGGACGAGGTGCTGCTGCTCGGCGCGGTCCGCTCGGGAGTGCGGGTAATCCTCGTCGTAGGTCACCGCGACCGTGCCCTCGTGGACCTCCTTGCCCTTGGTCAACCGGTAGGTGTACACCCCCTCGGGAGCGGCGGGCCCCACCGCGCCGGCGTACGAGGTCGCCGGATCGAGGGCCGGCGACGGGGCCACCTTGGGCGGCTTGAGTCGCGGCGACCAGCTGACGATGTTCAGCCCCTTGCGCTTGCTGCCGGGCAGGACCTTGAGCAGTTCGCCTTCGGGAGTGAAGATTTCGAGCTTCATCTCGCCGAACATGTGCCGCTTCTTCAGGTAGTAGACCATCCGGGCGGACCGGTCGGGATTGCCGGCGACGTAGTAGCCGTCCCCCGGGGAGAAGGACTTCCACACGGGAGTGCTGAGCACCGCGGGACTGGACACGAGGATAGCCACCTCCGCCTCCAGCACCGGGGCGGTGATCTGGCGCAGGGGCGCAAGGTCGTCCAGGACCCAGACACCCCGGCCGTGGGTGCCGATCACCAGGGATCCCGTGCGCTCCTGGAAGACCAGGTCGTTGACCGGCACCGGCGGGAACTCCTCCTCGAAACGGGCCCAGTGGCGGCCCCTGTCCAGGGTGACGTACAGGCCGTGCTCCGTGCCCAGGAACAGCAGGTCCGGATTCACCGGATCCTGGCGGATCACGTGCGCGTAACCGGTGATGTCGCCGGCGGTCAGGTCCTCCCAGGTTTCTCCGCCGTCTCCGGTCGCGTAGACGTAGGTCGCCATGTCGCCGTTCCGGTGGCCGTCGCAGGTGACGAAGGCCACCTCGTCATCGAACCGCGAGGGTTCCACGCAACTGATCCAGGTCGCTGGCGGCAGCCCCGGCAACCGGCCGCTCAGCTCGGTGAACCGGCGGCCGCCATCGGTGGTCAGCTGCAGGTTGCCGTCGTCCGTCCCCACCCAGATCACGTCCGGGTCCAGGGGGGATGGCCCGATGGTGAAGATCGTGCAGTGGTTCTCGGCGGTGGTGTTGTCGATGGTCAGGCCGCCCGACTCCTCCTGCCGAAGCTTCTGCGGGTCGTCGGTGGTCAGGTCGCCCGACAGCCTCTCCCAGGACTCGCCCCGGTCGCGGCTGACGTGCAGGAACTGGGATCCGGTGAACAGCCGCGCCCGCTTGCCGCCCGTGGTCACCACGGGGGTGTTCCAGTTCCAGCGGAACTCGGGTTCGCCGGCGCCGGGCAGGGGCTTGACGTCCTTGCTCTCGCCGGTGCGCAGGTCCATGCGGTTGAGGTTGCCGCCCTGCCACTCCCAGTACACCAGGTCCTGGTCGGTCCGGTCGATGGCCACGGCGAATCCGTCGCCCCCGCCCAGGTTCTCCCAGTCGCCGTTCTCGATGCCGCTGGGCGAACGCGAGGGGGCGTACCAGCTGCCGTTGTCCTGCAGACCGCCGTAGATGCGGAAGGGCCGGCGGTCGTCCACCGCGACGCGGTAGAACTGGGACACCGGGAGGTTGGCCGCGTGCTGCCAGCCGTCCCCGCGGTTGTAGGTCGTGTACACCCCGCCGTCGTTGCCGGCGATCATGTGCGTCGGATCGTCCGGATCGATCCACAGGGCGTGCTGGTCCACGTGCATCCAGCCGCCGAGGCCCCCGAAGGTCTTGCCTCCGTCCCTGGTGACCAGGAGCGGCTGGCTGGTCTTGTAGCAACGGTCGGGATCCCGGGGATCGGCGATCAGCAGATGGAAGTAGAAGGGGCGGCCCTTGACCCCCTCCTGGGTGTTGACCTTCTCCCAGGCGGCGCCGGCGTCGTCGCTGCGGTAGAAGGCGGATTCCGCGGATTCGACGGCCGCATAGATGCGATCGGGATCCACCGGGCTGACCGCGATGGCGATGCGGCCCAGTTCACCCTCGGGCATGCCGTCGCGCAGCTCGGTCCAGGTGGCGCCGCCGTCGGAGCTCTTGTAGAGGCCGCTGCCCGGGCCGCCGGAGCGGAAGGTGTAGGGCAGCCTCCGGAAGTCCCACATCGCAGCATAAAGCACGGCCGGATCCCGCGGATCCATGGCGATGTCGCTGCAGCCGGTGTTCCCGTCGACGAAGAGGATCCTCTCCCAGGTCGCGCCCGAATCGGTGGTGCGGTACAGGCCGCGCTGGTCGTTCGCGTTCCAGAGATGGCCCAGCACCGCGACGTAGACCGTGGCAGGATCCGTGGGATGGATGACGATCTCGGCGATGCGCTCGCTGTCCTGCAGACCCATGCGCGTCCAGGTGTCGCCGCCGTCGGTGGTCCGGTACACGCCGTCGCCCACCGAGACGCTGTTGCGCACCCAGACCTCGCCCGTGCCCACCCAGACCGTGTCGGGACGCGCCTGGTCGATGGTGATCGCCCCGATGGACTGGTTGTGCTCGTCGAAGACCGGCTTGAAGGTGACCCCGCCGTTGCGGCTCCTCCAGACGCCGCCCGATGCGGCGCCCACCAAGATGGTCTTGCCGCCCCCGTGCACGGCGTCGAGGGCGGCGATGCGACCGCTCATGACGGCGGGCCCGATTTCCCGGGCCCGCAGATCGCCGAAAACGTGGCTGCCGATCTCGATGCCGGCGGTGGAGTCCTCCCCGCCGGCCCGGGCCGCATCCGGCCCCGTCGCCAGGGCCAGCAGGCCCAGGCACGTCCAGAGAATCCTGTTCAGCATGGTTCCCCCGTTCGGCAGGGGCCGCGCGGCCCGTCCCGGCTGTGATGCTACTCGGTCTTGGCGGCGGGGGCCGGCATCACGAACTGGTCGTCGGCGATCTCCACCCCGTACTCCACCGTTTCCATCATCATCTGCATCATGGTCACGCCGTTGCTCTTGGTCTCGACCGCGAAGGGCATGACGATCCCGTCCACTTCCTGGTAGTCGCTCATGTAGCTGTCCTGCTCGACCACGGTCTCGTCGATGGTGATGGTCGAGTGGCTCTTGATGGGCAGGAAGTATTCCTTGTCGATGAACATGTCCACGATGATGTCCAGCTTGGTGTCGATGCGGAGCTTGTAACAGGGCGTGCCCTCGACGTCCTCCTCGCCCAGGTACTCGGCGGTGTAGCCCTTGTCCTTGTAGCCCACCAGGGCGCCGTCCATGTCCGCCTGCAGGGAGAAGCCCTTGGTGGCGGTCTCGTCCATGGGCTGGGGATCCATGGAACCCATCATGGGGTTGATGGACCAGCCCTGCTTCCCGTCGTAGGCCTGGGTCATGGTCATGCCCATGACCTGGGCGTCGAGCCGCAGGAGATCGGGCCGCTTCTGGTACATCGTGAAGGGGATCTCCATCCCCTGGGCCATGACCTTGCCGGTGATCTTCGCCGACGTCTTGCCCTTGATGGCCTTCTCGCCGCCGGTGGCCTCGATGCTCTTCCTGATGAGCTCGTCGGCGTCCATGGCCGCAGCCGTCACGGCCACACCCAGCATCAGCAACAGGGCGCCGAGGGTCACGAGGGTCGAAATCCGGGTCGTCTTCTTCACGTCAGGTCCTCCAGGGCAAGGGTGTCGGGCATGGCGGCCGCGGCGGCCGCCCTTCTTCTCGGCGTTGACTGTCGTTCGCGTTCAGTTCCAGACGACGGACCGACGGCCCGCCCCGTCCGGGCGGACCCGGCCGGTCCTCGGATCCTTACCCGGCAGGACCAGACGGTATTCCCAGTCCGGTCCGGGCTCGTCGAGGAATTCGAGTTCTATCGTGGGATCCCCCTTGTCCCCCTTCACCGTCAGCAGGCAGGGTGTGGGTCCGATGCGCGTGCGCACCGAAAGCCGGGGCCAGGCCGCCGGCAGGTGCGGCGCGATCACCACCTGCGGTGGGGTGGCCGTCAGGTCCACCTGCAGTCCGGCGAAGTCCTGGGCCGCGTTGCGCAGGAGCTCGGCCAGGGACCAGGCCTGGCTGGTGGCCCCGCCGAACTCGTCGTTGCTCTCGGCGCGCGCCCCGTCGCGGATCTCCTGCAGGGTGCCGACCGCCCCCTCGTCCAGGATCTCGTCGAGCAGCATTCGGGTCTGGCCGAAGCCGTCCGTCGGGTCGTTCAGCGCGGAGACGTACGCCCCGGAGAGCCAGAGCCACACGTCGCCGTTGTGGTACGCCTCGTCGTAGTAATAGTTGCCCAGGTCCAGGTGCCGGGGATGGAAGGCGGGATCGGCTTCCGTCAGCGACTGCACGCCCCAGGGCTTGACCACCTCCCGGGCCGCTTCCGCGGTGACCGCTTTCCTCTGCTCCGGGGTGAACAGGGTCGGCGAGGCCAGGATCGCCAGCAGGCCGTTGGGGCGAATCTGACCGTCCCGGCTTCCGTCGGGATTCAGGTGGTCGACCAGGCGTCCGTCCTGCCAGAACCGGGCGTGGAACGCGGCGGCCAGCTTGTTCGCCAGGTCTTCGTAGCGACCCGCGGCTGTCAGGTCGTCCGTGGCCGCCGCCAGGCGAGAGGCGGTCAATAGACCCCTGTGCCACAGGGCCTGCACTTCGACCGCCCGGTTGCCCCGGGGCGAGTAGGGATGCTCGGTGCCGCCGGCGTCCATCCAGGTCTCGCCGTCCCCGTGGACCAAGAACAGCTCATCGTCCACCGCGGTGGCCAGGGCCCCTTCGACCGCGCGCTCGACGACCGGAGCCATGTCGGCGGCGAAGGCGGTGTCGCCCGACCAGCGCCACAGCTCGTCCACCGCGCGGGTGAACCACCAGGTGCCGTCGATGCTGGCGTATTGCACCTGGTCGACCGTCACGAAGTTGGGCACGCGGCCCCAACGGGGGCTCTGCGGGTCGATGTCCTGATAATCCGCGAACGAGCGCAGCAGGGCCTGGGCGGTCGCGAAGTCGCCGCCCGTGATGCAGGCACCTGGGAGGCTGATGAAGGTGTCGCGGCCCCAGTAGGTGGTGAACCAGTAGAAGCCCGCGTAGATGCCCAGGCCACGCTGGTTCATGATCAGGTTGCCCAGGGAGATGCGGGCCCAGGCCAGGGCGCGGTCGTCCCGCTCGTCGCCGGTGGTGATGGCCGTGCGGTCGACGAGCTCCTGCAGGCGGTCGCGGCGGGCGAGCGCGAGGTCGAAGGCTGCGGCCATCAGCTCGCCGGCTCGCAGGGCGGCGTCGCCGGGCTGGACATCAGCGGCGAAGACCGCCTCGACCCGGCCACTGGGCACCTGGGGCGGGATGCGTCCGTCGATCGTCCCGGGCAGGTAGGGCGAGGCCTCGGCCATGGCCTTGCGGGCCAGGCTCTTGGGATAGGTCACCGACTGGAAGCGGCCGTCGGGCGTGAACCCGGCCGCCCCGCGCACCTTGACCGCCAGCCAGCGCGGATGGGCGGGATCGGGCTCGGCCGTCAGGGCGTCCTGACGGCAGACCAGCAGGGCGCCGTCCTCCCAGCGCACCTCGTAGCCCGGCCGGCCCACCTTCCACAGGAAGCGCATGTCGATGCGGGGCACCAGGGCGAAGGTCCCCGAGGGCACCCCGTCGTAGACCACCCGGAACCCGTTCTCGCGGTCGAACAGCTCGACGGTCTCGGTCACCGTGCTCCCGTCGGGCAGCCGGTGCAGGCGGACCAGGCGGTCCGGGGCGACCGTGGCCTCGACCGCGGTCCCGGGGCCCAGTTCGGTTCCGTCCTCCAGCCTGAGGGTCCAGCCGTCCACCACCTCGTGCATGGCGACGTAGAAGCCGTGGTAGCTGCGGGTGTCGGGGCCCACCGCCTCGCCCGCCAGATGGGCGGCGCCCTTGTCGGTGAAGATGAACTCCCGGGGATGGTCGGGGGTCACCGTGATCGCCAGCTCGTCCAGGGTGACGCCGGCCGCGGGGACGGCCCCGCCGCCCGCCGGACCGGCCAGGAGGGCCCCAGCCAGGACCGAAAGAATTCGCTTGTCCATCCCCGATTCCCCTCTACTTTGATGCGCCGGTTCCCGGTCGCGCTCCAGACATCAACCCGGTGGTCCGCCATGAACCGCACCCTCGTGACCGTCGCCCTGCTCTGCCTGAGCAACGTCTTCATGACCTTCGCATGGTACGGCCATCTGCGCAATCTTTCGCACAGGCCGTGGATCATCGCGGCCCTGGTCAGCTGGGGCATCGCCCTGTTCGAGTACCTGCTGCAGGTGCCCGCCAACCGCATCGGCCACCAGACGATGTCGGTGGGGCAGCTGAAGATCCTTCAGGAGGTGATCACCCTGACTGTGTTCGTGCCGTTCGCCGTCTTCTACCTGAGGGAAAAGCTGACCCTGGACTACCTGTGGGCAGGGCTGTGCCTGCTGGGAGCGGTGTTCTTCCTGTTCCGGGCCCGGCTGGCGGGGGGTTGACTCAGGCCCATCGGGCCCGTATCAGCGGAACTGGGCCTTGAGGTCACCCCAGTTCATGGTTTCCGCCCCGACCGGCATGCCGATGTAGGGGATATAGTCCACAATGTAATCGCAGGTGTGGATCCACGAGGCGATGGTGTCGGCGTCGGTTGTGCCCCAGTCGTTGTCGGTCATGTTCAGGTGGGGAAGGTCCGGGGTGAGGATATCTTCGCAGGTCGATGGTTGCCAAACCGTGAATTGGGGCCCGTGCGCTAGAATACAATTTTGGACATTCATCCAGCCGATGGAATCGATATGGATCGAGCAGACATCGACATCGGTGAATAAACAATTTCGCAAATCCAGACCAGTGGTCGATCTATAAGTAAACACAGCAGAGGCCTGGCGGTCGAAAGTACAACCTTGGACATTTGCCGACATCCTTTCCACATCAAGTCCTCTTATTGATTGGCCGACAAACCGACAATTATTTACAGTCGCAACATTATCCGGGGTACCGATGATCCTCAATCCATATTTCCCTTCATAGAAATCACAATCTCTAATTATTACTTCAGTCGTATAATCAAATTGAACAGCGTTTTGAAGACCGTCACTATTCTCATCCAATACAAATGTACACCCCGAAACCTCCGCCCTCATACAGGAAATGGCTGTCAACGACCTCCTCCATCCCATGGCAGTCCTTTCAAATAAACAATCTCTCACATCAATTCCATTGGATTCCCCACACATGATTCCCCCGACATTGTCCGAAAATCTGCAATTGGAAATGATGAATTCCGGTCCAGGTCCCCCCATGATTCCAAAAAACAAGTTCTCAAAGGCGATTCCATTGACCCTTACCAAATAGCTACCAAAATAGGGACTTCCTTCAAGCCCCCGGTCATACCCCTGGTCAATGGAATAGGGATCCTCTGGCCCGATGATCGTCTGGTTCGGACCTGCTCCGATCAAAGTCAATTCCTGCCGGGTCACCAACACCCGCACGAATTCCGTCCAGCCCGGTGTCGTCACCATCCGGCCCTCGTTGTAACGACCCGGTCCGATCATGATCGTATCCCCCGAGGCCGATGAATCCACCGCGTCCTGGATCACCCCGAAGTCTCCCGTCCCGTCCCGCTCCACCCGCCAGACCCGGGCCTGGGCAGCCTGGGCAACCAGCACGATCACCATCAAAACTATCATCCTGGCCATGACGGCTCTCCTCCGCACATTTCTCGCAATCCATGAATTCAGGGCAGACGGGCCCGTCAGCCCCGGCCCGGCAGATTCTTCACCTACTTCAAAAGGACCAACGGCTTGCTGATTACCAGAACTCCGGCCTCAAGCCTCGCGAAGTACACCCCGCTGGCCACATGGCCGCCGCTCTCGTCCCGACCGTCCCATATGCGGGCGTGCTCGCCCGCCTCAAGGGCCCCAACCTCCAGGTTCCGGACCATGCGGCCCCGAAGGTCATAGATCTCCAGCTTCACTAAGAACGTGGATGAAAATTCCGATCCAGGCGGAATCGAGGGTGGTCTGGTAGGCCGGAGCCTGCTGGTTCAGAAGGAGAGAGTCTGGTGTGGCGGGCACGGTGTTACAGTCCAGGTACTGGGCCGTGGAAACCCCTCCACACAATAAAAAACCTGCCGCAACCAGCAGACATCCAAACCAGGTGAAACGATGGATAGGCATGATGGTCCTCCCTGAAATAGATCATCGATATGGGGGACGGATTCCCGTCCCAGCCTGATGATATCGCCGCCCAAATTCTCGATCAATGGATATGATCAAGCCGACTCGGGCGGGGGGTTGACGCGGACCTCCCCCCGTAGGATCATCATGGCCAACGAGGAGGGAGACCATGCCGAAAATCCTGACCGCCATCCTGACCTGCCTGCTGCTTGTCCCGGCCGCCCTGGCCGACCAGACCGTCCTGTCCCCGGTCCTCTGCGGCCACGACGAGCGGGAGGACGCCCCGTCCCCCTGCCTCCAGGAGGACGCCTTCACCGCAGGGGTGGCCTCGGCCGACCTGTCGCTGATGACCGGCGGCCAGAGCTGGGGCTGCAACTCCGAGTGGGCCGCGTTCGTGGAGTTCGACCTGTCCTGGCTGCCGCCCGAGCATCAGGTCATGTCCGCCACCTTGACCGTGCGCAAGACCGGCTACTCCGACGACTCCCAGGGCTTCTTCTATCTGGGGGTCTTCCCCTACTTCGCCACCGGTGGGCCCATGGCCGTCCCCCGCGACGATCTGGATCCCGACACCGCCCTGGACGTTACCTATCCCCCCGCGGCCAACGTCGATCTGGTGCTGGACGTCACCGCCGGTGTGCAGGACCTGCGCCTGAACGGGCACGACCGCATCGGCCTGATCCTGGCGGGCATCTTCTCGGAGGCAGGGTACGAGGACTGGATCTCCATCGGCGGTTGCGGGCATCCGAACCCGCCGCGCCTAGCCCTCGAGTATGAAGGAACCGTCGATGCCGAGGCGCAGTCCTGGTCCGGTGTGAAGTCCCTGTTCCGGTGACGAATCGGGGCTCCCGGCCCGCGCCGGGAGCCCCTGCCGCCGCTGGTCCCTCCGATCCCTAACGCAGCAACAGCATCTTCAGCGACTGGTCGATGCCCGCGCCGCGCAGGCGGTACAGGTACACGCCCGAAGGCACGGCTGCACCGTCGGCGGTGCGGCCGTCCCACTCGGCGGTCCGCTCGCCACCCGGCACGAAGCCGTCGACAAGGACGCGGACCAGGCGGCCCTTCAGGTCGAAGACCTCCAGCTTGACCGTCCCCCCCTCGGGCGGCATCGCGAAGTGGATCACCGTCGCGGGGTTGAACGGGTTGGGGGCGTTGTGGAGCAGGCCGGTCTTCAGGGGGATCTCCGGCACCGGGGTTACCAGGTCCTCGTAGAGCGCGAAGGCCAGGTCGATCGACTGTCCGAACAGCTCGTGCTGCGGCGGATAGACGAGTTCACCCCAGGGTCCGGCATAGGGTTCGATCCCCAGGCCCCAGACCGCGTCGTCGTTCCAGTGGTCCATGGTGGTCTTCCAGCCGAAGTGCGCCATCGGATCCAGGGGTCGGGCCTGGACGTCCAGCCAGTAGACCACCGCCTCGTTTTCGGTCCCTTCCTGGATGAACGCCAGGTGCGGATCGACGTGGAACTTGTAGAGCCAGCAGGTCCAGTCCGCCGGGAAGACGTACCGGTCGGGCGGATCCATCCACCCTTCCTCGATGAGGTCGGCGAACATCTCCGCCTCGAAGTCGGCCGGCTCGAAGGTGTTCATCCAAAGGACCTCGCCCGGCATGCTGTAGCCGGTGGGACTCTGGTCGGCCGGGATGTCGGCATGGAAGCTCAAGGTGAACTGGACGGCCCGCGGGTCCAGCTGGAACGGCAGGTAGTCGTTCAGCCAGGAACCCCAGACGTGGACGTCGGTGACCGGTCCGGTAGTCGTGCACAGGAAGTCGTCGGCCAGCACGTAGGTGTTCCCGGCCTCGTCCACCGACGCGTTCACGTCGATGCCGAAGGGGCTGAGGTCCGGGTGCTGGATCCACTTGAAGACGTACCGGTCCTCGATGAAGACCTCGTAGTCCTCGATCTCGCCGTCGGGCAGCGCTCCGGTCGGCAGGATCCCGTCGGGACCCAGGCCGCCCATCGAGCTGAACCGGAAGCGGGCGAAGGTCACGGCGTTTTCCGCCGCGCCGGCCGGCACGGTGAACGCCAGGTTGTTGACTCCGGGGTTCAGGGCCACCGAGCCGTAGATCAGCTCCGAGGCCTCGAACATGCCGTTGGCGTTGAAGTCCAGCCAGGCGTCCAGCAGGCCGGCGGCCGACGCGGTCACGTCCACCGTCGCCGTCTGGCCGACCTTAAGCACCGAGGTGAAGACCACGCCGTCCTCGTCGTCGAAGTTCGCCAGATCGTCCCCGGTGGCCGAGGCGTCGGGCTGACCGTCGAACTCCGCATCGACCAGGGCGCCCAGATGGAATCCCGGGACGATCAGGTGGCGCGGCCCGTTGCTGGCCAGCAGGGTGCGGTAATTGAAGTCGGGCGCGTCGCCGAAGTCGAGTTCCTCCTGGATCTCGGTGCCCATGATGCGGAACGCCAGGTCCATGGACTCGGGATGGAGCTCATGCTGCGGCGGGTAGATCAGCTCGTACCAGGGACCCGGGTACGGCTCCTGGCCGATGCCCCACACCGCGTCGTCGTTCCAGTGGTCCAGGCTGCTCTTCCAGCCGAAGTAGGCCTCCGGATCGTGGGGGAAGGCCTTGACGTCCAGCCAGTAGACCACGGGGTTGGCCTCGGTGCCCGTCTGACGGAAGGCGACCGTGGGGTCGATGGCGAAAGTGTACTGCCAGCAGGTGTAGTCGGCCGGGAAGATGTACTCGTCGGGAGGGTTCAGCCACCCCTCGACGATGTCGACCACCATCGGCTCGGCCTGGAACGAGGCCGCCGGGAAGCCCCATTCCCAGAGCTCCTCGCCGGGCATGCTGTATTCCGTCGGGCTCTGGTCGGCGGGGATGTCCTTGTGGATGCTCAGCACGAAGTCCATGGCCAGGGGATCCTGGCCGAAGGGCAGGTAGTCGTTGAGCCAGGACCCGAAGATCGTGATCTCGGTCAGCAGGCCGGGGCTTGTGCACAGGAAGTCGTCGGCCAGGATGAAGCCCGGCGTCCCGTGGATGGGCGAGCAGTTGACGTCGATGCCCGTCGGCATGAGGTCCGGCCGCTGCCACCACTTGTACGCGTGCTGCATCTCGATGAAGACCCGGTGGTCCTCCACCTCGCCGTCGGGGATCCCGCCGGTGGGATAGGGTCCGGCCGGGCCCAGGTTGCCGCCGGTGCTGAACCTGAACCTGGCGAAGGTGAACGTGTTCTGGACCGAACCGGGAGGCACCATGAAGCTCAGGCTGTTGAGCCCGGCCGGCAGGGGCAGGGAGGCGAAGATCTGCTCCGTCGGATCCCAAGTCCCGCTCAGATCGAAGTCCACCCAGGCGTCCAGCATCCCGCCGCCCGAACAGGTGACGTCCACGGTGGCGGGCTGGCCCGGCAGGAGGGTCGAGGTGAAGGCCACCCCGTCCTCGTCCGGCAGTCCGTTGTTGTCGTCGCCGGTGGCCGTGGGATCCGGCTGGCCGTCGGGTTCGCCGTCGATGAGGTTCCCCAGGTACAGGGGGCCCACCAGGTGCATGGGGCCGTTGTTTGCGGCAAAGGTGGGATAGGTCGGGTCGGGCGCGTCGCCGAAGTCGAACTCCTCGGTGATCTCCGGGCCGTCGAGCACATAGGCCAGGTCGATGGAATCACCCGGCCAAGGGTGGCCCAGGGGATAGCGCAGCTCCCACCAGATGCCGGGCATGGGCGCCGGCCCCTCGCCCCAGACCGCGTCGTCGTTCCAGTGGTCCAGGCTGGTCTTCCAGCCGAACCGCTGGGTGCCGTCCCCCAGGGGGAAGGCCTTGACCCCGATCCAGTAGACCACCGGTTCCTGGGGAGAGCCCTGCTGGTAGAAGGCCTCCAGTTCGGGGATGGAGAAGTTGTACTGCCAGCAGACCGTGTCCGCAGGCGGGGGCACGTACATGTCCGGCGCGTCGAGCCAGCCCTCGGCGATGCCCACGACGTAGGGCCGGACCGTGAAGTCGCCCGCGGGGAAGAACCGCTCCCAGAGCGGCTGCCCGGGGATGCTGTACCCGTCGGGGTTCTGGCCGGCGGGGATGTCGGAATAGATGCCGACCTGGAATTCCACCATCCCCGGATCGTTCTGGGGCAGCAGGTCGCCGAACCAGGATCCCCAGAGATGGATCGAGGTGATGGGCCCCTCCCTTTGGCAGAGGAAGTCGTCGGCCAGGACGTAGTCCCGCGGGAAGGGCGAATCGTTCACGTCGATGCCGGTGGATTCGAGGTCGGGCAACTGGACCCATTTGGCCGGCATGCCGGGATCCCAGTCGGCTTGGAGCGGGGGTGCTGCCAGCCACAGCAGCAAGAACCCCGCGAGCCATAAGCGGTTGTTCATGGGGAACCTCCCGTGATCGAGGTTGGCCGGGTCCGCGAACCGGAGCCGGTGGCGCTCCGGGCCGGAACCCTGCTGGGGGCGTCCCGGGTCGACAGGGACGCGAACCCCGCCCGCACTGCCAGGCGGGGAAGGGCTTCGATCACGGCGGGATGTGAGGATCGGACGTGGATCCTGGTTGCCGGGCCTCCAATCCCGGCTTTCATGATATCGTAAAATCAAAAACGCCGCTACCAATACCCGACGGCGGGGTAGCCCACCCAGTGACCCAGGGTGTTCGGTGCGGTCACCCCCAGCCGGGCGCCTTCGATTTGCAGGCGGCCGTCGCTGACGCTGTCGCCGTATCGCAACAGGTCACCGGTCAAAGGCGGCAGGCCCAGATCCTCCTGCAGCCGCAGTGCGGTCGTCAGACCGAAGGGGATGGAGTACAGTCCGCACCAGGTGATGCGGTAGGGCTCGGCGGGATATTCCGGGCCCTCGCGGTCCCAGACCAGCCGGATGAAGGAGGCGATGCCCTCGACCGTCAGCGGGCCCGCCAGGGTCGCCTCGGCCAGGGTCACGTCCCGGGCGCGGGCGGCCGCGTGCCCCGCCTCGCCGCAACCGAACGGCGCGTAGCCCGACCCGCCCCAGCCCTCGCAGCCGTAGTGGACCGCGTCGGCGGAGATGACGATGCCGAGATCGCGTCCCGGTTTCCAGCCACGCTCCCGGCAGATCTCCGCCAGGACGCCCGCCAGCCGTCCGGCCACCAGTTCGATGCGATCAGGCTCCATGCCCGGCACCAGGACGGGCACGAAGGTGAAGTCCCCGACCGCGGCCCCGATCCACGGCAGCATGGCCTCGAGCGAGTGCTCGGCGGCATGGCGCTCCGCGTCCACGGCCGCCATCCCCACGGGCATCCCCTGGAGCAGGACGTCCCTCAGTTCCGCATCGACCGGGAAGCCGCTTCCCGCCACGTTCCAGACGGCGAAGTCATCCAGGAGCAACCGGTCCCGCACCCCGATGCGGCGGCAGGCGTGGCACACCCCGAACAGGATCCAACGCTTCGCCCGCAGGTGGGCCAGGCCGTGGACTGCCGTACGTCCTGCGTACAGGTAGTCGTCGTGGGGCAGGATGACCACGGACGCAGGTTCGGCCGCTCGCCGGGCCCGCGGATCGTCCAGGTCTTCCGCGGAAAATGCCGCGTAGAGGACCTTGGCGAAGTCCTCCCGGCTGACGGCGAAACCCACCGTGTCACGCTGGGCGCGGACCGGTCCTGCCGACCCGTCCTCGGTTCCGGTGGCGGGCCCGCACAGGGCGAGCAGGAGCAGGGCGGATGCGATGACGGGGCGCATGGCGGTCCTTTCGTTACCCGGATCATGGGGCATCGGCCGCTCCGCATCAAGCGGACACCGCCTCGACATGGGCCCCCGCCCCGAAAAAATGCAGAAAAAGCGAAGATTCTTGTAACCGTTCCGCGAGGAATGCGCTAGCATTCCCGTCGTGAGTTGGAAGCATGAATGCTTCCGTTGCCGCCAACGAAGGAGGATGAGGCGCAATGGCAAAGAAAGTGACCAAGAAGGCTCCGGCCAAGAAGGCCCCCGCCAAGAAGGCCCCCGCCAAGAAGGCCGAGGCCACCAAGGCCCCGACCCGGAACGAAGTCTACCGCGAGATCGCCGAGAAGACCGGCGTGGCCCGCAAGGACGTCGTCGCCGTGATCGAGAACCTGAACGACGTCATGACCAAGTCCGTGAAGAAGTTCGGGACCTTCAACTACATGGGTCTGCTGAAGCTGACCCTGGTGAAGAAGCCGGCGGTCAAGGGCGGCAAGCTGGTGAAGAATCCCTTCACCGGCGAGATGGTCAAGCAGAAGCCGCGCCCGGCGTCCCGCTCGGTGCGCGTGCGTCCGCTGAAGGCCATGAAGGACAACCTGTAGAACAAGGTCCTGGGTGCAATCAGGAGTGCGACCCCTGCGCCTGCGCGGGGGTCGTTTTTTTGCCTGAAAAAAGGGGTCCGGAACGACCGGACCCCTCGAACCCGCGCACGGGTCTGCTGCCTGGGAACCTACCGGAACAGGGCCTTCACCTCGCCGAAGGAAGCGTCCTCGGTCGGAATGACCGTGTCGGCGTAGAAGATGATGTTGTCGTAGAAAACGCCCGAGCCCTGGTACAGGGTGGCGAAGTTGCCGAAGCCGAACTGCAGGAGCTGACCGACCAGCGAGGCGTCGATGTTGATGGTGATCGAGTAGGTCGACCAGGTGGACGGGATCGCCGTCATGTCCAGCTGGATGTTGTTGGTCGTGGCGTAGCCGGCGGCGGGGTTCAGGGTCTTGATGAAGGCCCAGGCCGTGGAGTCCAGCTCCAGGTTCCCCAGCTTGGCGTCGAAGACGAAGGTCCAGGTCTCGCCGACGTCGCCGGCGCCGATGGTCTGCTCGTGGAACAGAAGGGATTCGATGTGGGCGCCGTCGGCATGGTTGGCGTTGTTGTAGTCGCTGAAGGCGACCAGCTGCTGCATGCCCTGGGCGGCTCCGCCCTCGCCGGAGGCGATGGCGCTGAAGGCGGCGCCGTCGTTCGGGGCGGGGAACACGCCGTAGCCGTACCAGTAGGACCAGTCCGGACCGAAGACGTTGGCGAAGACCAGCCAGCCGTCGTTGCCGAGGGCCGAGGTGTCGGCCTGGTTCAGGCTCTCGAAGTCCTGGCTGTACCCGTTGAGGGCCAGACCCGTGGCAGGAGCCATGCAGAGGATGGCTGCGACTGCGACCAGTGCGATAGCGCGAAGTTTCATGTTCCTCGACCTCTCTTTGAAGACGATCCCGTTGCCAGCTTGGAATCCCGGAACCCCGTCCCGGCATCCCGAGAGTTCCGCCGAGCGGCACTCCCTCACGAATCCAATGATAGGATTATAGACTATGTTCGGATTCCGAATCAAGTCCAAAATGCACGATTGTCGAGATAATTTTCTGTCCGAAGAATGAAATTTCTCCCCTGATGCCGAAATATGCGGGGCTGTTTTATCATATTGTCATTCAGCGACTTACAATCGGTTGGCTCCGGTGGCCGCCCACCTCGAGGTCGGCGGGGCACCTGCCGCTGCCGTGCCCCTTCACCCCGTAATACGCGCGCTGCGACAGCCCCGGTCCGTTGAGGCCCCCCGGGGACGCGCAGCTCCACCACCCCCTAGGTAGCCAAACATCACGAACCCGGGACCAAAATAGCCTGACGTAAGGCAGTTTCACGCCTCCCGGACAAAATATCCGCCAATGAATCAATCATGCCCGGCAAAATGAGCGGTTGGATCTCGACCCGGCTGGATCTTGACAATTGTCCCATTGCTGACAACAATGAATCAATCGCCTGAATTATAGTATCCTCAAGATGACAGGACAGAGTGCCGACGCCAGGTCGATGGTGCCGAAAGAACCGAGGACGTTCAGATGGCGAAATCCGCTTGCCCGCTCTGCGAAGAATCAGGCCATCCCGGAAACTTGATCGAGAAGAACGGCTACACCGTTGTGCGCTGCCCGCATTGCGACCTGGTACGCGTGGATCCACAGCCGGATCCGGAGGACATTGCACGCTACTATTCCGCTGAGCAGGGCTACCATGTCCATCTCGTGGAAGACGAGAAGGAGCAGAAACGGCTGGCGAGCCGGAACCGTGAGCGGCTTGAACTGATCGATAAGCACATCACCGAAAAGGGGCCCCTGCTTGACGTCGGCTGTAGTCTGGGTCTATTTCTGGGGCATGCAAAGCAGAGAGGTTGGGAAGTCAGCGGCGTGGAGATCAACGCACACACGGCGGAACAGGCCCAAATCCGCTGCGGAGCGACGGTTCATCACGGCGATCTGGAGACCGTCACCCTCGCATCCGGCTCCCAACTGGTGATCACGTTCTTTGATACGCTCGAACACGTTCTGGATCCCCGATCCGGTCTGGAAAAGGCCTACGAGCTCCTGCGGCCGGGCGGTATCGTGATGATCACCGCTCCGAACATCGACGGATTGCTGCCACGGTCGACCTACCGGCTGCTGGCCCAGCCGTTCGGAGTATGGGATCATCCGTCGCCCCCTGCCCACCTTTTCGATTTTTCCGTCAAGACCCTGACCATGATGCTTCAAAAAACGGGCTTCGAGCCCGTGCTGGCGAAGACAGAGACGATCCGGATGGGGTATGCGGCGGGAAAACTCACTGCAGCGCTGATCACGGTCGGCAAGAAGGTCCTGGGAAGGTCCGGGTCCCCTGCTCCTGCGACAGGCGATCCGGGCGAGACGGGAGCTCGTCCCGGCCTTGCGCCCGGAGCACACGGGCGATCCTCAAGAAGCCAGCAGGCTCTGCGGTCCGCAGCGATGTTGCTCAGCCTGAGCTGGATCCTGGCTATCTATCCATTCGGCGCCCTTCTGGACCGGAGCAACTCGTTGGTCGTGATCGGACGCAAGCCCCGCCGCTGATACGGTTCACAGCCACCGTGATCGGCCTACTTCAAGAGCGTCAGGGCCGCATTCGAAACGACCTCCCCCGCCTCCAGCCGTGCAAAGTACACCCCGCCCGGCACCCTGCGGCCGGCGTCGTCCCGCCCGTCCCAGGTCAGGGTCATGGCGCCCGCCGCAACCGCCGAACCATCGAGCAGCGTGCGCACCAGCCGGCCCCGGGCGTCATAGACCGCCAGATTCACAGCCGCTTCCACCGGCAACTCGAACGACAGGACCGTCCGCGGATTGAACGGATTGGGAGCCGACTGCAACAGGCGGACGCCGGCCACCCGCGATGCGGGCCGGCCGTCCTCCACCGCCGAGACCGCGCCCGCGGGCACGAACCTGAAGCCGCTGAAGACCACTTCCTGGTCGGCAGCCGGCGAACCTGCGATGCGCCACAGGTTCAGGTGCAGGCGCGGCTGTTCCGGGCGCGGGATGTGCGGCCCCGTGTAGGTCCAGGCGTGGACCAGGGTGGCCGGGGATTCATCCGCGGGACCACCCCGCCACACCCGGTACTCCACCCGGTCGGACAGCCAGCGCATGGCGTGGCTGACGGTCTCCCCCTCGCTGAACACCGGATCGAAACGGCTGATGTTGCCCGGCCAGTCGTAGGGCTGGGCCACGAACTGGGCGAGATCGTTCGCCGGATCCTGCCAGCGGCTGTACTCGATGTCGATCTCGTTGTAGGCGTTCCACCAGGTGTAGGCGTCGTCGTAGCAGGGGCCGTACTCCCACAGGAACAGGCCGAGCACCGCCTGGGGGTCGAGCGTGTCCAGGCGTCCCTCCGTCGTCAGGACGTAATCCCCGTAGCCGAGGGCCTCCTCCAGGACCACCTCGGTGCTGGTCCAGGTCCCGTTGCGAAGGCTCAGGGTCAGGTGCAGGTCGCCCGCGCCGTCCACCCAGACGCAGTCGGGCGAATCGGAGAAGACGTTGGGCCCCGGCCCGTAGTACCCCGGGCCCTTGACGCGCCAGGTGCGTCCGGCGAAATCCAGGGCGGTGCCGCCGGGGAAGTCCGTCCACTGGACGTCGTCCTGGGTCGGCGGGCTGGTGCTGGTGAAGGTGACCTGGTCGAAGACGACGTCGCTGGAGGGATCGGTCGGGCTCTGCAGCACACCCAGCAACAAGCGGGCCTTCACGGTTCCAGCCGGCGCCGCGCTGCTCGTCACCGCGAAGTCGAGATATTCGTCCGTGGTGGAGGACGCCGTCGCCACGTTGAACGTGTCGTAGGAGATGAGGTTGTCGCCCGCGTCCCGCCACTCGACGTTGACCAGGGCCGCGTTCTGGCCGACCAGAGGTCGCGCCGCCGTGTGGAGCACGTGCCCGGTGACGTCCCAGCTCTCCCCGGGCAGGCAATCCTGGGCCTGCCAGTAGCCGGAGACGGCCCAGTCCCCCGTGTCCGGGCCACTGACCCGGGCCGCCTGGTGACCGTGGCTCGCCATCGTCGTGGCCCCGAACGCACCGAACTGCTCCCAGCCCCCGAACACCGCCCCGCCGGTCCCGCCGACCTCGAAGCTGGGATTGCCGAGGATGCACTGGCCGGCCGCCGGTCCTGCGGCCGCGAGGACCAGCACCAGCGGCAGGATCCCGGGGGACGTGCGCAGGAACTTCATGGCGGCCTCCTGGTGGAGGATCAGACCTTCGTGAGTCGTTCCTTCGGAACGGCGACCCACAGCGACCGGACGCGGCCCGTCCGGCCCAAAACGGCCGCGGTCGTGGGGGCGTCCAGCCGGTCGCCGACCTGCTCCCGCGTGGTGCCGTTGACGAATTCGACGGTGACGGCAGCTCCGTCTTCGGTCAGTTGATAGACCACGGGCACCTGGCACAAGGTGAAGGCGAGGCTTCCCGGCTCCAGCAGCAGGGAGTTCTCCCGACCCTCGACGTCGAAGTAGTGGAACTCGCGGTCGGTCCCCAGGAACTCCTCCGGACCGAGCAGACCGGGGCGGAAACAGGCGACCCCGTCCTCGATGCAGATGCCCAGCTCGCCGCGGCGGGTGAGGATCTCCTCCTTCACCTGGCCGGTCATGCCCGGCTGCTTGGCGCCGCCGTTCGCGGGCGTATGCGAGTAGGGATCGGTGGGAAAAGCTCCGTACTCGGTGACCGACTTCTCGTACCCGATGCCCGACCGGATGCGGAAGTACATGCGGGCCAGTTCGTCCGTCACTCCGGGATCGGCGCCCCCGGCGACGGCCCGTTGCCAGGTCTCCTGGACCGCCAGCAGCAGCTTGGCCACCATGTGCCAGTAGATGCAGCCCAGCCCCTCGTACCCGTACATGGCTCCCGACCGCCCGGTGTAGGCCCGGTGGCGGAACACCTCCTCGTAGAGATCGAGGACCGCCTGCCGGTCCCGGGAGACGGCGGTGCTCCACCGGGGGTCGGCCGCCAGCCCGTCCAGGGCGGCCTCGAGATCCTTCGCGTTCCCGAGCGTGGCGTTGAACCGCAGGACCCCTTCGGCGTCGCGCGCCAGCACCGACCGGTCGCCCTCGGCAAGAAGGTCGGCCAGCAGAGGGGTCGCTTCCGCCGGTCCGGCGGGTACGGAATTCTTCTCGAGGAACCCGGGCAGCTCCCGCTCGGGGTACAGGATGAAGCTGCGCTGGTCGGGACGGTACAGGCGACTCGCGAACAGGCGCTCCAGGATGGCCAGGGATTCGCCCGGATCCAGGACGCCCGAGGTGAGGGCGGCGACCTGTCCCTCGAGCATCTCGTACAGATGCTGCACCTCCGCACCGTCGCCATCCGGATCCGCGTCGAGCAGGTTGTAGGTGTGGAAGAGGCCGTCCGGACGCCGGTTGGCGGCGATGCCGCGGTCGATCACCTCCAGGGCGGTGCGGCAGGTCGCGACCACCCGGCCGAGGGACAGCGCGGTCTTCCCGCTGAATCCGTCCGCGTAGACCTTGTCCCGGTAACGGGAAAAAGTCTCGCCGAATGCATCCAGCAGCTCCCGCCGCTGCTTCGAGGTCAAAGCCCCGGCTGCCGTCAGCGCCCCGGCCTCCTCGAGGGCCGCGGCGATTCCGTCGAACCAGGCGACGACCTCGGCGCTCACCGGAAGGCTCTGCTGCGCCCTTCCCTCGAGCCTGTCGGCCAGGAAGGCCAGGTACCGGCGCAGGTGGCAGAGCGTGACCACCGAGACGCCGCCCCCGGCCAGGGCGTTGTTGGCGTCGTTCCATTCGGGGCGCTGGGTGTTCATCCAGATGCCCGCGTCGCAGACCAGGTTCGAAAGCTTCGCCAGGGCCGGGACCAGCAGCTTCTCCAGCAGGTTGGCGTGGTAGATCCCGCCGTCGGGCCCGCGGACCAGCTTGCCGTCGGTGCCGTGTCCATCCACCCGGGCGGCGATTCGCGCGTCGAGTTCCGCGTCGAACACGATGGTCGACCGGGGATCCCGCAGCAGGTCCGCGTAGGGCTTGATGCGGTAGGGGACGTGGGCGTAGCTGAAGATCTCGGCCTCCAGCATCCCGGCCAGGCCCTCGGGATCGTTGCGGTTCCAGGCCTCCAGCAGCTTGAGCAGGTAGATGATCTGGTGATCGCCCCAGTAGCCGATGTTGCTCCAGGGGTCGTCGGGCGAGACGGTCTCCCAATCCACCCCGTCGCGGTCGATGCGATAGGGATTGAACCCGTCCCGCGTCGAGGCGTTGACGAACTTGGCCACGACGTTGGGCAGGAACCCGGGAAACGCGGTGCAGAGGGCCTCCCAGTTCTGGAAGATGTCGCGCCAGTTGCCCTCGTAGCTCAGTAGGCGCTCGCCGCCGCCGTTGCGGACGCGGATGGCGAAGCGGTTCCAGGGCCGGCTCGGGTCGCCGTGGCGCCTCCCGAAGTGCAGCGGCAGGTACTCCAGGCACAGGCGGATGAAGTCGGCGTCCCCCGTGGCCCGCGCCTGGGCGAGGAGATCGTCCACGGTCACCGGATCGGGGAGGGCCGCGATCGCGGCGCGTCGGCGCTCGGCCACGGCGGGATTGCGGACCTGAAGGAAGTCCGTGAAGTCCTCCACCGGCACGTCGTAATTGGCGGCGAAGACCCCGCCCCTCATGTTGTTGAACAGGACGTTGGCGAAGTGGTGGACCCAGACGGCCGGGGCCCCGGTCACCTGCAGTCCGTCGGCGCTGGCCACGTAGCGCCGCAGGTTGCGTTCGGCTTCGCGCAGCCTGGAGGCCAGCGCGCCGGGCAGGTCCTCGCCTTCGACCAGGCGCCGCCGCAGGCCGGCGATCCCGGCGTGGTCCAGGCCCGAATCGGCAACCAGGAACCACTCCTCCGTCTCCCGCGGTTGCAGGTCCGCGCCGAAGCTGACCAGGTAGTTGCCGCGGGTCCCGTTCAGGACGTCGTCCGCGGCGACCACCTCGCCGTTGCGGAAGCCCCCCACCGCCGCGGCCGACAGGTGGACCCGGTAGCTGTCCAGGCCGCAGCACCAGACCGTGTTGGCCCGCAGGACCTCCACCGCCTCGGCCCGGTCGGTGATGCCCGCGGTCAACGAGAAGATCCCCAGCCCCGACTCGGGATCGATCTCGGACTTCTTGTAGGCGTCCACCAGGTTCGAGGCCTGCTGGTACAGGCCCAGCGGCGCCCCGTAGGGCAGGACGTTGCGTAGCCCGTCCAGGACCACCGCCCGGATCGGGGTGTCGTTCAGGTTGGCGAGGGAACACGATCGCACCCAGCCGAACTCGTCGCAGGCGGCCCACCCGTACCGGAAGACCAGGCCGTGTCCGTGGTGGATCTCCTCGAACACGATCCGGTTGCCGGTGGCGTTCTTGTAGAGGTTGCGCTCGACCAGCGGGGATTCGGCGGTCCCGTCGGCGAAGGGTTCCCACAGCAGGGGCTCGCGGCCGGGATGCTCCACCCGGACCAGCGTGATCGGCCCGGTGTGGTGATGGGCGTCGTGCAGCCTGTCCACGGTCAGGTAAGGGAACAGGCTGCCCTCGGGATCCACCCGCCCGGCGGTCAGGCCGCCTCCCGAGGCGATGAACATCCACAGGTCGGTGTCGCTGGGGATGCTGGCCAGGAACTGGGAAAGCTTGGGGAAGTTGGCGATCCGGTAGCAGACCTCGCCGTCGAGGACCGTGAACCGTCCGCCGGGGACGGCGGGCGTGGTCCTGGTCCGTGCCGTGCGCAGGTCCGGTGCGGGTCTACCCTTCATGCCTCATCCTCCGCTCCATCGTGAACGCAGGCCGGGGACCTGCCGGAGGTCCCCGGCGGATTCGATCCTCGTCCCTACTTCAACAGCACCATGGTGCGGGCCGACTGTCCTTCAGCCGTCCGCAAGACGTAATGGTACGCACCCGCGGCCGCGGGCGTGCCCGCCGCCGTCCGTCCGTTCCAGGTCACGCCGTGATCGCCAGCGGCCAGGTAACCCCGGTGCAGGACGTCCACCAGGCGGCCGGCCAGGTCGTAGACCGCGATCTCGACCTCGCCAGGGGCCTCCAGGCTGAACTCGATCCGGGTCTGGGGATTGAAGGGATTGGGATGGTTGCCGTGAAGGACCGCACCCCGGGCGGCGAGTCCGGCCGGAACGTTGGAGGCGCTGTCCTCATCGAACAGGATGTTGTCGTAGAAGATGCCCGAGGGTTCATACAGCGTGGCCAGGTTCGAGAACCCGAACTGGATGAGCTGGCCGACCAGGCTCGCATCGATGGTGATCGACAGGCTGTAGCCCTGCCAGGTCACGTCGATCGCCGTCATGTCCGCCGTGATGAAGTTGGTCGTGGCGTAGCCGGCGCTCGGATCCAGGGTCTTGATGAAGGCCAAGGCCGTCGAAGTGCCGCTGATGTTGCCCAGCTTGGCGTTGAAGGAGTACTTGAAGGTCTTGCCCACGTCGCCGGCCAGGACCGTCTGTTCCTGGAAGACGTTCGACTCGATCCAGTTGCCGGCCGCATGGTCCAGGTTGTTGTAGTCGCTGTAGACCGAGAGCTGCTGCAGGCCCTGGTCCACCCCTCCCTCGCCGACGGCGATGGCGCAGAAGGCCGCCCCGTCATTGGGCGCAGGGAAGACTCCGTAGCCGTAAAGGTAGTTCATGGCGGAATCGAAAACATTGCCGTAGACCACCCAGCCGTCGTTGCCGAGGGCGTCCACGTCGGTCTGGACCAGGGCTTCGAAGTCCTGGCTGTAGGGCGTGATCGCATGGGCCGCCAGGGGCGCCAGGCAGACCAGCAGTGCCGCCACAGCCGGCAGGAAACGCGATCGCTTGGACATCATCGGATTACCTCCTGCAGTGAGCCTGTTCACGGCTCAAAAAAACCGCCGCTGCGAGAAAAACTTGGCCGGCCGGGCGATCGGGCCTGGTCGTCCCGGATCCGGGGTGCGGGGCAGCCGGTCCTCGGTCCCGACCGTCGTCCGCTCCGCTGTCTCGAGGTCGATCCGGGCCGGGGTCAAGTGATGCCCATATGCGAGCGGGAAGACCGGCCTTGCTCGAAATTCTCCGGTTGCCGGATTTCCCGGCCCCCGGCGAGAATGCCCTCTTGACAGGACTGCTGGTATTATACACTATGTTCGGAGTCCGAACAAAGGGAAATTTCGGGGGTGGAAAACCCGTGGCCAGACATCGCTTTCCCGAGGGATTCCTCTGGGGCACCGCCACCAGCGCCCAGCAGATCGAAGGCGGCCGCCATGACGGCGGGCGGGGCGAATCCATCTGGGACCGCTTCGCGGCCATCCCGGGCAAGATCGCCGACGGCTCCCGCCCCGACGTGACCTGTGACCACTACCATCGCTGGCGGGAAGACATCGGACTGATGTCCGGCCTGGGGATGGGCGCCTACAGGTTCTCCATCGCCTGGCCGCGGATCATCCCCGCCGGCCGCGGCAAGGCCGATCCCGCGGGCCTCGACTTCTATGACGGCCTGGTGGACGGCCTGCTGGAAGCGGGCATCCAGCCCTTCCCCACGCTCTACCACTGGGACCTGCCCCAGGTGCTGCAGGACGAAGGCGGGTGGGCGAACCGCAACCTCACCGGGGCGTTCGCGGATTACGCCGCCGCGGTGGTGAGGCGCCTGGGCGATCGCGTCAAGCGCTGGACCACACACAACGAGCCCTGGTGCATCGCCACCCTCGGCCACGAGGAGGGGCATCACGCCCCCGGACACACCGATCCGGCCGAAGGTCTCCGCGTGGCCCACCACCTGCTGCTGTCCCACGGCCTGGCCGCGGGCGTCATCCGCGACGAGGTCCCCGGCGCCGAGGTGGGGATCGTCCTCATCCATTGCCCCGCGGAACCGGCCACACCCAGGGAGTCCGACCGCGAGGCCGCCCGCTGGTTCGACGGATTCTTCAACCGCTGGTACCTGGATCCCCTCTTCAGGAGCCGCTATCCCGAAGACGCGGTCTGGGACCGGGTGCAGCGCGGCCACCTGCCTGGCTCGGACCTGCCCTTCCTGCGGGACGGCGATCTCGAAACCATCGCCGCGCCCCTGGATTTCCTGGGCCTGAACTACTACAGCCGGAACGTCATGCGGATGGGGCCCGCCGGCCTGCCCGAGGCCGTGCCCGCCCCACCCTCCGCCGAGCGGACGGCGATGGGCTGGGAGGTCCATCCCCGGGGCATGGAGGACGCCCTCCTGCGCGTGCACCGCGACTACGGGCCCGGCTGCATCTACGTCACCGAGAACGGAGCGGCCTTTCCCGACCCCGCGCCGGTGGACGGCCGCATCGCCGACCCCCGGCGCATCGCCTATCTGCGGGGACATCTGCTGGCGGTCCATCGGGCCGTCGCGGCGGGCGTTCCCGTGCGCGGCTACTTCGCCTGGTCCCTGCTGGACAACTTCGAATGGGGATACGGATTCGAGAAGACCTTCGGCCTGTTCGCCCTCGAGCCGGACACCCTGGACCGGATCCCCAAGGACAGCGCCTTCTGGTATCGCGACGCCGCGGCGGTCAACGCCGTGGACGACGATGACGACCACCCCCTCCCTTCAACCCGAGGAGAGTCCCGTGCACTCGATGCTTAGCGGCAACCCGTTGCGCCATGCCCCTGGTGTGGCCCTGCTCGTGGTCCTGGCGATCGGCGGATCGTCCGCCTGGTCGGCCGAACCGGCCCTGCCCGCGATCGAGGTCGTCAAGGACGAGACCGGATCGCGCCTGATGGTCGGCGGCGAGGACTTCATGGTCTTCGGCATGAACTGGGACTACATGCCCATCGGGCAGAACTACTCGTACGACTTCTGGGGCAAGCCGGACGACTTCATCAAGGCGGCGCTCGAGAAGGAGATGTCCCTGATGAAGGCGATGGGGATCAACGTCATCCGCCACTACGTGGGCATGCCGCCGCGCTGGGTGCAGTACGTCTACGAGACCTACGGAATCTGGACCGTGATCAACCACACCGTCGGCCGCTACGGCATGACCATCGACGGGGTGTGGATCCCGAACACCGACTACAGCGATCCTCGGGCGCGCGAGATCCTCAAGGCCGAGGTCCGCGCCCTGGTCGAGGAGTTCCGGGGCACGCCGGGTCTGCTGATGTACATGCTCGGCAACGAGAACAACTACGGCCTGTCCTGGTCCTCGTTCGAGATCGAGGCCCTGCCCGAGGGAGAGCGGTACGCCGCCAAGGCCGAGTTCCTGTACTCCCTCTTCGGCGAGGTCATCGCCGAGATCAAGAAGATCGACGCCGACGTGCCCGTCACCATGGCCAACGGCGACCTGGGCTACATCGACCTGATCGCCAAGCACTGCGACGGATTGGACGTCTTCGGCACGAACGTCTACCGAGGGATCTCGGCGCGCGACCTCTACGAAGAGGTCGAGGCCAAGCTGGGCCTGCCCATCATGTACACCGAGTTCGGCTGCGACGCCTTCAACGCGATCACGATGAAGGAGGACCAGATCAACCAGGCCTACTACCTGCTCGGCCAGTGGCGCGAGATCTACGAGCAGTCCGCGGGCAAGGGCAAGGTCGGCAACGCCATCGGCGGCATGATCTTCCAGTGGAGCGACGGTTGGTGGAAGTTCCGCCAGGAGGAGCGCCTGGACATCCACGACACCAACGCCTCCTGGCCCAACGGCGGCTATCCCTTCGACTACCGCGAGGGCGAGAACAACATGAACGAGGAATGGTGGGGCATCTGCGCCAAGGGCTTCAACGACTCGCGCGGCCTCTACGAGGTCTATCCCCGGGCGGCCTACTACGCCCTGCGCGACGCCTTCCGCCTCGACCCGTACGCGCCGGACACGGACCTCGACGCCATCATCGAGCACTTCGGCAGGATCAGCCCCATGGGCGCGGTGACCGCGGCCCGGGGCGACAAGGCCGCCCTGGTCGGCGACAAGCTGAGCAAGGTGCGCGTCTCGAACCTGCGCATGGAGTTCGAGACCTTCAGCACCGGCGGCGAGAACACCGCCATCCCCGAGGACATCACCGATCCGGTCCAGTACCCGGCCTTCCGCGGCTTCGACCAGCAGCAGTCGTTCTACATGGACGTCGAGGCGCAGCCGAACTCGAACGTCGTCGGCCGGCTGTCGTTGAACGTGCTCGGACAGGTGGCGAAGAATCCGATCGACGAGATCTTCTACGAGAACCGAGGCCGCTCGCGCACCGTCGCCGACGTCGACGGCGACGAGTTCGACCTGAACGATCTGAACCGGGTGCAGATCTACCAGGCCTCGATCAACTGGGACGACCGCTGGTTCATGCTGGACGCCTTCTACCGCACCGGACACCTGCACTGGCAGTACGAGGGCGACTTCTTCGGCCTGTACCGCGACGCCTTCTACGGCGAGAACCTCGACATCTACAACGGCGAGGCTCCGCTGGGGGTCGAGATCTCGGGCAAGCGGATGTTCAGCGGCCTGAAGCTCGCCTTCGGTCCGCAGCTGTGGTGGGGCGCCAATCCGGCCTTCTTCGTCAAGTACCAGCGCAACTTCGCCGGCTTCGGCTGGACGACGATCTTCCAGGAGGACTTCGCGCAGCAGACCGAGACCACCAGTTCGATCGCCATCCCGGTCCCCAAGACCCGCAAGTGGGCGCTTTCGGCCACGAAGTCCTACGGCGGGTTCGACTTCGAGGGCGGCGTGCTCTGGGCGGGCCAGCCGCGCAAGGGCGACGTCTTCCAGCTGGTCGACGAGGAGATCGTCGCCTCCGGTGAGATCGCGCCCGGGGACGTCAAGCAGGACAGGATCAAGGCCGAGGACGCCTTCGGCTTCAAGGGCAAGCTGATCTGGCAGAAGGGCGCCTGGCGCTGGTACGGCCAGGGGGCCTACATGGGCCTGGTGGCCGACGGCGGCCCGTCGAACATCCACACCTTCACGGGCTGGCAGCTGAAGGACAGCGGCTCGGGCAACCAGACCAACGCCCTGACCGGATTCACCTACAACAAGGGCGACTGGCAGTTCGGCCCGAACTTCCTGTGGCAGAAGCCCCTCGTCGGTCCGATGCCGCACAGCGAAGACCTGATCGGCACCGCCGGACGCCCGCGCAACTGGCAGTCGGACCCCTTCGCGGTGATCTGGAACCGCGAGACCACCGCGGCCGAGATCCTGATCACCTACGACCCCCAGCCGGCCACCTGGTTCTACGCCTGGGACAACGACCGCCGCGAAAGCGCCGACCTGGCCTTCTCCCTCGGCCTGGTTCTGCGCAAGCACCACACCACGGCCGACGCCGGGCTGTTCGTGGCCGACACCGGCGTCATCTACCCGCACCCCGGCGGCACGCCCGCGCGCGACTGGGGCGACCTGTGGCACGTCCACGCCCGGATCGTGAACAGGCTGCCGCTGTTCGGGGAGGCCAAGCAGGTCAGCATGCTGATGCTGGGAACGGCCGAGCCGCGCGGCGACGACGAGCGCCTGGACACGATGTTCGGCCTGGGGACGCGCCTCATGTGGCCGCGCGTCTCGGCGTCGGGCACCTTCTCGGTGAACTCGTTCGGTCCCTACGACTACCACAGGGAGTTCAACATGACCTACCCCCTGCAGGTGATGTGGGAACTCAGCTACCACCTGGGCAATCCGCAGTGGTTCTACGGCGAGAACGAGACCCGGATCGGCGTGCGCGCCACCTACCGCACGCTGGACCGATACTCGCCGCGCTACGCGCCGGAAGGGGAACCCGTCCCCGAGATCCAGGGCGAACTCTACCCCGAGGGCCTGCCCGACGGGAAGGAATGGGAGATCCGCACCTTCCTGCACCTGTCCATCTGAGCCGGGGCGGCATGCCCCGCGCCAAGACGACGGCCCGGTTTCGCGACCGGGCCGTTCCTTCAGAATGACCGATCCAGGCTAGAACCTGTTCCACAGCATCTGGTTGGTCACCTCGTGGTGGAACATGATCTCGGCGCGCTTGATGCGGTCGCCCAGCTCCCGGGGGCAGCGGTGGGCGCACATCTGCTTGAGCTCGAGATACTTGGCGTGACTGTCGGGCTCCATGAGTTCGCGGACCCACCCGCTGCGCCGGTAGCTGGTCATCGCGTCGTAGATGTTCCCCGGCAAAAGCCGCTTGCGGATGCGCTGGGGCTTGGGGGCGTCCTTCGGCGGTTCGGGACCCTCCAGCCCGGTCCGCAGCAGGGCGTAGATCACCAGGTAGGGGTTGGCGTCCGGTCCGACCGAACGGACCTCCAGGCGCTGGCCCGCGGGCCCGGCGTAGGGGATCCGGATCATGGAGCTGCGGTCCACGCTGCTGGCGGCGATCTCGTTGGGAGCCTCGAAGTGGGGATCGAGCCGGCGGTAGGCGTTGACGCTGGCATTGAGGATCAGGCACAGATCCTCGGCGCTGTGCAGGATGCGCCGGGTGAACTTCCGCCCCAGGACGGAAAGGTTGTCCTTGCCCTTGTCGTCCCAGAACTGGTTCACTCCGTCCTTGGCCAGGCTGATGTTGGTGTGCATGCCGCTGCCGTTGATCCCGGTGATGGGCTTGGGCAGGAAGCTGGCGGTCATGTCCATGCTCTGGGCGACCTGGCGGCAGAGCAGCTTGTAGAGCTGGACCCGGTCCGCCGCGATCAGCGCCGGCGCGTACTTGAAGTTCATCTCGAACTGGCTGGGGCCCACCTCGGGGTGATCCTTCTCGTTCTCGAAGGCCATGGCGCGCTGCACCTCGGCCGCCGCGTCGATGAACTGGCGCAGCGGATCCTGGGGCAGGCTGTTGAAGTAGCCCCCCGTGGAGATGAGTTCGAACTTGCCGGTCCGGTAGTACTTGCGCTCGGCGTCGCGGCCGTTGAACAGGAAGCCCTCGATCTCCGAGGCGACGTTGGCCACCAGACCTTGTTCGCGATACAGCTTCTCGGTGTAGGCCAGCAGGCGCCCCCGGAAGTCCGCCTCGTAGGGCCGGCCGTCGCGGTCGAGCACGTGGCCGAAGACCAGGACCTTCCCGGGACCGAAGATGTCCGCCGGCATCCAGTAGAAGGCCCGCCAGTCGATCTCCAGCCGCAGGTCGCTCTCCGCGATCGCGGTGAAGCCGCGGATGGAGGACCCGTCGAAGGTCAGGATGTCGCTCTTCAGCAGGAACTTCTTGTCGTAGTCCAGCATGTGGAAGCGGCCCTCGAGATCGGTGAAGGCCACGGTGACGGCCTTGATGCGCTTCTCGGACTCCAGGTAGCTCCGCCTCTCCGCCTCGACCTCGTCCATGGGGCGCCACTGCACCTTGTTGTCCAGGGATGTCAGGTTGAGTTCCTCGAGCTTCTCGTAGGGGATTTCCAGGAATTCGCGCAGGGGGGCGTTGGACGGGGTCATGACGGGCCTTTCGTTCAGGGGAAATGCAGAAGACCGCATGGATATATTATAACCCTAAATTTGTCAAGAATAGACTAAATTATCTGAAAAATCTGAATTTTTCTCAAATTTTTCAAATTTAAACATATTTTGATTAAAATTTAAGGTAAACATTGTAATATGCCGGAAAATTTTCCGAGCTTTCACAAGTACCGCAGAACCACACCCCTTGACGATGGGGAAAAGCAACCCAAGCGGGACAGTCATGCGAACTCGGAAAAAGAGAGGTGTTTTCTGGGCTAAAATCCCCTAACACCTTGTCATTTAACGAGAACCGCCCGCTTCGTCTCCACCTGCCCCCCAGCCTCGAGCCGGAAGAAGTAGGTCCCGCTGGCAACCTGCCGGCCCGACTCGTCCCTGCCGTCCCAGACGGCCTCGTGGCGCCCCTGGGGGAAGACCTGGTCGCTTAGCAGGGTTATGACCAACCTGCCCTGAAGGTCGAACACGTGCAGGCTCACGGCCTCCTGGGCCGGCAGTTCGAAGGCCACGGTCGTGGTGGGGTTGAACGGATTGGGGACGGGGCCGAAAAGGACGGGTTTCACCGCTCCCCCCTGAAAGGGCGGCCGGTCCTCGTCCAGCCAGCCGGTCACGGGCCAGCTCATGGGGCCGACCGCTGCCACTCCCCCACCCAGCTTCTCGAACGGAAGCTCGGCCGTGTCCACCAGCAGGGTGTCCCCCAGGCTTGCCGAGACCCGGTAAGTGTAGGTCCCAGCCGGTGCCGCAGCAGGGACCTCCTGGACGATCCCGATCCGGGTCCGCACCGATGCCCCCGCCAAGGTCACCCCCGGCAGCGTCATCACGGGGTACGCCGTGCCGTCGGGAAGAACCGCCTCAATGGTGAGGTCCGCCACGATGTCGGTCCCTGTATTGTTCTCGATGCTGGCGTCGTACAGGAAGCTGCCACCGGTCTCGGGGATGATGATGGTTGAGTCCTGGGGAGCCAGGGATACGACCAGATCGCTGTCACCGGTGGCGAAGGGGGTGTAGAGGACCTCGGCGTAGGCCCAAACTGGATCATCGTGCCAATCCCAAATCCATTCGGCTATCTGGGCAGAATCAACCGTTCCCCAGAAGTTTCCCCTCAGGTCGTGCGTCACCCCTCCAGTGCTAAAATGCTGAGTGCAAAGGACGGCATACTCGCTTGAGCCGTTTTGAAGTTCCGAAAAGCGAATGGAAGATGGTCCAACATTTTCCAGATTCACCACGCTTCGGGATCCTCCCCGAAGGATCGAATTGGTTATCAAAAAACTATTCCCGGTTCCATTGGAGTTAACAGCGTCCATTCCGCCGGCGATATCACAGTGATCCATTTGCATAAACACCCCACCAGGACGCAAAACTACTCCCACTCCGTATACATCAAATACCCGACAACGGGAAACCACCACATGGCTTCCAGTTGTTACTGTAATCCCATGCCCCCCTCCGTACATATCACAATCAAAAATTTGCACATTATGAGGACCTTGTATTTGGGGCGGACTATTATCAAACGTACAACCATCAATTATAATCTCTTCGCCATACCCTAATAACAGAATCCCGTCACTATACAAAATATCCGACTCGAAATGTGAATCCCAAACCCCTCCTCCGGCTTCTGTTGAATACCACTGAATCCCCGTCACTGTTTCCTTGATAGTACAATTCTCAACGAATAATTTCCCATAATCATCATGGACTCCAACATTGACATTTTGCACAGTCAAGCCAACTATCCGCAAATCCCCAGATTCAGGAAAAGCTATCCCAATATTCACATCACCGGAATATATGGAGGGGCCGATTTGAGTGCTGGTTTCCCCGGATCCAATTATTGTTACATTGGCACTTCTTATACATCCCGCAACATCAAACCAACCACCTGCATTGGGAAGGTACTGCAAGTTCATCTCAGGGAATTCCCCCGACCCAATCAGAACCGTATCCCCGGCCGCAGCGGCATCCAGCGCCGGCTGCAGGGTCGCGAAATCCCCGCTACCATCCCGCTCCACCCGGATCACAGCCGCCTGGGATGCCCACGATCCGGCCGTTAACAGGAGAAGGCACAAGCTTCCAAAAAACTTCAATCTCATCGCTGATCCTCATTCCAGCCCCCTCGAACCTTCATTTTACCATAATCATCCGGTGATTTAAAGTTTTATCACCAGCCCGAATCTGGGCAAAGTACACCCCGCTGCTGGCAGGCTGGCCCCTGTCATCTCGCCCCCACCACTCCAGATCGTGGTACCCCGCCTCGAGAAAGCCCACCTTGAAATCCCTCACCAACCGACCCCGAAGATCGAAGATCCGCACGGTACATTCGCATGCCTTCGGCAGGGCAAGCTGGATGGTGGCAACCGGGTTAAAGGGATTGGGGTACGAGGAGACCCCCAGCACCTTGGGCAACGCCTCGTCCTCTGCCTCGTCTTGGTCATCCCGCTGGTTTTTGGCCAGCATGCTCGAGTCCCGAACGCAGAACTCCGGTTCCATCAGCACCTGGCAACCGGAGCTCACCTTCACCCACTCCTCACCATCGGCGGTCACGAAGTAGGCGGACCGGTGCGGGACGTTCTGATACCCCACACCCAAGGGCAACCCCTCCTGCGGGGGGACATATCCTGCGGGATACTGCATGATCAGAAACAGGCTGCCCGACAGACTGGCCACGGGCTCGGAAAACTCCACTTCCGACCAATCCTCGGGTTGTCCGTGGACACTATCAGCCACCGCAACGGCTTCACTCAGCTGGGGAGGGAACAAGCCCGAGCCACTGGCCACCAGAACCCGGAAATAGGCCGATTCGACTCCCCTGTAGAGCCCACTTATTCTGTCGCCCTGTCTGACGATTAATCATGTGACATGTTCCCCGTCGATCGCCAGCAGTCCGTAATCCAATAACACCTGCTCCACGGCCCGGCGATGGGCGCTGTTCCTGCCTCGTCTGGTCTTGGCTTCATTGTACAGCTTCTGTTCCAGTCGGTCCACTTCCCTGCCGAACGCTTCGCGGCTGGGGAGCCTTTGCCCCCGCTGCTGGTGGGCCTCGTTGGCAGTCAGACCGCCAAAGGCCGGGCGCGGTGCCGGCCTCGCAGTATCCCGAATCAGGGCAGCGTCCCGTAGACCCTCACGTAGTCGACGAGCATGGTCTGGGGAAAGACGGTGGTCTCGTCGGGGTTGCCGGGCCAGCGTCCGCCCACGGCGACGTTCAGCAGGACGAAGAAGGGATGGTCGTAGACCCAGGTCGCCCCCGCGGGCATCTCCGCCCGCTTGACCGAGTGATAGGTGTAGCCGTCCACGGTCCAGACGATGGAGTCGGGGGTCCAGTCGACGGCGAACTCGTGGAAACCCAGGTTGAACCCGCCCTGGGAGATCTCGTGGCGGGAGCCGATGGCGTTGTTGCCGGAATGGCCCGGGCCGTGGATGGTGCCGTGGATGACCCGGGGCTCGTGGCCCCGGTACTCCATGACGTCGATCTCGCCGCAGGCGGGCCAGCCCACCTCGTCGATGTCGCGGCCCAGCATCCAGAAGGCGGGCCAGATGCCCTGGCCGACGGGCAGCTTGATGCGGGCCTCGAACCGGCCGTAGGCGCGCTCGAACAGGCCCTTGGTCTTGATGCGGCCCGAGGTGTAGGGCTGTCCTTCGTACTCCTGCTCCCGGGCCGTGATGGCCAGGTTGCCCTCGCCGTCCAGGCTGACGTTCTCGGCCAGATCCGTGTCCCATTCGAGCTGGGCGTTGCCCCAGCCGGTGCCCGTGTCGAACGCCCAGCGGCCGGGGTCGGGCAGTTGGCCGGCCGGGCCGTCGAACTCGTCCTGCCAGATCAGGCCGTACTCGGGGGCCACGTCGTCCTCCTTGCAGCCCGCCGCGGCGAGGACCAGGGCGAGGCAGGCCAGCGCCGTGAATCTGCGCGTCATCGCTCGGTCTCCTCGACGGCGGGGACGGGGATCTCCGGGAACAGCCGGGAGTCGCCGAGGCTCGCCTTCAGGACCAGGGTGGCCGCCCCGATGGCCACCGACTTCGGGCCCAGATCGCTGATCACGATGTCGGCGGCGGCCATCGAGCTGATGAGGGTGCGGTTCTTCACCCGGTCACGCAGGGGATCGAGCAGCAGGTCGCCCAGCTTGACCAGGTCTCCGCCCAGCACGACCACCGACGGGTTCATGAGGTTCAGCAGGCCGGCCACGGCCGTGCCCAGATGCTTGGCGACCTCACCCACGACCTTCAGGGCCAGGGGATCTCCAGCCAGGGCGGCATCCTCGATCTCGTGGACGGTGAACGTCCGCCCCGCCAGGGCGCTGTCCGGGAATTCGGGCAACAGTTCGGCGGCGCGTTCCTGCAGGGCCTGCCCCCCGACCAGGGTGGCCAGGCAGCCGCGTAGGCCGCAGATGCAGCGCTTGCCCTGGGGATCGATGGCCAGATGGCCGATCTCCCCCGCGACGCCGGTGGCCCCCCGGTAGATCTCGCCGCCGATGATGTGCCCCGACCCCACGCCAGTGGCGACCTTGATGTAGGCCAGGTGGTCGACGCCGCCGCCCTGGCCCCACCAGTGCTCGGCCAGGGCGCCCAGGTTGGCGTCGTTGTCCACGAAGATGGGCACCCCGAACCGCTCGCCCAGACCCTCGAGGCCGTGGCGTCCCTCCCAGGCGGGCATGACCACCCTGGACAGGCCGTCGGGCCGAGAGGGATCCACCGGGCTGGGCACCGCGACGCCGATGCCCACCAGGGGGCGTCCCCCGGCGGGGGAGGATTCCAGGCAACGCGCACAGAGCTCGGCGATGAGGCGACGGGTCCCCACGGGATCCGACCGCACCGGATGACCCCGGGTCTCCCAGGCCAGCACGCGGCCCCGCAGGTCCGTCAGGGCGACGGCCACGTGGGCCCCGCCCATCTCCACTCCCAGGATGACGCAGGAATCGTCGCGGAATCCGAGCACGATGGGGCGGCGCCCCCCCCGGGAGGGCCCTTCGCCGATCTCGGACACCAGACCCAGGGGCAGGATCTCGCCCACCACCTCGGACACGGTGGACCGGGACAGGCCCGCCAGGCGGGCGATCTCCGCGCGGGAGATCCGCCGTTCGTTCCAGATCAGGCGCAGGACGGCATCCGCCAGGGGACGGGGATGATCGGGCGCCGAGCGTCTCAGGCCCTTCCAGATGGGATTCTCGTTGAACAACGGTCGACCTCTCGCTCGCCCGGACAGGATCTCACACCATCGACACAGGCCCCAATACTATTGGCGCCAGTACAGGTTGTCCACCAGGACGAGCTGGGCGCTGTCGGTGCTCAGCACCAGCTGGCCGATGTGGGCCCAGGGGTCGGCGACCGGCGGCTGGAACGCGAAGTCGTCCAGGGGGATGTCCAGGGACGACCAGCCGCCGCTGTTGAATGCCGGCGTGGTGGTCGCATCGAACTCCAGTTCGGTCTGGCCTCGGAAGAGCCCCGTGTCGCTGAAGGTCACGAACTTGACCCGGAATTCCGTCCCCACCGGGGCGTAGACGTCCAGGTGGAAGTGGGTCATGGCCGAGGCGTCGATCATGGGATCGGAGAACACGATGCCAACGAAGTTGAGCGTCGAGTACATGCGCGTGCTGTTGCCGTCCACGGCGAAGAGTTCGTCCTGGGTGGTGGAGTACTGCCAGTGGGGGTTCCAGCTCTCCACGGCGACGTCGTTGTAGGCGTCGCTGAAGAGGGAGATCACCTGGTTGGCCGGATGGGTGGGGGTCGGTGCAGGGCCGGCGGGCGCCTGGAAACCGGACACGACCACCTCGCCGTCCACCTCGACGTCGCCGAGCAGGGCCGTCACCGTGGCGTCGCCCACGCCGATCACCTCGACACCCCGCCGGGTGACCCGGGCCACCGCGGGGTCGGAGGACCGGAAGTCGAAATACCCCGGCATGTGGTTGACGGTCACCGGAGCCCCGTCGACGTCGAACACGGTGGAGGTGCCCGAGAGGTTCACCACCGAGCCGATGAAGTACTGCTTGTTGCTCGAGGGCATGGCGGGCCGCGGGTTCGTGATGTTGCCCAGCTTCGCGAACCGGATCTCGTCGAACCAGAGGTTGTAGCCGGCGGGGAACTGGGCTTCGCGCCCCTCGGCGAAGGTGAACATGCCGCGCTCGGAAAGCAGCTTGGCGGGATTGGGAACGGGAACGACCACGAACTTCCAGCCGGCGTTGAGGGCCACGTTCGCGCGTCCTGCCGAGAACAGCGACGTGCCGGTGTTGTCGTTGCCGAAGCCCAGCTCGTTCATGGTGACGTTCTGGTCGGCCCGGGCGTAGAAGGTCAGCGCGTTGTAGTCGGCCAGATCGCGGGGCGCCCCGGTGGTGAGCACGCCGCCGGAATAGGTTCCCAGCGCCGCGCCGTCGGGCGCCACCCGGACCTTCAGGGAGCGCGCGCCGTCCTGGGCCTGCCCGCCGTAGGCGAAGACCGAATCCCGGCTCACCGACCAGATGTCGGTCTGCGAGAACGCCTGGAAGTAGACCCCGTCGCCGTACCCGTCGGCGAAGACCACCGGGTCCGTGTTGCCCCGGCCCATGGGCAAGCCGGTGGGGTCGTGGTCGCTGCATCCGGCGGAAAGGATCAGGGGCAGGATCGCCGCGACGGCGAACAGGTGGCGTCGGTTCAGGTTCACGTCATGCGCCTCCGGGATGGGTCCGGGCGGGGCAACGGGGCCCCGAATGCCGCGGGGCATACTTTGTGCGGCGTCCGATCAAAGTATGCCCCAGCAAGGGGACCCTGTCAAGGTGGGTAAGCGGGTTCCGATCCAGGCCGGAGGAAATCAGCCGGCCTGCTCCGCGGCCCTGTCTTCGGCCCCGGGACCAGCCGCCGCAGAAGCCGTCATGACGAACCCCGCAGCGGTGGTGTCCAGGGTCACGGTGCTCTCGGGATGCACCTCGCCGGCGAGGATCAGGTCCGCCAGGCGGTCCTGCACCTCGCGCTGGATGACGCGCTTGATGGGCCGCGCCCCGAAGCGCGGGTCGAAACCCAGCTCCGCCAGGCGGGCGACGGCGGCGTCGGTGGCCGTCAGGGTCACGTCCTGGTCCGCGAGGCTCTTGCCCACCTTCGCCAGTTCGAGCCGAACGATGGTGGCGATCATGTCCCGGCCCAGGGCGCTGAACCGCACGATCCCGTCCAGCCGGTTCAGGAACTCGGGCCGGAAGTGGCCGTGCAGCCCCTCGAGGATGCGGTTCTCCCGCTCGATCCTCTCCTGCTCCGTCTCGTCGCGGCGGACGGGGATCTCGTACTCGGGCCCCTGGCACAGGTTGCTGGTCATGATGACCAGGGTGTTGGTGAAGTTCACCACGCGGCCCTTGCCGTCGGTGAGCCGGCCGTCGTCCAGCAGCTGCAGCAGCACGTTCATCACCTCGGGGTGGGCCTTCTCCACCTCGTCCAGCAGGATCACGCTGTAGGGATGGCGGCGTACGGCCTCGGTCAGCTGCCCGCCCGACTCGTAGCCGACATAACCCGGAGGCGCGCCGATCATCCGCGCCACCGCGTGGCGCTCCATGTATTCGGACATGTCCAGCCGCACCAGATGCGTGTCGTCGCCGAACAGCTGCTCGGTGACGGCCTTCGCCAGCTCGGTCTTGCCCACGCCCGTGGGTCCCAGGAACAGGAACGAGCCCAGCGGCCGCCGGCGGTCGGTCAGACCCGCGCGCGAACGCCGGATGGTCCGCGCCACCTTGGCGACCGCCTCGTCCTGGCCGACCACGCGTTCGGTGATGCGCTGCTCGAGCTCGCGCAGCTTGGCCATCTCGTCCTCCACCAGGCGCTGCGCGGGGATCCCGGTCCAGCGAGCCACCAGCTCGGCGATGTCGTTCTCCTGGACCTCCTCCTTCAGCAGCGGCTGCTCGCCCTGGATGCGGGCCAGCTCGGCGTAGGCCTGCCTGATCTGCTTCTCCAGGCCCGTCTGGCCGCTGTACTTCAGCTCGCTGGCGCGGGCCAGGTCGCCGCGGCGTTCGGCAGCTTCCATCTCCAGCTGCAGGTTCTCCTGCTGCTTCTGCAGGGCGCGGATGGCGTCGATGGCCTCGCGCTCCTGCTCCCAGCGCGCCTTGACCTGGCCCAGGTCGTCGTTCAGCTCGGCGATCTGGTGGTCGATGGCCTCGCGCCTCGCCACCGCGGACTTGTCCTTCTCCTTCTCCAGGGCCAGGCGCTCCATCTCCAGCTGGTTGAGCTGGCGCTGCAGGTCGTCCACCTCGCCCGGCACCGAGTCGATCTCCATGCGCAGGCGGCTGGCGGCCTCGTCCATCAGGTCGATGGCCTTGTCCGGCAGCATGCGGTCGGGGATGTACCGCTGCGACAGCTTCACCGCCGCGACGATCGCCCCGTCGGTGATGCGGATGCCGTGATGCACCTCGTAGCGTTCCTTCAGGCCGCGCAGGATGGCCACGGCCTGCTCCCACGAGGGTTCCTCGACCATCACCGGCTGGAACCGCCGTTCGAGCGCCGGGTCCTTTTCGATGTGCTGGCGGTACTCGTCGATGGTGGTCGCGCCCACGCAGTGCAGCTCGCCGCGGGCCAGCGCCGGCTTGAGGATGTTGCTGGCGTCCATGGCGCCGCTGGTCGCACCCGCCCCCACGAGGGTGTGCATCTCGTCGATGAACAGCAGGACCTCGCCCTCCTGTTCGGTGACCTCCTTGATGACCTTCTTCAAACGATCCTCGAACTCCCCGCGGTACTTGGTGCCGGCGATGAGCGCGCCCATGTCCAGCGCGAGTACGCGCTTGCCCTTCAGGCCCTCGGGCACGTCCCCCTCGACCAGGCGGCGCGCCAGGCCCTCGACCACCGCGGTCTTGCCCACGCCGGGCGAGCCGATGAGCACCGGGTTGTTCTTGGTGCGGCGGCTGAGGATCTGGATGGTCCTGCGGATCTCCTCGTCGCGGCCGATGATCGGATCGATCTTCCCCTCGCGGACGGCCGCGCACAGGTCCCGGGCGTACTGCTCGAGGGCCGAACCCTTGCCGCCCCCCACGCCCGATTCGTCGTCGCCCTGGTAGGCCCCGGTCGCCCCGGCCGCTTCCAGCGCCCGGGCCATCTTCGCCGCGGTGACGTCGAAGGTCTTCAGCACCCTGCCCGCCCGGCCGGTGTCCGCCGCCAGCCCCAGCAGCAGCTCGCGGGTCCCGACCATCCCGCCGCCCTTCTTGGCCAGGCTCTCGGCTTCCAGGAAAAGCTTCTGGAGCTCGCGGCTGGGGCCGGGCACGTCCTGGCTGGCCACCGTCGGCAGCGACTGCAGCTCCTGCTCGCAGGTGCGTGCGACCAGGCCGGGATCGAGTTCCATCCCCCTGAGGGTGTTGGTGGCCAGACCGGTCTCGCTGAGCAGGGCCCACAGCAGGTGCAGGGGCTCCAGCTCCGCGTGCTTGGATTCATATGCCCTGGACTGAGCTTTCTGGATGGCTTCCATGGCGTTCACGGTCAGGTTCTTCATCGGTGTTCCCCTTCGCTTTCGACTCTACCCCCCGGGGGGTGTTCGCTTTGTTCGGGGTGAGCCATGCAGGGTGGATGCCAGAGCCAAAAAATTCACAATATGTTGCATTAAAACAACTTCCAAAAATCGTATTCGGTATACGATTCCAGCTCCTGCCAAAAACAGCCAAAATGACATGACAAAGTGTCTTGAAACGGATGATGGCGGGGACTGTCGGCCTCAATCACTGGAGACGGGGAGCTTGAGGGCCTTGCAGAGGTACTTCCTGGCCGAAGCGACCCGGCCGCAGGTTTTGCAGGCGAACTTGGGATCCCGGACGATGGGAAAGAGCTGGTCCATCTGCTTGTCGAAGGATCCCTTCTCCCACTTGCAGATTTCCTTCGGTTTCTTGCTCATGGATCTCCTGTCCCTGGAATTCCGCCTGCCCCCCGCCCCATCGGACCGACTCCATTGATAATGAGAATTTTGTCAATCCACTAGGCCCGCGTGGAGGATTCACCAACCCGTTCTTATCTTTTTCCCGTTCAACGGCAGGAAGCCAGGCCCCAACAGGGATACGGCCATGGACCAGGATGCCCCCGACCTCGACGTTGCGCCCGGCCCGCTCAATGCCGACATTGCCCCCGAGGAAGAGTCCATCAGCTCGGACCTTGGCGAAGGGGAACCCGTCGGCGTGGACAAGCCATCCCAGGACATCGACCTTTCCCGCCGGGAATCCCGGTACGTGAACCGGGAACTGGGGCTTCTCCGGTTCCAGTACCGGGTCCTCGAAGAGGCCATGGACCCCCGCAACCCCCTGCTGGAGCGGGTCAAGTTCCTGTCCATCGTCGGGTCGAACCTGGACGAGTTCTTCATGGTCCGGCTCGGGGGACTGGTCATGCAGCAGCGGGCCGGGATCGTCGATCTTTCCATCGACGGCAAGAGCCCCGCCGACCAGCTGGCCGCCATCCGGCCCGTGGCCGAGGACCTCATGCTCAAGGCCTCGGCCCACTGGCGCCAGGTCCTGAAACCCGCCCTGGCCGAGGCCGGCATCCAGGTCCTGGACTACCGGGAGCTGAACGAGAAGCAGCTCAAGCAGGTCGAGGCCTACTTCCTCAAGTCGATCTTCCCGGTCCTGACGCCCCAGGCCTTCGACCCCGGACATCCCTTCCCCCACATCTCCAACCTGAGCCTGAACCTCGCGGTGATGATCAGGGACGCCGAAGGCGAGGAGCACTTCGCCCGCATCAAGGTCCCTGCCATCCTGCCCCGACTGGTTCCCCTGAAGCGGTCCAGCGGCGGCCAGCGCAAGGACGGCACCGTTCCCCACAACCACCGGTTCGTCTGGCTGGAGCAGGTGATCACGGCCCACCTGGGGCACCTCTTCCCCGGGAACGAGATCCTTCAGGCGTATCCCTTCCACGTCACCCGGAACGCGGACATCGCCATCCAGGAGCTGGAGGCGTCCGACCTCCTGGAGACCATGGCGGAGAACATCCACACGCGCCGGTTCAGCCCGGTCATCCGCCTGGCCGTCGAAAAGGGGCCGTCCAAGGAAGGCCGCAAGGTCCTGGTCCAGAACCTCGAGGTCAACCGCAACGACATCTACGATCTGCCCTCGCCCCTGGCCCTGAGCCATCTCATGCAGCTCTACGACGTCGACCGCTACGACCTCAAGGACAAGCCCACCAAGCCGCGCCTCCCGGCGGCCCTGCGCCCGGAGGCGCCGGACGCCGACATCTTCGACGCGATCAGGGCGGGCGACATCCTCCTCCACCATCCCTATGAATCGTTCGATCCGGTGATCGACTTCCTGAAGACCGCCGCCCGCGACCCGGACGTCCTGGCCATCAAGCAGACGCTCTACCGGGTCGGTCCGCAATCCCCGGTGGTCAAGTACCTGCTCGAGGCCCGCCGCGAGCACCGCAAGCAGGTCACGGTCCTGGTGGAGCTCAAGGCCCGCTTCGACGAGGAGAGCAACATCGGCTGGGCCAAGATGCTCGAACGGGAGGGCGTGCACGTCATCTACGGGATGGTGGGTCTGAAGACCCACGCCAAGACCCTGCTGGTGGTGCGCCGCGAGGGCAAGGATCTGCGCCGCTACCTGCACCTGGGGACCGGCAACTACAATCACACCACGGCCCGCGTCTACGAGGACATCGGGATGTTCACGTGCGACGAGGACCTGGGCGCGGACCTGACGGACCTCTTCAACTACCTGACCGGCTATTCGGGGATCCGGAGCTTCCGCAAGCTGCTGGTGGCCCCCCTGAACATGAGGGAGCGGCTGCAGGAACTGATCAGCAGGGAGATCGACCACGCTCGCGAGGGGCGCGAAGCCCGTCTCGTCTTCAAGTGCAACTCCCTGGTGGACCGCCGGCTCATCGACCAGCTCTACGAGGCCTCCGAAGCGGGCGTCCAGGTCGACCTGGTCATCCGGGGGCTGTGCTCCCTGCGGCCCGGGGTGCCCGGATTGAGCGGGAACATCCGCGTGCGCAGCATCGTCGGCCGGTTCCTCGAGCACAGCCGGATCTACTACTTCCACAACGGCGGCCAGGGCGAGGTCTTCCTCGGCAGCGCGGACCTGATGACCCGCAACATCGACCACCGGGTCGAGACGCTGTTTCCCGTCCGGGCCGAACCGCTCGTCCAGCGCCTGCGGGACCAGGTCCTGCAGACCTACCTGGACGACAACACCCGGGCCTGGACGATGAGGACCGACGACGGCTACGACCGGGTGAAGGCGGCGCCGGACGCCCCGGGCGTCGACGTCCAGGACATCCTCCTGGGCGGCCTGAACCCCGCCGCGGGTCCGGCCTGATGCGCACCCTCTGCTACCTGCGCCACGGCCAGGCCGACCGCTCGCAGTACACCGGCAAGGACGACGCCCTGCGCCCCCTTACCGGAAGGGGGCCGCTGCGGGCTCATTCTTCCTGGGAAGCCTGATCCAGAAGCGCCCGGAAGCGGTCGTCGGAAACGCCCATGTGGGTGCCCACCCGCCGCGCCGTGCAGATCCAGGGATGATCGAGGGGCACGAGGTTCTTGACCCCGGCGACCTGTTCCAGGGGGACGGGCACGGCCTGGCCACCCTGGAGGGCCACCATGACGCCGTGATGGCCGGCGGCCAGCAGCTCGGCCGCCTTCACGCCCAGCGTGGTGGCCAGCAGGCGATCCGCGGCCGAGGGCACGCCCCCCCGCTGGACGTGCCCCAGGGAGGTGACCCGCGCCTCGGTGCGGGTCAGCACCTGGAGCTGCCGGGCCAGCCTGTTGGCCAGGGATTCCCGCACCAGCTTGTAATCCCGGAAATCCGGGGAGTCGGCCTCGGGATCGCTCGCCGCCTCCCTGGCCTTGGCCTGGGCCTTCTTCTTGCGCCCGGATTCGGCCTCGGCCTCCTTCCGGGACTTCGCCCGCTCGGCCACCGCCACGATGGAGAACTTCTTCCCGAAGCGCTTCTGGCGCTCGAGCAGGAAGTCGCCTATGGCCTCAAGTTCGTAAGGGATCTCGGGGATGAGGACGATGTCCGCCCCGCCCGCGATGCCCGCGCCCAGGGCCAGCCAGCCGGCGTCGTGCCCCATGGTCTCGACGATGATGATCCGGTCGTGGCTCGTGGCCGTGGTGTGCAGGCGGTCGATGGCCTGGGTGGCGATCTCCATGGCCGTGTCGAAACCGAACGAGACGTCCGTCAGGGCCACGTCGTTGTCGATGGTCTTGGGCAGGGTCAGCACGTTCAGCCCCGCACGCTGCAGCTGCAGGGCGTTCTTCTGGGTGCCCCCGCCGCCCAGGCAGACCACGCAGTCGAACCCGTTGTTGTGGGCGTTCTCGACGGCCACCCTCGTCATGTCCAGGACCTTGCCCCCCATGGGCATCTTGTGGAGCTTGTCCCGGGCCGTGCCCAGGATGGTCCCCCCCAGGGTCATGACCCCGCTGACGTCCCTGGACTCCAGCGGCCTGGTCCGGTTCTCCACCAGTCCCCGGAACCCGTCGAGGATGCCGACCACCCTGATGCCGTAATCCTGGATCGCCGCCTTGGTGATCCCCCGGATGGCCGCATTGAGTCCGGGGCAATCCCCGCCGGCGGTGAGGATTCCGATGCATCTGGTCTTGCTGGGAAACCTGCCCATGGACCTTCACCGCTTTCTGGGAATGGAACGTTCGCTTGAGGATACCCAGGGGAGTCCATCCAGGCAACCCTCCTTTGAAATTGTTGGGATAAATTAATTTTTGAATTATGATATATTTCCCTTAGGGTCATTCCTCTTTGTATTCCACGCGGGATCGCCATGTTCCCAGGAACCGCTTACTGCACCCCCAGGATGGCGTCGGCCGAGAAGCTGCTGGCCGATCTGGGCCTGGGGTTCAGCCTGGTCCCCGCCGAGGCCCTCCGGTTCCAGGTGCTGTTCAGCGACACCTTCGACTGGGCCCTCCACCGGGCGGGCTGGGCCCTGGAAGTCCAGGGCTCCGGTTACCGGCTCCTGGACCGCGCTGGGGGCAAGGTGATCGCCGCCGCGGTGGAATCCTCGGTCCATGCTCCCCGCTTCGCCTGGGAGTTCGCCGACCCCCTCCTGAGGTCCCTCCTGGAACCCCGCCTGAAGATCCGCGCCCTCGTCGGCATGCTGGTCGTCGCCGGCCGGGGCCGCCGGTTCGACCTCCGGAACCCGAACGGCGAGATGGCCGGCCGCTGCGACCTGACCACCCTGCAGCTGGTCCGGGGCAAGTTGAAGGAACCCTTCATGGTCGTCTGTTCCTTCGGGGCCCTTTCCGACGATTCGCCCCTGGCGATCCAGGCAGCACGCCTCTGCCGGGAATCCGGCTGGGAAGAGGCCCCGCCCGTGGTCCTGGACCAGGCCCTGGCCCGGGCGGGCATCGTCCCCGGGGCCTATTCCAGCAAGATGGCCGTATCCCTCGATCCCGAATTGTCCACCAGGGAAGCCTTCCGGAGGATCGCCGGGAACCTCGTGGGCGTCATGAGGGCCAACCTGCCCGGCATCCGCAAGGACGTCGACACCGAATTCCTGCACGACTTCCGCGTGGCGGTCCGCCGGACCCGGTCCCTGCTGAAGCTCCTGGACGCCGTGATTCCCGGCGGGGTCCTGGAGGAGTTCGTCCCGGTGTTCCGGCGCATCGGCCGGGCCACCGGGCCCTTGCGGGACCTGGACGTGTCGCTCCTGAAACGGAATGAATACGAGGCGTTCGTGCCCCCCGTCCTGCACCCCGGCCTCGAGGACTACTTCAGCGAGCTCGCGGATCGGCGGCGGGAAGCCCTGACCCGCCTGATGGACTTCCTGGACGGCCCTGATTTCCAGCAGGGGCTGGACCGCTGGGAAGCGTTCCTGAGCCTCGACCCCGCCGCCTGGCCGGGCGGCTACGACCTGGCCGATCCCCCGGTGGGACCGACCGCCCGCAGGGAGATCGCGCGTCTTTACCGGCAGGTCCTGAGGCGGGGAAAACGGGTGACCCGGGAAGGCAAGGACCGCAGCTTCCACCGTTTGCGCATCCGCTGCAAGGAATTGCGCTACGCCCTGGAATTCTTCGCCTCCCTGTTTCCCGGAACCGGACACGGCAAGGTGGTCCGGCGCCTGAAGACCCTGCAGGACGACCTCGGGGAGTTCAACGACCTCTGCGTCCAGATGGCGCACCTGGAGACCCTGCTCGAGGGGCGGGCCGGCCGCCCCATCCCCCGCCGGGAAGCGGCGACGCTGGGGGCCCTCATCCTGCGGATGGACCAGCGCAAGCAGGCCGTGGGCGAACGGTTCGCCGAGACCTTCGCCGGATTCTCCCAGGAAAAGAACCGCCGCCTGGTCAAGGCCATGCTGGCCTGAACCCGACGGAGCGCCGCCCGCAGGGATCGCGCGGTTGACAAGGCCGGGCCAAGCGCCAAAGATCGGCTCGCAAGAACGTGCCGACCCGGAACCAAGGGAGCCGCAATGCCGCCGCACATCCTCGAGGGATTCGACGTCGAGGAACTCGACGGCCTCGGCAACCCCGTGTTCGCGGTCGACGGAGACCTCACCATGGTCTATGCCAATCCCGCCTACTTCGATTTCGCAAGGGACAACGACGCCGGTCCGGGGTTCGCCGCTCGCTGGGGGATCGGGTGCAACATCCTGGAAGCCATACCAGCCAATCTGGAATCCTACTTCCGGAGGATGTTCTCCCTGTGCTTCGAGCGGAAGGCGCCCTGGGAACACCAGTACGAATGCTCCAGCCCCGAGCGCTTCCGCCTGTTCAAGCAGCGGGTCTACCCCGTGGGTGAAAGGTCCGGGCTCGTCGTGCTGAACAGCCTGGTCACCGAGGTCCGCCACGATCCGGTGGCCCGTCCGCCCCAGGCCGCCGATCCGGCCGTCTATTGCGACCAGCGCGGCCTCGTGCACCAGTGCGTCCAGTGCCGGCGCATCCTGCGCCAGGGGGAGATCCCCGAGTGGGATTGGGTGCCCGCCTGGGTCGCCACGCCGCCTCCCGAAGTCACCCACGGGTTATGCCCGATGTGCCTGGACTTCTACTATCCCAGGGACGAGGCCGATCCGAGCTAGCTTCTGACGGGTCGGCGCGACCGCAGGACCGCCGCCAGGGCGCGACTGGCCGGGAAGGCGAAGGATTCCTCCGGAGCGAAGGACCAGAACTCCTCCAGCTCGAGGGTGCCGCTTGCCCGTTCGTAGGCCAGGGCCTGGACCAGGAGGTCGAGGCGGTCCGCGTCGCGGACCAGACGGGCCTCCGGCGACTCCTGGGCCTCGAACCCGTCCCAGGTCGCGCGCCAGCGGGCCTCGACCCGGGACCTCCCCAGCAGCTCGGCCATGGCGGCGGATTCGGCGGCCGCCTTGGCTCCCTTCGGCAGCAGGCGCGAGGCCCCCAGGGACAGATCGCCCGTGACGCTTTCGGGCAGGTCGTGGATGATCGCCATGGTCAGGACGGTCGCACGATCCAGGTCCGGCTCATCCACCAGGTCGAGCAGGGCCAGGGCGATGAAGGCGACGCCGTGGCTGTGGTCGGCAACGCTTTCGGGGGCGGGCACGCCGCGCTGGGCCCAGCCTGTGCGCGGGGTGGTCTTCAGACGGTTGGCGCGCACCAGCAGGTCGGCCATGGTTTCGAAGGTGCTCGGGGTCATCGGTCCTCTCCCGGATCGCGTCGATGTTCATCCCTGATGGTCCCCGCCCGGGGGGAATCCGGACTCCTGGCCGGATCCGACCGCAACATACCACGGGGCGTCCCCGGGTTCACCCTCTGGATCCCCGCCGCCGGCCGATCTTTCCCGGCAGGCATCCCCTGGACACAAGGCATCCCCTGGACCTTCCCCGCCGCCAGCGTCCATGGTAAGCTGGCCTGTCTGCAGGTCCGAATCTCCCACCCCAGCCAGGAGACGATCCCGTGCGCGTGACCCTCCCCTTCCTCGTGTGCCTCAGCTTCGCCTGTGCGGTCTTCACCCCCGGCAGCCTGCTCGCCGATCCGACCCTGCCCCCCGGCGAGTCCCCACCGCCCACGCCTGTCACCCGCCTGGCCGACGCCGGGACCGCGGACGACCACGGTGGCGCCGACCTGGTCGTCGTGCTGGACAGGGCCGTGAACAAGGTCAAGCCCAGCGGGGTGACCTACGTGGACGCCTACCGCCTGGTCAAGGTCCTGACCCCGGCCGGCTGCCGGGACAACGGGGTGCTCAAGTGGCATTACGACCCCCAGAGCAGCCACGTGCAGATCCGCAAGGTCTCCATCATCCGCGACGGGGAATACATCCCCGTGGACGTCGCGGGCATCCACGACCTGCCTGCTCCCCAGGCGGCCATCTACTGGCGCGACCGCATCAAGACGCTGCAGCTGCCGCGCCTGCAGGTCGGCGACGGCATCGAGGTCATCAGCTTCCGCAAGGGATTCACCTACGCGCTGCTGGGCGAAGGCGGACCGCAAGGGGCCGCCGGCGCGCAGCAGCAGGAGGCCTTCGAGGACACCGAGGAGGACGACGCCCGGTACATCCCGCCCATGCCCGGCGAGTACTTCGACATCGTCCTGTTCCAGGAAGAGGCTCCGATCATCGAGAAGCGCTACGTCCTGCGGCTGCCGCCCGACAAGCGCCTGCACGCCGAGGTCTACAACGGGGCCCTGTACTCCGCCACCTCGTACGACGAGACCATGAACGAGTACTCCTGGTGGGGCCTGGACCTGCCGGCCCGCGTCCACGAGCCGCGGCAACCGGACGCCAGCGACTTCGCGCCCAAGGTGGTCATGGCGACCGCGGAAAGCTGGGAGGCCAAGAGCCGCTGGTTCTTCGACGTGAACCGGGACCAGTTCGAGGTCACCCCGGCCATCCAGGTCAAGGTCGAGGAGATCCTGCGCGATGCCGGGGTGGCGGGCGGCGACGATCTCGCGAAGGCCGAGGCCCTGGTGCACTGGGTGGCCCAGAACATCCGCTACTCCGGCCAGACCATGGGCGAGGGCGAGGGATTCACCCTGCATCCGGGGGACATGATCTTCGAGCAGCGCAGCGGCGTGTGCAAGGACATCGCCGGCATGCTCATCACCATGATGCGCGGGGCGGGACTGGACTCCTACGCCGCGATGACCATGGCCGGCAGCCGCATCGACCTGGTGCCCGCCGACCAGTTCAACCACTGCGTCACCGCCCTGCGCCTGGACGACGGGTCGTTCGTGATGTACGACCCCACCTGGGTGCCCTTCAACAACGACATCTGGTCCAAGTCCGAGACGGAACAGCATTTCCTGATCGGGACCCCCGAGGGCGAGACCCTCAGCCGCATCCCCTACAGTCCTCCCGCCGAGTCGCCCCTGAAGGCGGTCCACGAGGCCGAGCTGGACGCCGGCGGGACCCTGCAGGGCGTGCTGCGGTTCGACGGCGCCGGCGCCATGGACAGCCGCCTGCGGCGCATGGTCAACGGCGTGCGCAAGGACGAGCTGATCTCCCGCTGCGCCCAGCTGCTGGCGCCCGTCAGTCCCCGCGTGGTCGTCGAGAAGGTCGAGCACCGCGAGGCGGACGACTTCAGCGGCGACATGTGGCTGCGCATCGCCTACCGCATCCCCCGGTTCGCGCTGGATCTGGACGAGGGATTCGAGTTCACCAGTCCGCTGATGCAGATCGTCACCGGCGACGGCAACCTGTTCTCCAACGGGGGGACGCGCTGGGCCAAGGACCGCACCACCGACCTGATGCTCTGGTACACCCAGCTGCTGGACGGCAGCGAGACCATCAAGCTGCCCAAGGGATACACGCTGCAGGATCCGCCGGAGAGTCCCGACGTGGACGAGACCTACGCTGCGTTCTCGGCCTCCGCCGACCAGGACGGCCGGACGCTCCGCATCGCCCAGAGGGCCGAGGTCCGACGCCGCCAGATCCCGCCCGACGGGTACGCCGGGTTCCGGAAGGCCATGGACGCCGCCCGCGACTGGACCGGGCAGACCTTCCGCATCGCCAAGGAGGGCAAATGATGAAGCGCATCGAGATCATCGCCATCGTCCTCGTGCTGCTGGCCGCCGGGGCGGCCGGCGCCCAGACCATGGGCCGTTCCGACGGCCGCGACCTGGACGCCCTGTGGTCCCGGGCCCAGAAGTCCTTCGATCTCGCGCAGGAGGACGCCGTCCTGCTGATCGAGAGCCGCAACGTCACCGTCGGGCAGGACGGATCGCTCGCCACCCGGGTGCACCGCGTGGTGTGGATCGGCACCTCCGTCGGCATCCGCGAGTACGCCGATCTGCGCGTGCCCTGGAACTCGGCGACCAGCGATCTCGACGTCGAGATCCTGCGCACCTGGCGCGACGGCCGCTGGTGGCCCGACCCCGAGGTGATCAGCGAGACCGCCGTGGTGCACACCCTGCCCCACGCCCTCGACCGCGCCGACGACTACACGACCATGCGCGAGACCATGCTGCTGCACGACGGCGTCGAGCTGCCCTGCATCATGGAGACGGCCTACACCGTCACCGAGCGCGGCGGCGCATCACCCGGCGCCGACGCGGTCTTCGTCATGCCCCAGCGGGATCCCGCCGTGCTCGTCGAGTACACCCTGGACGTCGAGGGGGACACCCCGCTGAAGACCGCCTCGTTCAACGGCGCCCCCGAAGCCGGGCCCACCGAGATCAGCCACGCCCGGGCGGTCCGCTGGGCGATGGACGCGGTACCGGCGTTGAAACGACCCTTGACGGGACACCCCGAGGAGTACGAGCCGACGATCCGGTGGAGGACCTGGCATTCGGTCCCCGAGTTCGTCATCGCCTTGCAACATTCCCTCAGCGGCACAGCTGATCTTCCTCTGGCTGTGGAAGATTCGCTCGCTCGTCGCCTCACACCCCTGGTGGGATTCGATGCGAGAGTCCGGGGCGTTTTGGCCTTCGCCGACGAGGCGGTAAGACCCGTCCATTACGACGACCGGTTCTGGCGCCTCTCACCCCGCCCTGCCGCCCGGACCTACGAGACCGGCTACGGACACGACCTGGACAGGGCCGCCCTCATCATGGCGCTGATGGAGAGTCAGGGAATCCAGGCCGCTCCCGCCTTCGTATCCCGCACCGGAGATTCCAGCCTGCTCATGGAATACCCCGGATGCTGGGATGAACTACTCATTCACCTCGAGGCCCCCGGCGATTCCCAGGAGCTTTTCTACTCCCTCGCCGGTCGGACGGTCCTGCCCCGGGTTGCTTTCACGACCCGGAATCTCCTGGTTCCCAATCATGTCACTCCCCGGCAGCCTGTCGGGGGTGAACTCGCGATCGAGTGCGCACTGGAACCCGATGCGGAGGGAGACTGGACCGGAAACGGCCTGGTCGCGACCTCAGGATGCTTCAACCTGGCAGGCGAGGTCTGCGGATCTGGTGACCTGATGGGTCCAAAGGCGCAGGACCTCCTCTCCTCGCTCCTGTCGGGCGGCGTGATCGGCCACGCCAATCCCGTCCGGGTGAACGCCGACGAGACCTCCGGCCAGCTCGACATCGCCTTCGACCTCCAGGTCCCCGACCCCACCGACCCCGACGGCCGCTTCATCATAGGCGACCCCGGGGACGGGGTGCTCGGCCGCTTGCCCCACGACGTGAGCCTGTACGACGCCGTGCGTGAATCGCCGGTCCTGCTGGAGTCAGGTTACCACCAGACCGTCAGCGTCCGGTTCAAGCTGGACGGCCGCATCCTGCAGCACGCTCCCCGGCCGCTGAAGATCGAGAACACGGCCGGCACCTTCGAGGTCGCAGTTACGGAAAAGGATGGCTGGGTCACGGTCGAGCGCACCCTGGCCATCCCGCAGGACACGATCGGGCCGGAGAACTGGCCCGCCCTGCGCGAACTGCTGCTGGAGGAAGCCGATTCCGCCAACGGCACGATCATCATCGGGGAGGCCGAGTGATGCGCAACCTCACCATCGCCTGCGGCATGGCGACGATGCTCCTGCTCGCCGGCTGCGGCGAGGAGATCAGCAGGGACCTGCCCATCGATGACGCCGCCGTCCGCGCCGCCGAAACCCTGAGCGGGTTGGACCTGACGCAAGCCGAAAGGACCATGATGCTCGAGGACCTGGCGGAAAGCCGCCAGGCCTACCGGGGGTTGAGGGGCATGGAGATCCCCAACGCGGTCCCGCCGGCCCTGCGGTTCGATCCCCTGACGGCTCGGACCGGACTCCGCGAGGCGCCGGCCACGGGGCCGGCGCCCGTCTGGTCGCCCGCGCCCGAGGTCACCCGGCCGGACGACCTGGAGGACCTGGCATTCGCCACCATCGGCGAGCTGGCCGAGCTCATTCGGACCCGCCGGGTCAGCTGCCTCGAGTTGACCGAGCTGGCGCTGGATCGCCTGCGCCGGCACGGGCCCGACCTGGAGTGCGTGGTCACCCTGACCGAGGGGCGGGCCCTGCGGCGGGCGAGGGAGCTGGACCGGATGCTCGACCGGGGCGAGTACCTTGGCCCGCTGCACGGCATCCCCTACGGCGCGAAGGACCTGCTGGCGGTCCGCGGCTATCCCACGACGTGGGGCGCCCGGCCCTACCGCAACCGGATCCTCAACGGCGACGCCACGGTGGTGGAGAAGCTGGATCAGGCGGGCGCCGTGCTCGTGGCCAAGCTCACCCTCGGCGCCCTGGCCTGGGGCGACGTCTGGTTCGGGGGCACCACCCGCAACCCCTGGAACCTGGAGCAGGGCAGCAGCGGCTCGTCCGCCGGCCCCGCCTCGGCAGTGGCGGCCGGACTGGTGCCCTTCGCCATCGGCTCCGAGACCTGGGGCAGCATCGTCTCGCCCAGCACCCGCTGCGGTACGACCGGTCTGCGGCCCACCTTCGGGCGGGTCAGCCGCCAGGGGGCCATGGCCCTCAGCTGGTCCATGGACAAGATCGGCCCCATGGCGCGCACGGTGGAGGACTGCGCCATCGTCTTCGACGCCATCGAGGGCATCGACCCCGCCGACCCCACCACGGTGGACCGGCCCTTCCCCTACCGCCCCGACCGCCCCCTGCAGGATCTGCGCATCGGCTACCTCCGCTCCGTCTTCAACGAGGAGTACGACTGGCACACCTTGCACTCCGAGGCCCTGGACGACCTGCGCCGCGCGGGCGCCCGCCTGGTCCCCGTCGAATTGCCGGGCAACCGGGATCTGGGCACCGACATCTACAACCTGTCGTTCATCCTGTCGGCCGAGGCCGGCGCCGCCTTCCAGGATCTCGTCCTGAGCGACCGGGACGACGAGCTCGTCCGCCAGGTCCGCAACGCCTGGCCCAACGTGTTCCGGCACGCCCAGTTCATCCCGGCCGTCGAGTACATCCAGGCCAACCGGGCCCGCGTCCTCCTGATGGAGCTCATGGCCGGGGTGTTCGACGAGATCGACGTCTACGTCACCCCCTCGTTCCAGGGGGACAACCTGCTGATCACCAACCTGACCGGGCATCCCCAGGTGGTGGTGCCCTGCGGCTTCGAGACGGAGAACGCGCCGACCTCGATCAGTTTCGTGGGAAGGTTGTTCGGGGAGGCGGACGTGTTGGCGGTGGCCAAGGCCTACCAGGACGCCACGGGCTGGCACCGGATGCACCCGCCGGGGTTCTGATCGCGGGGTGCGGCAGGGATCCGATGCGACGAGGGGCCGCCTGCGGGCGGCCCTTCGGTTTCAGTGCCGCTCGTCGTCGAGTTCCTTCATCCGCCGCAGGAAGCCCAGGGGGGTTTCCTGCGAGGCGATCTCCAGCATCCTGCGGATGCGCTCGTCATCGGCCTCGAACTTCCGCCGCAGGCGGGCGGCGAAGGCGTCCCCGAGCACCTTGATCAGTTCCTCGAGATCGTAGGGCTTGGGCAGGTAGCCGAAGGCCCCCAGCTTGGTGCACTCCACCGCGCTGCCCAGGGACCCGTGCCCCGTCAGGATGATCACCTCGAGGAATTCGTGTTCGGCCTTCAGGCGCTCCAGGACCTCCTGGCCGTCCATGCCGGGCATCTTGAGGTCCACCAGCGCCAGGTCGAACTTCTGCTCCCTGGCCCGTTCCAGCGCCGCGGCGCCGTCCTCCACCAGGGTCACGTCGAAATCCCGCATCTCCAGCCGCTGGCCCAGGGCGGCGAGGAACTCCCGCTCGTCGTCCACCACCAGGATCCGGATCCTGCCCGCACCGCCGTCGTTCATGATCTCGTCCTTTGCCGTTCGGCTCAGCCCGGGAATCCCAGCCATCGCCAGTAGCCGAGGAAGGCCCAGAGCCAGAGCACCGCGAAGCTCAACACGAACACGAAGGCCCCGTGCTTGAGGAAGTCTCCTTGCGTGACCAGCTGGCGGCCGGTCCGGGGATCCTTGCACAGGATGTACACCAGGGCGTTGGCCGGAGTCCCGATGATCAGCATGTGGGGGAAGGACGAGGCGAAAGCCGTCGCGAAGCCCACCATCCAGGGATGGACGCCCGCGCTCTGGGCCATGGGCACCGCGATGGGTCCGATGGCCGCCACGGTTGCCCCGTCGCTCATGATGTTGGTCACCAGGCCGGTCAGGAAGCTGACCGCCATGGCCAGGCCGGCATTGCCCATCAATCCGCCCAGGGCCGTTCCGTCGGTCAGGCCGGACGGGAGCATGAGGACGAAGCCGCGGGCCAGGTAGAGCGCTCCTCCGGTCATGGCCAGGCCCTTGCCCAGGGCGCTGGCCCCGGCGTAGAGGAACACGACGTCCCAGTGGATCTTCGGGATCTCCGACCACTTCAGCACGCCGGCGACGTTCAGCAGCACCAGCCCCAGCAGGACGGGCCCTCCCATGCCCAGGCGGGATCCCCCGAAGACCCACAGGGCCACCACCAGGACGCCGACGGCCGCGGTCAGGTGCTCGTCCCGGTTCATCGGTCCGAGACGCTCGCTGCTGCGCCTGGCGATGCCGGCCACGTCCAGGCTCAGGCCGTCGGGGAACGCGGCAAGCAGGCGGCCCCGGAAGGTCACGAAGAAGTATGCCGCCAGGACCAGCGCCGCCACCGGCACGAAGGGCATGCCGTACTTCATCCACTGGGCGAAGGTGGGCGCCTTCCCGTAATCGGTGAGGATGCCGATCATCACGGCGTTGCGGCCGCCGGCGGCCGGGGAACCGGGGCCGCCCAGGTTCGAGGCGTAGCACAGCATCAGCGCGAACAGGACCAGCAGCTGCCGCTGCCGGTCCTCGCCCTGCCCCTGCCCCGGGCTCGTGACCGTCTCCCGGTAGACGGCGACGAACAGCGGCATCATCAGGGCGATGAGGATGGTCTCCGAGATGAACGAACAGGCCAGTGCGAACAGCGGCAGAAAGACGAAGAGAAGGCGTCCCAAACCCCGCACCGGGCCCAGCAGGAACATGGCGATGCGCCGGTCCAGCCCCGTTCCGCTGATCACCCGGGACAGCACCAGGACCCCGAAGATGAACACGACGGAGTCCTTGGCGAAGGCCTGGGTGATGCCGTCTGGACGCATGATCCCCCCGAAGTACATCACCGTCGCCACGACCAGGGCGGTGATGCCGAGGGGCACCGCGCCCGTGGCCCAGAACAGCGCAGCGACCACGATCAGGCCGATCATCAACTGGGCCCGGCCGGCGGCATCGCGGGCAAGGTCGGGTCCCTCCCACAGGCCGGGCGGGCGATAATGCTCGCGGACGAACTGCGCGATGGTCTGCCCGTCGTCCATGGCCGCATACTGGGGATAGCCCGCGATCACGTCGATGGCGCGGTGGCCGCTCTTGGGGATGTCAAGCAGGCGGATGAGCCCCTGAGGCGGGGGCGCCAGCCAGGCGACCAGCATGAGCGCCAGACCCAGCAGAATGATCAGGGGCCGCGAATTGGCGCTGCCCAGCAGCCGGCTGCGCCAGCCGGGACCCTTCCTGACGGGCATGTTGTGGCGCGCCAGGGCGTGGGTCTTCTCCCGGGCCGCACTCCGGATCGCCGTGACCAGATCGTGGGTGGCTGCGGGTTTGGCCAGGTACCGGTAGGCGCCCAGCTTGCCCGCCTCGGTGGCGGACTCCACCGTCCCGTAGCCCGTCAACATGATCACCTGGATCTCGGCCCGGAAGGCCTTGATCTCCTGCAGGGTCCGGGCGCCGTCCATCCCCGGCATCTTGCGGTCCAGGACCACCACGTCGATGGACGGATCCTGGCGCACCCGGCGGACCGCGTCCTCACCGTCCCCGGATTGCTGCACGTCGAGCCCCCGCAGGATCAGCCGCTCGGCCAGGGCTTCGCGGAACTGCGGCTCGTCGTCGACGAGCAGGACCTTCAGCGGCTGGGTGCCGGGCGCCATCCTCTCTCCTGCACGAGATCGAGCGGAAGCTCGATGGTGAATTCGCTGCCCTTGCCGGGCTCCCCGACGGCTCCGAGGCTGCCGCCCAGTCCCTCGATGATGCCGTAACTCACGCTCAGGCCCAGGCCGGTGCCACGGCCGGGGGCCTTGGTCGTGTAGAAAGGCATGAAGATCCTCTCGTGCTGCTCGGGCGTCAACCCCACGCCCGTGTCCTTCACCTTGATGGTGAACGAGGACGCCCGTTTCCGCGTGGTCAGGGTGATGGTCCCCTCCCCGGAAACGGCATCCACCGCGTTCTTGACCAGGTTCACCAGGACCTGCCGCAAGCGGTCGGCGTCGGTGACCACCGGGGGCAGGGCGGGGTCGAAATCCCGGACCACCGTGACGCCTCTGGTCTTGAGCTCCGGCCCCAGCAACCCCTCAAGCAGGTCTTCGATCAGCTGGTGGACGTCGGCCGCCTTGAGGGTGACGCCGGTCTGCCGGACGAACCCCAGCAGCTGGCGGGTGATGCCGGTGCACCGGTAGACGGCCGATTCGATGGCCTCGATGTGACCGGCGATCTCCTCGGGCGAGGGCCCCCGCCCGAACGCCGGATCGAGCAGGTCCTTGATCAGGCCTGCCTTCTCCGCCACCACGGCCAGCGGGTTGTTGATCTCGTGGGCGATGCCCGAGGCCAGTTCCCCCACCGACGCCAGACGGGCCGCGTGGATCAGCTGGCGGTTGAGCTGCCGCTCCTTCTGCCAGGCCTGGAATTGCTGGTGGGCGACCCAGCGGGCCTGGACGAAGACGACCAGCCCGCCGACCAGGCAGAACAGGCCCGTGAAGATCCAGATGTTGGTCGTGAAGTCCCGACGCAGCCCTCCGGGGGGCTGGGCGAATCCCTCGTCCATCCCGGTCTGGGCCGGGGCTGCGTCCGGGGAAAGGGCGGCGCGCAGGATCCGGGTCTGGCCGCCCGGCACGAGCTTGACCGCCATGGTGAAGTGGGGGCGTCCCCGGAATCCCAGGTAGACGTCGGTGATCACGTGGAAGGCGTCCCCATCCTGCAGGCGTCCGAACCAGCCTTCGGCGGCGTAGTTGCGCCCCTTCAGTTCGGGGAAGGGTCCCGCGTATTCCAGGACCCGGCCCCCGGAGTCCAGGACGGCCAGGTCGACGAACGACTCGCTGATGGCCTGCAGTTCTGCCAGGCGGTCCCGCAGGAATTCCGGAGAAGGCCGGACCAGCGCCAGGGGGTCGTCGGTCAGACCGGTCAGGTTGAGCAGCCTGTCCCCCAGGAACCCCTCGAGCATGGCGGCCTGGTGGGCGGCCAGGGATTGGCGGTGGCGCTCCTCGGTGTCCCGGATGAAGAGGCGGTACTGGAGATGGAAGAACAAGGCCAGCAGGAGCAGGGGAACGAAGTAGAGCAGCACCAGACGCGCCAGGGCGTGCCGCAGGAGATCCCGATACAGGGACCGCTGCATGGTTTCGGTTTCGCTGCGAACCCGCTCGCTCATGGACCTGCTCCCCCGGGGCCGACCGGAACCTGATCCGCTCCATCATAACACCCGGCCAGGCCCTGAGATACCTCCGTCCCTCCCGGATTCCCACCCGTTCAGGATAATCCGACCCGGTCTCGCTCGCCCCGCGGCCGGGCCCGGATTCCTGGAAATACCCCTTCCGGCGACTTACCATTGTCATGGCCCAGCAGGACCCTCGGCATTCCCGGAGCCGGCCCTCCGACCGCGGGTCCCTCACCATCACCCCGGAGAGCAGCCATGCCCGCCCGACTGCGCAGTTCCCTGTTCACCTTCCTGATCTATCTCGCGTTCTTCGCCTCCGGGGCCGCCAGCCTCATCGCCGAGGTGACCTGGAACCGCATGCTCATCGTGGTGGTGGGCAACAGTTTGAACGCCGCCGCCATGGTCATCGTGATCTTCATGGGCGGACTGGGCCTCGGGTCCTGGATCGGGGGACGCGCCTTCAGCCGCCGGCAGGTCTCCCTCCGGCCCTACTTCCTGCTGGAGGCTGCCATCGGGCTGTACGTGCTGGCCTCGCCCGTCCTGTTCGACCTGTTGACGGGCATGTTCGCCGGCCTGGCCGAAACCGTGGATCACCGCACCCTGCTGACGGTGGTGCGCCTCGCGGTCACCATGCTGGCCCTGCTGCTGCCCGCCACCCTGATGGGCGCCACCTTTCCCGCCATGGTCAGCGGCACCGCGCAGTCCGACGCCTTCCGGCGCACCGCCCGCACCGGCTACCTCTACAGCCTCAACACCCTGGGCGCCGCCCTGGGCTGCTTCGCCGCAGGTTACCACCTGCTGCTGGAGCTCGGCGTGCAGACGACCCTGAACATCGCCATGGGCATGTACGCCCTGGCGGCCCTGGGCGGCCTGCTCGCCAACTTCCTGCGCGGTCCGGCCGGCGGACCCGCGCAGGAGCCTGCGGCCCCGGCCGCGGAGGGGCCCGGATCGATTCCCGTGCGGTTCCTCGCCGTCGCCACGTTCCTGGTCGGGTTCGTCTCCCTTGCCTACCAGGTCCTGCTGACCCGCATCAGCATCCTCTATCTCGGCAACTCGATCTCCGTGTTCCCCCTGGTCCTGACGGCCTTCCTGCTGGGCACCGGATTCAGCGCCGTCGCCGGCACCTGGCTCTTCGGCGCCCTTCAGCGCGCCGGCCGCGGGGCCCTGCGCCTGTTCGGCGTCCTGTCGGCGGCGGCAGGAGCCCTGATCATCGCCGCACCCTACGTCCTGCTCAGCGACCTGATCACCGGCAAGGGGCACTTCCTGCAGATCGCCGACGCCGCCCCGCGCAACCCCTTGCCCATCCTGGCGGTGCTGATCGGCCCGACCATCTTCATCGGCGCCCTGCTGCCCGTGGCCATCCGCATCCTCAACGCCCGGGCCGCGGGGGACAACACCCGCGCCGCGGCGAACATCTATTCCCTGAACACCGCGGGGGGCCTGATCGGCGCCGGCATCGCCAACCACCTCCTGGTTCCGGCGGTGGGCATGCAGGGCACGCTGCTGCTGCTGACCGGCCTGTGCCTGCTGATCGGCCTGTGGAACCTGCTGGACCCCCGCGGCGGAACCCGCCGCCTGCCCGCCGCCGCGGCCGCCGGACTGGGCCTGGCCCTGGTCCTCTTCTTCGCCCTGCCCCACCTGACGATCATGTACGCCGAGAAGATCGCGAATTCCACGGACGCGGCCGAGGCCGACATCCGGCTGGTCCACGAAGGCCGCGCCGCCACCGTCACCGTGCTGGACATCAAGGACCGGCGCATGGGCGAGTACCGGGACATGTTCCTCAACGGGGTCGAGGAAGCGTCCACCCGCTTCTGGCACGTCCAGCTCTTCAAGCTGCTGGGCATGCTGCCGGCGGTGACCCACGAGCGGCAGGAGGACCTGGACGCCATGGTCATAGCCTTCGGCGCCGGCATCACGGCCGGATCGGTGCTGGCCTCGCCGGCGGTGCGTTCCCTCGACGTGGTCGACCTGAACCCCGATATCGAGGGCATCAACGACCTGTTCACCGAGGTCAACGGCGACGTCTTCCACGACCCCCGCTTCCACTTCGCCAACGACGACGGCCGCAACTACCTGGTCACCTCGCACAAGAAGTACGACCTGATCGTCAGCGACTCCACTCACCCGCGGGCCTACGACAGCTGGATCCTCTACACCGAGGAGTTCTACGAGTCCGTGAAGCAGCGCCTGGCCCCCGACGGGATCTTCGCCCAGTGGGTGCCGGTGCTGGGGTCGATGCGCGGGCAGCTGTTCCGGATCCACCTGAACACCTTCCGCACCGTCTTCCCCACCGCCACCTACTGGTACGTGTACGGCTCGGATCAGGCCTTCCTCATGGCCACTCCGGAATCCTACTGGCTGGATGCGCCCACGATCCAGGCCCGCCTGGACCTGCTGCCCGACTGGTTCAAGGCCGAGCACTACCAGATCGACACCGTCACCCGCCTGGCGGGGTTCTTCTGGCTGGACGAAGCCGCCATGGCGCGCATGATCGGGCCCGAATCCCGCATCAACCGCGACCACCTGCACTACTTCGACAAGCAGTCGGCCGTCTTTCCGCTGCCGCCGCAGTTCCAGGCGCCCATGTTCCAGACCTCGATCCTTCCCCACCTCACGGGCGGGGATGCCGACCTGTCCGAAGCGGTGCGCAGGGAACAGCGGACGGCCCGCCGCCTGGGCAACTTCGCCTACTACGTCAACACCGACGAACTGCACCGGGCCTGGTGCGAGGATCCGGGGAACGGCAACGCCGTCTACTGGATGGAGCGGGCCTTCCAGGGCGAACTGCCCGAAGCGGCGTCCTTCTGCGTGGACGTGGAACTGAAGAGCTTCCTCGCCCTGCTGGAGCAACACCCCGACAACTCCCAGGCCCTGAACGCGGTGGCCGACATCCTGGCCGGCGCCGGGCGCCTGACCGAGGCCCGGGAATACGCCCGGAGGGCCCTGGATCTGGCCCCGGACGACGGTCCGGTCCTCGACACCTACGGCTGGATTCTGGTCCTCACAGGCGACACCACGGCAGGAATCGCGTACCTGGAGAAGTCGCTGGCCGCCCTGCCGGGACATCCCATCGTGCTCTACCATCTTGGGGCGGCCCACCAGCGCGCCGGGAACGACTCCGAAGCCCGCGACTTCCTCGACCGCGCCCTGGCGAGGGAGAGCGAGCTGCCCTACGCCGCCGAGGCTCGCGATCTGCGGGAGAAGCTCGGGATCCGCTGACGGAGGTCCGCGGGCAGGATCAGCTCCTGTCCGCGGAATCCAGGACCCCGCGCACGGCCGTGAGCAGGCCTTCGGGGCTGAACGGCTTCTTCAGGTACGGCTGGTCCCCCGTCAGGAGGTCTCGGCCGTCGAGGATGTCCTGCGGATAGCCCGACATGAACAGGAAGGGCGTCCGGTGACCCCGGGTGCGGACGGCGAGCATGAGATCCTGGCCCGACATGTCCGGCATGACGACGTCCGAAAGGACCAGGTCGGGGCTGCAATCCTCCGCACTCAGCAATTCCAGCGCGGCCAGCGGCCCCTCCGCGAGATTCACCCGGTATCCGTTCCGTTCCAGGATGGTGGACGTGATCTGCCCCACCTGCGGATCGTCCTCCACCACCAGGACGGACTCCCGGCCCTTCAGCGTGGCGGGTTCCCGTTTCTCCTCCGCTTCCGCCCCGGTCTCCGGGCCGGCCACGGGCAGGTAGATCAGGAAGGTCGCCCCGCGGCCCACCTCGGTCTCGACCGTGATGTGGCCGCCGCATGCGTCGAGGATCCCGACGGTGGTCGCCAGGCCCAGGCCCGTGCCGCGGCCGACGTCCTTGGTCGTGAAGAACGGCTCGAAGATGCGATCCAGGTTCTCCGGCGGAATGCCCGGGCCGGAATCGGTGATCCCGGTGACGATGAAATCCCCGCCGAACCGCTTGCCGCACCCCCGGCAGACCAGACCCTCCTCCTGCACCCGCTCGACCTTCAGGGAGATGACCCCTCCCTGGGGCATGGCGTCCCGCGCGTTGACCAGCAGGTTGAAGACCACCTGTTCGAACTGCGAGGGGTCCGCCAGGACCGGGGGAAGGTCCGCCGGGGTCTCGCAGCGCAGGTCGATCTCCTCGCCCAGCATCCTGCCCAGCAACGCGTGGTTGGACCGGAGCATCTCCGACGGCCGCATCAGCACGGAACAGCCCGGCTGCTTGCGGGAATACGTCAACAGCTGCCGGGTGAGGGCCGCGGCCTTGGCCGCGGTCTGGGAGATCATCCCGATCTCCTTGGCCATCGGGTGGTCCGGGCCGGCATCCAGCTGCATCATTTCCACGCAACCGGTGATCACCGTCAGCAGGTTGTTGAAATCGTGCGCGATGCCCCCCGCCAGACGGCCCACGGTCTCGAGCTTCCGGGCATGGTTCAGCTGGGCCTCCAGCAGGAGCCGCTCCTCCTCCGCCTCCCGCACCGAGGTGATGTCCCTCAGGATGGAGACCACGTGATCCTTGCCTTCCATCTGGACGAGATTGCTGGAAAGCAGCAGGAACTGAGGCTTCCCCTCGGCGTCCGGCAACTGGATCTCCAGGTTGCGGGCCTTCCCGCTGCGGACCAGCTCGCTGACCAGGACCCGGCGGCCTTCGCCACCCCGCCAGAGGGGCAGGTCCGCCGCATCCATTCCCGAAAGGGTCTCAAGGTCCATTCCCACCAGCTCCTGGAAGCGGGGGTTGGCGTCCACGAACCTTCCCTCGGGGAAGGAGGTGATGGCGATGCCGTCGGGGCTGGTCGCGAAGGCCAGCTTGAACCGTTCCTCGATGATCTTGTTCTCCACCAGATCCCAGGCGAGATCGGCCAGCTTCTCCACCAGGCCCAGGTCCCCCTCGTGGTAGGGGGCCTCCTTGTTCCCCACCACCATCAGGGCGACGACCCTCCCCCTCCGGAAGATGGGGACCGTCAGCTGCCGCACGACCGGAGCATGTCCCTCGGGCATGCCCTTCCGATCGACCAAGGATTCGAAATCGTTGTATATCAATGACTTGTGCTGGCGCAGGGCGTCCGCCCACACCCCCGCGGTGCGCACCGGATAGTGGCGTTCCGTGACCGCCGCGGTGCACATGGTCTCGACCGTGTTGGACGACCAGGCCTGCAGGGTGAGGTTCTGCTCGTCCTCGTCGGCGAAGTGGAAGAACCCGATGCTGCTGCCGGTCAGGGCTTCGACCTCGTCGAGGACCGCCTGCATCAGCCCGGCCAGATCTCGGCCGTGGGACAGGTTTTCCAGCTTGACCCTCGCCTCCAGGAGGGTCTGGTTCAGGCGGCGCTCGGAGATGTCCCGGATGAAGGCCATGCCCCGTTCATACCCCGCCCCCAGGTAGGTCACTCCGACCTCCACGTCGATCACTCGCCCATCCTTGCGCCGGTGCCTGGTCTCGAAGCGCAGGTAGCCCCTGTCCGCCATTTCCTGCAGGTGCCGTCTCGTATCCTCGCGGGTCTCGGCAGCGTCGATGTCGCCGATGTGCTTGCCCACCAGCTCGTGGAGGGGATACCCCAGCATGGTCGAAGCGGCCTGGTTCGCGTCGAGGATGATGCCCTGCCCGTCGACCAGCCAGAATCCGTCCAGGGCAGCCTCGACGAAGCTGGCGTATTCGCTCTCCCGGGCCAGGCGGTCCGAGATGTCCATCCCGACCAGGCCCAGCTGCTGCTTCCCGCCGCCGTCCTTTCCCAGCCGGAACAGGACGGACTCGATGGCCATCCGCCGACCGTCCGAATCGACGTATTGCTCCCGGAAGGACTGGGGGCGGCCGGTGGAGGCCACGGCCCGGATCCGCTCGTGGACGGCTCCCCGCCCTTCCCGGGTCGCGAGGTCCCAGACGGAATCGGCCTGCAGGGCCCCGGCTTCGCCGGAAGCCAGACGCCTGGCGGCGGGGTTCTGCTCCCTGATCAGGCCGTCCTCGTCCAGGATCACCATGGGCACGGTCATGTGATCAAGGAACCGCCGCCACTGCTGCGACAGCATCTTCAACTCGGCCGAGCGCCGGCGATAGTCGGAGAACAGGGTCGCGTAGGGCTGACTCAACCCCAGCCGGATGAGGGCGAAATACAGCAAGCCGAAGGAAATGGTCTTGACGACGTGGCCGACGATGCCGGCGACGCCATCGACGTCCGACTTGGCCAGGAAGATGAGCTCGGAGAGGACGGAAGCGACCAACGCCAGCCGGAACCCCTGGAAGAGACCCCGGGCGAGTTCCTGCCTCCGCCGGGTCATGAGGACCACGGCTGCCAGCAGGCCAGCGCTGACCGCGGCCTCCGAAGCCATCTTGAACGGGGTCGGGCCGTGGCCATCCCGCCAGCAGGCCGGGAACGCTTCCCAGTGCAGGATGACCGCCAGCAGCAGGAGCGCCCCCGCGCTCAGGCCCAGCAGGAAGAGGCGGCTGGAAACCCGCCGGCCCAGGGTGAGCGCGAACAGCAGCCAGCCCCCGGTTTCGAGGTACCGGGCCCCGACCCACAGCTGGGTCGCCAGATCGGCCCCCTCGTGATTCAGGATCGGTGTCATGCCCTGGTAGCTGAATGCGTGCAGGAGGTGGATCAAGCCGACCCAGGCGTAGGCCCCGCTGAGGACCACCAGGGCTTCGTTCCGGATGAACCGGCGGGCGTTCCAGACCAGCATGAACACGCCCCAGGCCACCGCCACGGCGACGAGTTCGGCCAGGGTGTGGAACATCAGGAAAGGAAAGGGAGAATCTGCGAGCAGGAGCGTCAGCGTGATCCCCACGCCGGCCAGGCCGATGATTCCCAGCCAGGAAAATCCCCGGGTCGGGCCCTGGGGACCGTCCGGTCGGGGTTCCTCACGGCTGATCCTCGGATCCGCCATCTGGGGCGCTTGGGACATCCAGCCAAATCCCCCCTGAACGATAGGAGAAATTGCTTTACTGAAAATCTTTATACAACGATCAGGGGGTAAGATGGAATTAAATTATGGGATTCCAACAAATTCATCGCATTCCGGTCCTGGTCCGCAGGGAACCGGACCGGATCCGGAACACGGGTGGGTCTAGCGGGGAGGCAGGTCGTGGAGATCCTGGAGTTTCACTGGGTCCTTGCCGGCGAGGGGGCAGCTTTCCGCGGATCCGCAAGTGGAACACATCTTCTTGCTGCGCAAGGACTTGATGAAAGAACGAACGGCCCAGCCCGCAGCCAGCAGGACGATGATCACCACGACCATGGTATCGATGGACGGTTTCATCACGGCCCCCCCACGGCCGACCCCAGACCCAGCAGCACCCCTCCCTGGTAGACCGTGAAGGTCACGATCCAGGCCAGGAGGGTCAATCCCACCGACTGGGCCAGGGCCCATTTCACCGAGCCGGCCTCCTGCCGGGTGATGGCGAAGGTCGCCACGCAGGGAGTACTGATCAGGGCGAAGAGCATGATACAGAATCCCACAAGCTGCGAATAACGGTCACGCAGGCGGGTCCGCAGATCCTCGGACGTTTCATCGGCCTCCCCGACGGCGAACACGATCCCCATCTGGGCCACGAAGACCTCCTTGGCCGCCACCGCCCCGACCAGGGCCGTGCCGATCCGCCAGTCGAATCCGATGGGTTCGATCACCGCCTCGAGGAGGCGTCCCACGCGGCCGGCGATGCTGTAGCTCAGCTCGGCCGACTGGATGGCCGCGGGATCCGACAGGTCCCCGAACCGGGTCTCCGATCCGATCGCTGCCCGGTCGAAGCCCTCGGGCACCTTGTAGTCGGCCGGCGGCTTGGGGTAGAAGGTCAGGAACCACAGGATGATCGAGGCGCCCAGGATCACCGTGCCCGCCTTCTTGGCGTAGAGCCAGGCCCTGGTCCACATCTGCACCAGCAGGCTGCCCGCCGTGGGGATGCGGTAGGGGGGCAGCTCCATCAGGAACGGGGTGGTCTCGCCGCGGAACAGGGTGGCCCGCAGGAAGCGCGCCCCCGCAAGCGCCAGGACGATGCCGGTGACGTAGATGATCCACAGGGTGGGGCCCTGCCAGCGGGGAGCGAAGAAGGCGGGGATCATCAGGGCGTAGATGGGCAGGCGCGCCCCGCAGCTCATCAGCGGCAGCACCATCATGGTGATCAGGCGGTCGCGCCGCGTCTCCAGGGTGCGGGTGGCCATGATGGCCGGCACGGTGCAGCCGAACCCGATGAGCAGGGGGATGAAGCTCTTGCCGTGCAGCCCCACCTTGCTCATGAACCGGTCCATGACGAAGGCGGCCCGGGCCATGTACCCGGTGCCCTCGAGCACCGCGATGGCCATGAACAGCAGGACGATGTTGGGCAGGAAGACGATCACCCCGCCCACCCCGCCGATGATGCCCTCGACCAGCAGGGACCGCAGCGGGCTGGCCGTGCCCTCGGGCCAGAAGCCGCTGATCAGGGCGGCCAGCTTCACGAACCCGTGGTCGATGAGGTTCATGATCGGGTTGCCCAGACCGAAGGTCAGGGTGAAGACGCCGTACATCAGGGTCAGGAAGATGGGCACACCCCAGAGCGGATGCATGGCCCAGCGGTCGATGCGGTCGCTGAGAGTCCTCTCGGACCGGTCGGGGATGCGGAGCACGCCGTGGCACAGGCGGCCGATGAAGTCGTAGCGCAGCCTGGCCAGGACCGTGTCGGAGTCCTCCGCGGCCTCCTTGGCGAAGGCCCCGGATTCGGCGGTGATGCGCGCGCGCACCCCGGGATCTGCGATGGATTCCAGCAGGGCCTCATCCCCCTCGAGCAGCTTGACGGACTGCCAGCGGCGGTGGCGAGCCTCGGGCAGAAGCTGGCTGACGGTTTCGAGGCGCGCCTCGACGGCGTCTCCGTAGTCCACCCGGTGGTAGCTTCCCCCGGTGGCGACCTGGGTCAGGGAGGCCAGCCCCGGGCCCGCGTCACGGCACTGGTCGGCCGGACCCGGCAAGGAGATCTGCCGGAAGGCGACCTCGGCCACCGCCGCGATGATGTCGTCCATGCCCTGGTTGCGGTTGCCCACCGCGGGCACCACCGGCACGCCCAGACGCCGGGCGAGCAGCCCCGCGTCGATGGTCAGGCCCCGGTCGCGGGCGACGTCGGTCATGTTCAGGACCAGGACCAGGGGCAGCCCGATCTCCATCAGTTCGGTGGTGAGGTAGAGGTTGCGTTCGAGACTGGCGGCATCGAGGACGTTGACCACCACGTCGGGTTGCTGCTCGATGAGGAAGTCCCGGGCGACCAGCTCCTCCTCCGAGTAGGCGGTCAGGCTGTAGGTGCCCGGAAGGTCGTAGAGCTTGAGGCTCAGATCACCCCGCCTGACGGTCCCTTCCTTCCACTCCACCGTGACCCCGGGATAGTTGCCCACTCGCTGGCGGGATCCCGTGAGGTTGTTGAAAATGGTGGTTTTCCCGGAGTTGGGATTGCCGGCGACCGCCACGGTGATCGTCTTGTCGAGGGTTTTCGTCACGCCTTGCAATCCCCGGTATGTGAACCGGCCGGCTCGTCAGGGGAACCGGCCGGCGAGATGTTTATTCGACCTCGATCCGGGACGCCATGCCCCGGCCGATGACCACCCGGCTGCCCTTGACGCCGACCACGAAGGGGCCGTGCCCCGAGTTGCGGATGACTTCCAGCTCGATTCCGGGCAGCAGGCCCATGGCCGCAAGGCGTCCCCGCATCTCGTGCCCGCCGGTGATCGCCCGCAGCACCGCCTTGTCGCCCTCGTGAACCATGCTCAAAGGCATCGTCATCCCTTCCGATTCCGGCCCTTCCCGGGCCGCGTCCGCCTTATAGGCTTTCATTCTCGTCCGCCCCGGGACCTTCGAGGGCGTGAGGCCCCCCGCAGGAATCGCGTCCGCAGGTCCCGTCCCCGAGCCCCTTGCCGCAGAAGAAGCCCGCGTCGTCGTCCCACATCACGTCGTTCAGGGGACACTGCTCGAAGTACTCCACAAACTTCACGAGGCGATCGAGAATCATGCCGTCGATGCTGTGCTCCATGCGGCAGGCGCCCTCGTCGGCCTCGTCCGCCGGCAGTCCGAGCACCTTGACCAGGAACTTGCTGAGAACCTGGTGCCGCTTGACGACGTCCAGGGCCACGCGGCGTCCCGGGGGGGTCAGCGTGATCACCTCGTAGGGCGCATAGTTGATCAAATCCTTCTCCGCCAGGGCCCGCAGAGCCTGGGTCACCGAGGAATTGTGGACCCCGAGGGCCAGGACGATGTCCTTGGCCCGGGCGGCGCCCTTGGCTTCCTCCGTGTGGTAGATGGCCTCGATATAGTCCTCGAGACTGGCGCTGATCTCGACCTTGCCCGTCACGTTGGCGACCTCCTCGGACCCAATGATAACATCGCTTTTGTTGTCGGCCAAAAAATTTTTGTTGAAACCAAAATTTCGGTTCCAAATTCATTTCCCGCAAATTTTCGGCAACCCTTCGGCCCCGAACCGTGTCAATGTCGGTTGGATGGACGAGGCTGACCCGACACCCCCTGCGGAGATCCGTCTTGCGACCCGACCAGGACGAAAACGAGCTGATCCGGAGCATCAGGCGCGGAGATCCCGCTGCCGAAAGGGCTCTTTACGAGGACCACGTGGACCGGGTGTACCGCCTCGCCTTCCGGATGACCGGTGATGCGGCCCTGGCCGAGGACCTGACCCAGGACACCTTCATCCGGGCTTTCGACCGTTTGGAGGATTTCCGGTCCGACGGCCCCTTCGGAGCCTGGCTGCACCGCATCGCGACCTCGGTGATCTGCTCCGCGCTGCGCAAGCGCAAGCGGATCCTGGACTTCGAGACCGCCCGGGACGATCTGGCGCATCTGTCGGGAACGGGACCGGACCTCGATCCGGACCTGGGTCGCCGGCTCGACCGGGCGGTCACCCAGCTGGACGACGACCAGCGCCTGGTGCTCGTCATGCACGACGTCGAGGGTTACACCCACCAGGAGATCGCCGCGGCCATGGGCACGCCCGTGGGCACCGCCAAGGCCCGCCTTTCCCGGGCTCGACAGAAGCTCCGCGATCTGCTGGCCGGGCCGCTGCGCCAACATGACCTGGAGGCCGAACGATGAAGAACGGGCCCATGGACCACCCCGATGATGAAGTCCTGGCGGACCGGTTGAAGCGGCTGAACGAGCCGCCGGCGACGCCGCGGGACCGGATGTGGGACCGGATCGACGCCGCCCGCAGGGACCGGCGCGGACGCACAGCCCCCCTGCTCTTCCGTCATCCACGCCGTCATTCCGCCCTCTGGCGAACCGCGGCGGCGGCGGCAGCCGTCCTCGTCCTCGGCTTCGGGATCGGCAGGCTGACGGGGCCCGGGCCCGTTCCCTTCCCGGCGGCGGTCACCGATCCGACGGAGGCCGTCTCCGGCGCCCCCGTCAGGGTGAGGGACGACATCTACCGCCTGGCCGCCATCGACCTGTTCTCGCGGGCCGACGTCCTGCTCACCGACGTGAAAGCCCGCCCCTGTTCGACGTCGGACCTGGGCGAGGTGCCTGCCTGGGCGGGGGGAATGCTGTTGCAGACCCGGCTGCTGATGGACACGCCGGTGGCGGGCGACCCCGAGGTCCGCTCCCTGCTGGAGGACCTCGAACTGGTGCTGGCCCAGATCGCCGGGCTGTCCCGCAACGACTGCAGCCGGGACATGGCTTGGATCAAGGATGGGCTGCAGGAACGATCCACCCTGAACCGTCTGCGCGTGCTGACCGACAGCGGCGCGCCCGGGCGGGCACTCTGACCGGAAGGATGCTGACATGAAATCGCTCACCCCTCGTATCACCGGCCCGCACACGCTGTCGGCTGCGGCGTTCCTGCCGGCACTGCTGGCTCTGATGATCCTTGCGGCCTGTCCGACCCTGGCGGGCGACGATCCCGCTGCGACGATGGAAGCCGGAAGGACGGCCCTGAACAAGGGCCGCTTCCGGGAAGCCGCCGAGTTCTACCGGCAAGTCCACGAATCGGCCCGCGAGGACGACCTGGCAGGCAACGCCCTGTACTGGGAAGCCTTCGCCCGCTACCGGCTGGACCGGGTCGAGGAACTCAAGGAGGCCGCCACGCTCCTCGCCCAGCAGGCGGAACTCTATCCTGACGTCGAGACGGCTACCGACGGGGAGGCTCTGCTGGCCCGCATCTACGGCGAACTGGCGCAGCGCGGCGAGGCGGACGCCGCCCGCAAGGTCCGCGAACTGAGCGAGGAGCAGGTGCGGGCCGAGACGCAGATGGCCGCATTGCACGCCCTCATGGAGATGGATCCGGACAAGGCCCTGCCGGTCCTGGAGAACATCGTCACGGGAAAGAAGAAGACCAGCGACGAGATGCGCCGCAACGCCGTCTTCATGCTCTGCCGCTACGGGGAGGAACGCAGCCTCGACCTCCTCATCAAGCTCCTGCACGAATCGGAGGACGCCGAGCTGCAATCCGAACTGGTCATGTGCCTGTCCATGACCGAAAGCGAGAAGGCCCTGGACGCCATCGTGGACTTCTTCGGAACGACCGGCGATCCGGAGCTGGGAGAGGCCGCCCTGTTCGCCATCGGTCGCCACGGCGGGGACAAGGCCTTCCTGATGCTGGCGGACATCGTCAAGGACACCACCCGGGATCCCCGGATGCGCCGGCAGGCCCTGTTCGGGCTCGGGAACACCGGTCGCGACGACGATGTCGCCGCCTTGGCGGCCGGCATCATCGAGACCGAAACCGACCCGGAAATGCGGGAAATGGCGCTGTTCTCCCTGTCCGACCTCGACTCGGAGATGGCCGACCGGGTCATCCTCGACCTGATCCGCAACCCCGCGGCGGACGATGAACTGCGCGCCCAGGCCCTGTTCTTCGCCTCGGAGCGGGAGAAGGTTTCGCTGGACATGGTCCGGGAACTCTACGCCGGCACCGACAGCCGCGATCTGAAGCAGCAGATCTGCCACGTTTTGACCCAGATGGACGACGAAGAGGCGGCCCTGGGCCTGCTGATCGAGATCGTGGGCATGGAGAAGGACCCGGAGATCAAGCGGGACGCCGTGTTCTGGGTGAGCCAGTTCGACGACCCCCGGGCGGCGGAGTTCCTGCTGGAGATCATCAACGAGGAATGACCCGGGCGGTCAGTTCGGCGGCGAGGGCGGCGCCGGCCACGGCGTTGCCCCGCCGGTTCCAGTGGGTGTCGTTGGGCACGTAGAGGCGGGCCGTGTCGCCGTGGGCGGCCCGCATGACCGGAAGCAGATCCAGGATGGGGACGGACCTGGCCCCCGCCCACTCCCTCAGCCTCCGCTGGGGCCCGTCGAAATCATGATCCCCCTCGGCGAGCCCCAGGCCGGCCAGCACCTGCCCGCGCACCACCGGATCGACCTGTTCCTCCCCGGGAATCACCATCAGCAACCAGGGCACGTTCCGCGCCCGGCAGGCCGAATCGATGCGGTCGAGATGCCCGAGGGCCTCCGCCCACAGATCCTCCAGATCGTGACCCGGATTCTTGAGGTACACGGGGATGTTGCTGGCCAGGATCTTCAGGTACAGGGGCGAGACCTCGGGGCTTGCGGTTTCCCCGGGCAGACCTGCAACCCCGGATCCGCTCCACCTTTCCTTCAGGCCGCGGTACACCACGCCCTCGGCCAGCTGGAAGAGCTGGGACTTCCGCGCCACGTCCAGCCAGCCGATGGGGCTGTGAGGGTGGTACATGCGTCCGGCCAGGACGCGGCCGCGCACGGGGATGCCCGTCACGTCGTTGCCCACGAAGAAGCAGGCGATCACCAGGTCGGGATCCAGCCCCAGCCCGAAGCTCTCCAGCAGGTCCGCCTCGTGTTCGGGGCTGTACCCCGGCGCGCCCAGCAGCACCATCTCGGTCCGCAGGGAGTCGCCGTCCGCCGCGAGGGCGCGTTCGCAGACCTTCAGGAAGTTCTCGGCCGGCGGCACCGCTCCGTAGACGAAGGAGTCGCCGAGGCCCAGGATGCGCCTCACCCCCGCCGGCTTCGCCACGGGGTGATTGCGGTCGCGAAAGCCGAAGGCGTTGATGAAGTCGGGATGATCCTCGGGCAACGAGCCGGGCGGGCTGGGCCGCAGGCGGAACCCGCAACCGGGGTCGGGGATCCAGGCCGCCCCCTCGGGCGCCGGCAGGCGCGGCAGGATGATCCGAGCGGTGATCTCGCCCAGACCCAGACCCAGCGCCAGGCCGAACGCCGCCAGCAACAGGCGTCCGCGCCAGGCCGCGATCACGGCTCCACCCGGCGGAGCAGGTCCCGGGCGCTGGTCGCCTGTTCGGGGAAGGCGAGCGCCCGCTCCAGGTGACGGCGGGCCTCGGCAGGGCGGTCCAGTTCCAGGGAGCAGTAACCGAGCATCAGGTGGCCGCGGCCGAATTCCGGATCCAGGGCGACCGCCTTGCCGAAGTGCTCGGACGCCGCCGCGAAGTCGCCGTCCATCAGGTCCACGTCCCCGAGCAGGGCCCAGCCCGAGGCGGTCGGCCGTCCGGCCATGGCCTGCCGCAGGGTGCGGCGTGCGGCCTCCAGATCGTGGGCCGCGAGCCACGCCGAGGCCAGACGCTCCACCTCGGCCCGGGCGGCGGTCTCATCCGGCCCCGCGCTTCCCCCGTCGGCCTGCAGGGCCCGCTCGTAGCAACGAGCCGCCTGCCGGGGCACCTCGATGACGGCGTACAGATCGCCCAGCTGCCGCCACTCCGCCGGCGTCAGCGGCCTCAGGTATCCGGTCACCGTGAGCAGGACGGCGGCGGTGCGATAATCATCGCGGGCGGCCGCCTCCTGGGCCGCCAGCTCCCAGGAAGCCGGGTCGGACGGCCGATCGGCCAGCAGGTGGTCCAGGAACGGCCGCGCCTGGCCGGGATCCGCGCTTTCGAGAGCCGCCGCCACCAGGGCCCGGTACCACTCGGGTTCGGCGACGGCGCGATGGTCTGTCAGCAGGGTCGACAGGGCGGCGGCGGCCTGATCCGGCCGGCCCGCCAGCAGGTCGCACACCCCCGCGTAGTGGAGGAACTCGGGCCGGGGGTCGGGCGTCAGGGCGTAGCCCCGCGCGAACCCCTCGGCGGCGGCGGCATATCGCTCCAGGCCGTAGGCCGTCTCGCCCAGCCGCAGCCAGGCCCGGGCGAAGCGGGGCTCCAGCCGCACCGCCGCCTGCAGGTCGGCCAGGGCGCCGGTCTCGTCATCCTGCGCCAGGCGCGCGTTCGCCAGCTCGTAGCGGAGGAGGGCGTGGTCGCGCGCCGGGTCCCCGGCCAGCCACCCGGCCAGGACCTCCGCCGCCTCGGCGGGCTTGCCATCGTCCAGCAGGCTGCGGGCGCGGAACAGGATCTGCTGGGCGCGGGGAGCCAGGTCCTCGCCGGCCTCGATGCGCGCCTGCTCGACCTCCCGCCCGGGAACCTGCCCCGAAGATCCCCCCGCCGGCAGGACCAGCAGGAGCAACGCCGCAGCCATGCGCGCCCTCGCCTTCATCGGTCGATCTGGAAGACGACCCGGGTGACCACCCAGGACGGCACCGGGCGACCCTCGAGGCGCCCGGGTTCGAATTTCCACTGGGGCACGGCCTTCAGCGCCGCGCCGTCGAAGACGCCCTCGGGACTGGCGTCCAGGACCTCGACGGAGGCCACCGAACCGTCGGCCTGGACCAGCAGCTTCACCTCGACGTAGCCCTCGACGTTCCGCTGACGCGCCTTGAACGGGTAGACCGGCGAGGTCCTCACCACCGCCCGCGGCGGCTGGTCGAGGTCGTCGGCCTGGAAGATGAAGTCCCCGCGCACGGGCTCGCCCCGCAGAAGGGACGGATCGATGGCCACCCGGACGTCCCCCAGCCGGGGCCGGTCCAGACTGGGCCGGGGAAGGTCGGGCATGAAGTCCATCTGCGGCGGGGCCTCAGGCTTCGGCGGCGGTTCCCGCAGGGGCTCCGTCCGGTCGACCTCGGGCGGCCGCAGCGAAACCAGCTGGACGGCGGCGGCATCGTACTGGCGCGGTTCGACCGTGCGGTCGCGGGCCAGCAGGGCGGCCGCCGCGAACAGCAGCACGTTCAGGACCAGGGCCGCGACGGCGGCCGGAATCAGCAGCAGGCCCGGGCGCCCGCTCATTCGACGCCCTCCCGGCTGGCCGCCAGGCTCACGTTCTTCGCTCCGGCCAGGCGGCACTGGTCCATCGCCTTGATGACGGTTCCCGTGTTGCTGTCCTTGTCGGCCACCACCACCACGCCGGCCTCGGGATCCTCGGCCAGGGCTCGCTCGACCAGGGCCCGCACGCTGCGCACGTCGATGCGCTTGCCCTCGAAGTAGACGTGGCCCTCGGCGCTGATGCCCAGCAGGATGGTGCCGTGCTCGGTCACCTCGGCCGTCGCGGCGGTGGACCGCTGCACCTCGATTCCCGTCTCCTTGACGAAGCTCGTGGTGACCACGAAGAAGATGAGCAGCAGGAAGACCATGTCGATCAGCGGGCCCATGTTGATGTTGACCTCGCTGCCGGCCCCCCGCAGGGTGCTGCGGACCTTGATCATGCCGCCTCCCGTCCGCCGAGGGCCCTGCCCCGGGCCGCTTCGGCCTCGGCGACCGTGGTCTTCAGCCGCCGGGCGATGGTGTTCAGCCGGTTGCTCATGAACAGCCCGGGGATGGCGATCAGCAGGCCGGTCTGGGTGGTGATCAGGGCCACCGAGATCCCTCCGGCCAGGGCCCGCGCGTTGCCCGTCCCGAACATCGCGATGACGTCGAAGGTCTGGATCATGCCCAGCACCGTCCCCAGCAGCCCCAGCAGGGGGGCCACCACCGCCAGGATGGAGATCGCGGCCAGGCGGGAATCCAGCAGGCGTTGCAGGTGCAGGGAGCACTCGGCCAGGATCTCCCGGTCGAGCTCCGGCCGGTCCGGCAGCCCGGATCGGCGCTCCGCGAACAGGGCGTCCAGCCTCCCGGCCGGACCCGGAGCCCGGCGCCACGCGGCGAACTCACGGTAACGGTCCAGGATCAGCGTCCACATGGCCACCGACACCGCCGCCAGCGGGGCCATGATCCAGCCGCCCTGGGCCAGGTAACCGCGCACCTGCCACGCCAGGTCGATCATGCGGTGGCCTCCTCCTGGGCCCGGCGTTTCTGGATGATGTTCGTCAGCTGGACCGCCTTCTCCTCCATGTCGCCGATCAGGTGGTCGGCCTTCCGGTTGATGAACGTGTGCAGGAGCATGATGGGGATGGCCACCGCCAGTCCCAGCTCGGTGGTCACCAGCGCCTCGCTGATGCCTCCGGACATGAGCTTGGGATCGCTGGTGCCGAACAGGGTGATCACCCGGAAGGTGTCGATCATCCCCGTCACCGTGCCCAGCAGACCCAGCAGCGGCGCCACGGCCCCCAGCACCGCCAGGATGGCGATCCCCTGCTGGATGCGCGGCAGCTCGTGCAGGATGGCTTCCTGCAGGACCGTTTCCAGGGTGCTGCGGTCCTCGTCGCGGGCGCCCAGGCCCGCCCGGATCACGTGGATCACCGGCCAGTTCTTTCCTGCGTTCTCGGCCATGATCCTCTCGCAGCCGTCCCAGTCCCCCTGCGCCGCCAGATCCGTCACCCGACCCATGATGCGGTCGGTGTTGCCGTGCACCCTGTTCAGGAACACGATCTTGGCGATCACGATGACCAGGGCCGCCAGGGCGATCAGGCCGATGGGCCAGATGATGGGTCCGCCGGCCTGCAGCTGCTCGACGAAGCCGGTCCGGTGGGTCAGCTGGCGCAGGGCCGCGCCCCCGCTCATGTCCACCGGAACGTCCGCGGACCGGCCATCGAGGTAGGCCTCCAGCGAACTCCGCACGCCCCGCGGCGGCAGGGCTGCCAGGGCGAAGAGCTGTCCCCCGTCCGGCTGCCAGTCCAGGAAGCCGAGCTCGTCGCCGGTGCGATAGACCGTGGTGAACTTGCCCAGCTGGAGGACGTCCCCCCGGGTCTGCTTGCCGTCCCGGCCGATGAAGTCCCCCGCCGCGAGGGTGACCTGCTGGCCGCGGGCGATCTCGTCGAAGAAGACGTCGGCCATGGCCGTGATGTCGTCGATGTCCGGGAAGTAGCCGGTGTCCAGCAGGGGGGCCACCGTCTCCAGCCGCCAGGGCCGGCCGGCGCTCAGGGGCGAGGCCTTGAGCAGGGACTCCAGTTCCCGCGCGGCCACGCGCACGTTGCCGCTGATCTCGCGGAAGGCCAGTTCGCGCCCGCTCCATCGGGCCGCCAGCTCGTCGCGGCGCCGGGCGCCCTCGGCCTGGCGGCGTTCCAGGTCGGCCACGCCGTCCTCCAGCTCCGCCTGGCGCCGTTCGAGACGCTCGACCTCGGCCAGCAGGGCGGCGCGGTCGGCCAGGATGCGGGTCTCGGCGGCGCGGGCCTCCTGCAGGGCGGCCTGGCGGTCCGCCTCGGCCTTGCGCGCGGCCTCGCGGATGTCCTGGCCGACAGCGGGGACCGCGAATGCCAGCAACCACAGGATGGGCAGCAGGCGCCTCATGGCTGCGCCTCCGCGGCGGGGGCGATCCTGCCCAGGGGAAGCTCGATGAGCTCGACCGGCCGCAGGCGCGAGGCCATCTCCATGGCCAGTCCGATGCGGCGACGGGCCCCGCCGTCGGCGAGAGCCAGCCAGGCCCCCTCGCCCTGATCGTACGTCCCTGCCTGCTTGCGGTCCGGGGTCATCCAGAACAGGGCCACCCGGCCGAGCCGCAGGATGTCGGCGAAGATCGTCTCGCCGGCGACCTCGATCTCCCCCTGGTAGACCTCGGCCGTCGCCCCGTAGGCGGCTTCGACCTGCAGGGCTTCGAGCAGACGCCGCAGCTTCTCGGCCGAGGCGATGTCCGGTCTGGACAGCTCATCCCTCAGGGTTTCGAGGCGGAAACGGCGCTCTCCGGGCAGGAAGGGCAGGCTGCGGGAGACCGAATCCTCCAGGCGGTGGAAGAGGACCTGGAGGGTGTCCTGCAGGCTTCCCTCGAGCCGGTCCGCCTCGCCGAGCCGGCGCTCCAGTTCGGCGATGCGGCCCTCGAGGCCGAGCACCCGCTGCTGTTCCACCCCCTGGCGCTCCTCCAACCACTCGACCGACGCCTGGGCCTGACGGAAACGGCGCAGGAGGTCGTCCTTCTCCTCGGCCCAGGCGTCCAGACCCTGCTGGGTCTGCTGCCGGACCTCCACCGCCTGATCCACCGCCTCGCGCGCCTCCTGCCCCGTCTGGGCCCACGCCTCGCCCGTCGCGGCGAGGAACGCCGCCAGGGCGTAGAACCAGCCCCGATACGCCATCCGATTCGAATTCATGAACATCCTGTTCCGGTTGAGGGGGGCCGGACCATCCGGCTCGCCCGCCTGGTCATTCCGCTCCCGGGGAGAAGGAATTGAAGAACTGCTGGATGAGAGGGTCGTCCCACAGGCCGCCCTCGACGTCCCAGGCCGAGAGCAGGTAGACCGCGCCCTCGACCAGCAGGCCCCGCAGCCAGACCTCGCCGACCCCGTCACCCGACGTCGCCCGGACGTCGACGCCCTCGCCCTGGCGGCCCGGACCGAATTCGCCGCTGATGAACTGCTCGCTCGTGACCAACGCATCCATCTGCTTGAGGACCTTGCGCAACTGCCGGGTGACCTCGTTCGGGCCGGCCGGGCCGCCCCTGCCGTCGGTGAGGTTGAAGAACGCCGTCACCGAACAGCCCTGACCCTGCTCCTCGAAGCGATCGCAGGTGACGGCGATCACCTGCACCGCCTCGATGTCGGGATCGTCGTCTCCCAGCTGGTCCTGCTCGTTGTAGAGCTGCTTCACCTTGGCGCAGCCGGTCGGCATCATCACCCGGAAGTCGCCCAGGGAGGACGAATACAGGTAGGGATTGTTCTGGTCGACCGTGGCGTTGTCCGACGTCGTGGTGATCTGCGGGTCGGTGGCCGTGGCGCTCGCCGCGCCGAGCAGGGCGGCTGTCGCCAGCAGGACGGTCATGATTTGCTGCATGGGGCTCCTCGCTAGGTGGTCCTGCCCAGGTCGGCGTGCAGGGCCTCGGCCTGGTCGATGAGGGATCCGAAAAGGGTCACCACGTCCTCCATGGGACCGGACGTGGCGAGGTCCACTCCGCCCAGCATCACGGTGGCCACGGGATAGCGGCTGCATCCCGAACGCAGGATGTCCAGGTATTGTTCCCGCTTCTCCGCACCCCCGGCCAGGACCTTCCGGGAAAGGGCCACCGCCGCCGAGTAGGCCGTGGCGTACTGGTAGACGTAGTAGTCGTAGTAGAAGTGCGGGATCCGCATCCAGGTCAAGGGGCTGCGGTCCGGATCGAAGTCCACCAGCGGCCCCCAGTACTTGACCAGCAGTTCCCGGTAGAGCTCGCCCAGGGCCTCGGCGGTCAGGGTCTGGCCCTGCTCGCCCAGGCGGTGGATGCGCAGCTCGAATTCGGCGAACATCGTCTGCCGGAACACGGTGTTGTTGATCTGGGACAGGTGGTAGTCCAGCAGGTAGGCCCGCCGCCGGGGGTCCGTGGTGGTGCGGACCAGGTGGTCCATCAGCAGGAGCTCGTTGAAGGTCGAGGCCACCTCGGCGGTGAAGATGGGGTAGCTGCCGTAGACGTACGGCTGGTTGTGCACCGCAAGCCAGCTGTGCATGGAATGCCCCAGCTCGTGGGCCAGGGTGAAGGAATCCCCCAGCTGGTCCGACCAGTTCAGCAGGATGTACGGCGGCGTGTCGTAGACGCCGTTGCTGTAGCCCCCGCTGCGCTTGCCGGCGTTCTCGTGGACGTCGATCCAGCCGCCCGCGATGCCCTCGCGCACCGTGCGCACGTAGTCCTCGCCCAGGGGCGCGAAGGCCTCGAGCATGACCTCGCACGCCTCGTCGTAGGTGAACTTGAACTCGCCCTCGGGAAAGAGGGGAACCGCCAGATCGTATTCCCGCAGCGGGTCAAGGCCGAGGACCGCCTGCTTGAGCGCGGTGTACCGGTGGATCGCCGGCAGGTTCTTGCCCACGGTGTCGAGCAGGGCGTGGTAGACCTCCGGCGGCACGGCGTCGGGGTGCAGGCTGGCCTCGAGGGTGCCCGCGTGACGCCGCGCCCCGGCGAAGAAGACGTGGTTCTTGACGTTGGCGTCCATGTTGGCGGCCATGGTGTTGCGCAGGGCGCCGTAGCCGTCCAGGAAGGCGGCGAAGGAGTCCCGCCGCACCCGCCGGTCCCGGGATTTCTGGAACTTGTAGTAGCGGGCCTTGGTCAAGGTCGCCGGCTCGCCGTCCTCCCCGGTGATGGCGTCGAACTGGAGGTCGGCGTTGTCGAAGGCGTTGAAGATCTGGCCCGGCCCTCGCGACATCAACCCCGCCGAGGCCAGCAAGGCCTCCTGATCGGCGTCCAGGGTGTGGGGCCGCGCCCGCTGGACGTCGTCGAAGAAGTGACGGTAGACCTCCAGGCCGGCCTCCGCCGCGATGAACTCCTCCAGGATCCGCGGGTCCAGGTCCAGCAGCTCGGATTCGAACCAGCTGGTCGCCTCGGCGAACTTCACCGCCAGGCTGGACACCCGACCCTTGCGGGCCAGGTTCTCCCCGATGCGCGTGTCCTCGTCGCTCTTCATGCCCGCGAAGACCAGAGCCTTTTCCAGCCGGCGCCGGGACCCGTGGATGGCTTCGATGGTCTCCAGCAACCGCGCCGCCCCGTCGCCCAGGGTGCCCTGCCGCTCCGCCAGGCCGGGCAGGGACCCCTCGACCTCGGCGAAACATTCCTCCCAGGCCGCCCAGTCGGTGAAGATCATCTCGAGCTTCCACTTGTAGCGGTCGTCGACGGCGCAGCGCTCGGCCAGGGCTCCGCCGCCGGGGATTTCCGCGTCCTTGAAGGGGGGCAGGATCTCTCTCAGGGGCATGACGTCTCCTCGAACGGATTCATGATTCGGATCGGGCGCACCCGCGCCTCGGGTGGATGCGGCGCCTGGGGCCTCCACCAAAATACTGCCCCCGGCCAGCATAGGCCAGATCCGGCCCGGTGCCAATCAAACCTGGAAAGGGGGCGTCATCAGAGGGGTTTCCGGTAACAGGCCGGCAGGACGTACCTGTACAGGCCGCCGTCCCGGTTGATCGTCTCGGAATGGCCGATGAAGAGGTAGCCGCCCGGAACCGTGTTGTCGGCGAACTTCTCGACAAGCTTGGCCCGGGTGGGGTTGTCGAAGTAGATCATGACGTTACGGCAGAAGATCGCGTCGAACGGGCTGCGGAACCTGAACACCCGGTTCATGAGGTTGTGGCGTCGGAAGTGGACCAGGGTGCGGATGGGGTCCCCGACGCGGTACATTCCGCCCGGCTGCTTGATCAGGTAGCGGTTCTTCAGGGCGGGGGGCAGCTTGGACACCGCATCATGGGGGTAGATGGCCGCCTGGGCCTTTTGCAGGGCCTTCATGGAGATGTCGGTCGCCAGCAGGACCGGCTTCAGACGGGCTCCGGACGCCGCCAGGGCTTCCGCCATGAGCATCATCAGCGTGTACGGTTCCTCCCCCGTGGAGCATCCCGCGCACCAGACCCGGAGTTCGGGGTCGCCCGCGGCCGTCCTCCGCCTGATGGCCTCGGGCAGGACCGTGGCGGCGAAATGGTCGAAGTGCTCGTGCTCCCGGTTGAAGTAGGTGTGGTTGGTCGAGATGCGATCGGCCAGTTCGCTCAGGGCTTCCCCGCTGGGATCCCCCTGGACCCAGTGCAGGTAGTCCCCGAACGTCGAGAACCCCCGCAACCGGAGCACCTTCTGCAGGCGCCCCACCACGAGGGTCTTCTTCTGCGAGCTGAGTGATATCCCGAAGTTCTCGTAGACCAGACGCCGGACGGCGTCGAACTCCCGGTCCGAGATCCGCGACTCCACGGGCGCGGTGAGGGTGTCCTGGGGGCTCATCAGGTCCTGTCCGCTCCCGAACCGACCAGTTCCACCTTCAGGCCGACTTCCTTCAGGACATCCATGAACTTCCGCTTGACGATGGGCTTGACCAGGTAGCCGTCGGCCGCGTCCTTGAACGACTTGCGGATGACCTCGTGGTCCTCGAGCGCGCTGGTCATGATGATCTTGGCTCCCTGCCCCACCTGGAGCCCCTTGCGCTCCTCCAGCTTCCGGATGTCGACCAGGGTCTCCTGGCCGCACTTGCCCGGCATCATGATGTCCAGACAGATGAGATCGTAGTGGCTCCCGCTGTCCAGGGCGGCCTGCACGGCCGCCACGGCTTCGTTGCCGTTGACGGCGACGTCGCAGTCCCCGTAGGATTCCAGATATCGGCACAACAGGCGGCGGCTGATGAAGTCGTCTTCCACGATCAGGATCTGCATGGGTCGTTCCTCACGTTGGATCCGGCCTGAAGGCGCGGCGCGGACGGTAGGCGGAAATCCGGACCATCCCCTCGGTCCTGCCTCACCTCCGATATCGGTCACGATTCCCGGACCCTTGAATAAATCTTCAGGTCCGCAGGTACTCTTGATGGCCGGCTCGCCGGGATTATCTTGGGAGCGATTCCGGCCCGGCCGGTGTTCCAGCAGGATCTGCCCCACTCCATGATCATGGCACGAAAAGGAAGGCGAACATGGGCTTGCTCGGCACCTTGATCGGGGGCGGCCTCGGTTTCATGTTTTTCGGTCCGCTGGGAGCCATCCTCGGCGGCGCCCTGGGCTCGAACATCGAGCTGGACGGGGGCTCCCGCCCCCATCCCGGCGCCAGGCGGCCCGGCCAGGCCTGGGGAACCCGCCCCGGCGGCAGGGTCGATCCCCTGCAGGCCCAGCAGATCTTCCTGGTCGCCATGATCAGCCTGGCGGCCAAGGTCGCCAAGGCGGACGGACGGGTCACCCCGGACGAGGTCGCCTCGTTCGACCAGTTCCTAAGGACCAACCTGGGGATGCCGGCCGACGAGCGACGCATCGCCGCCCGCATCTTCAACGAGGCGCGCGACTCGGCGATCCCCTCTTCCGAGTTCACCGCCCAGATCCGGCAGACCATCGGCCGCCATTCCCAGCGCCTGCACGATCTGGTGACCCTGCTGGTGGGCATCGCCCTGGCCGACGGGGTGATGCACCCTGCCGAAGAGGACCTGATCCGCACCATCGCCCGCGATCTCGGCCTCGGCGAACGGGCCTTCCAGGAGGCCCTCGCCATGTTCCGCCCCGAACAGAACCTCGCGAGCGCCTACGCCGCCCTCGGGCTCGATCCCGGCGCCACGGACGCCGAGGTCCGCAAGTCCTACCGCCGGCTGGCCAAGGAATATCATCCCGACATCATGGCCAACAAGGGCCTCGGGGAGGACTTCCAGAAGTTCGCCGAGGAGAAGATGCGCGCCGTCAACGGCGCCTACGCCGCCATCAAGGAAGCGCGGGGTTTCTGATGCCCGAACTGCCCGAGGTGGAGAGCGTCGGCCGCGCCTTGCTGGCCAACCTCCGGGGACGGCGCCTGACGGGATTGCAGGTCGCCTTTCCGGGCGTCCTGACCCAGACCCCGCACCGGATCCGCCGGGCCCTGGTGGGCCGGACCCTCACCGGACTTCACCGGCGGGGCAAGTATCTCATCCTGCACTTCGCCGACGGCGGCGGCGATCCCGCCTACCTGATGATCCACCTGCGCATGACCGGCCAGATCTTCGTGCTGGACGGCTACCTCCCCGACAAGCACGTCCACGTGACCTTCGACTTCGACGGCCTGCCGGTGCATTACCGGGACATCCGCAAGTTCGGCCGCCTCACCCTCGTGGAGGACGGGGTGGCGCCCCGCGCCCTCGACCACGTCGGACCGGACATGCTGGAAGTGCGCTGGCCCGAATGGAGGGAGCGGATCGCCGCGCGCGGCGCCCCCGTCAAGGCCTGCCTGCTGGACCAGGGCATCGCCTCGGGCCTCGGCAACATCTACGTGGACGAGTGCCTGTTCCTGGCCGGGATCCATCCCCTGGCCCGCCCCTGCGACCTGGACGAGGCGGAACTGCGGGAAGTGCTGCTGCGCGCCAAGCAGGTGTTGCGCCTGGCCATCCGCCACGGCGGCACCACCTTCCTGAACTTCACGAACTTCGTGGGCAAGCCGGGGAACTTCCGGCGCAAGCTGCGGGTCTACGGGCGGGCGGGCGAGCCCTGCCGGGATTGCGACGCCACCCTGCAGAAGCTGACCGTGGCCGGGCGAACGACCGTCTTCTGTCCCCGGTGTCAGCCGGCTCCCTGAGGATTCAGACGCAGGAGTCGGGACGGGGCAACCCCGCGATGCGGCAGGCCCCCCGGGCCGGGCCGTCAGGGAAGAGGTCGTAGATCCTCTGGAGGGAGAACCCGGTTTCCCGGCAGAGCACCCGGATCATCGGGGCCGCTCCCTGGGCCCCGTGGAACTTCCGCAGGAAATCGATGATCTTCCAGTGGTCGGCCGTCAGCCCTCCCAGCCCGTCGGCCTCGGCCAGGGCGTGAGCCAGCGCGGGGGACCATTCCTGCCCGTCGACCAGGTAGCCCTTGTCGTCGATCTCGACCTTGATGTCTCCGGCTTCGAACAGCGGCATGATCGGCTCCTGCGGGGTATGACGGCGCCGGTGCAGCGCCTACCGGCCGAAAAATACCGCGTTTGCCCCTGCGGGACAAGCGGCCGGCATCAGCGCGCGGCCGCCCCGATCCGGCCACAGGATCCGGCGTCCAGGCAGGGCGATGCTGCGAGGAGCCCATAGCCGTACCGGTCGGCGAACAGGGGATCGGCCTCGAGATTGCCGCCGAGGTCCACGTAGAGGGACGCCGTGGGGAAGTTCTGGGTGTGGCCGAAGATGTCCGTGCAGCCCAGGGACAGATTGCTGTCCTGGTAGAAGCTGAAGGCCGCTCCGGGACGGTTGAAGGCGATGATGCACTCTTCGAAGGTCAGGAAGGAGGCGTCAGGCATCCGGACCGCCGATCCCCGCACTCCCTCGTTGTCGGCCAGGGTGCAACTCCTCACCACGCAGCCGGGATTCAGCTGCTCCACCGACAACGCGCCGCCGTCCAGGCGGCTTTCGTTGCCGGCCAGGAGACAGTCCTCGAGGGTGAAGGTCGCGTGGTAGACGTAGATGGCGCCCCCGTCCTGATCGGCGTGATTGTCCCGGAAGTCGCAGCCCGTGATGGTGATGCGCGGCGCGCTGTTGATGAGCATGATCCCCCCGCCCCAGTCCGCCTCGTTCCCGGTGAGGACGCAGTTCTCCAGGCCGCCGCCGCACTGGCCGGCGAAGATCACCCCGCCGCCCTGGGTCGCCCGGTTGCCGGTGATGATGCAGTCCCGGACCACCGAATCGGTCAGGTGCAGGGAGATCCCGCCGCCGGCCCAGGCCTCCTCCGGGGTGGTCTCCTGGGCGGTGGCCCGCCCGCCGGTGATGGTGAAACCCTCGATGAAGATGGCTGCGCGGTAGGTCCCCCGTTCCGGATCGGTGATCTCCCCGCCGGGGATGGTGATCACGTTGCCCTGGTCCTCGGCGTCCAGGATCGTCGCCTCCGGCCCCGCCAGGCTGCGCAGGGTGACGTCGTGGGTGAAGCGGTCGACGTAGATGAGCCCGAACTTGAGGTCGCCGGTGCCCTGGTCGGTCCAGGTGTAGCGGCCGGGGCCCACCAGGACCACGTCCCCCTCGGCCGCCTCGGCCACGGCTTCCTCGATGGTGGGGAAGTCCCCCGTGCCCTCGACGTTCACGTAGATCGTGGTGCGCTCGACGGTCCGGGCCGGCACGTCCGCCGGCGCCCGCGACCGCAGGCCCGCCTCGTCGACGGCGACCACCCCAAGATGGAGGTCCGCATCGGGCTCCAGCCCCGTGACCGTCGCCTGCAGGAGGCCGGGCAGCGTGTGGGCGCCCACCGTGGATTCCACGGGAACGGCCTCGGCCCAGCTGGCGGCGGTGACCGGTTCGGCATGGCGGCGGATCTCGTACCCCGCCGCCTCCCCGTAGACCGTGTCGTCCCCGCAGGGCGAGAAGACGAGGGTCACCGAGCCGGGGGTGCTGGACCAGACCCGCAGGCCGGACACCGGGCCGGGGGGCGTGATGTCGAACGCCGCGTCCGCCGTTCCCACGGCGAAGTTGGACGCTCCCGACCATGGGCCGGATCCCGACCGGGCCCGCAGGAGGCAGACCACGGTCTCGCCCTGGGCCAACCCCGTCACGGTGAACGAGGTGGCTCCGGTCGTACCACGAGTCGTCCAGGCCGCGATGTCGGCCCCCTCGTCCCCCAGGGGGATGGTCCGGATCTCGTAAGTCAGGTTCCCATCCTGGGGCGCCGTCCACCGGAGGGACAGTTCGCCCGGGCCGCCCCCCGTCACGGCCAGGTCTCCCACGGCCCCCGGCGCCGGACCGGCGGGCGCGGCGGGGTTCCCCTCGTCCGATCCGCAGGCCGGGATCAGGAGGATCGACAGGAAAACCAAGAAGATCAGGTCAGGACGGCGGACACGACGAGGCATGATCAGGGCTCCGGAGGCTCAGGGTGCATATCCCAGTTATTCCGATGGATTTAAGGAATGAATACGCAGCGGGCAAGAGGAAGGATGCAAAAAACGGGGAGCTGGTTCTACGACAACCTGCTCCCCGGTCTCTCCTGATTCAGGAGAACATGATACTCGTTCTCAAGCCAAAAAGCAAACAAAATTTGTGTGGATTTCAGGCTTTCGGCGGATCAGTGCATCTTCCCCGTGGCCTTCAACCGGGCTTCCGCCCTGGCCAGCGCCATCCGGGCGCGCTCCCGGTTCAGGTCGTGCTCCATGTCGTTGAGCCGCTTGCGGGCGCGCTTGAGGGCCTCCTCGGCCCGGTGGACGTCGATTTCGCCGGCCTTCTCGCAGGTCTCGACCATCAGGTTGACGGTGTTTTCCGAGATCTCCACGAAGCCCGCGCCCACGGCCATCTTCAGCTCGCTGCCCTGGTCGTCCTTCTTCAGGGTGACGACGCCGGGCACGACCGCGGCCACCAGCGGAGCATGGTTCGCCCACACGCCGATGTAGCCGGCCAGCCCGGGTATGACGGCCGAAATCGTCTGCCCCTTGTAGGCCGTCTTGTCGGGCGTGACGATGACCACGTCGAAGGGCTTGGCCATGGCTTAACCTTCCGCCTGCATCTTCTCGAAATTCTCCAGCACTTCCTCGATGGCTCCGCACATGTAGAAGCACTGCTCGGGGATGTGGTCGTACTCGCCGGCCACCAGCCCCTTGAACGAGCGGATGGTGTCCTCGAGCTTGACGTAGCGGCCCTGCATGCCCGTGAACGTCTCGGCCACGAAGAACGGCTGCGAGAGGAACTTCTGGATCTTGCGGGCCCGGGCCACGACGATCTTGTCGTCGTCGCTCAGCTCGTCCATGCCGAGGATGGCGATGATGTCCTGCAGGTCCTTGTAGCGCTGCAGGATCATCTGCACCTGGCGGGCCAGGTCGTAGTGCTCGTCGCCCAGGATGCCCGGGGTCAGGATCCGGCTGGTGGAGTCCAGCGGGTCCACGGCGGGGTAGATGCCCAGCTCGGCGATCTGCCGCGAGAGCACCGTCGTGGCGTCGAGGTGCGAGAAGGCGGTCGCCGGCGCGGGGTCGGTCAAGTCGTCGGCGGGCACGTAGATCGCCTGGACCGAGGTGATCGAGCCGCTGCGGGTCGACGTGATCCGCTCCTGCAGCTGGCCCATCTCGGTGGCCAGGGTCGGCTGGTAGCCCACGGCGCTGGGCATGCGGCCCAGCAGGGCGGACACCTCGCTGCCGGCCTGCGTGAAACGGAAGATGTTGTCGATGAACAGCAGCACGTCCTGGTTCAGGACGTCCCGGAAGTGCTCCGCCATGGTCAGCCCCGACAGGGCGACGCGCAGACGGGCGCCCGGCGGTTCGTTCATCTGCCCGAAGACCAGGGCGGTGTTCTCGATGACCCCCGACTCGGTCATTTCCAGCCAGAGGTCGTTGCCCTCACGGGTGCGTTCGCCCACGCCGCAGAACACGGAGTAGCCGCCGTGCTGGGTGGCGATGGCGTGGATCAGCTCCATCACGATGACCGTCTTGCCCACGCCGGCGCCCCCGAACAGCCCGATCTTGCCGCCCTTGGCGTAGGGCGCGAGCAGGTCGACGACCTTGATGCCGGTCTCGAAGATCTCGTTGGCCTCGCCCTGGTTGGTCAGATCCGGAGGGCTGGCGTGGATGGGAGAGCGCTTGTCGGGCTCGGGCAGGTCGCCCTTGCTGTCCAGGGGCTTGCCCAGCAGGTTGAAGAGACGGCCGAGGCACTGCTTGCCGACGGGCACGGAGATCGGATCGCCCGTGTCCCTGCCCTTCATGCCGCGGACCAGACCGTCGGTCGAGTCCATGGCGATGGTGCGCACCACGTTGTTGCCGATGTGCTGGGCGACCTCGGTGATCAGGTCGATCCCCCGCGCCTCGTCGACGATGTGGATGGCGTTGAGCATTTCCGGCAGGTGATCCGAATCGAACTCGAGGTCCACCGTGGGTCCGATGACCTGCTGGACCAGCCCGTAGTTCTCGGCCATATCGCTTCCTCTCCTTGCTTTCGCTGCGAAACGGGGCCTCGGCCCCTGAAAAATCTAGAGTGCGTTGGCGCCGCCGACGATGTCCAGCAACTCGGACGTGATGGCGGCCTGGCGTTCCCGGTTGCGCTGCAGGGTCAGGCTCTCGATCAGCTCGCCGGCGTTCTCGGTGGCCGCGCTCATGCTGGTCATCCGGGCCGCGTGCTCGCTGGTGAAGGCCTCGCTCAAGGTCATGAACACGCGGTTGCGCAGGTAGAGAGGCAACAGGACCCCGAAGAGCTCCTCCTGGCTCGGCTCCCAGATGTAGTCCAGGTCGCCGTGCTCGGCGTCCCCGGTCTCCACCGGGTCCTGGGCGATGGGCAGGAGCGGCAGGTTCACCGGCTTCTGGGTCATCGTGCTGACGAAGGACGAGTAGACCACCCGCACCTCGTCGAAGGCCCCGGATGTGAAGGCCCCCACGGCGTTGTCCCCCACCAGCTTGCCGCGCTCGCTGTCGGCGTCCCCGGCGAAATCCTCGTGGCTCCGGAACAGCTTGTAGCCGCGCTTGCGGAAGTGGTCGGCCGCCTTCCTGCCGATGGCGTAGACCTCGGTCTCCACACCCTCGGCGACCGAGGCGTCCACGGCCTGGTGGGCCAGCTTGATGATGTTCATGTTGTAGGACCCGCACAGGCCCTTGTCCGAGGTGATCACCACGAACAGCCGGCGGCGCACGGGTCGGACCTCGAACAGCGGGTGGGCGACGTCCGCCTTGTCCGCCAGGTGCTGCATCAGCTCGGCCAGCTTGCGCGAATAGGGCCGCGCCGCCAGCATCTTGCCCTGCTGGCGCTGCAGCTTGGCCGCCGCGACCATCTTCATGGCCTTGGTGATTTGCTGCGTGCTCTTGACCGAACGGATCCGGTTGTTGAGTAGCTTTACCCCGGCTCCCGCCACGGGTTACCTCCTGAGGACGGGCTCGGCGGTCAGCCGCGCGTCCTGACGAATTCCTCGATGGCCGCCGTCAGGTTCTCGACGGTCTGGTCCTCCAGCTTGCCGCTCTCGGCGATGGCATGCAGGACGTTGGAATGCTTGTCCGCCATGAACGCGTGGAAATCGGTCTCCCACTGCGCGACACCGGCCACGGGCACGGCGTCCAGGTAGCCCTTGCCGGCGGCGAAGATGATGGCCACCTGCTTCTCGTTGGGCATGGGGACGTACTGGTTCTGCTTGAGGATCTCGACCATCCGCTGGCCGCGCGTCAACTGGCGCTGGGTGGCCTTGTCCAGGTCGCTGCCGAACTGGGCGAAGGCCTGCAGCTCGCGGTACTGGGCGAGGTCCAGACGGAGCGATCCGGCCACCTTCTTCATGGCCTTGGTCTGGGCGGACCCTCCCACCCGGGACACCGAGATGCCCACGTTGATGGCGGGGCGGATGCCCTGGTAGAAGAGGTCGCTCTCCAGGAAGATCTGCCCGTCGGTGATGGAGATCACGTTGGTCGGGATGTAGGCCGACACGTCCGAGGCCTGCGTCTCGATGATGGGCAGGGCGGTCAGCGACCCGCCGCCGTTCTCGTCCGACAGCTTCACCGCGCGCTCGAGCAGGCGGCTGTGCAGGTAGAACACGTCGCCGGGAAAGGCCTCGCGTCCGGGCGGGCGGCGCAGCAGCAGGGACATCTGCCGGTAGGCGTTGGCCTGTTTGGACAGGTCGTCGTAGACCACGAGGGTGTCCTTGCCCTGCCACATCAGGTGTTCGGCCATGGTGCAGCCGGTGTAGGGGGCGAGATAGAGCATGGGGGCGGGCTCGCTGGCGCTGGCGGCGATGATGGTGGTGTACTCCATCGCCCCGTGATCCCTGAGCTTCTTGTGCACGCCGGCCACCGTGGACTGCTTCTGGCCGATGGCCACGTAGAAGCAGTGCACGCCCTTGCCCTTCTGGTTGATGATCGCGTCGATGGCGATGGCGGTCTTGCCGGTGCCGCGATCGCCGATGATGAGCTCGCGCTGGCCGCGCCCGATGGGGATCATCGAGTCGATGGCCTTCAGGCCGGTCATCAGGGGCTGCTTCACGGGCTGACGGGCGGTGACGCCGGGGGCCTTGATCTCGATCTTGCGGGTCTGCGTGCTGGGCACCGGGCCTTCGCCGTCGATGGGATGGCCCACCGCGTTCAGCACCCGCCCCACCACGGCGTCGCCCACGGGCACCGAGGCGATGTCCCCGGTCCGGGTGACCGTGTCGCCCTCCTTGATGTGGGTGTCTTCGCCGAGGATGGCCACGCCGACCGAGTCCTCCTCCAGGTTCAGCACGATGCCGTAGATGTCCCCGGGGAACTTGACCATCTCGCCGGCCATCACGTCCTGCAACCCGTAGACCCGGGCGATGCCGTCGCCCACCTGCAGGATCGTCCCGACGCTCTCGACCTCGAGGTCGCGGTCGTACTTGTTCAGCTCCTGCGAAAGAACGGAGCTGATCTCTTCAGGCCGAAGTTTCAATGCCCATCTCCTCTTTGAAAACCGTTCAGCGCTTCGCCGCCCGTCCCCGGAGGACTAGCGGACGGGCGTCTTCTCCAGCTGCCTGCGCAGCCTGTCCAGGTTCGAGCTGATCGTGCCGTCGAGGATCCTGCCGTCCATGGTCACGCAGGCCCCACCCAGGACGCGGGGGTCCACCTTCTTCTGCAGGAGGATCTTCCGGCCGGTCATCGCCGCCAGCTTGGCGGTGAGGCCCGCAGCCAGATCGTCCGCCAGGGGCACGGCCGTGATCACCCTCGCCCTCAGGACACCCTGTTCCTTCTCGTAAAGGCCGGCGAAAACCTCTCCGATGTCCTTCAGGTTCTCGATGCGGTTCTTGTCGATCAGGAGGAAGAAGAAGGTCAGCAGGAGGTCCTCGATCCTGCCGCCGAAGACGTTCTTCAGGAGGTCCTTCTTCTCCTGCTCGGCCACCTGCGGACTGTCGAGGAACGTCACGAGGTCGCGGTTGGCCGCGACCACCCCGACCACCGCGGCGAAGGAATCCGCCACCCCGTCGAGAACGCCGGCCTGCTTCGCCGAAGCGAGCAGGGCGCCGGCATAACGGACTGCCACCCGGCGATCACGCATGGGGCCGCTCTCCCAGCTGGTCGATGTACTCGAGGATCAGCTTGCGGTGCAGGTCGTCGTCCAGCCGCTCGCCGATGATCTTCTCGGCGGCGCCGATGGCCATGGCGACCACCGAGTCGCGCAGCTCGATCTGGGCCTTGTGGGTCTCCAGCTCGATGTCCTGGGCGGCCTTGACCTTGGTCTCCTCGGCGCTCTGGCGCGCCCTGGCGATGATGCCCTCGCCCTGCTGCTCGCCCCGCTTGACCGCCTCCTGGACCTTCTCGCGCTCGATGACCTTGATGTCGGTGAGCTTGAGCTCGAACTCGCCCTTGAGCTGTTCGGCGTCGGCGAGGTTCTTCTCGGCGGCGGCGTAGTCCTTCTCGATCTTGTTGCGCCGCTCGTCGAGCAGGTTGAGGATCGGCCCCCAGGCGAACTTGGCCAGCACCCATACGAAGATGAGGAAGCCGACCGCCGTCGTCAGCAGGTTGGTTATGTTTGGTGTCACGAATTCCATGCTGGAATACCTTCCGGTCGCAGTTTCCCGGTCGTGCCGGGGCAGCCGCCGCGCTCAGAGCAGGCCGCTACCGTTCCGTCACGCGCCGGGGCCCGGGCGAATGACTAACCGACCTTGCCCATCAGCAGGATGGTGGCGACCAGAGCGTAGATGGTCAGGGCCTCGATGAAGGCGCAACCGATGATCATGGCCGTCTGAATCTGGCCGATGGCTTCGGGCTGACGGCCCATGGCGTTCATGCCGCCTTCGATGGCGCGACCGAGACCGAGACCCGAGCCGATGGCCGCCAGGCCGAGACCGATGGGGAGAGCGAATCCGAGCAGATCCATTGTTCCTCCTAAACGCGCGTTCGCGTGTCAGGTTTGCGGGACGACCCCGCGTTATCCGGGCGCAGCGGGCCCGGGCTAGTGCCCGTGGGCCTCCTCGTGACCGTGATGACCATGGTCATGAGGCAGCCACAGGGCAATATAGACCGTCGACAGCAGGGTGAAGACCAGCGCCTGGATGGTGCTGGACAACAGACCCAGGAAGTAGAACGGGAACTGCAGGGGCAGACCCGGCACGAAATCGGATCCGGTGAGGCCGTAGCTGATGCCGGCGCCCAGCAGGACCATGGTGGCCACCAGGGTCTCCTCGCCGAAGATGTTGCCGAACAGACGCAGGCTCAGCGAGATGGGCTTGATCAGCTCGCCCACCAGATGCAGGGGGAAGAACAGCCAGACCAGGGCCCACTCGACCCCTGACCTGGGGGATCCCGCCATGTGGAACAGGTACCCGCCCACCCCGTTGAGCCTCAGGGCGGTCCCCTGCACGTACAGGAAGGTCAGCGCCCCCAGGGCGAAAGTGGTGTTGGCGAAGCTGCTGGTCGCCGCATGCCCCAGAGGGATGATGCCGAACAGGTTGTTGCAGAGGATGAAGATGAACAGGGAGCCGAGGTAGGGCGTGTACTTGCGGGCGTCCTCGCCGAGGATGGTCCGGAACAGGGAGTAGAGCCCCCCGAAGATCATCTCGACGGCCATCTGCATGCGGCCGGGCCGGCGGGCGTCCAGCTTCCTCGACAGGATGACGAAGACCACCGCCAGGACCAGGGCCATGAACAGGGAGAAGATGGGATCCTTGGCCGCGTCCAGCCTGGCGGCGAAGTCGGCAGGGACCCACTGCTCGATGAAGGTCAGGGCGCTGGGCAGATGGGGCATGCCCCCGTGGCCACCCCCGTGCTCGCCGTTCGCATCCCCGTGGGCCTCGGCGGCATGGGGATCGGCGGCGTGGACGTCGATGGGCGCGTGATCGTCCCCGTGGTCGGTCTCCTGGCCGTGGGCGTCATGCTGTTCGGCGGCCTGCCGGGTGTCGTGGGCGTCATGCTGGGCGGAAGCGACGGACCCCACGCCCGATGCGAACAGGACGGCACCGAGGACGAGCAGCCAGGCAGCCGGGACTTTGGTCTGCAATTTGCGCATGTTCATCCAGATCATTCCGGTCCATCGTGAGGGGTCGGCTTGGTGGCAGTTCCCGGCCCGGAGGCCCCTGGGGACACGACAACCTGCCGGGTCTTGATCTCCATCGAACGTGCCCGGGAACCGAGCACCACCAGGACGACCATCAGCAAAGTGAAGCCGACGGCGTGACTCACCCCTGGAAACGGTCGGGAAAATAACACCCAGACCGCAACCGCGTAAACAGCCAATTTGGCCAGGAACCAGAGAAAAACCGCGAATCCGTTGCGGGGCGCGCCTGGCGGCACCACCGCCGCGCGCAACAATCTTTCGAGGACGAAGAACCCCGTCACCGCCCACAGGGCCGTCAGCAGCACGCCCAGGGCGAAGGGGCGCGAAACGGCCAGCCAGCACGCTCCGGACGCCGGCAAGGCGATCAAAATAGTCCAAAATCGAACGCGGGCAAGGAGGGAATCGGTCAAAACGGCGTTTTCCTCTTGCTCGGGTGGACTGTCGGCGCATTCGGAAGCATCGGGGGATGCTGCGTCGGCGGTAAAGATGGTGAATTGATAGGGAATGTCAACAAAATGGGCGGCGGACGGGGTGGGGGGACTCCGGCCTGGGGATGACGCCGCCGCCCTGCGACCAACCGGAATTCCATTCCAGGATCCGGAACGGCGCCGGGATATGATTCTCAAGCCCCGATGGGGAACAGCGGACGGACATTCGGAACGGTCATCCTGGCCACATCGATCATCGAAATGAAATTATTGATTCCAAAGGGTTTGAACGAACGCCGCCGCAAAAAGGGGCCGCCCCGAAGGGCGGCCCCACCTTCATCCGGCCGGGACTCGCTGCCGGCATTCCCGCTCAGAAGCCCACCACCCTGACGGGTCCGGCCGCCCGATGCTTGAGGGCCACCTCCTCCTCCAGGAGGGCCAGGAGATCGGCGTGCGTCGTCCGGCGGACCCCCTGCATCCGGAGGTTGCGCCGGATCAAGGCCATGTCGGCGGCCGTCAACGGGTCGAGGGCGCACAATCGCCGCCTTTCCTCGGCCGAAGGGGCGCCCGGAGCCAGGGGCGCCAGCAGCCGGTCGTAGGTGGCCTCGATCCCCGCCGGCTCCAGGGGTCGGAACTCGACCTTCAGGGCGAACCTGCGCAGGGCGGCCGGATCCAGGGCGTCCAGCCGGTTGGTGGTGCAGATGACGGCCCCGTGATGCTGTTCGATCTGCACGAGCAGTTCGTTCACCATGCTGATTTCCCAGGTACGCCGGGAACGGCTGCGGGACGCCAGGAAGGTGTCGACCTCGTCGATCACCAGGACCGCCCCGGTCGCCGCGGCCTCGGCGAAGGCCTTCGCGAGGTTGCGCTCGGTCATGCCCACGTAGGGGTCGAGGATCTCGCTGGCCTTGCGCGTGACCACCGGGCGGCCCGCCGCGGCAGCCAGGTACCCTGCCGTCAGGGTCTTGCCGGTTCCCGGCTGGCCGTGGAAGAGCATGGCCAGGGCTCCCCGCTCGCCGGCCACGGCCGACTTGTCCAGATCCTTGACGTACCGGACCATCTGGCGGATCAGCGCCCGCAGGGGCCGCGAGGGATTCACCCCGCACTCGAGGAACTCGACGGCGGGCCCCTTGCGGACCTCGACCCGGCGCTTGACCCCCTGCAGCCCCGCCTGGGCTTCGAGAGTCCTGCCAAAGGCCTCGCGACAGGCCCGCGGGGTGGTCTGGATCCCCGACGCCACCCTGGCGGCCATGGCGAACACCGCCGGAGCCAGGGTGAACTCCCCGGCCAGCCTGGTCACCTCCGCGGCGGTGAAGTGCCTCTTGATGCGGTGCCGCCGGAGGATTCCGTCGAGCATCGCCGCCCGCTTTTCCCCGTCCAGGGGAGGCAACTCCAGGCTGTAGGCGAACCGGCGCCTGACCGCCGGATCGATGCCGTCGTGTTCGTTGACGATCCAGATGCCCCGCGAGCCGGGCAGTTCCAGGATCCCGTTGAGGTAGCCCTTGTCCATCACTTCACCCCGGTGGAACCAGGGGCGGTCGGTGTTGAGCAGCTGGTCGGCCTCGTCCACGAAGACGAGAGCTCCCGCCTGTCCCGCCGCCATTTCCAGGCAGGCGGCCAGGGCGGCACGGCGGGCCCGGGCCTCGTTCTGGCGCTGGCCCAGCACCTCGAACCCCCGCAGTCCCAGTTCCGCGCACATGGCGCGGCACAGGGTGGTCTTGCCGGTGCCCGGAGGTCCGTAGACCAGGATGTGCACCGGGGCGTCCCCTCCGGAGGTCAACAGGAGCCGCATCAGGTCGAGCTTGCCCGTCTCGATTCCGAGGTCGTCGGCCGCCAAAGCGGATCCGGGAACCGGGCGGAAGAGTTCCTGCCTCGCGGGCGCCTGATCGGGATCGGCGAAGAACGGCAGGAATTCCTCGCTGATCTGCAGCCACTTGCGGTCGGTGTCGAGGATGCCCATGCCGGCCAGCTTGCCTCCCAGGACCGTCCCCATTTCCGCGGGAGCCAGTCCCAGGGCGGTGACCAGGCCGTCCCTGCCCCGGGGCTCGTCGCAGTGGAGGTGGTTCTCGAAGAAGTCCTGGACCGGTTCCCACCAGCGCATCGCCGTGAAGAAGAAACAGAACTCGGTCTCCTGCTCGGAAAGCCCGAACAGCCGGCGGGTCCCATCGAGATGCCGGGCCAGCGGCGAGGCCTGGAAACGGTCCCTGCCGGCGGCCCACCCGGTCAGGCGGTCGGACAGGGTCGAGGCCAGACGCTGGAGACGGGCCGGAGGGGCCCCGTTGTGGACCACCGAGACCACCGACGCCATGTCCTGGGGGTCTCCCCAGGCCCGGCGCAGGTCGGGCAGCAGGCGGTCCCGGTCGGTGTCGCTCAGCAGGTCGTCCACCAGGGTCTGGGTTCCCGCCGGATCGACCCCGGCGACCCAGAAGGCGAACCCGAGGGTTTCCCGGTCGATGGTGCGCCGGCGGGCGACCGTGCGGGCGGCCCACTCCGCACAGGCGCAGAGAGTGAACTGGAGGTTGGCATCGGGATTTCCGGGTGTCTTCTCCTTCCGCTTGCGGGCTCGGGCGTAGAATCGCGTCATGGGCAATCTCCTTTCGGATCGGTTGATGCCGAATCTAACCCGAAACCGTTCCAAATTTCGGAACGATCGGTCAGTGGCCGGATCGACCGGAAAGGAATGCCCAAAAAAAGGCCCGGCGGGGAGAGCCGGGCCAGATGAGCAATCCGTTTGCACGGATCAGTTCCGACCGTTTAGCGAATTGTTTTACGTGGCTGCAAGCAATTCGGCTCCAAATCACCACGGGGCGGCGGGGCCCCCAGGTCCGGGTTTCCACATCCGACCGGTCAACACGATAACAAATCCTCCTCGAAATGTCAAGCGAAATCAATTCAAGTCGTTTATTTATAATATTTTACAGTTTCGGCCAATTCCGCCTGGAGCCGCTCGACCAGGGCCTTGGGGGCCAGCAACCGCGCACTGGATCCGAGGCTCAGGATCCAGGCCATGACCTCCGGCTCGCTGGTGGACGTGAAGGCGACCTCGATCCGGCCGTTCTTCTTCTCCCGGATGGTCTGGTCCGGGTTCAACTTCCGCTCGGCGGTGAAGTTCGCGGCCCATCCCCACAGCTCGGCCTTCACCTTGAAGGTCTTGCCCTTGATCACCCCGAAATGCGTGTTGAACACCTTGTCGAAGTCGTAGTCGGTCACCGGCTTGAACGGCGTGTCGGTCAGGGCGACCCCCGCGAACCGGTGCAGGGCGAACAGCGGATCGTAGCCCGGATTCCTGAACACCCGGTCGGGCATCTTGGCGTAGCGGGCGTGCACGTAGATGGTCTCGTGGTGCGAGAAGATCTTCAGGGGCTTGATCCGGAAGACCTTCGGCTCCTTGTCCTGAAGGCGCCGGTAGGCGACCTCGCAGACCCGGTGCTGCTCCAGCCCCTGGACCAGGGTGCTGAGATTCCCGTAATGCGGGGTGTAGTCGATGACCCCGGGACGGTAAACGCCGAAGGCGCTGCGGTCGGGATCCCGTCCGCCCTGGTGCAGCCTCGCCGTCTTGTCCACGGCGCGCATGGCCGCGGTGAAGTGCTCGCGCCCCAGCAGATGGCTGGTGAAGGCCCGGCACATCAGCAGCACCTCCAGTTCGTCGTCCGTCAAGGGCAGCGTCGCCTTGGGCCGGCGCGCCCGCGGGATGCGGTAGAAGCTCCGGTTGCCCTTGGGCACCCGTTCGATGCCGGTCCCCCCCTCGTCCAGGTCCGCGACCAGGCGCAGGACCGTCTGCTTGCTGCATTGCAGGCGTGAGCTGAGTTCGGTGAGGGAATACTCCCGGTCGTTGAAAAGGAGCATGGCGTAGAGCTCGAGCAGGCGGGACCCGGGGGAGATGCCGGCTGTCATGGGGCGTCCTTTCACGGAGGGGATTCGGTGCCGCCTCGATTCTCCAGCAGCCGGCAGGATCCCGCAAGACCATTCCGGATACCGGAACGCAAAGACGATCAGGCCCGGCGGACCAACGGTCCGCCGGGCCGCCGCATCGGAAGGCTCGCCCAACCTTCCTCCACGGTCACCGGACCCGGATCAGGGCTCCAGGGTCAGGTCGATGGTCACCTTGGCGATGCCCGGCCTGCGGCCTCATCACGGGCCTTCCTGATCTCGATCACGTTCATGCCTTCTCCTCCGGTCGATTGTTCCGATGCTGTCGGCAATCATACCCCGGACCCGACGATCTATTTGCCAGGATGTCGATAATAGCGGCGGGTCATTCCGGAATCCGGAACGACAGGGCCGGAAAGCGGCGTCCACCGGGCCCAAGGGAGACGGACAGGGTCCCTTGGCGCGAATCCTTCGACCCGGGCGGAGCCGGGCTACCCGGTCCGATCATGACAGGACGTGGTGAAATGGGCGTCGGATAGACTCTCGCCCGGCCGATGGGTGTAGGCCGCGAGGCACCCGTCCCCGGCCACCGAATAGTCCAGGCAGACCACGTTGTGCGCCTGGATCTCCGGCTTTCCCTTCAGCCAGTAATGGCCGAAGAAAACCGGGGGATCCGCTGCGGGATAGCCGGGGTTGCCCAGCTCCAGCGCCCTGGAATCCTCGAGGGGAGCGTCGGGAACCCCGGCCATCGACCCGGGCGGGAAGAGCATGGTGCGGTAGGTCGGATCCTCGGGGATGAGGAACCAGCGGACCCTGATGGCCCGCCGGGGATGGCCGTCCTTGTCCAGAGCCGGTCGCGCCCCTGCCGGAAGCGGCGCTTCCTTGCCCTTGAGCAGCCATTCCGTCGCCTGGAAGAGAGCGTTCCCGGGACCGGGCGGGATCAGCGCGGCCGCCATGAACCCGTCGGTGACGCCTCCGTGCTGGGCGAGGGCGGCGTCCACGGCCCGGACCGCACCGGGATCCCAGCAGGCATGGACCACGCGCAAATGCTCGCTGGCGAGGTAGAGTGGCAGGGTGCGGAACCAGTCCAGCCAGTGGTCCGGCACCGTCCGTCCTCCCAGCTGATCGAGGGTGTGGCGGACCTGGCTCTCGTTCCGGGGGGAATGGCTCCTCAGGTACCGGCCTTCATGGACGGTCGCATAGGCGATGGCGTTGAACTCGTGGTTGCCCATCAAGGCGTAGGCGTTCCCGGCCTCCACCATCGCGCGGACGATCTCCAGGGTCTCGAGGATCTCCGGACCCCTGTCGATGAAATCCCCCACGAACACCGCCTTGCGGTCGGAATCGCCATGGCGGAATCCCAGGCCCGCCCGCTCGTAACCGAGTTTCCCCAGGAGTTCCCGGAGCCGCAGCGCGTGGCCGTGGACGTCCCCGATGATGTCGTAGCAGGAATGGTGGGGTAGCATCGCCATGATCTCGCCGCCGCCAAGTTGTTGAAAAGTGACCGGTTATACCCAAGGAGTCGTCGAGCGGCCCAATATACCACGTTGACCGGATCCGGCCAAACTCGTCGGTCTCCCCTGCCGGTCGCCCCGCGGGGACACCCTGGTGTTTTCCCAGAAATTCCGGAATTGCTAAAGGAAAAGAGGGATCACCAACCACCTATTTCGAGGCCGACCCGGACCGGGTTGCTCGAAAGGCACGATATCGCCGACGGCCAGGCGGCTGGACACCCTGGCCATGGTGGAGGTGCTCGGAGACCTCATGGCCAGGGTGTGACCGGTCATTCCTCTTCGGGAGCGAACGCCGCGGCCAGCTTGTCCTGGACGAGGCCGTAGGTCTCCTCGATCCGGTCCGACGTTTCCCCCTGGAGCATACCCAGGCCCGCCAGCGCGTCCTTGGCCCTGCGGAACCCATCCTCGATTCCCCGGCGGATCTCCGCCTCGAACCTGTTCAGGGTCTCCGTCTCGTCCTGGCCGGCATTCAGCCCCTTGTAATGGGGAAAGAACCCGAGAGCGAAGCCGAGCACCCTTTCGGCCACGGCCTCGGGCGAGGTGTCCAGGCCGATGGAGAAGCTGTCCTCGGGCTTCTTCCCTTCAGGTCCCACGGCTTCCTTATCTCCCGACGGAAAGGCGTCCCGGAGGCTTTCCTCCAGCTCCTTCCTGAGCAGGGCGAGGCCACCGTCCTCGAGGATGCTCAGGGCCAGTTCCTCGCCGTGGGCCCGGGCCGGGCCGGCGCCCCCGCGAAGGTAGGCGCTCGTGCGTTCATCCGAGGATGTCGTCTTCTGGGGATCCTGGGCCTTCTTGACAGGCGAAAGGCCCGGTAGGTTTGATATGGGGTTCGCCATGGCTCTCCCTCCTTGAAAGGAGCCTATGGGGTGGGGCGATGGTTTCGCACCATATATAAAATATCGGCATGATATTGATTTTCTTGAAGGAAATCTCCCCAGGGGAGGCGCAACGCGGTCGAGGCCTCCGGCGGGGGCTGGGTCCCGGTGGCCGCGGACCCTGGATGTGCGGCAGGTCACGAGGAAGAGGCGGTTCGAGGGGCGGCCGGGCCCCCCGGGGGACCTAAAACCCTGAAATGGGCCTCAAATCGCTGGTTTAGGGCCGTTTTTCGGAAATCCCCCCCCAGTCCCGCAGGTCGTGGAACACTGGACGGGCGAACGGATGGAACCGGGGCGGATGGGTCTGGCGCATGACGCCCAGGCCTCGCCGCCACCCCTCATCCGAGCATATCGTCACACGCATGGTTTCTTCGCCTTGGAGAGATCCCCGCGGATGTGGCACACTCCCCATCGGCCGGAAACCCATCCTCCAGGACCCTCCAGGAGCGCCAGGCATGACCCCCAAGCCCCGATTCCTCAAGGCGGCCAGCTTCGCCGCCGGCCTCGTCATCGGCCTCGTCCTCATCACCGCCGGCTGCGGCCCCGACCGGAAGGAGACACCCCCCGCCGAGCCATCTTCCGCGGCCCTGCGACCCTTCCGTCCCTTCAGCGGCGACCGCTGGATCGGCAACGCCGTCTGCTACGGCCCCCACCGGGACGGGCAGCGGCCCGGCGGCCCCGGCCCCACCGCCGCCCAAATCCGGGAGGACCTGGACCTGATGCTCCCGCACTGGAACCTGCTGCGGGTGTACGGCGCCACCGGCGCCACCCCCATCCTGCTCGAGGAGATCCGGCGCGGCGATCTGGACATGAAGGTCGTGCTGGGGGTGTGGATCGCTCCCGAGGAGCACCGCGATCCGGAAGGAACCGTGACCGGCCGCGACCCTGAAGCCGCGGCCGCCAACCGGCGCGAGGTCTGGGCCGCCATCGACCTGGCGAACCGGTACCCCGATCTCGTCGTGGCGGTCTGCGTCGGCAACGAGACCCAGGTCTCCTGGTCGGCCCACCGCAGTCCGCTGGACATCCTCATCGGCCACGTGCGGACGGTGAGGTCCGCCGTCTCCGTCCCCGTCACCGTCGCCGACGACTTCAACTTCTGGAACAAGCCGGAAAGCCGTGAACTGGCCGGCGAGCTGGACTTCATCACCATGCACGCCCACCCGATGTGGAACGGGCTGCAGCTGGACGGCGCGCTTCCCTGGCTGCAGGAGCAGGTGAAGGCGGTCCAGGCTTTTCACCCGGACCGCCCGGTGATCCTGGGGGAGACGGGCTGGGCCACCTCCGTCCACGACGAGGGGGAACAGGCCACGCTGATCAAGGGAGCCGCGGGCGAGCAGGAACAGAAGACGTTCTTCGCGGAGGTCCGCGCCTGGGCGGAGCACGACCGGCTTCCGGTGTTCTTCTTCGAGGCGTTCGACGAGAACTGGAAGGGTGGCGATCATCCCGCCGAGGTCGAGAAGCACTGGGGGGTGTTCCGGGCGGACCGGACGCCCAAGGCGGCGGTCAAGGGGTCCTGACCCGTTCACCGGGACGCGCTCCGCGGGCGGGCCATGCCTCGCCTCCTGCCGGGATTTCGGCGCCACCCCGGCCCTTCCGCCGGGGATTCATGCTATCATTGTCTTCTGGTGCCACCTGCTCCCTCCTGAAAGGTCCGACTTGAACCCGCTTCAGCTCATCCCGTCACAGCTCCACGCCCGCTGGGCCCTGCTTCTTCTGATCATGCTGGCGATCCCCGGTCCGGTGGCCTTCGCAGGTGGCCAGGACGTCGCCGACGAGGTCTTCTACCACTACATGCCCATCTGCTGGCGCGACTCGGACAACGACGCCTACCGGTTCGGCGACTTCGGCGGCATGACCGCCGCCCTGCCCTACCTGACGGAACTGGGCGTGACCGCCATCTGGATGAACCCCGTGTTCCCATCCCCCGCCTACCACGGCTATCAGCACGGCCGCGCCGACCAGCTGAATCCCTGGTTCGGGACCGAGGCCGACTTCATCGCCTTCATCGAGGCCGCCCACGCCGCCGGCATCAAGGTCTTCGTGGACTTCGTGGCCTACGGGATCAGTCACGACTCGCCCTGGTACCAGGACGCCTACGGCCATCCCGGCAGTGTGTACGACGACTGGCTGGCCTTCACCAACCCGGCCAACACCGAGTCCTGGGGATCGACCTACAACACCTGGAACGGTGCGACGGTGGGGCACGTCTGGTGGGACCTGCGCGACTCCGGCCCGGTCGGCTTGGTCACCCAGTGGGCGCAATACTGGTTGGATCCCGACGGCGACGGCGACTTCGGCGACGGGCTGGACGGCTACCGGCTGGACCACGTCTGGAAGACCTATCCCAACGGGCCCGACGGCTGGGGCTACCACGTCGACACCTTCTGGGCCCCGTGGCGCGACGCTTTGCGCGCGGTGAACCCCGACGTCTTCGTCTTCGCCGAGCAGGCCGACTGGGGCAGCCAGGGCGTCGAGCTGCTGGCCGGACTCGACGCCGCCTTCACCAAGCCCTTCGAGTTCGCCGCCCGCGACGCCCTGCGCTGGGAATTCGCATCCGCACTTTACGACGGGATGGCTGCAGCCACCGCCGCCCTGAACGGTTCGCCCCATCCCGGCACCCTGATGACCACCATCGGCAACCACGACGTGGATCGCCTGGCCACCAGTATCGGGGACGATTTCGCCAGGGGGAAGGCCGCCGCCGCGGTGCTGCTGACCCAGCCCTTCACGCCGGTCATCTACCACGGGGACGAGTTCGGGATGCGCGGCGCCAAGAACACTTCCTACAGCGGGGACGCCGCCGACATCCCCATGCGCGAGCCCTTCAAGTGGAACGCCGTGGCCGGCCCGCCCATGAGCGACTACGACGTCTTGAACGCCGCGGCCTTCGCCGGGCGCATCGCCCAGGACAACGACGGCCGCAGCGTCGAGGAACAGTTGAACGTCCCCGGCAGCCTGCTCGAGGCCTACCGCGAGCTGATCGCGGTCCGCAAGGGCAACGTGGCCCTGCGGCGCGGCGGCTACCACCCCGTGACCGCCGACGACGGCGGCGTCTGGGCCTTCGTCCGCGCCCATGACGACCAGCAGGCGCTGGTCGTGATCAACGTCACCGGCAACGCCCGCAGCTTCAGCCTGGACCTGGGCGGGTACGCCATCCCCGGCGGATCGACCCAGCCCGTCGACCTGCTGGGCGGTCCTGCGCCCGCGCAGTTGACCGACGCCAACAAGGGCGACTATCCCCTGTCCCTAGGTGCCTTCGGGTACGCCGTCTACGAGCTTTCGGTGGATCCCCCCGCTCCGCCGGCGGTCATCGCCGACGGGCGCAACGTCCCCGGCGATTTCGTTCCCCACGCAGCCCTCGCCACCCAGGACGGACCCACCCATCTCGGCGACAACGTCTCGGAGCTGGACCAGCTGTTCGCCCGCATCTCGGACGACTCGCTCTTCGTCGGCATCACCGGGAACCTCGCCACCGACGGCACCGGTCTCGCCCTGCTGATCGACGCCGCCCCCGGAGGCCAGACCACCCTGGACACGAGCACGCTGTCGCCCCCGCCCTCGGGCCCCCAGCACTTGACCGGCCTGCGCCTCGACCCGGGTTTCGAGCCCGAGACCATGATGTTCATCAACGCCTACTCGGGGACCATCTACGCCGACAGGGTCGAGTTACCCTCCGGGTCCGGCGCCGTCAAATCCTACGTCGGGCAGGGGATCGTCGGCAGCGGCAACGGCCTCCTCACCGGCGGGTCGAATCCCGGCGACATCCGGGTCGCCCTCGACAACTCCAACACTTCGGGCGTGACCGGCAGCAGCGTCGCCGACGCGGGCGCCGCCGTCACCGGCTTCGAGCTCTTCCTGTCCCTGGCGGACCTGGGTCACGCGGGCGGCCCGGTGAGGCTGGCCGCCTTCATCCTCGAGACCAGCGGGGACGTGAGCAACCAGTGGCTGCCCCCCCTGGGCGGAGTGACGGGATCGCTGGGGATCGCCCCCGACCTGACGACCTTTCCGGGATCGCAATTCGCCGAGCTGGATGGAGCCTCCGGGGTCGGCCTGCCTGCCGTGAATGGCCTCGAAGCAAGCGCACAGGCGACGGGCGAGGGCGCGGTCTTCCGTTTCACGCTGGTGGAATCGGGGCCCGTGACCCTGGCCATCCACGATCTGCGCGGCCGGGAAGTTTGTCGTCTTCTGGATGGGATCATACGCCCGGCGGGGCGGCGGAGCGCGTTCTGGGACGGCCGCTCCGGCGGCGGCCGTCCCGTGGCGTCGGGCGTTTACCTCTTCCGGCTGGAGGCCGGAGGGATGATTGCGACCGGACGGGTGGCCCTGGTGCGTTAGCCCGCTACTTCGCGAGCAGGATCTTCTGCGTCGAAATCCCGCCGCCGGTCTCCAGACGGACGAAATAGGCCCCGGATGCGGCTCGACGCCCGCCGTCGTCGTTGCCGTTCCAGGTCACCGCCTGGGGCCCCGGCGAGAACGTGGTCCGGGCGAGGGTGCGCACGAGGCGGCCGCTCATGTCGAACACGTCGAGGGCCGCGGGCCCCGCCGCGGGCATGACGAAGGTGATGGTGGTGACGGGGTTGAAGGGGTTGGGATAGGCCTTCGGCGCCGCCAGGGCCGTGACCAGGTCGCCCCGCACGCCCGACAACCCGCACGGTTCCGGCGGACCGGCGGCATCCGTCCCCGTCGTGAACCACACGAAGTACCGCTTCGAGGCCGTATCCACCCCGACCCCCATGGCCGCCCAGGTTTGGGAAGCCCAGATCCCCTGGTTGAGGATCACGTCGTTGTGGCCAGAGCTGCCCTTCCAGGCGTTCAGCGCCCCGGCGGGATCCGCGTAACCCTGGGCGGCGATCTCGTACCCCGTCGACGTGTAGGTCCCCTCCGAAATCTCCGACGGCTTCGTCCACATGCACAGGGCCTGGGCGTGATCAGGAGTGTAGCAGCAGGTGGAGTACGGCGCCCCGGAGACCCCGTACCAGGAGTGCAGGTTGCAGCTGGGGTCGCTGCCCCAGTCGCCGGTGACGTCGTGAGCGTAGTTGTGATCGGCCACATGCCACTGGGCGACAGCCGTCAACACGGTCGAGACCGGTATGGCGGGCAGGCTGTTCTCCGCCCGGTAATCGTCGATGAGCTGGATCATCAGCTCCTCGTCCGCGTTGAGGCAGCCGGGGGGCTGGTACTGGGCGGATGCGCCGCCGGCGAGGATCAGACCGAGAATCAACACACGCACTACCACGATGCTCCTCCTGGATGATGAAGTCTTCGAAAGCACTCCCGGAATCATCCCACAGCTCCCGCCAAAATTCTACCGAATTACTCCTGTTTTGAGAACAAGAGTGTCGCATTCCATGAGGTTGCTGGATGGAGTCGATCTCAACGCCGGACAGCGGACCGTCACCGGGGGGTATGGTCCTGGTGCCTTAGCCAACGACGGTGACGCCCCGTTCATCAACGGCGACCAAACGGAAATCGGGAAATCCGTAATCCGCTCCCTGGGTGTGCACCACCAGGTTGGGAGCGAGCCGCGCCGTCCCCTCCCCGTGGGTGTGGCCGCACAGCACCGTGAAGCTGCTGTCGGGGTGGGCCGCCGCGGTCCGCGCCAGCAGGTCCCCAACCGCCTTGCAGGTGAAGTGGGGCAGCCAGTCGGGATCGGAGATGCGGCCCTCGTGCCAGCAAGCCTCGGCGAAGGGGGGAACGTGGGTGAGGACGACCACCTGCCTGCCGCCGGCTGCCGCAGCCGTGAGTCCGGGTTCCAGGGCGGAGGCCTCCGCATCCCCCAGGCGCTGCAACCTTTCCTGGAGGGCGGTACCCCCTCCGTAGGACCGGCCGAACCCCCGCCGGTCGAACACCTCGTCCAGTTCCTCGATCAGCAGGTAGTCGTTCAGCACGACTCCCGATCCGGCGAAGTCCCCGAGGCGCGCGTCCCCCCAGCCTCCGCAGCCCACCAGGGTCGCGCCATCGCCCAGGGCGACCGGACCGGTCTGCGGTAGCCAGCGGAGCAGGGGGTGATCGAGCGCGCCGACCCTCTGCCGGATGCCCGCGATCGATCCGCCGTAGAAGTCGTGATTGCCGAGGACGAAGGAAATCGGCTTCCCGGTCCTGTCGGCGAGTTCCCGGAGGAAGAGTTCGAGCCGGGCGGCGGTGGCGATGTCACCCCCGAGCAGGACCGCCTCGACCCCCGCGGCCTCGAGGCGGTCGCAGAACCCGGCAACGCGTGCGGGGTCCGCATGGTCCAGATGAAGGTCCGTCGACCAGGCGAGGGTCATGGCTGATTCCGAGGGCAAGGGGTCTCCTTCCGCATGGAGAAAGGAGGATACTCCCTGGCGGGACGGCCGTCACCTCTGATGGCCGGCCGCAGGCTGCGGCGCGATGTTCACGCGCGGGGCCGGCTCCGGAGCGCCCGGAAGCTGACCATCTTCTGCTGCTGCTCGTCCCAGAGGTTCATGGCCAGCGACCGCAGGCTGCGCCTGAGGGTCAGGGGAGACACCGCCTGCAGGACGGGGATGGTGTCCTGACAGGCCTGCAGGTGGTAGTTGGGGATGCGGGGCCGCAGGTGGTGGATGTGGTGCAGGCCGATGTTGCCCGTGATCCACTGGAGGATGCGCGGCAGCTTGTAGTAGGAGCTGCCCTTCAGGGCTGCGTCGAGGGGATCCCGCTGGTCCCCCGTCGCCCAGTAGGCGTCCTCGAACTGGTGCTGCACGTAGAAGAGCCAGACGCCCATGGTCCAGGAGATGACGATGACCGGCACCTGCACCAGCAGGTAGGTCTGCCAGCCCACCGTCAGGGCGGCGACCGTGAAGATCCCCGCCAGCGCCAGATTGGTGATCATCACGCTGGCGACCGCCCGCCAACCCGACCCGCGGTCGGGGATGCGGTAGGCGATGATCGACAGCCAGAACGGCACCACCAGCAGCAGGAAGAACGGATTGCGGACCAGGCGGTAGCCGAGCCGGGTGAGGCGCGGCGCCTTGAGGTATTCCTCCACCGTCATGGTCCAGACGTCCCCGGTGCCCCGGTTGTCGAGATCCCCCGCCGTCGCGTGGTGGATGTTGTGGCTCCGCTTCCAGGCGTCGAAGGGCGTGAAGGTGAGGATGCCCGTGACGTACCCCACGATGCGGTTGGCCCGGCGCGAGGCGAAGTAGGAATCGTGGCAGCAGTCGTGGAAGAAGATGAAGATGCGGATCGACAGGGCCGCCGCCACCGGAGCCATGGCCAGGGTCGCCGCGTAGGGCCATCCCTCGACCCGGCTGTAGACCATCAGGGCCAGCACCGTCAGGTAGGGGATGATGGTGTTGACGAGCTGCGCGACGGCCTTGCGGGTGTCCGACCGGCTGAACGGGGCGATGGCCCGGCTCCAGTCGGAGCGACCGCCCGGCTTCCCGGGCGTCCTGGACTCAGTGGTCATGCATCCTCCCCGGGATGGGCGGCGAAGGGGGCTCCGGTCACGGGCAGGAGCGGATCAATCCCAAGGTAGCACCGCTTGCCCGCGGCGGACAGGGTCGAGGGTGTCCCTGACCGCCCGGGAGAAGTCGGGGGAATCGCCGGCCGCCCGCGCCCGGTCGTTGATCCGCCACAGCCTGCGGGCTCCGTCCAGATCCTGCTCGCCGCGCAGGCGGCCCAGGCCGATCATCAGCTCGTCGGTGTAGCCGGGGAAAACGACCTTCCAGGTGGGGGGCACCATCCCCGGCGCCACGGCGTTGACGTGGTCGCGCAACCGGGACGTGCAGTTGTCCGTCAGGGTGTTGTACCAGGCGGGTTCGCGCCCCAGGCGATCCGCCTCCACCAGCAGGCTCACGAAGAGGTCGCGGATTCCCGCCCGCGGCGCCTCAACCGGGAAGAGATAGACGTCGTCGGGCCGCGAGACGGCGCGGTCCAGCAGCAGATCCCGCTCGTCGCCGACGATGTAGATCAGCTCGAAGGTGCGCAGCAGCCCGCGGTAGATCCCGTACTTCTCGCCCTTCTCCTTGCGGGCTTCGACGCTCACAGCCACGTAGGTCCCGTCGTCGAAGCCGAAGCTGAAGAAGCCGTGGGCGGGGCCGCGCCAGCCGTCCGGGTGGAAGACCGACAGGCCGTACCACAAGGACTCCAGTCGGCCGAGGTCGTAGGTTCGCGTCTCGAAGGTCCCGGCCGGGGCACCTCCCGGGGGGAACCGGAAGTCCCGGACGCCTTCGACCACCACCGTGTCCCCGGCGAAGGTGACCCTGGGCGTGACGGCGTGCTCGGGGATCCAGTCCCGCTCCAGGGAGGCAGGCCACAGGGCGAAGACCAGCCAGGCGAGGGCGAGGACGGGCAGCAACCCGAACAGAAAGATGCGTTTCTTCACCGGCTCGTCACTCCTCCATTCCGGGCGACCCTACTTCCACGGTGAAGGCCAGGGAATCGTTTTCGGGGTCGGCATCGCCGGGGGAACGACCGCAGGCGCCGGGCATGGGATCCAATGTATCACCCCGGGTCCGGACCTTCAATTCCCGCCGGACCGGTCGGAATTTCCTCGATCCTCCCGGGAATCTGGTACAATGGTCTCAATTCTCCACACGATTCCCAAAGGAGGAACCGGATGAAATTTGCTATCGCCACTCTTCTCGTCCTGATCATGGGATCCTCGACCTTCGCAAGCCCGGTCGATCCATGGGACGCCATGGTCCTTTCCTTCGGCACCACTTATTACGAGCGCACGGCCTACGCCCCGATGTTGACCCACCTGCCGGTGTACATCATCTACAACTGGCCTGAGGAGCCAGCGGTATGGGGTTTCGAGTGCTCCGTGGAAGTCATGGGCGCGACCAACAGCTTGCTGTCGACCACCTCGTTTCCCATGCCTTCGATCGACGTCGGGGACAAGAATCCGGTCTCCCATGTGTACAACTTCATCGTGGGGTACAACGAGCCCATGGTGACCCAGGGCCTCACCGTGCTGGCGACCTTGGACCTGTTCTACCTCGACACCGCCCCCCTGGCGCTCATGCTGGGCGAATCCAACCCCTCGTCCCTGGACGAGGGTTATCCGGCGATCCTTCTGCCCGACGGCAGCGTACGGTCGGTTTGGATCGAAAACTGCGCCTGCGTGAACCAGGACTGCTGCTACATCGAGACCGAGGAGACGTCCTTCGGAACAGTCAAGAGCCTGTTCAGGTAAGGTCCGGACATTCCATCTCGAGGAGGACGACCCGCTTCGGCGGGTCTTCCCCTTCCCCGGACAGGCCAACCTCGGTTCTTCACCGTACCAGGGTGATCCTCCGGGTCCGCACGGTCCCCTCCGCTTCCAGCCGCACCAGGTAGACGCCGCTGGACTGGGGACGCCCGGAATGGTCCGATCCATCCCAGATCACCTCGTGCCTGCCTTCCCCTCTCGCTCCTTCCACCAGGACCCTCACCAGGCGGCCGGCCGGATCGAAAACGCCCAGCCTTACGGAAGCCGCGCGAGGCAACTCGAACGTGACCTCGGTGTGGGGATTGAACGGGTTCGGCCGCGCCGGATGCAACTGCACGCCGGACACCGCAGCCGGCACGTCCGGCGAACCGGTCACCGGTTCGAGCAGCGGCCGCTCGTACGCCCCGTTCCCGTGGCCGGCGATGCGCAGCATCCGGTCACCCGGCGAAATCGCGAGGTCCATGACCATGACGGCTCCCGGCAATCCCTCGCTGAAGGCGAACCACGACTGCCCGGAGTTCACCGTTGCGAAGACGCCCAGATCCGTCCCCACGTAGACGTTCTGGGAATCCTGGGGATCGACCACCACCGCCTGGGTCGGCACGTCCGGCAGGCCGGCGCCCACGTCCTGCCAGGTCGCTCCCGCATCGTCGGTCCGGAAGACGTGGCTCGTTCCGAAACCCGAGAACGTGATCCAGACCACGGCGTCTTCCGCCGGATCGATGGCCAGGCCCACCGGGTACCGGTCCGGAAGGTCCCGGGTCACGTTGGTCCAGGTCGCCCCGCCGTCGAGGGTGCGGAACACCCCCGCCCGGGCGGTCACCGGAGCGGTGGTGACGTAGGCCGTCCTGCTGTCCGCCTGCGAGACTTCCAGGGCGAGAGCTGGATTCCCGTCGAGGGCGTACCCCCCGTTGGTCACCGCCCAGGTTTCGCCCTGGTCGAGGCTCTTGAGGACGAGACTGCCGCCGGCGTAGATCACGCCGGGTTCGGCGGGACCGCCCAGGGCGTACGGCGCGATGAACCCCGCGCTGCCGGCTCCGGGCAGCGCGAGCTCGACCCAGTTCGCGCCCGCATCCCGCGAACGCAACATGCCCAGGTACTGGTAGGACCCGAACAGCGTCGCGTCGTCGGTCGGATCGATGGCCGCGCATGACCCGTCACCACCGATCACCCTCGTCCAGGCCACGCTGCCGGTGTAGATGGCCGTGGCGTTGTCCTGCATGCCGCCGATAGCCAGGTCCGGATCGGTCGGCGAACAGGCGAATCCGGGATAGAACTGCTGGGTCTGGTAGCCTCCGTTGCAGCCGGCGAACGTCAATCCCCCGTTCAGCGAGCGGAAGATGCCCCCGTCGTTGGCGAAATAGACGATGTCGGGATTCGTCGGATGCCACGCCACGTCGTGGTGGTCGGCATGGGAGTAGTTCGGCGGACCTTCCGGCCCCCCCGGAGGCACCTGGCCGAAGATCCAGGCCCGCCAGTCCGACCGCTTGGCAAGGCTCGCCCCGCCGTTCACGCTGCGCCAGATGTCGATGCCCACGGCCATCACCAGGAAGGGGTCGGTCGGGCTCACCGCGACGTCGTGGGAGAACCAGCCCTGCCACTGGCTGTAATCGGTGGTGGACTTCACGGTCCAGGTCGATCCCGCGTCCTGGGATCGCCCCAGCCAGGTGCCCGATGCCCCCAGGCCCCCGTTGCCGATGCTGACGTACATGACGTCGGGCTGGCCAGTGCAGACCGCCAGCTGGGCCTTTCCCAGGTAGCTGGACGGTCCGATGTTCTGGGCGACACGGAGCCAGTTCAGCCCTCCGTCGGTCGTGCGGTAGATTCCCGCCTGGGGGCTGCCCAGGTTGCCGGCCGCGATGACCACCGTGTCCGGATGGACGGTGTGGATCACCAGGTCGGTGACCATGGGGATGGCGTTCACCTGGACCCAGCTGGATCCGCCGTCGGTGGTCTTGTAGACCCCCTCCGTGGTTCCGGCCCAGACCGTCCTGCGGTCGAGTGGATCGACCCGCACCACCTGGACTCCCCTCTGCTGGTCGTACGACCAGTCCAGGGACTTGTGCCAGGTGGCGCCTCCGTTGGTCGACCTGAGCACGCCGATGCCGAAACTGCCCCGGGTCAGCCTCACCGAGAGCCCGCCCTGGGTGTCGTCGTACGAATAGACCTCCCCCGTGCCGATGTAGATGGTCAACGAATCGTCCGGCGCGAAGGCCACCGACCCCACCCCCAGCACCGGATGCCCGGTCTCGACCCTTTCCCAGGCGGCCGCACCCACGCCCCCGGTGTAGCTTCGCCACAGGCCGCCGCTTGCCGATCCGGCCCAGACCGTCGTGGGATTCTGGGGATTGAAGGCGATACACAGGGTGCGTCCGCCGATGTTGTGCGGGCCGATGGCCACCCAGCTGGAGCCGCCGGTCTTGGCCGCCGGAGCGCGCCGCATCCTGTCGCGGGCGAAGGTGAAGGCCTCGGCGTAGCCGGACCGGGGCAGATCCCGCCCGGGATAGGCCCGCTGGCGGGCGAGGAATTCCATGGCCTGGCCGGCGCCCGAAAGGGCCGGAGCCCTGCCCGCCCCCCCTGGGGCCGGATCATCCAGGCTGAACAACAGGCCCAGGCTGACGGTGGCCACCACAGCGGCCACGAGACCGGGAACAGGAACTCGCTTCATGCATCGCGCCTTCCGCGGCGCCGGGGGATACGCCCAGGGGGTCGTCCATCAGGATACGGCATCCGCGCCCCCCGCAACAGTCCGCCGGCGCCTTGCGTCTTGACAAGGCGTTCCCATGAGCCTGTCATTGGGCCGTCCCAAACAGTCCCCAGCCCGGAGGCCGCCATGCGTGTTCACGTCGCCGCCATTCTGCTTGTGGGCCTTGCCGCCGGCGCCCTCGCTGACGAGCCGACCCTGCCCCGGACCATGATGGATTTCTACCGGCTGGCCTCCGGTGCCGAGCGCCAAGGGGAGACGGGCGCTGCCCGCGACCATTACCGGGCCGGACTCGCGGCCGTTCCCCAGAGCCCCCACCTGTGGCTGGGCGTGGTCCGCACCAGCGCGGCCCTGCAGGACGAGGCGGCGTGCCTCGAGGCGCTGCGGCGTCTGGCCGCTCTCGGCGCGGCTTTCGATCCGGCGGGCGACGCTGCCGTCGCCTCTCTTCTCGGGAAGCCGGAATTCGCGGCAGCCGCCGCCGCCATCGCCCGCAACGCGGCGCCGCCGCCGCCCGCTCCGGTCGTCGCGACCTTCGCCGACCCCGATCTGTGGAACGAGGGGATCGCCTGCGACCTCGACACCGGCGATCTCTATGCCGGCAGCGTCAAGCTGAGCAAGCTGCTGAGGATCCGCGACGGGGTGGAATCCCTCCTGGGAACCTCGGCGAACGACGGTCTCCTGGAGATCCTGGGCCTGGACGTGGACGAACAGCGCAGGCACCTGTGGGCGGTCACCGGCCGCGACTCGACCGAGGCCGGGGCCCCCCACGACTTCGGCGAGGCGCCCAGAGCCAACGCCCTGGTCCAGTACGACCTGGAATCCGGGGCGCAACTGGCGGTCTACCCCATGGTCTTCGACGGGCGCACCCACATGTGGAACGACGTTTCGGTGAGTCCGGACGGGACCGCGTACTTCACCGACCTGGCCGCATCCGAGGTCTACCGGCTTCCGCCCGGGGGCAAGCCCGAGGTGATCCTCGACGGCACCGATTTCCAGTACTTCAACGGAATCGTGGTCGATGACACCGGAACCCTGCTGTACGTCGCGGCCCTGGAGGGCGTGGTGGTCATCGATCTCGCCGACCTGAGCGCCGCCCTCCTCGATTGCCCGCCCGACGTCTACGCGGGCCTGGGGGACGGCATGGCCATCGGGGGAGGCGACCTCTTCATCGTGCAGAACAACGGCTTGCTCAATCAGAGGATCCTGCGTGTCCGGCTGGATGAGACCGGACGCAGGGCCCTTGGCGCCGAGACGGTGCCCTGTGGACTGCCCGATGGGCTCATGCCCTACACTTGCGCCCTCGGGAACGGCGTTCTCTACGTGAATGGGACGCCCCCGTTCGCCGAGTACGATGGGGAGGATTTCGCCCGACCCTCGGTGATCGTGGCCCTGAAAATCGACTGAACCGACTGGTTTCTTTAGATTTGTGCCAGTCCGAAAAATACTTGTTGAAACAATTTTCCTTTATACATATATTATTCCCCAAGGCCCGGGCAACCAATGGAAGGACGTCGCCCTTGTCGACCCTGAAGCAGGAACTGAAACAGAAGCAGCCGTTCGCCGCGCCCCAGCAGGAGGTGTTCCTGAACGTGCAACGCACCGCCGGAATCCTGAACGGCCCCCTGTTGAAGCTCCTGCGCTGCGAGGGATTGAGCCCGCCCCTCTACAACATCCTGCGGATCCTCCGGGGACAGAAGGGCGAGGGCCTGTCCTGCTCCAGCATCGGCGAGCGGATGGTCACCAGGGATCCCGACGTGACCAGGCTCATCGACCGCCTCGAGAAGGGCGGCCTGGTCGAACGGGAGCGGTCAGCCGAAGACCGGCGCGTCGTTCTGATCAGCATCACCGCCGCCGGGATGGCGGTGCTGGCGAAGCTGGACCGCCCCGTCCTGGATCTGCACCGGGATCTGCTGGGGCATCTGACCGTGAAGGAAATGGCCGAGCTGAACCGCCTCCTCGTGAAGGCGCGCCAGCCGCATGTAGCATAGACCGCATGAAACCGTGAACGAGGCCGCCCTAAGGGCCGCCGACATAATCAGGAGTTCCCGACATGAAAACGAAACTGACCCTTCTCGCCCTGAGCACCGTGATGGCCGTCGCCGCCCTGCCTGCGGCCGCGGCCCCGTACGACATCGACACCGCCCACAGCTCGGTGGGATTCCAGATCAAGCACCTTGCCATCAGCAAGGTCAACGGCGCCTTCAACGAGTTCTCCGGGAACTTCGTGTTCGTCGAAGGGGATCCCTCGCAGTGGTCCGCCGAGGCCGTCATCCAGGCTGCCTCCATCGACACGGGCAACAAGGACCGTGACGACCACCTGCGTTCCGCCGACTTCTTCGACGTCGAGAACTTCCCGACCATCACCTTCAAGTCCACCGGGGTGACCATGACCAACGCGACCGAAGGCGTGATGAAGGGTGCATTGACCATGCACGGGGTGACGAAGGACGTCGAACTCGACCTGGAGTTCCTGGGCACCGTGACCGATCCCTGGGGCAACGAAAAGGCCGGCTTCTCCCTGTCCGGCAAGATCGACCGGCGGGATTTCGGCCTGACCTGGAGCAAGGCCCTGGAGACCGGCGGCCTGGTCGTGGACCACACCGTGAAGATCATGCTGGAGATCGAGGGCAACAAGGCCAAGTAGCCTGCCCGGACCATTCGGCCTCGCCCGGGGGCCGGGCCTGATCGGCCCGGCCCCGCTCGTTTCCGGTGGCCCGCGGTCCGGCCCGGGATTAGATTTCCCCCCGAAGGAGGGCGCCATGTTTTTGATGGTCGGGATGCGGCCGTTTCACAAGGATCTCGGGCCGGTCGATTATCGCACCTGCACCCACTGCAACAACCACTCGCGGTGGCGGCGGTCCGAGCTGTCCAACCGCCTGACGGTGTTCTTCCTCCCCGTGCTGACCCTCAACCGCAGCACCTGGGACGTCTGCCCCGTCTGCGGGCGGGGCTACGAGGTCGGTTGATCTTCCGGGCTAGTCCATCTCATCCAGCGCCCGCTCGTATTCTTCCAGATCTCCCGCCGAATAGCAGACCAGCCGCACTTCCAGGAGCTCCGGGAAATCCTGCAGGCCTTCCCGGACGGTCGCCAGGGCGATGCGGCAGGCCTCCGCGATGGGATAGCCGTAGACGCCCGTGCTGATGCTCGGAAAAGCGATGGTCGTGAAACCCTCCTCGACGGCCAGTTGCAGGCTCTCCCGGTAGCACGAGGCCAGCAGGTCGGCTTCGAGGTCTCCGGAGCCGCCCCCGAAGATGGGTCCCGGAGTGTGGATCACGCGGCGGCAGGGAAGATCGTAGGCCCGGGTCATCACAGCCTCCCCGGTGGGACAGCCTCCGATCAGGCGGCATTCCCGGGCCAGGGCCGGCCCCGCGGCCCGGTGGATGGCCCCGCAGACCCCGCCCCCCGGTTCAAGGTCTTCGTTGGCCGCGTTGACGATGACGTCGCAGGCCTCCTCCGTGATGTCCCCCTCGAGAATCAACACCTTCTGCTTCCAGTCCCCCATGACCACCCTTTCCGGTTGCGGCAAGGGACCATCCCCTGCAACCCTGCCTCCGGGCCATCGTATCAAAAATCCGGTATCAACCAAAGGAGCCTGTCTTGAAACGTGTGATCAGCCCGACCGGTTTTCTGTCGATCGCCCTCATGCTGCCCACCCTGGCCGGCTCCGCGCAACCCACCCACGTCGCCAATTCCGACCAGCCCCGCGACGGGAGGCACGTCCTCGAGATGGCGACCGTCTGGCACCGGGGCCATGACGCCGACGACCTCATCTTCGGCTCCATCAACAACGTGCAGGTCGGTCCCGACGGCGGCATCTACGTCCTGGACCAGCAGCAGTCCCAGGTCTGCGTCTTCGACGATGCGGGCGAACTGCTGCGCACCCTCGGCCGCGAAGGGGAGGGCCCGGGAGAATCGCGCCAGCCCGAGGACATGGTCTTCCTGCCCGACGGCAGCCTGGGCCTGGCCCAGTACATCAACGGGCGCATCGTGAGGATCGACCTGAAGGGCACCCCCCTGAAGATGCTGATGCCCCCGGGCTTCGATCCCCAGGGGGGCGGCGGCGGCCTGGTGAGCATCAGGCGCGCCCGTTGCAGGGGCGGCTCCTTCGTGATCAACGGCGTGAAGGTCTCTCCCCAGGACGACGGGATGATCCGCACCCAGTACCTGGTCCGGTGCAACGAGCAAGCCGAACCGCTGGTCGAGTACCTCTCCCGGTCCACCTCCTCGAACCTCCAGAGGGACGGCTGGGTCGAGAAGAACCACTACTTCCCCTCGCACGAACGGTGGGACATCGACGCCCGGGGGCGGGTGCTCGCCGCCTGCGAACGCAACGAATACCGCCTCACCGTCTTCGAACCCGACGGGACCGAGGCCTTCACCTTCGGCCGCGACCAAGAGCCCTGGCGGCGCACCGGGCAGGAGAAACAGGAGATCAGGGATTCGCTGGTGGTCCTGGCGGACGGCGTGAGGGTGCAGATCGAGGTCCAGGTCGAGGACATGGCTCCGGTCATCGCCGCGGTCCACGCCATGCCCGGCGGGGAAACCTGGGTCCTCACGACGCGCAACATGAAGGACCAGCCCGACGGGATCATGCAGACCTACGACGTCTTCGATTCGGCGGGACTGTTCATCCGGCAGGAGGAGGTCGCCTGCGGCGGGGAGGCCGACGAGGACCGCCTGATCTTCCTGGACGAAGGCCGGGCCGCCCTGGTCCGGGGCGCCGTCCAGGCCCGCCGCAACACCTTCGGCGGCAGCCGCACCGACGAGGACCAGGACGTCGCCGTCCACGACCTGATGATCCTGGCGTATTGAGCCCTGCATGTTCAAGGCCATGCCCGCCGGGATCGAATGGGGGCAGCCGGACGCCCCGGAGCTTCTGGTAGCGGGAGGTCCTCAGCCGCCCAGGACCGGCCCTGGTCGCTTCCGATCTGGAGTTGGGGCCGACATCAGCAAAGGGGCGCGGCCGGGTTCAACTCGCCCGATTTGGCCGCCAACATCGTGACTTGTGCCGCCGAAAATGAGTTCCCCAGTCAATGATGGAAAATTCCATCGTTGACTGGGGTTTTATGTCCTAATTTATTACATTAGGACAAAAAATTTGAACCTGAGCCGATGGGGAACAAATTCGGCGGCACAACCTAACGGTTCCCTCCCCTTCCCCAGCCTCGGCCGGGGCCGAAACCGCGCCCGCGCCCGCCGCCGGCGCCCAAACCCGCCCCACGCCCCAGCCCCCGGCCGAATCCCCGGCCCAGGCCCCTGCCGAACCCCCGACTCCGATCCTGCGGATCCGAGGCTGGCGCCTCGTTCGCTTTTTGATCGTCCTGCCGCGGCACCCCGCAGCGTCCCAGACCCCGCCCCGTGCGGGGACCCTGGCCCAGCGGACCTCGTCCATTCTCTCCCGGCATCGCGTTCACCTTTCGGTTGCGGAGTCAGACCCGCCCGTCCCGCCGGCATCCCCGCCGCCCCCTGCGGCCGGGCTCGCTGCCGGGGAGGCTCCCCGGATCCTCCCGGTCGCCAGGTCCCACGGTTTCCACGTGGCCCCCTTCGACCCGGATGGCCCACCCGTGGACCAATGCGGCCGCCGTCTTGCGCCGGGCCTCGGCGATGATCCGGCCGGCGGTGGCGCGCGAGACGTTCATCATCTCGCCGACCTGTTCCTGGCTCAGGCCTTCGAGGTCGGCCAGCCGCAGGGCCTCGAGCTCGTCGAGCCCCAGGGCGACCTCTTCCAGGTCGCGCATGGGGATCCCGGCCGGCTTGAAGTAGACCACCGAGGGATCGTGGCGGACGGAGCGCATCTTGGGTGGGCGGGGCAAGGTCATCCTCCTGTTTGCTTTTTCCTGGTTATGAGCATATACTCAAAACTGGAAACCGTCAAATCGACTGGTGAACCGATCCCACGGAGGTCGCGATGAAGCTGGTCATCACAGCCCAGGGCCCGAACCCGGAAGACCCGGTGGACCCCCGCTTCGGCCGTGCAGCCTACCACATCCTCTTCGACGACAAGGCGGGAACCTTCACGACCCTGGAAAACCAGGGGAGGGACGCCGCCCAGGGCGCCGGGGTCCAGGCGGCCCAGACCATCGCCGCCAGCGGGGCCGAAGTCCTGCTGACCGGCCACTGCGGGCCCAAGGCCTTCCAGGCCCTGGAGGCAGCCGGGGTCTCGATCTTCTCCGGCGTCGAAGGTCGGATCCTCGATGCGGTCCAGGCCTGGCGGGACGGCCGGCTGGAGGAGCTCCACAGCCCCGACGGCACCCCCCGTCACTGAGAGGCCCCATGCGCATCGCGGTCGCCAGCGGCAAGGGAGGAACGGGCAAGACCACCGTCGCGGTCAATCTGGCCGTCACCGTGGCCCGGTCCGGCCGTCAGGTCCATCTCTGCGACTGCGACGTCGAGGAGCCCAACGCGGCCATCTTCCTCGACCCGCAGCTGGGACCGGCGGTTCCCGTGTCCACCCCGATCCCCGTGGTCGACAGCGATCTCTGCAACCACTGCGGGCAGTGCGCCGCCATCTGCGAGTTCAACGCCATCGCCTGCCTGCCCCACCGGACCCTCGTATTTCCCGATCTCTGCCACAGCTGTTCCGGTTGCTGGCTGGTTTGCCCCGAGCAGGCCATCACCCAGGCCGACCGGGTGCTCGGCGAGGTCTCGGTCGGTTCAGCCGGACCCATCGGCTTCACCCAGGGCGTGCTCCGCATCGGAGAGACAGTCGTTCCTCCCCTGATCCACACAGTCAAGGCGACTGTCCGCGGAGCACCCTGGGTGATCCTCGACGCCCCCCCCGGCACCACCTGCCCGGCCGTGGAGGCCCTGCGCGGGGCCGATTTCGTCGTGCTGGTCACCGAACCCACCCCCTTCGGACTGCACGATCTCGACCTGGCCGTCAAGCTGGCCCGAGGTCTCGACATCCCCTGCGGGGTCGTCGAGAACCGGGCGATTCCCGGACGGGACATCGTGGACCGTTTCTGCGCGGAAAAGGACCTCCCCGTCCTGGCCCGCATCCCCTTCACCCGGGAGCTGGCCGCCGTGGGTTCCGAAGGGGGACTTCTCGTCGATGCGGACGCCGGCGTCGCCGCCGCCTTCACCCACCTGCTCGATGAACTGGTGGGACTGGAGGCGCGGACATGAAGGAACTGGTGGTCCTCAGCGGCAAGGGCGGCACCGGCAAGACCAGCGTCACCGCGGCCCTCGCGGCCCTCGGGGCGGGCGCAGTGCTGGCCGACTGCGACGTGGACGCCGCCAACTTCCATCTCGTCCTCGGGACGCACGGCGAGGCGGCCCATCCCTTCGTGTCGGGACACACCGCGGTGATCCGGACCGGCGATTGCTCCGGCTGCGGCGAATGCGCCAGGCTCTGCCGTTTCGATGCCATCCTGACTGAAACCGTCGCCGGCGGGATCCGGTTCCGGGTCGATCCGATCGCCTGCGAGGGCTGCGGCGTCTGCGTGCACTTCTGCCCCGGCGGGGCCATCGACTTCCCCTCGAGAACGTGCGGCTGGTGGGGAACCTCAAGGACACGGTTCGGCACCTTGATCCACGCCGCCCTCGACGTGGGCGCGGAAAACTCCGGCAAGCTGGTCACCCTGGTGCGGGAGCAGGCCCGCAAGGCCGCAATCGGTTCGGGCGCGGACCTGGTCCTGGTGGACGGCCCTCCCGGGATCGGCTGCCCGGTGACCGCCTCGCTCACAGGTGTGGACCTGGCCCTCCTGGTGACCGAACCGAGCCTGCCCGCCCTGCACGATCTCGGGCGGATCCGCGAACTCGCCCGGCACTTCGCCGTGCCGGTGATGGTCTGCATCAACAAGTGGGATCTCAACCCCCGCCTGTCCGACCGCATCGCGGAATTCTGCCGGGACCAGGGCATTCCCGTCGTCGGCCGCCTCCCCTATGATCCCCTGGCCGGGGACGCCCAGATCGCCGGACTCAGCCTGGTGGAATTCGCCCCCGAATCCCCTGCCGCGAGGGCGCTCGCCGCCATGTGGGAAGACATCAGCGGCGCCCTCGCGGCCGCATCGCAACCGAAAGGATGATTCCATGCGCATCGCCGTTCCGGTCAACCAGGGCAAGCTCTCGGCCCACTTCGGCCACTGCGAACACTTCGCGTTGATCGAGGTCGACACCCGCGAGAAAACAATCATCGGGCAGGAAAGCGCCACCCCGCCTCCCCACGAACCCGGCGTGCTGCCGGTCTGGCTGGCCGATCTGGGGGTGGAGCTGGTGCTGGCCGGAGGCATGGGGGGACGGGCCCAGCAGGCCCTGAACGCCAGGAACGTCCAGGTTCTCGTCGGCGTGCCCGAGCTGGATCCCGAAACCCTGGTCCGCGCCTGGCTCCAGGGGGAACTCCCCTCGGGCCTCAACTCCTGCGACCATTGACCGCCTGGAGGAAGCCATGAAGAAGCTGGGGATCATCATCTGCCACCGGTACCACACCTGCGCCGGGGGCAAGTGCTTCCGCTCGTTGCGGGAGCGTGAAGGCGCCTTCGCGAGATACGCGGGCGAGGAGGTCGAACTCGTGGGGTACACCACCTGCGACGGCTGTCCCGGCGGCAACGTGGAGTACGCTCCGGCCGAGATGAAACGCAACGGGGCCGAGGTGGTCCATCTGGCCACCGGCCTGGTGGTGGGTTATCCACCCTGTCCCTACCTGGACTACTTCCGGGAGTACATCCCCCGCCAGTTCGGCCTCGAGGTGGTGGTCGGCACCCATCCCATCCCCGAGAAGTACCGCATCATCCACGATCAGCTGGGAACCTGGCAGGCGCCGTCGTTCCCCGATGACCTGAAGTCCCTGCTCGCCGACGAGCCGACGCGATTGGCCTACGACTGATCCGGACGGTCAGAAACCGACCCCGGCCATGATCGTGACGGCCTCGTTCTCGATGTCGAAGTAGATCTCTTTCAGGCCCCTGTCGTAGCGGACCTGGAACAGGTAGAGCCGTCCGTGCTTGAGGATCTCCACGCCGCCGCCGAACACCAGGCTGATATCCGTGGTTTCGTCGGTGTCGAGGTCCTCCTCGACGGATCCGCTGTCCTGGAGAACGTCGTTGGGGATCTCGCCCTTGACTTTGGCCGACAATTCGAACCCCACCGCGGGCCCCGCGAAGACCACCGGACGGATGGTTTCCCCCTGGAAGAGGCTCACCGTCAGCAACGCCGGGATCTGGAGATAGTCCACGTTGTGGAAGAAGTCGTACTCGCCGAGATCCTCCCCGTTCTCGTTCACCGCCGTGAGGATCTGCTTGGCCCCCTTGCGGGCGTAGAGGGCCTCCGCCCTGAACCCGATCGGAGTGTCGAATCCCGTTCCGATGAACGCCCCGGCCTGGAACCCGTTCTTGCCGTCGAAGATGTCGCCTTCGATGAAACCACCGGGGATCTCGTAGTCCCAGTCCGTCATGCTCCAGCCCCCGATGAGGCCCTTGACCAGTTCCGCGTCGGACGGCTCCGGCAGCACCGCCAGGACCAGGGCGATCAGGATGCCCGTCAGGTTTCTCTTCTTCATGGATCTCCCTCCAGGGTTGGAATGGCGCCTCTCCATTCTACTCCAGCCGTCCGCGCCGGAAAACCCCGGACTTGCCTGCCGCCCGGTCCATGCCCGATAGTCCCGGGAAACGAAAGGAACTCCCATGTCCGAGAACATCATCGTGCTCGGGGGCGGTCTGGTCGGCGGCCCCATGGCCCTGGACCTCGCCCGCGACGACCGTTTCACGGTGACCGTCGCCGACATCGATCCCGGAGTGCTCGAGGGGCTGGCGGCCCGCGGCCCCGTTCAGGGCGAGGCCTGCGACCTGTCCGACCCCGCCGCCGTCGCCGACCTGGTCCGGGACTTCGATCTGGTCGTCGGCGCCGTTCCCGGCCACATGGGTTTCGCCACCCTGGAGGCCGTCATCTCCGCCGGCCGGGACATCGTTGACATCGCCTTCTTCCCCGAAGATCCCTTCCTGCTCGATGCGGCGGCGAGGGCCCGGGGCGTGACCGTGATCGTCGACTGCGGTGTGTTTCCCGGAATGGGCAGCGCCCTGGTCGGTCGCGCCGACCGCCTGTGCGACAGGTTGGATAGGGTTCTGGTCTATGTGGGCGGCCTGCCGAAAATCCGGCGCCAGCCCTTCGAGTACCGTGCCGTGTTCTCGCCCATCGACGTGATCGAGGAATACACCCGGCCCGCCCGCTACCGGGAAAACGGGAAGCTCATCGAACGGCCCGCGCTGTCCGACGTCGAGCTGGTCGAACTGTCCACGCTCGGCACCCTCGAGGCCTTCAACACCGACGGCCTGCGCACCCTGCTGGAGACGATCTCCGCCCCCGACATGAAGGAGAAGACCCTGCGCTACCCCGGACACGCCGCCAAGATGGCCCTGCTGCGGGAATGCGGGTTCTTCGGCGAGGAGCCGGTGGACGTCGGCGGACACCCCGTGCGGCCGGTGGACGTGACCGGGCGCCTGCTGTTCCCCATGTGGAAGCTGCAGCCCGGAGAGGGCGACGTCACGGTCATGCGCATCCTGGTCGAGGGGGTCCAGGCGGGGCGGAAGGTTCGCTGGACCTGGGACCTGTACGACGAGTTCGACCATGCCCTGGGCGTCTCGAGCATGGCCCGCACCACCGGCTACACCGCCACCATGGCCGTCCGGGCCATCGCCGACGGCGTCTACCGGGAACAGGGCGTATCGCCCCCCGAGTTCCTCGGGCGCGTCGACGGCTGCGTGGAGTACCTGCTCGCCGGCCTCGAGCAGCGGGGCGTCGTCTACCGGGAACAGCGGGAATTCCCGGACTGAATCACCGGGTTACTCCCTGAACAGCGCCTTCACCGCTCCCCAGGTCGCCACAGCCGCCGGCACCGGTCGGTCGGTGTAGGTTTCCAGGCGATAGACCTGATCGATGGTCTCCTCCACGATCCCTACGCCCCGGGAAATCCACCTTTCGACCAGGAGCGCATCTTTGGCCCCCACCGCCCGTCCGCAGACGTCATAGATCCCGTCGAAAAACAGCTTGGGGGGGCCCGAGGACGAACCCCTGAGGCCGAACGACGGGAAGTCCCCCGCGGGGACGGTCCGGATCCCCTCCTCCTCCACCACGAAACCGAAGGTCCAGGTCCCGTAGAAGGCCATGGTGGGCAGGATGTAGAAATCCACCTGCTGGGTCCAGGTCTTGCCCAGCCAGAGCGGGGCGTCCACCCAGGTGATCGGCGGATCGTAGAAGGCCCCCACGAAACCGCGGGTCCAGCCGTGCAGCAGCACGCCCCCCTCGGGCCCCGGAGTCCAGTAGTTCACCAGGTCCGAATTTGCAGGGCTGACCGGGTGGGCGATGGGATAGACCTGACGGCCCTGGAAGTCCGTCAACTCGCCCACGATCCGCGTTTCGAGGCCGCCGTCGTCGAGGCGATAGTTCCAGAAGTATCCCGGCTGCAGTGGCAGGTATCCCTGCCCCAGGCAAGGAATGGCTGTCAACAGGGCCACCGTGATGATCAAACAGGTTTTCATGATTCACCCCCGGACTTCAGGTCGCATTGGTTTCCGCTCCCTCGCCAAAATGATACTGCAAATCCAGCCCGGGGTGGGGGCCGGAACGGCAATAATCCGAATCCCCGTCAAGGGCTGCCGGAATCCGCCGATAGAATCGTCGATATGATCCCGATTCCCTTGGCTTCGCAGGAGATCCGTTTGCCGTTCCGTCCTCCCAACCGCCCCTCCTGGGGAATCCTCCTGCTTGGTGCGGCGCTGGTCTTCGGCCCGTGGCGGGCGACTTCGGCCCACACCCCGGAGGCGGAGGCCTGGGAGTCCCCTGGGGTTCCGGACAGGATTGTCTTCGGCGGCGGCGACACCTACCAGCCGTTCCACTTCACGGAGGGAGACTCGGCCGCCGGCTTCGACGCCGAACTGGCCCGGGCCATCGGTCGCACCCTGGGGATTCCCGTGGAGATCAGGCTGGACGACTGGCGGACCGTGCGCCGGGAACTGCAGGACGGGAGGATCGACGTCCACATCGGACTGACCTTCTCCGACCGGAGGGACCAGGACTACGCCTTCGCGACGCCCAGCCTCCGTCAGCAATACAGGATCTTCATCCGCAAGGGCACACCGGGAATCCACACCCTGGCCGACCTGGCCGGCAGGATGATCCTGACCCAGCGGTCCGGGGCCGTCGCCGACTACCTGGCCGGGATCGGCTATGGGAGGGGCATCGTACCCGTCGACAACGCCGTCGAGGCGATGCTGCGGTTGGCCGCCGGCGAGGGCGATTGCGTCCTGATGTCCGAGTTCCGGGGACTTCATGTGGTGGAAGTCCTGGGGCTGGATTCCATCGTCAGGTCGGGCGAACCCATCTTCCAGACCTCCTACGGATTCGCCGTCCCATACGGCAGGGAGGACCTGCTTCCGCTGCTGAACCAGGGGCTGGCCATCGTCAAGAAGAGCGGAGAATACGACCGGATCTACGGTCGTTGGTTCGGCATCGCGGATCCTGCGGGCAGACAGGTCACCGCCGTCCTGCGGTACGCGGGGTGGGTGATCCTGCCGGTCATGGCCGGAGCCTTCCTCGCGGTGATCTGGTCGTGGATCATGCACAGGCAGGTCCTGGACAAGACACGGGAGCTGAGGCGAGCCCGGGATCAGGCCGAGGCGGCCTCCGAGGCGAAGTCGCGCTTCCTGGCCAACATGAGCCACGAGATCCGCACCCCCCTGAACGGCATCCTCGGCCTGACCGAGATCCTGATGACCTCGGACCTGGACGAGAAGCAGCACGAACTCGCCGTGGCGGTCCACGACTCTTCCCGCCGGCTGAAAGGCATCCTGGGGGACATCCTCGACTATTCCAGGATCGAGGCCGGCGAACGGACCCTCGTCCGCACCCTGTTCTCTCCCTCCGAGCTGGCGGCCCGCGCCCTCGAATCGGTCCTGTCCGACGCCCGGAGCAAGGGCCTGGAACTGACGGTCGACCTCGATCCCGGCCTTCCTCCCGCGGTCGTGGGCGACCCGGGCGCTCTCGAACAGGTCCTGGGGCAATTGTTGAGCAACGCCCTCAAGTTCACCACGGGCGGCGGCATCCATCTGAGAATGTCCGCGCGCGCCCTGGACAGCCGGCGTCTCGAGCTCGATGTGGCCGTGGAGGATTCCGGCGAGGGGGTCTCGCCCGAGCGGCGGGACGCCATCTTCGAAGCCTTCACCCAGGGGGATTCGTCTTCCACCCGCCGCCACGGCGGGACCGGACTGGGCCTGGCGATCTGCCGGGATCTGGTCCAGCTCATGGTCGGGGAGATCGGCCTCGAAACGCGGCAGGGCGGAGGGTCGGTATTCCGCTTCACCGTGGTGGTGGATCCCGCCCCCCGGCTCGAATCCGTCTCCCAGGAGACGCCGGAACCGCTGCCGTCGACCGCGCCGGATCCCGGACCCGCATCCCGGGACCCGTGGGATCCGTCCGCCCACCGCATCCTCATCGTCGAGGACAACGCCCTGAACCAGCGGGTCGTGGCCCTGCTCCTGAAGAAATGGGGGTACGATTTCGACATCGCCGAGAACGGCCGCATCGCCGTCTCGGCCCATGCCCGCGAAGCCTTCAGCGCCATCCTGATGGACTGCCAGATGCCGGAGATGGACGGGTTCGCCGCCACGGCCGCCATCCGGAACCAGGAGCAAGCCGGCCGGCGGATCCCCATCATCGCCCTGACCGCCGGCGCCTTCATGGCCGACCGCGAGAGTTGCCTGGATGCGGGCATGGACGACTACCTCACCAAGCCCGTCGACGCCCCCCTGCTGCAAAGGACCCTGCGCCGCTGGATCGAGGCGCCCTCCCGCCCGGCCGACGCCCCGGTTGCAGAACCGTTGATGTTGGCCTAGGCTCCCGCACCATGAACCCTTCATCGACCGGACCCGGCCGCATCGCGGGCGTCGACGCCCTGCGCGGTGCGACCATGGCCGCCATGATCGTCGTGAACAACCCGGGCTCGTGGAGCGCCATGTATCCCTGGCTGCAGCACGCCTCCTGGGGCGGTCCGATCGCTCCCGCCGATCTCATCTTCCCCACGTTCCTGTTCCTGGTCGGGGCGGCCACACCCCTGGCCATGGGTCGCGGTCTCGAGGCCGGCCTCCCACGGGGAGCCCTGCTGCGCAAGGCCGCCCGCCGCTCGGCCGAGCTGTTCCTGATCGGGGTGTTCCTGAACCTCTATCCCGATTTCTCGTTGACCACCCTGCGGATCCCGGGGGTCCTGCAGCGCATCGCCGTGGTATTCCTTGCCTGCGCCTGCGCCTTCCTGTACCTCGGTCGGCGCAGGATCCTCCTGCTGGCCGTCGCCCTGGTCGGCGGGTACACCCTGGCGCTGGCGCTGATCCCGGTGCCCGGCCCCGGCGGGCCGGTCATCACCGAATCGGTCAGCCTGCCGGTCTGGCTGGACGACCGGATCCTCGGCGCGCACACCTGGCGGGGACCGGGCGACCCCGAAGGCATCCTGTCCACCTTCCCCGCGGTGGTCACCGGCCTGATCGGCGTCCTGGCGGGATCGGCCCTGCGGCGCCGGCCGCGGCCGGGATCCGCCTCCCTGGGGCTCGCCCTGGCGGGGGCGGCCCTGCTGGCGGGGGGCGCCCTGGCGTCCACCCTGCAATCCCCCATCAAGGAACTGTGGAACGCACCTTACGTCCTGCTGACCGGTGGCTGGGCCCTGGTGGCCACGGGGGCCTGCCTTCAGGTCGTCGATGGTCTGGGATGGCGACCGGGGCTGGGCCCGGTTCTCATCCTCGGCCGGCACGCCCTCAGCGCCTTCGTGGCCGCGCACCTGCTGTCCGATACCGCCATCTCGGTGATCCGCTGGTCCGACGGAGCGGGCGGGACGATGTCGCTGCATCACTTCTTCAGGAGTATCCTGTTTACCAGCTGGCTGCCGCCCGAGGCGGCTTCGCTGGCCCAGTCGGTCGCGATGCTCGCCGTGATCACCGCGGGCCTGGCAATCTTCCGGGTTCTGTCGAGCCGAAGGAGTCCCGCGTGAACATCTACTTCATCCTGTTCATCTCCCTGGTCGTCCTGCTGGTCGTAGGAGCCACGGTGATCTCCATCATCATGTCCACCACCGCCGGCACCGAGATGATGGAATCGGCCTGGAGGAAAGCAGGCAAGCCCGGGGCGGACAAGGAGGACGATCCCCCCTCCGCCTGATTCCGCCTATCCCCACCGGCCGATCCCGCCTATAATCCGCCCGCTCACTCTGCTGAGACCACCGCGCCCCCCGGGGGCCGAGCACGGGCGGAACCATGGGCAAGTTCTCCATCAACAACTTCACGGCGCTCGACGTCTTCTGGGCGGTCGCCTTCCTCCTGCTGATGGTCGGCGGCGCGGCCTTCTTCTACCGGCTGGCGCGGCGCAGCGAGAGTGACTTCTTCCTGGCGGGAAGGGGCCTGCCCTGGTGGCTGCCGGCCTCGTCGGTCTTCTCGACCCACACCGCCACCGACACGCCCATGTGGATCACCGGGGTGATCTACGCCAACGGGTTGCGCGGCCTGTGGTACACCTTCTTCACCGCCTGGACGGCCATCGGCGCCTTCGTCTCGGCGCGCATCTTCCGCCGCTCGCTGGCCTACACCCAGGCCGAGTGGCAGACCCAGCGCTTCGGCGGCCTGGGCGCCGAGATGCTGCGTGGCTGGATGGCGGGCTGGCAGGTGTTCATGAACATGTTCATCCTCGGCTGGGTGGGCATCGCCATGGGCAAGGTCTGCGCCCTGGCCTTCGGCTGGCCGGTGTGGGTGGGGCTGGTCATTCCCAGCGTGATCACCGCCTTCTACACCCTGGCCGCCGGCTACTGGGGCGTGGTCATGGGCGACTTCCTGCAGGGCATCGTCGCCGTGTTCGCCATCGTGCTGGTCTCGCTGGTGGGGGTGGCTGCGGCCGGAGGACCCGCCGAGGTCACCGCCCGCATCACCGAGCTCGGGCATAGCTGGCGGCTGGACGCCTTCGCGTTCACCGGCTGGCTGAACGGGGACTTCCCCATCGTCTGGTGGCTCACGATGCTGGTGATCGCGGTGATCGGCGGCTTCGGCATGGGCACCAGCATCGACTGGTACGTCGAGGCCCAGCGCATCCAGTCGGCGAAGACCGTGCGCGACGCCACCTACGGCCTGTGGGCCGGCGGCGCGGTCACCCTGGTGCGCAACGGGTTCTGGGCCGCGGGCATCCTCGCCTTCTTCGCCATGCTGCCGGACATCGCCGACCAGGCGGAGTACGAGCTGGGCTGGTTCCGCCTGGGCTTCGAGCTGCTGCCCGCCGGCCTGGTGGGCGTGTTCTTCGGGGCCATCCTCGCCATCCACCTGTCGACCATCAGCAGCCACCTGAACCTGGGCGCGCTGTACTTCACCCGCGACATCTACCAGCGGTACATCAAGCCGGATGCGAGCGAATCGCGCCTGGTGTGGATGGGCCGCGCGGCCACCTTCGTGCTGCTGATCGGCTCGTTCTTCTACGGCCTGATGATGCAGGAGATCACCAAGTGGCTGATCTTCGCGCTGTGGCTGATGATGGCCGGCATCTGGCTGCCCAACATCCTGCAGGTGGTGTGGTGGAGGTTCAACGCCTGGGGCTACCTGGCCGGCTGGATGGCCAACCTGGGCGTCTCGTGGCTGGTGGTGTGGATCCTGCCCGCGTTCGGGGTGATCCCCAAGCTGCCCGACCACTTGAACTTCTGGCTGCTGATGGCCCTGGGCGCGGTGATCTTCATCCCCGTGACCCTGGGCACGAAGCCCGAGAAGATGGACCGTCTCGTGCGCTACTACGTGATGACCCGGCCCATCGGCTGGTGGGGACCGGTGCACCGTGAAGCCGTCAGGCGCGGGCTGATCCCCGAGACCGTCCCGGCCAAGGATGCGGGGCCGCGGCCGCTGATCCGCCGGGAGTGGACCCCCGAGCAGGCCGACGCCTGGACCCGCGAGGACTGGCTGGTGGTCGTCCTGTCGCCCCTGGCCATGGCAGGCCTGATGATCGGGGTCACCAAGTCCCTGCTCCTGCAGCCGGGCGGACTGCTGGTGCTGATCTCCGCGATCGCCTGCATCTTCCTGATCTACTGGATCATCGATCCCAAGCTGAGGGCGGTCTCGCAGGAATACGAATCCCAGCAGGCGAGCTACGTCGAGCAGCTCGAACAGCGCCTGCGCTGGCAGGACGAAGGGGGGCGCTGACATGGACAAGGGGTTGGTCACGCTCATCGGCATGAGCATCGCGTACGTGGCGTCGTTCCTGGGCCTGGGCCTGGCCTGGTGGAGCTGGCGCAAGCATCACCGGAAGGACGAAAGACGATGAACGGACCGTTGCCCGCCGCCTCGCCCATCAGCGGATTCTTCTGGACCTGGATCGTCCCGGTGGCCCTGTTCACGCTGACCGCGGTGGCGACCTGGATGCTCTACCGGAACTTCTCCCGCAAGGGGCCCGACTAGTCACGCCCCTTCAACCGGCCGGTTTCGGATCCGCACCGGCGGCGCCGGTGGGACCGCGCCGCCGCTCGAGTTCCATGCGGACCTCGTACGCCTTCTCCTCCGTGATGGGGAAGCGCAGCACGGCCCAGAGGGCCAGGATCGAGGTCACGATGGGCACCCCCGCGTCGCAGAGCCGCATCAGGATGATCGATCGGGCCGTCTGCCCGGCGCCCAGTTCGACGTCGAATCCCGTGGCGTTCAGCAGGTAGCCCCCGCCCACCAGGGCCGCCGACAACCCCAGCTTCACCATGAACCAGAAGATCGAGCCGAACATGCCCTCGCGGCGCTGGTGCGTCTTGAGCTCGTCGGTGTCCACGACGTCGGCGATCATGGACGGCATCAGGGTGAACAGGCCGCCCAGGCTGAAGGCCAGCAGGGGAGCCGGAAGGATCACCATCCAGGGGATCTCCGGATTGTAGCAGACCCACTTGAGGGCGTAGCCGATGATCGCGACTCCGGTGGAAACGAAGAAGGCCTTGCGCTTCCCGATCTTCGTGGCCAGCCAGGTGACGAAGGCCACCACCGCGAAGGTGGACACCCCGCCCACGGTGCCGGCAAGCCCGGCGTACTTGGCGCCCAGGGCCTGGTCCCCCTGCGCGACGTAGTAGATGATCACGTAGTACTGGAACGACGAGACCAGGATGAAACCGTTGAAGACCAGGAAGGTCGCGGCGCAGAGCTTCAGGAACGGCCCTGAATTGAGGGTCATCCCGAATCCCGTGAAGAACTCCTTGATCTTTCCGGACAGCGTTCCCCGCAATCCGCCCTCCGCCGCGGCCACCTTCAGCATCCGCTCGCGCAGGAAGATCGCCGGCAGCACTCCCAGGCCGATGGCCACCACCGCCAGCACGACCGCCAGCCCCTTGGCTCCGGCGATCTGATCGGGTTCTCCGGCGGCATCCCGGAAGAAGTATCCCGAGTTCATGATCCACAGGAACCACGGCGAAACCACGTAGGCCAGCTGCGACACGAAGTTCTGCGTGCCCATCAGCCGCGTGCGCTCGTGGTAGTCGGGCGTCAGCTCGTAACCGAGGGCCACCCAGGGCGTGCAGAAGATGGTGAACCCTATGTAGAAGAGGATCGAGAAGACCAAAAACCAGGCGTAGATGGTCTTCTGGCCCCAGCTGGGATCGAAGCTCCACAGCAGGACGAAGCAGATGGCGGAGATGAAGGCCCCCGCGAAGATGAACGGGCGGCGGCGGCCCCAGCGGGTCCGGGCCCCGTCGGAGATGAATCCCATCAGTGGATCGGTGATGGTGTCCGTGATGCGGGGCCAGAAGCCCAGCCAACCGATGAGCACCGGGTTCATGCCCAGTCCCAGGTTCAGGACGATCATCATCCCGCCGCTCGCGGCCGACAGGAGGTTGTTGACGAACGCCCCGGCGCCGTACGCCAGCCGCTGGGGGATGGCGACGCGGTCTTCCGGCCTGGTTGCGTGGTGGGTGGACTCGCTCATGGGGTCATCTCGTCATCACGCTCCAGGGAAGAAGGCGGCGTCCCGGTTCGGGGGGCTTTGTACGAATATCGAACAAAGTATCATGACCTCCGCAGGATGGTCAACCGCATTCTGGGTTTCTCTGGATTCGGAGGCAACTGCGATCCCGGGTTTGTCCTCGCCACCTGGCGCGTGACCTTTCATAATGGAGCCTGGACCATCCGACCTGGAAGGACGGCTTCATGAAACAGGCATTGATCATCCTCGCGGTCACGATCGCCGCCTTCCCCAGCTGGGCCTCGCTCGTCGACCGCGTCGACCCCTTCATCGGCACCGGCGGCCACGGCCACACCTTCCCCGGCCCCACCCTGCCGTTCGGGATGGTGCAGCTCTCCCCCGACACCCGCCTCGAAGGCTGGGACGGCTGCTCGGGCTACCACTTCTCCGACACGGCCGTCTTCGGCTTCAGCCACACCCACCTGAGCGGCACCGGGGTCGGCGACTACGGCGACATCCTCCTGATGCCCGTGACCGGCGAACCCCGGCTGGACAACGGCTATCCCGACCGGGTGGACGAGGGCTACGGTTCGCGCTTCCTCAAGGAAACCGAGCGTGCCGAGGCCGGCTGGTACGCCGTCCATCTCGACGACTACGGCATCGACGTCGAGCTGACCGCCACCCCTCGCACCGGCCTGCACCGCTACGTGTTTCCCGCCGGCGAGCCCGCCCACGTCATCATCGACCTCACCCACCGCGACGAGCTGCTCGACGTCGATCTGACCGTCCCCGACGACAGGACAGTCGCCGGCTTCCGCCGCTCCGCGGCCTGGGCCCGCGACCAGATGGTCCACTTCCGGGCTGCGTTCTCGCGGCCGTTCAACGCGTCGAAGATCATCACCGACGACATCGGCAGGCCGCTCAAGGCGGTGCTGTCCTTCGGCGACCAGGGCGGCGACCTGCTGGTCCAGGTCGGGATCTCGGCGGTCGACGACGCCGGCGCCCGCGGCAACCTCGAAGCCGAGTGGGCCGACTTCGACTTCGCCGCGACCCGCGCCAAGGCCCGCGCCGCCTGGTCCGCCGTCCTGGACCGCTTCGAGGTCACCGGCGCCGACGATGCCGACCTGACCGTCCTGGCCACAGCCCTCTACCACAGCTTCATCGCCCCCAACCTGTTCAGCGACGCCGACGGCCGGTACCGCGGCATGGACCTCGCCACTCACACCGCCGAGGGTCGCAACCAGTACACCGTGTTCTCCCTGTGGGACACCTACCGCGCCACCCATCCCCTGTTCACCCTGGTCGAGCGCGGCCGCACGCAGGACTTCGTCGCCACCATGATGGCCCAGTACGACCAGGGCGGCCGCCTCCCCGTGTGGGAGCTGGCCGCCAACGAGACGGACTGCATGATCGGCTACCACAGCGTCTCGGTCATCGCCGACGCCTATCTCAAGGGCATCGTGACCGGCGGCGAGGATCACGCCCTGGACGCCATGATCGACATCGCGAAGCGGGATCACTTCGGCCTCGACGCCTACAAGCGCGACGGATTCATCTCCGCCGACCTCGAGTCCGAGTCGGTGAGCAAGACCCTCGAGTACGCCTACGACGATCTCTGCATCGCCCGCATGGCCGCCATGACCGGCCGGATGGATGCGTTCGACGAGTTCAGCCGGCGGTCCCTGGCCTGGCGACACCTGTATGATCCGGCCACCGGTTGCTTCCGTCCCCGCATCAACGGCCAGTGGCTGAAACCCTACGATCCCCGCCGGGTCGACAACCACCATACCGAGGCCAACGGGTGGCAGTACCGCTTCGCCGCGCCCCACGACCTGCAGGCCCACATCCAGGTCTGCGGCGGCGACGGACCCTTCCTCGCAGCCCTCGATTCATTGTTCAGCGTCGTGAGCGCGACCACCGGCCGCGACCAGCCCGACATCACCGGCCGCATCGGCCAGTACGCCCACGGCAACGAACCCAGCCATCACGTGGGCTGGCTCTACCACGGGGCCGGAAGGCCTCAGAAGAGCGCCGACCGCATCGCTCACATCCTCGACGAGTTCTACACCCCCCTGCCCGACGGCCTGATCGGCAACGAGGACTGCGGGCAGATGTCCAGCTGGTACGTCCTGGCCGCCTACGGCCTGTACGACATCGCGCCCTCCTCCCGTCAATGGCTGGTCATCCCGCCCCGGCACGAGCGCATGTCCATGCGGTTCGAAAACGGCGCCGTCTTCACCACCCGGCGCGTAGGGACCGGCGCCGTCGAGAGCGTCACCTGGAACGGGAAGCCCCTTTCGCGCAGCTTCCTCTGGCACCACGAGGTGGTCGATGGGGGCGAGCTCGTCTTCCAGCTCGGCGAGGAAGGCGAGTGGGGCAAGGCCCTCGAGGACCGTCCGCCCAGCAGCGCCCGCCTGGGCGACGTCATTCCCGCCCCCTGGGCCGATGCGCCGGCCCAGCGCTTCCGGGGACGCCTGAAGATCGCCCTGGGGGTGGACGACCCCCGGGCCGAGATCCGCTGGACCGATGACCCCCAGGTCGATCCGCACCTGGGCGCGGTCTACGACAAGGCCATCACCATCGCCGCCACCACCACCCTGCGCTTCGTCGCCATGAAACATCCGCAGGAGCCCAGTCCGGTCGTCGCCGCCACCTTCACGGCCCTTCCCGAAGACTGGTCGGTGACCCTGGGCGCCGAACCCAATCCGCAGTACACCGCCGGCGGCCCGGACGCCCTGATCGACGGGGTGCGCGGACCCGAGGACTGGCGCCGCGGCGGATGGCACGGCTACGAGGGGCAGGACTTCCTGGCCACGCTGGATCTTGGCGGGCCGACTCCCCTGCGACGGGTTGGCGCTTCCTTCCTGCAGGACGTGCGCTCGTGGATCGTGATGCCGCGGGAATTGCTGGTCGAAACCTCCCGGGACGGGAGAACGTTCAGTCCCGCCGGCCGGGTCGCTCCCGACGTGGCGGTCGAGGACTACGGCGTCATCATGCGCGACCTGACGGTGGAACTCGACGGCGCCCCGGTCCGGACCCTCCGTTTCACTGCGACCGGATCCGGACCCATGCCGCCGTGGCACCCCGGCGCCGGCGGCGCATCCTTCATCTTCGTCGACGAGCTGATCGTCGAATGACCCGGGTCGAGGTGCGTATGAGATCCGTCATCCTGGCACTGGCCGTCGCCCTGGCGGCCCCCGGTCCGCAGGCGTCCGCCGCCGGGGACCTCGCCCGCCACGTCGATCCCCTGGTCGGCACCCGCAACATGGGCCACACCTTTCCCGGAGCCGTCGTGCCCTTCGGTCTGGTCCAGCTCAGCCCGGACACCCGGCACCTGTCCATGTACGACGCAGAGGGCAAGTACGTCCCCGAGGTCTACCGCTACTGCGCCGGCTACCAGTACGAGGACAGCACCATCGTCGGGTTCAGCCACACGCACTTCAGCGGCACCGGGCACTCCGACCTGGGCGACGTCTCCCTGCTGCCGGTGATGGGAGACGTGGACCTGGACGCCGGTCCCTCCGCGCGGTTCGATCACGCCACCGAGACGGCCGAACCCGGCTTCTACCTCGTCCGCCTGGAAGACCCGGGCATCACCGCCGAACTGACCGCCACCACCCGCACCGGCTGGCACCGCTACACCTTCGACCAGGCAGGCGAAGCCCACGTGGTCCTCGACCTCGTGGCCAACATCTACGACCACGACGACAAGAACGTCTGGACCTTCGTCCGCGTGGAGAACGACACCCTGGTCACCGGCTACCGCATCACCACCGGCTGGGCCCGCACCCGTACCGTGTACTTCGCCATCGCCTTCGACCGCCCGATCTCGAGCTATGGCCACCGGCGCCTGGACCCCACCCCCTACCGCGGGTTCTACCGGCGCTTCGACCAGGAGCACGACTTCCCCGAGATGGCCGGCCGCGACCTGCGGGCGCAGTTCGCCTTCCCCGTCCAGGCCGGGGACCGGCTCACCGTCAAGGTCGCGCTCTCCGGGGTCAGCACTGCGGGCGCTCTTGCCAACCTCGCCGCCGAAGCCCCCGGCTGGGACTTCGACCAGGTCCGCGCGGCCGCGCGAGCGGCCTGGAACCGGGAACTGGGCCGCATCGAGGCTGTCACCACCACTTCCGACCAGGCCTCCATCTTCTACACGGCCCTGTACCACACCATGCTGGGTCCGGTGGTCTACGAGGACATCGACGGCAGTTACCGCGGCCTCGACCAGAACGTCCACGTCTCCGACGGTTTCACCAACTACACGGTCTTCTCCCTGTGGGACACCTACCGGGCCCTGCATCCTCTGTTCAACCTGCTCCAGCCGGCGCGCAACGCCGACATGATCGCTAGCATGCTCGCGCACTTCGACCAGAGCGTTCACCCCATGCTGCCGGTGTGGAGCCATCACGCCAACGAGAACTGGTGCATGATCGGTTACCACAGCGTGTCGGTGATCGCCGATGCCGCGGTCAAGGGCGTGGGGGGATTCGACCTCGGCCGCGCGCTGAAGGCCTGCGCGACCACCGCCTCGGTGCCCTCCTTCGACGGGGTGGGCGAGATGATGGAGCTGGGTTACGTGCCCGATGAGGCGACCGGATCCTCGGTGAGCGTGACCCTGGAACTGGCCTACGACGACTGGTGCATCGCGCAGCTGGCCCGCCTGGCCGGTGACCGCGGAACGGAGCAGCGGTTCCAGGCGCGGTCCCGCAACTTCGCGAACGTCTTCGATCCGGACATCGGCTTCATGCGGCCCCGCCTGCGTGACGGTTCATGGCGCGAGGACTTCGACACCATGGCGACCCACGGCCAGGGCTTCATCGAGGGCAACGCCTGGAACTACGGGCTGTACGTCCCCCACGACGTGCCCGCCCTGGTGACCATGATGGGCGGCCCCGGACGTCTCGGCGCCCACCTCGACCGGCTGTTCACCATGGAGCTCGGCGACGAGCACATTGCCCACACCGAGGACATCACCCGCGACGGGATCATCGGGAACTACGTCCACGGCAACGAACCGGGCCACCACATCGCCTACCTTTACAACTGGACCGACCGGCCCTGGCGGACCCAGGAGCGGGTGCGCATGATCCTGGACACCATGTACGGGACGGGTCCGTCCGGCCTGTGCGGCAACGACGACCTGGGCCAGATGTCCGCCTGGTACGTCTTCAGCGCCCTGGGATTCTACCCGGTGTGCCCCGGGTCGCCCGAGTACGCCCTGGGCAGCCCGCTGGTCGAACGCGCGGACGTGCACCTGGAGAACGGCCGCACCCTGACCGTCGTCGCGCACGATCAGGGTCCGGAAAACGTCTACGTGCAGAAGGTGGAAGTGGACGGCAAGCGGATCGAACGCCGCTACCTGACCCACGAGGAGCTGATCGCCGGGAGCCGCATCGAGTTCTTCATGGGCCCGGAGCCCGCGGGACGTTGACGGCCACCCGGCCGAGCCCCCAGCGCTCGGCGAAGGCCTCCAGGTCACCGCCGGCCGCTCCGGTGAATTCCAGATCGGCGGCCGACATCCCGCAGGGGGCCTCGTACTCCAGGGTCACCAGCCGGCGGCTGAGCAGCGCCTGGTCCCTGCCCTCCTCCAGCTTTCGGCGCAGTCCCCTGGCCCCGCGCACGGGCAGGGTCTCGACCCTGTCCAGGTCGGCGTAGATCGCATCCAGATCGGCGAACTCGGCCAGCAGGGCCGTCGCGGCCTTGGCCCCCACCCCCCGCACGCCGGGGATGTTGTCCACCGCATCGCCCGTCAGCGCCAGGAGGTCGCACACCTGGCACGCCCGCACGCCCAGCCTTTCGTGGATCCGGTCCTCGTGCCACCAGTCGTCCTTCGCCAGGTCGTAGATGCTCACGCCCGGGCCGACGAGCTGCGCCAGATCCTTGTCCCCCGAGACGATGACCACCTCGTGGCCCTCGCCCCGCAGCCGGAGCGTCAGGGTGGCGATGAGGTCGTCCGCCTCGTAGCCCGGCAGGATGGCGGTGGGGATGCCCATCTTCTCCACCAGTTCGCGGCAAAGGTCGAACTGGGGGATCAATTCCTCCGGCGGCGCGCCCCGGTTGGCCTTGTACGCGGGATAGATCTCGTTGCGGAAGGTCCGGGCCCCCGCGTCGAAGCAGCAGGCCAGCAGCTCGGGCCGGTGCTCCAGCAGGAAGCGCCTGAGGGTCAGACCCAGGCCGAACACCGCGTTGACGGGCGTGCCGTCGGGCGCGGCCATGGGGCGCATCCCGTAGAAGCTGCGGAACACGTAGGCCATGCCGTCGATGAGGTAGGCGGTCCGGGCGGCCACGTCAATCCCCGATCCCGGCGAGGAAGCCCAGCAACCGATCGTTGAAGAACTCCGGGCTCTCGAGGTTGCTCAGGTGCCCCGCCCCGGGAACCAGGGCCATCTGCGACCCGGGGATGCGCTCGTGCATCGCCCGGGACAGGGACGGCGGGGTGACGGCGTCGAGCTCGCCGCAGAGGATGAGCGTGGGCACGGCGATGCGCGCAAGGGAGGCGCTGGTGTCGGTTCGTCCAGCCATGGCCAGCAGCTGCCCCGCGATCGCCAGGGGAGGGGTGGTCGCGATGATGCCCCTGATGAGCGACACCGCCTCGGGCTTGGCCTTCAAGGAACCGGGCGCGAAGACGGCGGGGATGAACGCCTCGGCGAAGGCCGCCGCACCGTCGCGCTTGACCCCCGCGACCCCGGCGGCGCGCTTGAGCTTGGCGGCGTCGTCGTCGGCCTCGCTGCGGGTGTCGCACAGCACCACGGCCCTGAACCGCTCGGGGTGGCGCTCCACGGCCCTCAGGGTGACGTAACCCCCCATGGACAGTCCGACGATGACGGGGGACGTCAACTCCAGGTGATCGAGCACCGCGATCAGGTCGTCGACGTGCCCTTCGATCGTGTACTGGCCGTCGCCGACGGCGCTGCGCCCCATCCCCCGCAAATCATAGGTGACGGCACGGTGACGGTGGCTGACGGCCGCCACCTGGGGTTGCCACATGGCGCCGCTGAAGGGGAAGCCGTGGACGAAGACGACCGGCGACCCGCGGGGATCGCCGGCGTCCTCGACGTGAAGGGACGTGCCGTTGAGGGGGACCATCATGGCGGCCACCTGGAGTTGGGGTTGCACCTCGGAGTTCAGGCGACCCAACATAACCCGGGGCGGCCCGCCCCGCCCACCTCAATCGTCCAGGAACCAGCCCAGGGCCGCCAGCTCCGGGATCCGTTCGTTGAGCTCCTCCGCCAGGTCCTCCACCCTGTCGGCGCGGTCCCCGATCTCGTCGGCGACCTCCTCGATCATTTCGATGCGCTCCTCGAAGTCGGATTCCAGGTCGGCATCCACGTCCTCGCCCTCGTCCTCGTCACCGAGGGAGGCCAGGGCCGAGCGGATGGCCGCCGCGGCGTAGGCCGTGCTCGCGGCCGCGATCTCCCCGGCGTCCAGGGCGACCGCCTCGGCCATCTCGACCAGCTGCCGGGATTCGGAATGGAACTTCTGCAGGAGCTTGCGCTCCCGCTCGTCCGTGGCGACGGCGCGGCCGTTGATGACCAGGTCGCCCTTCGCCGACACCGTCACCTCGTCGTCGCTGCGGTGGTGCTTGTACCTGATGACAAGGAGGTCGTCCTCGAAATCCAGGCTGGTTTCGCCCGAGACGCGGATCGCCCGGTCATGGTCCCGGGCCAGGGCCCGGTCGGCGGCGCAGGGACAGGCCAGCAGGCCCGCGGTCAGCAGGATGGGCAGGAAGATCTTCACGGCAAAACTCCCGGTTGGGCGTACGATCGGGGGGAGGCCTGGAATACGCCGCCCATCCTTCCAGGGTTGCATCCCGGAGGGCCGGGGCCGGAGGCTGGAGACCTTGCTCGCCCTCCCAAAAGGACAGCATGGAGCGATTTTCTCACCATTTTCCGAGTCCGCATTTCGCCACCAAGAATTCAAAACATATAAATTGCTTACAAGACAACAAGTTAATGAGCCCGCCGCCGGGGGGAGCCGGATATTCCTCTCCCCCCGAAAATTGTCTGCGGATATTTCCCGCTTTTTTGATAATATGGAGCGGGATTGAGGCGGCCAATCAACCGAACCACCGACATCTCTAGACGGACCCGGAAATCATCATGAGACCCATTTCGGCCCCCCACCACCGATCTGCGGTCGCTTCCCTGTTGAGGGCTGCGCCGTTGCTGGGGGCCGTCTGCCTGGGCCTGGCGGTGACGCCCGCCCGCGGCGGCGAGGACATCCCCGAGATCTGGCCCATGGCCGCCCTCATCGAGAGCAAGGGGGGACCGGAGGACGCCACCGCCTATCCCCTGGGAGGCATGCCGGTGCCCGATCCCCGGCAGGATCTCTTCGACCTCCAGCACTACGACCTGCGCCTCGAGGTGGATCCGGTCACCGGGTTCATCGCCGGGGTGAACACCATCGCCCTCACCGCCCTCGCCCAGCCCGTCGACCAGCTGGTTCTGGACTTCCGCGGGAACATGTACACCCAGGGCTGGACCATCACCCACCCCTACCGGGAGCGCCTGTCCGTCGAACGGGAGGGCGACCTGGCCGTGGTCCACCTGCCGACCGCCCTGGAGCCCGGCCGGCTGGCCGTGGTGGAGATCCCCTTCCTCGGTTTCCCCGTACCCGAAGGGCTGTTCGGCTTCCGGACCGGTCTGACCCCTGCCGGCAACCCGGTCCTGGCCACCGTCAGCGAACCCTGGAGCGCGCGTTCGTGGTGGCCCTGCAAGGACGATCCGAGGGACAAGGCCACCTTCGCCGCCAACGTCACCGTGCCTGGCGGGATGACCGCCGTGTCCAACGGGGTGGCCGGACTGTACGGCAACGATCCGGGCACCTGGGTCGAACCCCTGCCCATCTCGACGTACCTGTTCAGCCTCGCGGTCGCGGATTACGTGGAGATCGACGACCATTACTCGGGCAGCGCGGGCGAGATCGACCTGAAGCACTTCGTGTTCCCCGAACTCGAGGAGGAGGCCCGGGCCGACTTCGCCGTCCTGCCGGAAATGCTGGACTTCTGCGGCGAGGTCTTCGGTCCCTATCCCTTCCCCGGCCAGAAGTACGGCATGGTCACCTGCTCCTGGGACGAGGCGATGGAGCACCCCACGGCCGTGACCTGGGGGGACGTGCTGGTCACCGGGACGGGGCAGTTCGAGACCATCGTCTTCCACGAGCTGGCCCACATGTGGTTCGGCAACCTGATCACGCCCGAGGACTGGACCCACATCTGGCTCAACGAGGGCTTCGCGACCTACGCCGAAGCTCTCTGGGCCGAACACAAGTGGGGATTCGCCGGGCTCTACAACTTCATGGGCGCCCACAACTGGGGTTTCGCCTATCCCTACGACACCCTGATCCGGAACCCGGCCATCTCCGATCCCGTGTACTACTTCCACGTGGTCGCCTACCACAAGGGCGCCTGGGTGCTGCACATGCTGCGGCGATGGATCGGCGACGAGGCGTTCTTCACCGCCCTGCGCAACTACCTGAACAACCCGCTGTTGCGCTACAAGACCGCCGACAGCGACGACTTCCGCGCCGAGTGCGAGCTGACCTCGGGCGAGGATCTCGGCTGGTTCTTCGACCAGTGGCTTTACCGGAAGACCCATCCGGTCTACCAGATCGCCTCGATCAACGACTGGGACGGCGACTTCAACGACTACCGCCTGCGCCTGCGGCAGGTGCAGGTGCCGGAATCCTTCGCCGGCAGCGATCCCTACAAGGTCCTGGTGGACGTCCGCCTGCAGGGGGCCGGTCTCGACACCACGGTCACGTTCATCAACGACCAGCTGGACCAGGAATACCACTTCACGCTGCCTGCCGCGGTGACCACCGTCACCCTCGATCCGAACCGCTGGCTCCTGCATCGCATCGACGAGAACCCCATCGCTCCTGCGGGTGAGACCCCTCCCGCGGCCGTGCGCCTGCTTCCCGCGACGCCGAACCCGTTCAACCCGCGGACCCTGTTCCGCTGGGAGGCCGCGATCTCCACCCGCGACCGGGTCCAGGTCTATGACCTGCAGGGCCGGCTGGTGCTGGAGGAGGATCTCCCCGAGCGGGGGGCCGGCCTGCGGGAGTTCATGTGGAAGGGGACCAACGGGGCGGGCTTGCTCCAGCCCTCGGGGACCTACCTCTATCGCGTCACCTGCCGGGGCGCAGGGGAGTCCGGCGACCAGGCAAGCTGGCGGCTGCAGGGCAAGGTCACGCTGGTGCGTTGAGTTTCCGCCGGATCATTTGACCAGGATCACGCGGACACCCGCCACCGCCGCGGATCCCTGAACCACGCGCATCAGGTAGGTTCCGCTCGGAACGTTGCGTCCGGCGGCGTCGCGGCCGTCCCACACCACCTGCATCTCTCCACCGGCCGCCGCGAGTTCCCCCGAACTCCAGACGCGTCGTCCCGCCAGGTCGTACAATTCGACCCGGCAGGGAGCCGCCTCCGAGGTCTCGAACCGCAGCACAGTGGTCCCGTTGAAGGGGTTGGGGTAGGCGCCCGGATTCACGAGGGACGCCGGGCGCGAGCCGTCTCCGACCGGACCATCCACCGCCACCACCCCCTCCCGCTCCTCGATGGCGTCGACGGCGATCCAGCCGTCCGGACCGGTCTCCTCGTCCACGATCCTCAACCTCACGGTGCGGCCGGTGTGGGCGCGCACGTCCCAGGTCCGCTCGATCAGGGCGGACTGCCCCGACGGATAGATCGTGCCGAGGATCTGGCCCGTGCCGTCATCGACCAGGGCGACGTGGCAGGTCGCCGGATGGACACCGCCGGCCAGTTGCAGCGTGAAGTGGCCGCCCTCGAGCACGAAGGGCCGCGACTCGATGCTGCCGGTGGCCGCGTCGCCGAAGGCCAGGCCCGGCGCGCCGACCCCGCTCAGGGGACCGCCGTAGTTCTCGCCGCTGCCGAACCAGCCGTGCCCTCGCTGCCGGATCCCGGGATCTCCCCGCAGGGCGGGGTTGTCGCAGAAGGTGGGCGCCGCGAGGCCGGGATCACCGGTGCGCACGGGCCAGTCCGGACCCAGGGGATCGGGAGCGAACACCACGGGGGTCATCCCGCCGTCCTCGAAGCGCACGCTGTCCATCCGGGCCGTGACGAACCAGGTCAGATCGCGTGGGTCCTGGTCCTTGGCCAGGTAGGCGAAGGTCTCGGCGCCCGGAGTGCCCATGAAGTTCTCGATCTCCGGGGCCCAGCCCGACGCGACGTAGGTGCGCCCCGTCATGGTCCAGTCCGCAGGATCGGCCGCGACCACGTGGCTGGTGGGGTGGTACTCCAGGGTGAGATCCTGCTCGACGAAGAACAGGTGGTGCCAGCCGTCGCGCACCAGGTACTGCGGGCTTTCCAGGTCGCGGGTGGCGCCGACGGCGCCGTCGTGGATGAAGAAGACCCCCGCGTCCGACCAGGTCTCCAGATCGGACGAGACGGCCCGGTGGATGATGCCCCGCCGGTAGCCCGGATACCCGCCCAGGCGCAGGCCCGCCGTCGAGAGCATGTTCCACTGCCCGCCGTCGTGGAAGACGAAGGGATCCCGGAAGGCGCTCCACGCCTGGTCGGGCGCCCAGTGGTAGGTGAGGGTGTCGGGTTCGAAGACCGGGTTGTTCGCGCTCTTGGTCCAGGCCTCCAGGTCGTCCGACCAGGCCAGGCAGGGCCGCTGCACCATGTTGGCGCCCACGCCGGTGTAGAGCATGGCCCAGCGGCCGGTGGCCGGATCGTGGACCACGTCGGGCGCCCACATGGCGACCTCGTCGTACCAGCCGGGACCCGAGGTCAACACCGGGCCGACGATTCTCCACTCGCGCAGGTCGGTGGACACAGCGTGCCAGATGGTGTCCGCGTTGGAGGGGAACAAGTCGTCGGGGGGCAGGGTGTGATAGAAGGCGTGGATCTGCCCGCCGTCCTGCACCATGCAGAAATCCCAGACCTGGAGCCCGGGATGGACCAGGTAAGGCGATTCGAAGTCGAAGCGCTCGAGCGCGGCCGCAGCCCCCGCGATCGTCAAGGCCAGTGCGGCCAGGATCCACCGGATCGTGTTCATGGGCGAGGCTGCCGTCTCCCGGTTCGATGCACGTGCGGCCCGGGACCACCCCGGGCCGTCGATTGGGCCCTCAAATTATACCATTGATCCATCTTTTTGTCAGATCATGGGACAGCCCCGGACCAACCGGGGATCACCGCAGCCAGTGGACCTTGGCCGTCGCCCGTTGCCCGGCCCCCCGCGCCTGGACCAGGTAGACCCCGCTCGAGACCCGGCGGCCGGCCGTATCCCTGCCGTCCCATTCCAGGACGTGGACCCCCGTGGACACTTGCGGGCCGGGCGTCATACTGCGGATCCGTCGCCCCCGCAGGTCGTAAACCTCCAGAGACACCGGGCCGTCCACCTCGGATGACACCTCCAGGGTGACCACGCCCGTTGGCGCCGTCTCCGCGTGGAGACGTAAACCCCCGGACCCGGACTGGGCATCCGGCACACCGGACACGACCGCCTGGACCTCGACCGGCCCGACCGAGTGCGAGACCACCGCCACCCCCGTCCCCGCGTCCCAGTGCCAGCCGTCGGTCCCGCCGGGTTCCTGGGCGAGCTCGGGCAGGGGCGCCCCGCCGGCCACGATCGCGGCCGGCCTGGCGGCCAGCTTGATCCGCTCGGTGCCCGTCCCCCCGGAGGTGGCGTACCGGACGGCGATTCCCGCCCCCGGATACTCCACCAGGGTCAGGGCCCGGTCCGCGGCCAGGATGTGGTCCTCCCCGGCCGGGGCCAGGCCGGGCTCCAGTGCCATGATCTCCAGGAAGTACTTGACGGTGTTGAAGTTCTGCTCGTACCAGCTGTCGACGTTGAAGTACGCCACCAGGTCCTTGACGGTGGTGAACATGCGGCCGTCGGCGGCGATGCCCCGGGTGTTCTGGCCGTGGGAACACACCGCGGCCATGGCCAGGGCGCGGTCCCGCCAGGCGGGATCCTGCCGGGGGTCGCCCGCGAGGGCCTGGTGCAGCAGCAGCGCGGTACGGGCGTACTGCAGGCTCGAGGCGTAGGTGGCCTCGGGCCAGCCGGTCCACTCCAGGGTGACCGGAACGTACTGCTGGAAGACCGTGCCCGGCCCCTCGATCAGGTAGCGGGCATCGACCGTGTCCAGGATGGCCGCCGCCAGATCCTGCCAGCCGGCGGGCCGGCGAGCGATCAATTCGGTGATCATCTCGTGGGCCGAGTAGTGATCCCCCAGCCCGGTCTGCATCTCGGGGGACTGGTCCTCGTAGAAGCCCTCCCAGCGCATGTAAGACGGCGAGGCGGCGTTCCCGGGGTTGGCCAGCAGCCAGGCCCAGGCGCGGTCGCGGGCCAGGGCGTATCCCGGGTCGCCGGTGCGTTCGACCATCTCGGCGAAGAACCGCACCGCCGGCTGCAGGTGGCTGGTGTAGTCCTGGGTCACCGTCCCGTCGGCGGGAACGGCGCGGAACGGCCAGCGTCCCTCGTCCTGGGGTCCCCCGGTCATCTGGGTGGCCGCCATGACCGCGGCGATCTCCAGGGCCCCGTCCAGGTAGGCCTGCTCGCCGGTGATGTCGTGCAGCCGCAACAGGCGCAGGCCGAACATGGGCGGCTTGTCCAGCATGTTGGCCGCACCGTCCCAGCCCCCGCCCATGATCGCGTCGGTCTGGGTGCTGTAGGGCAGGTTCCCGTACAGGTCGCCGGCGGGAGTGCGATGTTCGAGGATCCAGTCCGCGTACTGCCGCGCGCGGGTCAACCCTTCGGGGTCGCCCGACCACCGCCGCCAGTCCAGGAACGCGTCGATGGCCACGCTGGCGGTGTAGGCCGGATAGCTGACCGACAGGTAACCCGGGTAGCCCGTCAGGCTGCTCCACAGCCCGTTCCCGTCCCGGATGGCGTAATGGTAGAAGTAGGGCGGCACCGGATAGCCCGCCGGATCGTCGTCGTTGGTGCGAATCCCGTCGATGCCCACGTCCGAGACCAGGAAGGCCATCACCTCGGCCACCACATCGGCGTAGGGCTTGGCGGGGGCCACGTCCGCGCGGGCGCACCAGGGCCCGAGGCACACGGCGAGGATGATCCAGGCTATCCGGGGCATGTCCGGCGATTCCCATCGGTTGAAGGATGTGGCGATCATCCGACATTATACATCATTTTTCGTCCTGAATCATCCCCGGGGCGGGAGAAGAGCGATTGCGGGGGCCGGCGGAGGATTCCCAAACACCCGCCCGTGGGTTATCATCCCGACCGGGTTCCTTGACTTGAACAGCCGTTCACATCATCGTTGTTGCATAGATTTTTATCAGCCCCGGGGACCGGCGCCCTTCCAGGCCCGACCCGCCTCCGTTCGCTTCCTAACGCCGAGGGAATGACATGGCCTCTTCCAAGATCATCTGGACCAAGATCGATGAAGCTCCCGCCCTGGCCACCTACGCCCTGCTGCCCATCGTGCGGGCCTTCACCCGGGGCACCGGGGTCGAGGTCGAGACCCGGGACATCTCCCTGGCGGGCCGCATCATCGCCAACTTCCCCGACCGGCTGACCGATGCGCAGAAGATCCCCGACCATCTGGCCGAGCTCGGCGACCTGGCCAAGAGGCCCGAGGCCAACATCCTCAAGCTGCCGAACGTCAGCGCTTCGGTTCCCCAGCTGCAGGCGGCCATCAAGGAGCTGCAGGACCACGGCTACGACATCCCCGACTATCCCGAGGAGCCGAAGACCGACCAGGAGAAGGCCCTGCAGGCCCGCTTCGCCAAGGTGCTCGGGTCGGCCGTGAATCCGGTGCTCCGCGAGGGGAACGCCGACCGGCGCGCCGCGGCTTCGGTCAAGAAGTTCGCCCGGAAGAACCCCCACAGGATGATGAAGCCCTGGCCCGAGGGCGGTTCGAAGTGCCGCGTGGCCCACATGACCGGCAAGGATTTCTACGGCACCGAGACCTCCACCACCGTCGAGCGGCCCACCGAGGTGCGGATCGAGTTCCAGGGCGCGGACGGCAAGACCGCCGTCATGAAGGACAAGCTGGGGCTCCTCGCAGGCGAGGTCATCGACGCGAGCGTGATGAACGTGGCCGCCCTGCGGGAGTTCTACGCCGAATCCATCGCCGCCGCGAAGCAGGAGGGCACGTTGCTGTCCCTCCATCTGAAGGCCACGATGATGAAGGTCTCCGACCCCGTCATGTTCGGCCACTGCGTGTCGGTCTTCTTCAAGGATGCGCTGGAGAAGCACGCCGGCGTCCTGAAGGAAGTCGGCGCCAACGTGAACAACGGCCTGGCCGGCGTGCTCGAGAAGCTGGACAAGCTGCCGGCCGACAGGAAGGCGGAGATCGAGACCGACATCCAGGCCTGCTACGCCAAGGGCCCCGCCCTGGCCATGGTCGATTCGCGCAAGGGCATCACCAACCTGCACGTTCCCAACAACGTGATCATCGACGCCTCGATGCCCAACGTCGTGCGCGACGGCGGCAGGATGTGGAACGCCGCCGACGAGCTGCAGGACACAGTCGCGATGATCCCCGACCGCTGCTACGCCACCATGTACCAGGCCATCATCGAGGACTGCCGGAAGCACGGGCAGTTCGATCCGTCCACCATGGGCAACGTCGCCAACGTCGGCCTGATGGCCCAGAAGGCCGAGGAGTACGGCTCCCACGACAAGACCTTCATCGCCCCCGCCGACGGCGTCTTCAAGATCATCGACGCGGCCGGCGCGGTCCTGCTCGAGCAGGCCGTCGAACCCGGCGACATCTTCCGCATGTGCCAGGCCAAGGACGTGCCCATCGCCGACTGGGTGAAGCTCGCGGTGAGCCGCGCCCGGGCCACCGGCAACCCCGCGGTCTTCTGGCTGGACGAGGAACGCGGCCACGACGCCCAGATCATCAGGAAGGTCCGGCAGTACCTGCCGCAGCACGACACGTCGGGGCTGGAGATCCACGTCATGAACCCCGTGGACGCGATGAACTTCACGGTCGAGCGCATCCGCCGCGGCCTGGACACCATCTCGGTCACCGGCAACGTGCTGCGCGACTACCTGACCGACCTGTTCCCCATCCTCGAGCTGGGCACCAGCGCGCGGATGCTGTCCATCGTGCCCCTGCTCGACGGCGGCGGCCTGTTCGAGACCGGCGCCGGCGGCTCGGCTCCCAAGCACGTCGAGCAGTTCCTGCGCGAGGGGCACCTGCGCTGGGACTCCCTCGGCGAGTACTGCGCCCTGGTCCCCTCGTTCGAGCTGATCGCCGAGCAGACCGGCAGCGCCAAGGCCGCCCTGCTGGCCGAGACCCTGGACCAGGCCATCGGCAGCTACCTGGAGAACGGCCGCTATCCCTCGCGCAAGGTGAACGAGATCGATAACCGCGGCAGCACCTTCTACCTGGCGCTGTACTGGGCCCAGGCCCTGGCCGCCCAGGACAAGGACCCCGAGCTGAAGGCCCGCTTCGCCCCCGTCGCCGCGGCTTTGACAGCGAACCAGGAGAAGATCGCGGCGGAACTGCTGGCCGCCCAGGGCAAGCCGGTGGACGTCGGCGGGTACTTCCACCCCGACGACGCCAAGGCCGACCGGGCCATGCGGCCCAGCCCGACCTTCAACGCCGTGATCGACGCGCTTTAGACCCGGGGATCACCCCCCGGACGGAAACGGCCTCCCCCGGCATGGGGGAGGCCGCTCGTTTCATCCCGCATCGACGCCGCCGGCGATCAATCGCCCGGGTCGGCCGCCCCGTCCTCGAGCGCATCCAGCACGGGAGGAAGGTCGAGGTCTCCGGGAGACCGCTCCAGGATGCGGGCGAACCGTTCCAGTTCGGGAGTGATGGTCTTGTCGATGTACTTGCCGAGCATCAGCCGGACCAGGGCCCCGTAAGCCGGGCGGAACTTGATGGTGTCGCCGACCCGCAGGCCCGCGGGATTGTCGGCGACGTTGACGACCGAGAGGTCGCTGCTGGCCCCCACGATGCGGTAGCGCGGGTCCAGAGGCGTCAAGCCGCGGATGTCCGTATCCAGCTGGCCGACCGTCACCACCGCCCGGTATCCCCGCTGGCCGGGCTCGTGCTCCCCGGAGTCCAGATCCTCGAAGGGGGCCATGTCCGCCGTCTCCCCCAGGGGGATCAGGCTCTTCTCCTTGATCTCCACCACCTCGACCTCCAGGGTCATGGCGTCGTCCCGCAGCCCCTGCAGGGTGCCGCCCCCCACGAGATCCGTCCCGAGGAAGACCGATTCCCCCACCCGGAAATGATTGATGCTGCGGGGAACCTTCCCGTCCCGCAGCAGGGGCAGCACGGCGCTCGTCCCGGCGGAGATCATGGGCAGGGGCCTCTTGAACTTCAGCTCGAGCAGCTCGCGGTAGAGAGCCAGCTGACTGAACTGGTCGATGCTCGGAACCATGCCCGAGAGGCAACCGAGATTACTCCCGATGCCCTGGACCTGGACGTGGCTCAGATCGAAGACCTTTTCGTAGAAGTCGATCAATCCGCTCGGCAGCACCCCTTCCCGGAGGTCCCCCAGCTCGATCATCACGATGATCCGGTGGATCCGATCCTGGCGCCGCGCGGCCTCGTTGAGGGCGAGGATCACCCCGGTCTCGCTGTTCAACGAGACGTCGCTGAGAGCCACGATGTTGTCGATCTGCGGCAGGTGGGGCAGGCGCAGGTACCAGGTCTCGATGTCCCCGTCCAGGGCGGCCACCTCCCCGAGGTTCGCCAGCCGGGAGTCGGCCATGGACCGGACACCCATGGCCTTCAGGGCGGACAGCGTCTCCCGGTGTCCGCAGAGGGCCTTGGTGACCAGCGTCCACGAAGCCTGGTGATCGGTCACCCAGCCGTCGATGGTGTAGATGTTGTGCCGGAGGGCCTCCAGATCGATGGTCAACCTGTTCACGAGGACGGCTCCCACCGCATCTCGGCGTACTTCGAGACGAACCCCATCCGCTCGTAGAGCCGCTTCGCCGGGTTGTCGTATTCCACGTGGAGCTTGACCGGGCCGTCGCATTCGGCCAGCGAGCGTTCGATGAGCCGCCGGCCGATGCCGCCGCCGCGGGCATCCGGCTGCACGCTGACGAAGAGCAGGACCCACCGGGGGATGTACCCGCCCATGCCCGAGTCGAGCATGGTCAGGGCGCCCAGCAGCTTCTCGTCCTCGTGGGCGAGCATCACGAATCCTGCGCGACCGGGATCCAGGGCGTAGTCCAGCGCCGAGGCGACGTCCTCCGGCGTGTCGTGATAGGGTTTCATGGTCTCCTTGAAGAACCTGATCAGGTCGGGGCGCCCGGCCCAGCGGGGAAAATCGGTGTTCGCGGTGATCTTCAGGAAGGTAAGATCCGCCTCGGGATTTGCGTCCTCCGGCATGTTGTTGCTCCTTGTCGGGAAGAGGAAACGAGTGAAGGGGACAAGACCCAACATAGCAGGATTCCGCGCCACATCAACCCGCGCACGTCCTGCCGGCCGCTTCCCGCGGCCGCACGACCGGGAGAAGCATCATCGTCCAGCACGCCTGCCGCATCGAACTGAGCGAATCCGCCCTGTGCCGCAACCTGCGATTCCTGCGCCGTCAGATCGGGACCGGGGTCCGCCTGGTGTCCGTCGTGAAGGCCAACGCCTACGGCCACGGGCTGGGCGTCTTCATCCCCCTGGCGGAGAGGTGCGGCCAGCGGGAGTTCGCCGTGTTCTCCGCAACCGAAGCCGCCGCGGTCATCGACGCCCGGACGCACCCCGGCACCCGGGTCATGGTCATGGGGCACATCGCGAACGGGGATCTCGACTGGGCCATCGCCAACGACGTGGCCTTCTACGTCTTCAACCTGCACCGGCTCGACGGGGCCCTCAGGGCCGCGCAACGGGTCGGCCGGCCCGCCCGGATCCATCTCGAACTGGAGACCGGGCTGCACCGCACCGGGTTCACCTCACGCACGCTTCCGGCCGCACTGAAACGGATCGCCGCCGCCGCCGACCTCCTCCGGGTGGAGGGCGTGTGCACGCACTTCGCCGGGGCCGAATCCCTGGCCAACCACTACAGGATCAGGCGGCAGATCGAGACCTTCGCCTCGCTGACCGGAGTCATGCAAAGCCACGCCGTGCCGCTGGGCGCCCGGCACAGCGCCTGCTCGGCGGCCGCCCTGAACTACCCCGAGACCCGGATGGACCTGGTGCGGATCGGCATCGCCCAGTACGGATACTGGCCCAGCCAGGAATCCCGCCTGGAATTCCTGCGAAGGTGCGGGCTCCGCCGCAACACCTCGCCCCTCGAACGGATCCTGTCCTGGAAGAGCCGGGTCATGGACCTCAAGTCCGTGCCGGCCGGGGAGTACGTGGGCTACGGCAACCTCTATCTCACCACCCGCCGGCAGCGCCTGGCCGCCGTCCCCACCGGATACCACCACGGATTCGCCCGCAACCTGAGCAACCTCGGCCACGTGCTGATCCGCGGCCACCGTTGCCCCGTCGCCGGGGTGGTCAACATGAACATGCTGACCGCCGACGTCACCGACGCTCCCGGCGTGGCGATCGGCGACGAGGTGGTCCTGATCGGGGTTCAGGGCCGCCAGGAGGTCACCGTTGGCGCGTTCGGGGAGATGGCCCGGGACCTGAACTACGAGGTCCTCGTGCGCCTGCCCGCCGAGATCCCCCGGATCGTCGTCGGCTGAGCGCCCTGCGGCCCGCGGCTTCGGGGCGGCCTCGCCGCGCGCCTATTCCCGCCAGAACCGGAACCGGATGTGGCTGATTCCGTCGCAGTGGTAATCGCTGATGACCGTTCCCCAGGAATTGCTGAAATCGACGTCCGTGATGTTGGCGCAGACGCCGGTTCCTGTCAGGTTGAACTCGGCCAGATAGTAATGGTCGCTCGTATCGGGGGCGACGGGCAGGGCCCCCTCGATCTCCAGCACCGTGGCCCCCCACACCTCCCTCACCACGTACGAGGTGATCCGGCCCGTCGCCGGATCGATCGTGATCTCGATCCCGCTCGGGGACGACCCGGTGAAGGTGTTGCCGTTCCAGGTCCCGTTCTCCGCCTCGAAGGTCTCGTACATGGCGTGATCGGCGGTCGAACCGCCCACGTACAGGTAGGTGACGTAGACGTCCTCGATCTCCACCCGGCAGTGGTTCGCCGCCGAGAGGTCGATCCCCCCGGGGATGTGGGCCTTCAGGGTGATGGGGCGGGTCACGGTGTAAGGATCGTCATACATGTTGTCGGTCACCAGGGCGAACAGGTTCCAGCCCTGCACGGTCATGGTGAGGATGTCCGGCACGGCGACCGACTCGTAGCCGGCCGACAGGAATTCCAGCGTCGAGGTGTTGTACCGGAACAGCGAGAGGTGACGGTTCTCGGCTCCCGTCAGGGTGAAGATCAGCTGATCCGACGGCTTCAACCCCACGTAGCCCAGCGAGATCTGGTAGATGGCTCCCGACAGGTCCGAATAGGATCGGGTCCAGGTCTTGAGCGTGTCCCGGGCCGCGGCGATGGTCCACTTGTCCTCGGCGTTGACGAACCAGGTGGCCCGCGAGACGTCATCGTAGACGTTCCCCAGCACGTAGTCCGACATGAACACCTCCCACCACCCGGCGGGATCGTTCCGGCACACCGCCTCGACGGGATGCACCTCGTTGCGGATGTCCCCGTAGACGGTGGCCACGAAGGTCTGGCCGTACCGGTCGGCCAGGTACTTGATCACCGCCGACATTCCGTACCCGTGGTGACGGGCGTTCTCCTCGGCGCCCTTCTGCATCCCCGCGAAGGGGGCCATCTGGTGGGAGTTGCGCACCGGCGAGACGTAATCCGTGACCGAGGTGAAGAACTCCTCCGACCAGACGGCCGCGGCCTCGTCCAGCCAGTAATGGCGCGAGGGACCGTCGGCCTGGATCATCGGCGCCCGCGGATCGTAGAATCCCTGGACGATGTGGAAGAACTCGTGGGCGCAGGTCGTGCGCATCATGGGCAGGTCGTCCAGGATCTCCAGGGCCAGCTCCAGGTAGCCGTGATCGTCCCCCAGCTTGGAGCTCATGGCCCCGCCGTCGTCCTCCAGGGACTTGAGCGTCACGTCGACAGGCCAGTTCGTCCGGGCCGAATAGCTGAAGCCCAGGGTCCGGAACCTGTCGTAGGCCTCCTCGAGATAGGATCCCATCTCGACGTAGTGGTGCAGGTGCCCGAGGGGAACGCCGATCCGGAAGTGGCCCTGCGGCGTGGTGTAGAGCGAGTACCCCGTGATCACGCCGACTCCGAACCAGAACCCGCCCGACCCGGCCCCGGCGCCCGTTCCCTTGCCCGGGTCCGGAGCCGGAATCACCGCGGTGATGGTTTCGCCGTCCCCCGTCGAGGGCAGGATGCGATAGCTCGTCCGAACGTCGTCCCGGCTGCGGCAGAACGCCTCCTCGCCCAGGACCACGAAGGTCTGGTCGCCCTCCGTCTTCGCCCCGTGCTCGATGGTCAGCTGCAGCGGTTGATCGTAGTCGTCGGGAAGCCCGTCGATCCGGTACATCCTGGTCGCCTGGTCGACGCCGAAGGGCCGGTCGTCGTCCGAGACCGCGATGGTGACGGTCGCATCCCCGGTGAAGCCGGCCGCCGGCACGGAGAGCGTGAGCTGATCCCCCGTGATCTCTCCCCCGGCGGGCCCGATGGTGGCCGAGGCGATCTGCGTGTAACGGGGACCGGGGTCGAGGGGGGCAGTGGGATCGTCGTCGGAGGAGCAGCCGCCGGCGAGGATCACCGGCAGAATCAGCATGATGGGGCGGAACCTCATGTCATACCTCCCGGTATCGGTTCCTCCATCTTACTGGAATCGTTTTATCAATTTCAACCTTGAATCATGCGGGGCAGGATGCCGCCGGGGTGTCCGAAGTGGGGCAGGACATCATCCCTCCCGCAGGAATCGGGATCCACGAACGTTCCCCCTCCCGGAGAATAGTAGAGGCAGCCCGCTTCGGCCGGCGGCCGCCTCCTGATGAAATCCTCCGCCGTCTGCAAGGCATTCGTCCAGTCCGCCTTGATCCGCTGAACGTCGGGCGCCCCGGTCAAGTCGAGGCGTTCGAGGTCCTCCTGACGGATCCGCCCCCTCCGTTTCAGCATTTCAAGCAGGGACAATGGTGAATACCCGGGGTCCTTTCCAACCGCGGCCCAGACCAGGGGGCCGAGGGGCAACAGGGTCTCGTGAAGAAAGAGGGTATCCAGGAGATCCCGAGGTTCCTCCCTGCCAGCCAAGGCCAGGACCTTGTTGGTCGCCAGATCCACTGGGTGCAGCTGAAATCCGAAATCCTCGCTTTCCATGACCGGCATGAACCGCCAGGCCGAATCCTGCGCCCACTCGATCTTGGTCACCGATTCCCCGTCACCCACCACGGCCCGGATGTAACCCGGCTGGCTGATCTCGATCTCGACCTCGAGGCCGCCTCCCGTCAGGAGTTCCCGGTCGGCTGCGAAGGCCGTCGCCACTCCGGCGACGGTGTCGTGGAAATAGTCCAGATCATGGCTGAACCTCCGGCTGTTCGGAGCGGCCAGAATGGCGGCTCCGCCGGCAAGGTAGCTGTCCTCGCTGCGGTTTCCCGCAAGTAGCCTTCCCAATCTCGCCTGGAATCCCGTCAACGGCATAGCTGGATCCCCTTTTCCCAGGCCTTGCGACCTCCGTACTTCATCAACCTTTCGGCGACCCAGTCCACATCGGCCGCGGTGATCCGGAGGTCGGGGGAACAGGACCAGAAGCACTGCGCGAAGTAATCCCGATAGGCGCGACGGGCTTCCCTGACCCGGACCATGGCGCGGGCCTGGTCGGGGCTGAGGGCGCGACGGCTCCGCATCCCCCCCTTGCGGCCGATTTCAGCCAGGTACTTCCGCACGGTATCGTTCATGAAATCATCATAAGCGGGTTATGGTGTTGTTACAAGTGGAAAAATAAGATAACTTCACGAAATTCCGCCGACCCTTCCGATCACCCGCGCATCGCGCCGCAGCATGTCCAGCGTGACGTTGGAGCCGCCGGCCGCGGCCGCCTCGGCCACCGCACCGGCCGCCTTCTCGCGGCCGTCCTTGAAGGCCCGGCGGATCTTGCGCGGATCGAACTCCAGCGAGCCCATGTGCAGCACGTCGGGACGGATCAGCACCAGATCGGCGTAGCGGAACCCCGCGAAGGGAAAGCCGGCGGGCACGTCCCCGTCGCGCACCTTCAGGTCGTGGCAGAACTTCACCCCCGCGTTGATGGCCGCCGCCAGCTTCAGGTCGTTGCGGAAGACCTCGTTGAGCAGCAGGTCCACCGACCTCAGGGCGATCTCGATGCCGCTGTCGATCTTCTCGGGCCCCGGCACCCGTTTCATCTCCAGTGGGCTGGCCATGATGACGTAGATGGTGTCGGGATCGCGGAGGTTGCCGGGAGTGTCGTCGCGTTCCTCCTCCAGGGCCTGGAACGCCTCGGACAGCGGCGTGATGTTCCGCACGCCGCCATCGACGTACTTCCTGCCCTCGATCTCCACGGGATTGAACATGACGGGGATGGACGCCGAGGCGAGGATCATCTCCAGGATGCCGGGGTAGGCTCCATCGACCGCGAAGTACTCGCCCGACAACAACTCGACCACCCCCACGCGCAGGGTGCGGCCCGAGGTTCGGATGCGCTCGGGATCGATGTTCTTCCGGATGAGCTCCCACAGCGGCTTGTTGGAGTAGATGCTGTCGGCCTTGAAGATCAGGCCCAGCACGCCTCCCACGCGGGTGGTGTAGATGTCGCGGTTCTCGCGCAGGCCGTACCAGATGCCCTTCAGGGCGTCGAGCTGCCGCAGCAAGCCGGTCCAACCCTCGCCCTGCGCCAGCATGGCCGCGTTCAGGTTGCCCGTTGACACCCCCACGATGACCGCGGGGTCGATCCCCAGGTCGCGGATCAGGTAATCGGCCGCCCCCAGCTCGAAGGCGCCCTTGGCGCCGCCGCCCGACATGACCAGTGCCGTCCTGCCCATGATCGTCTCCCTCGTTGGCGTGGTTTCCCCACAGGGTAATCGCGACGGAGGGGCCGCCACCACCATTTTGGCGTTGCTCCCCCGGAGCGATGGCGGATCATCGTCCCATTCAGACAGCCATACCGATCAGACCGGGGGGGGTGACCATGCGCACGATCCGAATCGTCCCGACAGCCTTCGCCGCCCGGCCGACGGCCCGACCGGTCTGGCAACCCGGGTTTACAAGGAAAGGACCAGACGCAAACCCTCCGCGACACGGTCCAGATGTGGTTCGGGAATGCGGCCGGCAAGCTCCACCAGGAACCGCCGGTCGAGGGTCAGGATCTGGGATACGTTGACCACCGAATCCTTCGGCAGACCGCTGATCCTATCTTCCAGCAGGACGTTGCCGGGAGCGGCCGCCAGATCCAGGTTGGAGGTGATGGCGGCCACGACGACCGTCGCGATGCGGCTGCGGTTGAAGGCGTCCGACTGGAGGACGAGGACCGGACGGCGATATCCCGGCCCCGAGCCGCGGGGTGCAGCCAGTTCGGCCCAGTAGATTTCACCTCTCCGGATCACCAGTCATCCCTGGCGAAGCTGGCCCGCTGGAGGGCATCGAGGACGAAGTCGAGGCCGCGGTCCTCGGACCGGGCATGGACACGATCCAGGGCCTCGGTGACGGCCTCATCCCCTTGATTTTCCAGGTACCTGGCAATGGCGCGCTGGTAGAGCTCGCTGCGGGAAACTCCCAGACGCCTGGCCAGGCGGTCGGCGGCCTCGAAGAGGGTATCGGGAATGGAGATTGCGGTTTTCATGGTCACAGTATAACTCGGTTATACCCCATCATCCAGCCTTTTCTTTCCTGTTGTCGGTTCGAACCGCGACCTCGCCCGGGGCCCGGAAGCCCTTGCTCGATCCCCGGGTCCGGGCCCGCCCCATGCAGATCCCCGGACCCGTGGTGAAAAGTCCCTCATCCCATCGTGAACAGGTTGGATTCCTGAAATTCGCCATCGAGCGGCTGGCCACCAGGGGATTCACACGTCAAGTCTTTCCCGGGCTTCCGGACGGGGTATTGACCGCATAATCCCCCTTGCCGGGTTGGTGACAGCCTGAATGATCCCGGATGGAATCCCCTGAGGCCGGCGCTGATTCTCCAGTCCCCCCTCGCAGTGTAACCACACAGGTCGGGGCGCCCCAGCTGCTCGCGGGGGCGGCTGGTCACCTTCGGGGGTGACAGGCCGGCGGATTGCCGGCCTGGTAGATCGGGGCGCTCCTCCGAGCTGCGACGTACATGCGGGAATTCGGAATGTGGAACCGGAAAGGATAAGGCCGGCCGGAACAGACCCGTCGGTCGTCAGAAATCTTCGTGCTGATAGGGGACCAGCCAGAAGAACTCCCTGCTCCGCGACCGCACCAGGGCCTTGAGGTCGGCGTCCCACGGGACCGCGTGGCGGGTCTTGCGATCGGTTTCCCTGATGGCCCGCCTGCCTTCGTCCAGGAAGCTGCCCGGACAATCCAAATCGAAGAAGGTGCAGAGATCCGTGAGGGTCCCCACCGGATCGGCGACCAGCCGGTCGTGGTTCATCAGGAACAGCCGCTGGGCTCCGAAGTTCGTGTGGACCAACTTGACTCCCATACATCGCTCGAAAAATTGCCGGACTTCCTGCTCCAGGCGGGGGCGGGTCACCGATCCGCCCGGCCGGGCGCCCTTCAGGCTGGACGAGGCGATCGCGTCGAAGGGGTTCCGGTAGGCGTGGATGAACTTCTTGGCGAGGGTGATCTTCTCGGCCACCGAATCCACCGACCGGGGCCGGCTGAAGATCTCGCGGGCGGATGCGCCGGCGCGGCGGTCCCCGATGACCCGCAGGGCGCCGGACTTCCGGCGGCCCGCGGCGGTGCGGCAGATCAGGTCGTAGAGCTGGTGTTCGCTCACGCCCTTTTCCAGGAGCCGGAAGGAGTTGCTTCCCTCCGAGATCAGGATCTGCGGGTGATGATTCAGGAGCTGGCAGATCAGCCGGCCCTGGTGCTCGTCGTTCCCGACGAAGAAACAGAAGGTCTGGAGTCCGTCCAGGCGGCAGGAATGTCTCCTGAAAAGCGGTTTGCCCCAGGTTCCCCTGATCAGATCCCTGGTGATTTCGAAACCCTGCTTCATGGTTCCACCTGAATTACGGCGGTTTCCCGCCCGACGCGCAGGCCGATCCCCGGCCAAGGATAATCAAGGCAGCTCCACCACAAAATCAAATTTTGAAATTCCCGAACCAGCTCATCGTTCCTTTGGCCCAGCCACATCCATCCGTGAATGTCGTATCCAAAAAACAGGCAGGTCGCCCTCTTTCAAGCCGTATCCCCCGATCTCATGCCTCGATTTCCTTGAAATCCAAATAATAGGCCAGGAATATCGAAAATTATGTGGATGGTCCATTTGAGATGAATTATCCTCATTTCCCTGAGTTCGGCACTTAATTGGCCCTTGTCGATCGCCCCAGACCTGAGGGGCGTTCCTTCCTGGCCCAGGTTATCGCCTCCCCGAAAGTCCGGATAGCCCATGTCCCTCCACCATTCCAGGACCCTCCTCCCTGAAGCTCGTCGGGGCCGAGGCGACTGATGCTCAGCCAGTCGATCTATCTGTTCCTTTCCAATGCCGCCGGATACGGCATCCGCATCATCCTGCCCATGTTCCTGGTCCGGGTCCTGACAAAGGAGGAATTCGGGGCCTACAGCCAGTTTTTTCTTCTGGAAACCCTCATCCAGACCATCTTCCAGATGGGTGTGAGCCAGTCGCTCTACTATTTCGTCCCGCGCGACCGGGACAACTCCGCGGCCTACCTCCTCAACAGCGTCCTGCTGAACACACTCATTTTTTCCGGCGCCTACACCCTGATCTATCTGGTCCGGGATACCGTCGCCGCCCAGACCGGGATGCAGATCGTGATCACCCTGTTCTGGTACCTGGCTCCCTATTCCTTGATCATGGTCCTCAACGTCACGGTGCTGACGTACATGACGGCGACCCAGAACATCAAGGCCGCCTCGGTCCTGACCATCATTCGCGAGGTCCTGGCCATCCTGGTCGCCATCCCCGTCGCGTACATCTACCGGGACTTGCACGCGGTCATCCTGGCCCTGGTGGGAGCCCGCGCCCTGAGCCTGGTGATCAACATTCTTGTCGTCCATTTCAGGATCAGGGGTTTCCGCTCCAAGACCTTTTTCTTCGGGATCCGGGAGCAGGTGCGGTACGGGGTGGTGCTCGGCCTCGCGGGATCGGTCTGGGTCTATTCCATGCGCTTCCATGAATTGATGGTCAGCCGAAACTACGATCTGGAAACCTATGCCATCTATGCGGCAGGCTGCAAACAGATCCCCTTCATGCAGTTCATTTCCCAGGCCCTCGTGGCGGTTGCTCTCGGCCAGTTCGCCATCATGATCAAGAACCAGGACTGGAACGGAGTCAGGTCGCTCTGGAACCGGGTCCTGGGTACCATGTACGGCATCGGAGTTCCCCTGACCTTGCTCCTCTTTGTCTTTGCGAAGCCTCTGGTCGTTTTGATGTTCACGCCGGAGTACGTCGACGCCGTCCCCATATTCCGCATGAACCTCCTGGCAGGTCTGGGCCTCGTGCTGAATTCCACCTTGGTCCTGCGGGGCCTGAACCGGAACGACATCACCCTCAAGATCAACACAGGTATGTTTCTGCTCCTGCCTTTCGCCTTGTACGGCGGCATGAAGCTTGCCGGCACCCTGGGGATCATCTCGGTCAACGTCGTTTTTCTGCTCGGATCCCGGATCGTGGCCCAGACGGTTCTCAACCGTTTGGTCCCGGTCCACCTGCCCTACGTCGCACCCATGGGCAGCATCATCCAGTTCTATGGGAATTCCTTCGCGAAGTTGCGAACCGCAGCCGGGAAGGCGCTCTCCATCGGCAGGAGTTGATCCCCCTCAGCTTCGGTAGCCCACGCGCCGCGCGACCTTGCCACAACCAAGATCCAGAAGCCAACGTTCCAGGGCGGGCACGGCCCGTGGGCCGGATTCCGGTTGGCGGGAACGGATCTTCCGGATGGCGTTGGGGCTCAGAACCTCCACCCCCAGGTATGCGGACAATTCCGAAAAATCCTCGGTTGCAAGCAGGTCCTCGTAGCGCAGGAACCGACCATCGACCAGTTCGGAGTGATCGAGGTAATCCCTGGCCATTTCCGCCCAGTAGCGTCCAAAACGGTAGGGCGTGAAGATGGGTTCCTGGGGCCACCGCAGGTACCAGCTGCGGGAAGTCCGGTAGGACCGCCAGGCATGGTGGGGATTGCGGATGAGGAAAAGGAAACGGGCCCTGGGGAAAAGCCACTGCAGGTAGCGCGCATCGTCCACGGACCAGCGAACTTCCTTGATCCCCCAGCGATCGCACCCATGTCTGCGTGCGGGCTCGGCGAATAACCGGACGAAGTAGGCCCGGTGGGCGGCGTGCATATCCTTCACGGCAGGATAGAGGTTGGCGACCCACCTGTCCGCCGCCCCTTCCATCTCGCCGTCGAAGAAAAAATTGCGCGGGGGCCATTCTCCCGTGAAAGACAGCCATTGGCGCTTGAGGGTCCCGAGGATGTCGCTGTGATCGTAAGGTTCGCCCCAGATCAGGACCCTGCCGCTGCCCATGAGCATGCGCTGCAGCATGGTTGAGCCGGCACGCCATCCTGCCGAAAAGATGAAGATGGGTTCTTCCTGCGGGTCTGACTGGATATCCCCGCAATCATGGATGAAGGGTTCTCGCGAAACGAAATCCCGGATTTCCCGCATGATGGCCCGGTGGCGGCGGCGCGCCGGCCGCGGACCAACCAGTGCTTCCATGATCTCGATGCCCTGCTTCAACGGGGGCCAGCTTCGCCAACCGGTGGATGGACTCACCGGGGACCTCCCTGGGAGTACGATGACGTTCGTGGAGCGTCCGGTCGGGACCGGAACCCGAGCTTCCTCATCTCCGACTCCTCAGCGACCACAGGGCCCGGTTCAACGGAGTCGGCAAGACCAGGCACATCGCCAACCTCAAGCGCACTGCAGGAGAAAGCAGGGATCCGAATTCGGCCAGAAGCCGGCGGGCCTGAGCGCGGTTCGTATTCCGGCCGGCAACCCTGGCAGCCGAATCGGCGCTGCGGCGCCTCAAGGGTCGAGTACGGCGCTCGATCTCGGACCCGATGGTCCCGGTCTGCTCCTGCATCCGGCACAGCACCCGGTAGAACCCATCGAACGGGTCGCTTTCCTGATCCATCAGGGATCCCTCCACTTGCCGATAGAAGACGCTCGGCCGTGGACAGTAGGCCAGCCGAGGTTCGGCCAAGGCGAGACGGAACCAGAGGTCCAGGTCCTCGCCGGTGCGCAGCCCCGTGTCAAATCCCTCGTGCTCCATCAGAAAAGTCCGCTCCATGGCGCACGCGCTGGTGAAGACCCTCCAGGCCCGCGAACAGGCCTGGAAATAATCCTCGAGCAGCACGGGTTGGTCACCCTTGATCCCATCGACCATCCTGGGGATCTCCCGGGGCGGATCGGTCTCGAAAAGCACCGTGTAGGCCGAGGCCGCCCAGCGCACATCATACCGCTCCAGGGCCTCGCGCAGATTCGCAAGATGGTGGGGCAACCAGCGGTCATCCGCATCGAGAAAAGCCACGTGCGTCCCGCAAGCCAGCCGGATACCGGTGTTTCGAGCCGCCGCCGCCCCGCTGTTCTCCTGCCGGTGGCACTTGACCAGGGGTGAGGAGGCCATGGCCACCGAGGCGGTGTCATCCGCCGAGCCATCGTCCACCACGACGATTTCCAGGGGATGGAACTGCTGACTGGTCACGCTGGCAATGGTTGCGGCGATGTGCCGCTCCGCGTTGAAGGCGGGGATGACCACCGAGAATGACGGAGACATCCTCCCATCCTCGGTGCTGGTTCGGTCCTGGTGGATCATTTCCTGGAATTCCGGGTTGATTGCGGGTGCCCTGACAGTTCCTTACAACCCCCCGGACTAATTCCGGCCGGGGCGATGGCGGAGATTATAGACCTTGGGGGGCCACGGGACAAGCAATCGGGGACCAAGATGGAGTGAATCCGGATTGTGCGGGGTGAAGGCCTGTTCTATTGTCTTGGCGCTACATTCGATCGAAAGCCAGCTTTCGACAGGGGCTCTTCGTGCGCTACTGGTGGGTCAACCAGAACCAGACCTACGCCCAGGAGATCCGGGGCGGCTATCTCTGGTCGCCCAAGCGCAGGGCCGACGGCGGCTTCAACCACTTCTACGACACCATGCGCGTGGTCGCCCCCGGCGACCTGGTCCTGTCCTTCCAGGGGACCTGGCTGCGCGCGGTGGGCGTCGTGCGCGCCTGCTGCTACGAGAGTCCCAAACCCGAGGAGTTCGGCGGGGCCGGCCTGAACTGGAGCGCCATCGGCTGGAAGGTCGACGTCGCCTGGACCGAGCTGCGCAATCAGATCCGACCCAAGGACCACATCGCACGCCTGCGGTCCCTGCTTCCCGGCAAGTACAGCCCGCTGCGCGCCAACGGGGACGGGCTGCAGGGCATCTACCTGACCGAATTGCCGCCACCCCTGATGCACGCCCTGGCCGGCCTGATCGGATACGAGGTCCTCGTCCTGATGCAGGGGACGCGGCCGCCCCAGCCCGCCGCGGCGGCCGACAAGGAAACCGACATCGAGGCCCTCAAGCTGAAGTGGGAGCGGCGGATCATCACGGACATCAAGGGCGACCGGATCATCCCGGAGACCGAGAAACGCGCCCTGATCACCTCGCGCCGCGGGCAGGGGCTGTACCGCGAGCGGGTGCGGTCCATCGAGCGGGCCTGCCGCATCACACGCGTGGACAATCCGGAACATCTGATCGCCAGCCACTGCAAGCCGTGGCGGCACTGCTCCAACGAGGAGCGCCTCGACGGCGAGAACGGCCTGATGCTCACCCCCTCGGTCGATCACCTGTTCGACCGAGGCTTCATCAGCTTCGAGGACGGCGGCCGGCTGCTGGTCTCGCCCGTCGCCGACCGGGTGTCGCTGGAAAAGATGGGGATCGACGTCCGCCGGCCCGTGGAGGTGGGCGCCTTCAGTTCAGGGCAAAAGCGATACCTCGACTTCCACCGGAACGACATCTTCCTGGAAACGCGGTGAGCCTGGTTTGACTTGCCCGGGACTTGCTTCTCTCCATCCTCTCCTCATTCTTCCCGGGAAGCATTGACGCCGTGATTGGTATCATATATAATACCACCATGAAACCCAGGATCGTGCTCGACACGAACGTCCTCGTCTCGGCCCTGCGGTCGCGAAGCGGGGCCTCGTTCCAGGTCCTCAGCCGGGTCGGCCTCGGCCGGTTCGACATCGTCCTGTCCGTTCCCCTGGTCCTGGAATACGAAAGCGTCACCAAGCGCCTTTCCCGATCCATGGGGTTGACGCACGAAGACATCGACGACATCCTCGACTACCTGTGCCGCGTCGGGATCCTGCGGGGCATCTTCTATCTGTGGCGGCCCGTTCTCCGGGATCCCAAGGACGACATGGTCCTCGAGGCCGCCGTCGAGGGGGGTTGCGGGTTCATCGTGACCCACAACATCGACGATTTCACCGGCTGCGCCTCGTTCGGCGTCCAGGCGATCAGGCCTGCCGGATTCCTGCGCATCCTGGAGGAAAGACCATGAGCGCCATCAGCCTCCGCCTCTCCGAATCGCTTCACCGCCAGGTGAAGGAACTGGCCCGCCGCGAGGGCATCTCCATCAACCAGTTCATCTCCACCGCGGTGGCCGAGAAGCTGTCGGCCCTGATGGCCGAGGAATACCTGCAGCAGCGGGCCGACCGGGGCAGCCGGGAGAAGTTCGAGCGGGCGCTGGGGAAGGTCCGGGACCGGGAGCCGGAGGCGGGGGACTGAGGCAAGAAGACCCCTTCACTCCAATCCCAGTTCCCTCCGCACCACCGAGAAGTCGAACGCGTCGTCCCCCTCGCCCTGGATTTCCACGTTCTCCATGGACTTCAGCAGGGTGTCGAGTTCGCGGCGGCCCTGGGCGGTTTTGGCCGCCTCGCGCGGGGTGCGCCCGTCCAGCGCGGGGATCGACTGGTCAAGCCAGCCGGCGTAGTACCGGGCCTTCACCTCGGCCTTGGCCCGGCGCAGCTCCTCCGGCTTAACGGGACGATCCAGGCCGCCGCTCCTGGTGGCTGCCGCCCTCGCCGCCGGAGAGGTGGGATCGAAGTGTTCGCGCAGGCGGTGCGTGATCGCATCCCCGCAGGCGGCCTCGACCTTGGCCCGCAGCCCATCGGCACGCTCCACGGAATCGGTCTCCAGGATCAACGCCCCCTCTTCGAACCGGGCCAGACCCAGCATCGTGTTGGTCGAGTCAGGATGGAGCCCCCTTCCCGGACGGCTCAGGGTGAAAACCGGCGGATCCTCGCGGGGATCCCGAAGGGTCATCCCCTCGATGCCCTTCAGACGGCGGATGATCTCGTCCCGGGCGCCGTGGCGGATGGCGAAACTGTCGCGAGTCAACAGGATCGGATCGCCGTCCGTGTTCGTCACGTTCAGGGGCCGGGACGCCCTCAGCACCGCTTCCTCCACCTGCTCATCCCACTTGCGGATCAGGTAGGCGCCGAACTTGCCGTTCCGCAGGCGGTCCACCGGGACGTCCCGCTTACGGCGCAGGCGCCCGCGCGCCAGGCGCACGACCTCGGCCGCGTCGTGGGGTTTCAGGGGTCGGGTATGCATGCCGTCCAGGACGTATCCGCCCTCGAACGCGATCACCCGACCCAGCAGGGAATCGTACCTGATGAGCGACCGGGAGCCGCTCCGCTCCCGCACCCGCCGGACCTCACCGGACAGGTGGTCCCTCAGGACCATCCCTTCGCCCGGGGTGACCTCCGTCGCCTCCCACACCGACAGCCAGGCCTCCTGCTGGGCGGCGGCGAGATCCCGCTCCTCGGGGCTCAGGTCGGCGAGATGCTCCTCGAGGAACCACGCCAGGGCGGTCTTGCCCTCGATCTCGAATCCGTAGACCGACCAGGGCAACGCGAGTTCGATCTGGTCCTCCGCGTCGTCGAAATCGAGCCTGTGCAGGCGCCAATCCCAGCGGAATCGATCGAGGGCGAACTCCAGCACCCTGTGGAAGAAGGAATTCAACAGGCTGATCTTGGTCTCGGGCGGTTCCTCGGTTTGCGCCCTTGCCGCCTCCTCGTCCTGTTGCAGGTGGCAGTTCTTGTACTTGCGACCGCTGCCGCAGTGGCAGGGATCGTTGCGGCCGAGCTTGGGCGTCTGCCTGCGGACCGGCTGGATGGTCAGGCGGTCGTGGTTGAACCTGTCGACTTCGTCGAGCTCGTCGAAGTCGTCGTACTCCTCGAGGTGATCCAGCGCCTCGTAGGGGGCGGTGACGACCACCTCCAGGCCGTTCCGATCGAAGTAGGATTCGCAGACCGGCTCGAACGCATCCATGGTGAAGATCCGCCGGTGCTTGACGAAGAAGGCGGTCAAGGCCGTGATGCAGGCCGTGACGATCCTGAGGTCCTCGTCCCTCAGGGGCACCGGCTCCGGGCCGGGATCGTAGCGGTCCAGGACCGGATAGGCCTCGGGCGAGGCCACGAGCCACCCGTACCGGGCGACCTCCTGACGCATCGTATCCGGCAGGTCGGCCCCCCGTTCGAAGTCGAGGGCCAGCCAGCCGACGTCGATGTCGGGCAGGTAATCGGATCCCGGAACCCCCAGGGACGCCTCCCAGAATTCGTCGAAGTCCTCGACGTTCGGGAAGATCAGCACGCCCATGCTTTCCCCGAGATTGCCGATGATGCTGAGGCACGCACCCTCGACCCCCAGGGCGGGGATGTCCATGCGGATCGCCTGGTCGCCGGTCGCCACCTTCCACGGCGCGACCGCGTACAGCGCCGCAGCCGCGCGGAACATGTCCTCCACCGCTTCCGGGGACACCGCCCCCCCTTCCAGGTAGCTGTCCGGCAAGTCGTCTTTGAAATGGCCTCGCGCCAGCATGTCCGCCATCATGTCTTGGATCTGGTCGATTTCGGGCGTCGGCGCCACGATGACCGGGACGTCCTTCCCCGCGAATCGGCGCACGGCCGTTGCCATCTCCTCGGTGGCCACCCGGATCCGGTCGGGGCGCCGTGGCTTGCCGGTCAGGGGCTTCTGCATGGAGGTCTTGAGCATCCGGCCGAGGGCCTTGAATCCCGACCTCGGAGGGGCCGGCTCGCTGCCGAGGATCATCAGGCCGGGCATTTCCAGCCAGATGAGGATGTCCGGTGCGACGGCCCTCTGCTCGGAGCCCTCGGGAAACGGGGCCGGAATGCAGCCCCCGACCCACTCGCGGGGGGTTGAAGCGACGAGTTCCGGTCCTTTCCTGCGGGCCATGCGGGATACCTCCGGGGGGAGTGGAATGGGATCCCTGGTACCTTACCTTACGGGGTTCGGCCCGTCAAAAGGTCCAGGGGGCCGCTTCCTGTCCGAACTGGAGAACGGCAAGCCGACCATCCGGCTGGACAAAGTGCTGACCGGACTGCAAAGCCTGGGCCTGGCCCTCTCCATTGCTCCGGCCGATCCTGATATTCACCAGGGTGAAAAGCCCAAACCTTTCAGGGAGGAAAATGGGGCCCCCGGGGGGCCTAAAATGCTATGATCGGCCTCCAATCACCTGTTTGGATGCGATTTCCGGAAAGGATGCAGCGTTGAGGATCACCATCTTCAGGATCAAGCTGGTCCATTCGTTGATCTTCTGGGTCCTGAGCGCGTGCGTCGGGTATACCGTATACAGCGCATTATCAGGCAGGATCAATACCTGGACCTGGATCGCCATGGGTTTGCTTCTCGCCGAAAGCCTAACCCTGGCGGCGGCCGGCTGGACCTGCCCGTTGACCATCCTCGCCGAACGCCAGGGCGCGCTGAAGGGCTCGGTCACGGACATCTTCCTGCCGAAATGGTTCGCCGACCGGATCTTCCCGGTCTGCGGCACGCTCTGGGTGGGGGCGGTTGTGGTGGTCGCGGTGCGGATGCTACTCTGAACTTATGTCAACTCATGTCCCCAAGGGGGTTCGCCATGCCCAACTTCCTCCAGTTCAGGATCGAGCTGCTCGAAATCTCGCCGCCGATCTGGCGTCGCATCCAGGTGCCGGCCGACTCTTCGTTCTGGGACCTGCACGTGGCCATCCAGGATGCCATGGGCTGGACCGATTCCCACCTGCACGCCTTCGAGCTGGACGATCCGAAGAAGGGCCGCTGGGAGATCGGGATCCCCGACGACGAAGCCATGGTCCCGGTGATAGCCGGCTGGAAGCGGAAACTTTCACGGCATTTCAAGACGCCCGGCGACTTGATGTTCTACCAATACGACTTCGGGGACGACTGGCGGCACGCGGTGCTGCTGGAGGCGATCGCCCTGCCCGAGCCGGGGGTGGAGTATCCGCGCTGCACGGCCGGCGCGCGCCGTTGCCCGCCTGAGGATGTTGGCGGAGTGGGGGGATACGAGGAGTTCCTCGAGGCCCTCGCCGACCCCGACCACGAGGAGCACGACTCGTATCTGGAATGGTGCGGGGGCGCATTCGATCCCGAGGAGTTCGATCCGGCGGCGGTCAGGTTCGATGATCCGCATGAGAGGCTGATGGGGCTGGAGGATGATTGGTGACCTCAGGCGGAATGACCGCCGTCGATGTCCCAACCCGGAAAGACCAGGACCGCGGGATGGCAGCGCAGGGCGCGAGCCAGAGCCTTGGCTCGTTCCACGCCAAGGTTGACCCGGTCGTTCTCGATCGCGGAAATCGTCGACTGGGGAATGCAGGAAAGCTCTGCCAGCTCATTCTGGCTCAGCTCCTGCAACTCGCGGATGATGCGTACCGATTCCCCGACCGAAACGTCGAGGTTCTTCTGCGCCTTGTGGAATCCCTTGCGCGCCATGTCTATTTCCTCCGGTAGTCATGAGCCGTGAGGTCCAGCACGTACACCAGAACCTCGTCGGCCTCGATCTCGTAGATGACCCGATATTGCCGGCCAAGGCGGGAGGAACGAGCGCCCTTCCACTCGCCGCTCAGGGCCTCGTCATGGAATCCCTTGATCGCCAGCAGCCCTTGTGGACCTGATATCCGCACGATGTCCTTCCACTTCTCATAGCGCTTCAGCACTTCGTCGGGCAGCTTTTGAAGCACCCTGGTCATGCGGCGATGTTCGTAGATCTCCCACATACTCTTTTTATACTATATCGTCTATAGTATGTCAACCCTTGAGCCGCGGTTTATTCCAGGATGGCGCCGAGATCGGCAGAGGCCTCGGCGGACAGGACGTATCCGGCTCATTCCTCGAATTCTTTGCCAATGGTTCCACTTTCCCGGCCATGAACCCAAACCGTTGATACCGAAACCAATGAGGATCATTCACGAAGGAGGTAGTCGCAAATTGCGACAACCCTGGTCACCCCCGACCTTTCACCTTGTCCACGGCCAAGGCCATGACACCATCCGCCGCAAGAGCAAGCGAACAACCCCACACGTGTGGGGATTTTTGCACCAGGGGACAAAAATTCTTGTCTTCAGGAAAACGCCAGGCCTCAAGCCGGGCACCGCGGCCTGGTGCAGTCGCCGCGTGCCGGCCGGATCTCCCCGGCGATATCGAGCCCGTCAAAGCGTCATGCGCCTCAGCCTCAGCGCATTGGTGATGACCGACACGGAGCTGAACGTCATCGCGGCCGCGGCGATCATCGGGCTCAGCAGCAGACCGAAGATCGGATACAGCACCCCCGCGGCGACGGGCACGCCGAGGATGTTGTAGACCAGGGCGAAGAACAGGTTCTGGCGGATGTTGCGCATGGTGGCCCGCGACAGCCGCCGCGCCTTGGCGATGCCGCGCAGATCCCCCTTCACCAGGGTGATCCCCGCGCTCTCCATGGCCACGTCCGTCCCGGTGCCCATCGCGATGCCGACCTCGGCCTGGGCCAGAGCCGGGGCGTCGTTGACCCCGTCGCCGGCCATGGCCACCCGGAGGCCCTGGGCCTGCAGCTGCTTGACGATCACGCTCTTCTGCTCGGGCAGGACCTCGGCCTCGACTCGCCCGATGCCCAGCTTCCCGGCCACGGCCTCGGCCGTGGTGCGGTTGTCGCCGGTGAGCATCACGATCTCGATGCCGTCGGCCCGCAGCAGTTCGACCGCCTCGGGGGTCGAGTCCTTGATGGGATCGGCCACGCCGATCAGGCCCACCAACTCGCCGCCAGCCGCCAGGAACACGACCGTCTGGCCCTCGCCGCGCCACTGGTCGGCCAGCGACGCGAGCCCGTCCGGATCGATGCCGGCCCCCTCCAGGAGCCGGCGATTGCCCAGCAGGACGGGCCGGCCCTCGACCGTGCCGGTCACGCCCTGCCCGGTGATCGAATCGAAGTCCTCCGCGTCCGCCGGTTCGACGCCGCGCTCCCGGGCGCCCGAGAGGATGGCCTCGGCCAGGGGATGCTCGCTCCCGCGTTCGAGACCCGCAGCCAGGCGCAGCACCACGGCCTCGTCATGGCCGCCCGCGGCCTCGACCCGGACCAGGCGCGGCTTGCCTTCGGTCAGGGTGCCGGTCTTGTCCACCACCAGGGTGTCGATTTTCTCCAGCACCTCGAGGGCCTCGGCGTCGCGGATCAGCACGCCGGCCTGGGCGCCGCGGCCCACGCCGACCATGATGGACATCGGGGTGGCCAGACCGAGGGCGCAAGGACAGGCGATGATGAGCACCGAAACGGCGTTGACGATGGCGTAGGCCATGGCCGGGGCGGGCCCGGCGACGGCCCAGACGATGAAGGTGATGACGGACGTGGCGATCACCGCGGGGACGAAGTATCCCGCGACCACGTCCGCGATGCGCTGGATGGGAGCGCGGCTGCGCTGGGCGGCGCCCACCATCTCGATGATCCGCGCCAGCAGGGTCTCGCTGCCGACCTTGCGGGTTTCCATGACGAAGCTGCCGGTGGTGTTGACCGTCGCGCCGACGACCTTGTCGCCGGCCTCCTTGGCCACGGGGATGGGTTCGCCGGTGATCATCGACTCATCGACGCTGCTGCGCCCCTCGATCACCTCGCCATCCACGGGCACCTTCTCGCCGGGACGGACCCGCAGGCGGTCGCCGACCGTGATCTCGGCCAGGGGCACGTCCTCTTCCGATCCGTCGGGGCGAATCAGCCGCGCCGTCTTGGCCGCCAGGCCCAGCAGCGCCTTGATGGCTGTGCCGGTGCGGCGCCGGGCCCGGAGCTCGAGCACCTGACCGAGCAGCACCAGGGCGGTGATCACCGCGGCCGCTTCGAAGTAGACCGCCACACCGCCCCCGTGGCGGAAGGCCTCGGGGAAGATGCCGGGCGCCACGGTGGCCACCACGCTGAAGACCCAGGCGGCCGCCACGCCGATGCCGATGAGCGTGAACATGTTGAGGTTGCGGGTGACCAGGGAGCGCCACCCCCGCTCCAGCAGGGGCCAGCCGGCCCACACGACGACCGGGGCGCTCAAGGCGAATTCGACCCAGGGCTGGACGTGCTCGGCCAGCAGCCGGGCCCCGGCCATAGGGGCCATCGCCAGGATCAACAGGGGCAGGGACAGGACCGCGCTCACCCAAAAGCGGCGGGTCATGTCGCGCAGTTCGCCGTCGTCCTCGTCCTCTTCGCCGGACGCCATCACCGGTTCGAGCGCCATGCCGCACTTGGGGCAGCTGCCGGGCCCGTCCTGGACGATCTCCGGATGCATCGGGCAGGTATACTTCCCCTTGCCGTGCGATTGCGCTTCGCCGGCCGCCGGTTTGGCATGGTGGTGGGCGTGGGCGTCGGCCGTCTTCGCCTCCGGCGCGGTGAACCTGTCCGGATCGGCCTCGAACTTCGCGGCGCAGTGCGTGCTGCAGAAGTGCCAGGTCCTTCCCTCGTGCTCCACGCTGGCGGCTGCGGAATCCGCCGAGACCTTCATGCCGCAGACCGGGTCGATGGTTTCCAGGGCAACCCCACGAGCGTTCATGTCGAGATCTTCCTTCCAATTTCGGGATGAAGTGGGGTCATGTCATAGCCGCCGGGTGACGACCATCGAGATGCCGCGGTCCGGACTGGAATCCGTCGTTCCCTGGGAGTATAGAACCAGAACGCCGGTGCGTCTTCCGGCCCTCACACCCAATCCCACCGACCACTCGCCGAATCCCTGGGTTCCCTCGAAGGTGGAACCGCCGCGCGCATAGGATGCCACCGGATACGCAACGGCGCCGCCGGGGCGCCAGCTCGCCGAGGTCGCCACCGAGAAACGACTATCGTACGTGATGCCGGCGGGATCACCGGGACTGAGGTAACCCAGCTCGGCCAGGACCAGGAAATCCCGGAACCGGTTCATCGTCAGGAGGCTGAGCCCCCAGTCGAACTCTCCGCTGCTGAGCGGCGTGGGGCCCATAGCCAGCGGGATGGCGCTCCTGACTTGCGCCCATCCCCGACTGGTTGCTTTGGGGTCGAAGGACGACCACAGACTTCGGCCCAGGGTAATGTCGATGGTGCCGACGCCCGCTTCGGAGGACAGGCCGGTGCCGGGGTCCGGGTCCCATCGCCACCAGCTCACAGCGCCACGCACGCGCCATCGGGTTCCCGTTCTGCCGATGGCGGTGGAGGATATGGTGGTTTCATTCCCGCCTTCGTAACGGTACAGGCTCAGGGTCTGGGAAGCATGGACCGCGGCGAAGCCACCGGATGGATTCGCCAAGAACCCCGCGATCATGAGGCCGATGGACCAGGCGAGCGCCCTCGGCAGGCCGGTGCGCCCGCTATCAAGAAGATTCAATGAGCGTGCCCTTCATGATTTCCGTTCGTGTCCGGGGCGGGTTCGCCGCGCATGGCACGCATCGCCTCCATCAGGTTCCGCCCGGCCTCGACCATCCTATCCATGTTGGTCATGACGTTCATCATGTCCTCGTGGTGGTCGCCGACGGAGGACTCGCCGTTGTCCAGATACACATGCATGCTGCGCATCATCGACTCCATGTGGGGCATCATATTCCCCATTCCCTCCTCCATGCTCATCATCCAATCGGACATGGGGTCTTCCGCCGACAATTCCCCGTGGCCGTGGCCCTCCAGGCCCATCTGATCGTGGGATTCGTGCATCTGCTGCATCATCTGGGACATGTGGTCCATCATGGTGTCCATGTGCTCCAGCATGCCCGAGTGACCCTCCATCATCTGGCCCCCGTGCATGTCGCCATGGCCGCCGCCGTGATCGCCCATGCCGCCCATCCCACCGTGCTGCGCCAGCACAGGACTCGAGACGAGGACGAGCATGCCCATCATCGCGCTGAATTTCATCGTGTTCATGACCGACTCCTTGGTTTGGGGCCTTCTACTTCCCGGTTTCCGGCCGAGGCACGAACGAGCCGCAGCGCAGCATCTTCGACCCATAATAAGGGTTCGCGATCTCGTTGCCCGTCTGCAGCCAGTGCTTCCCGGCCATCGGGCAGTAGGCGACCTTCAATTGCCCCGCCGGAATCAGGGCTCCGGATCGGACGAGGGCCTCGCTGAGATCGCCGAAGGCGCGGCGGGCCCCTTCGAGATCCTTCGCTCCAGCCAGTTGTGCGGCCGCCGCGGTGATCGCCGCAGAAGGACTCCCGGAGCCGGCGGCGCCCACCTCACCTCGCCGGTCGAACTCCACGGTCGCCAGTTTGCCGAGCGCCGAGGCGTGCTCGCCGACCTGGTCGAGCGAATCGCCGGCCAGGGCCGTCTGGATGGCGAGATAGTGCGCGGTCGAATTCATCTCTGCCGCGTTCTGGCCGTTATGGTGATCGTCCGTTGCGGCCGACGACGACGATCCCGCCATCAGTGAGGCGGCAAGGATCAGCGTCCCCATTCCCAGTCTCTTCGTCTTCATGGTCAGCTCCTTGGTCGGGTCGGTTGGATTCGTTGGTTCCTCGGGTGCATTACGCAACAACTGTGCCCCCGTTAACCTGTTGTTTTGAAACAGCTTACAGATAAGGCGGGCGGCCCCGTGGAGGATATTCTCCAGTCCGGGGCCGGCTTGCGGAGAATATTCTGAAGCGTAGAAGCCGGCCCTCGAACGGGAAGGCCCGCGGCCCTGCCCGCCCCTCAGTCCGGGACCAGCGCCGGCAGGTACACCCGGAATTCCGTTCCCGCGCCCGGAATGCTGTCCACCTCGATGAATCCTCGCCAGTGGGTGACGATTCCGTAGGCCGTGGCCAGGCCCAGACCCGTCCCCTTGCCGGGGTCCTTGGTCGTGAAGAACGGCTCGAAGATGCGCTTGCGCAGCTCCGGCGTCATGCCCGCGCCCGTGTCCTGCACCCGGATCCGCACGTAGGATCCGGGGACGGCCTCCTCCACGCCGGCGACCCGGTCCTCGCCGACCTCGGTGTTGGACATCTCGATCGTCAGGCGGCCGCCGGTCGGCATGGCGTCGCGGGCGTTCACCGTCAGGTTCATCAGAAGCTGCTCCATCTGGCCGGGGTCGGCCATCACCTGCCGGAGGTCGGATGGAGTGATGATCTCCAGGATGACGTCAGGACCCGCGAGGTTTTCGAGCAGGGGGACCAAATCGGCGACCAGGAGGCCGGGGTCGAGCTCGACCGGTTCGATGTGCTGCGTGCGGCTGAAGGCGAGCAGTTGCTGGGTCAAGCGTGCGGCCCGGACGCCGGTGTTGTGGATGTCGCCCAGCATCTTGTGGGTCTCGGCCTCGGACACCGGTTCATTCAGGAGGAATTCGGCCGAGCCGTTGATCACCGCCAGCATGTTGTTGAAGTCGTGGGCCACCCCGCCGGCGAGGCGCCCGACGGCTTCGAGCTTCTGGACCTCGCGGAGCCGCTCTTCGGCCTTCCGCAAGGCCTCCTCGGCCAGGCGCCGCTGCCGGATGTCGCGGAAGGCGATCACCGCCCCGAGCTGGTTGCCGCCGTCGTCGACCACCGGCGCCGCCGAATCGTCGATGGGCACGCCCTCGCCGTCGCTCCTGCGCAGGAGCACGGGGGAATCCAGGGTCACGGCCCCGCCCGACGCCAGCGCCAGGAACAACGGGTTGCCGACCGGGTCGCCGCTCCCCTCGTTCTGCAAGGGCATCACCAGGTCGATCGGCATGCCCTCGGCGTCGGCACTCGTCATGCCGGTGAGGGACGCGGCCACCGGATTCATGAACGTGACCCGGCCGTCTGTGTCGGTGGCGATCACGCCGTCACCGATGCTCGCGAGGGTGGCCGCATAGCGACGTTCGCTTTCGCGCAGGCGCCCCTCCAGTTCGTGCCGGTGCAGCGACATCTCGATGGCCACCATCAGTTCCCGCTCGTTGAACGGCTTGAGCACGTAGCCGTAGGGCCCGGCCTCCTTGGCCCGGAGCAGGGTGTCGTGGTCGGAATGGGCCGTCAGGAAGACCACCGGGGCATGAAGCCGGCTGCGGATCGCCGTCGCGGCGGCGATCCCGTCGCGCGATCCCTTCAGGCGGATGTCCATGAGGATCAGTTCGGGGCGGTGCTGGTCGGCCGCCCGTTCGGCGGCCTCGGCGGTGTCGACGATATCGACCGTCACCATGCCCATGCGGGCCAGGCGCTCCCGCAATTCCTCGGCGATCAGGATCTCATCCTCGACGACCAGGGTGCGGATCCCGGCCAACGCGCTCGTCTGCAGCTTCATCTTGGGCCTCCAGACACAGTCTGACCTCCGTGCCCGGCCGGCGACGGAGGATGGTGATCTCGGCGTCCAGCTGGCGAGCCAGGGACCGCACCAGGCGCAACCCCAGCGTACCGTCGTCATCCGACACATCGGACTCCGGCAGGCCGACGCCGTCGTCGGCGACGACCAGGTCGAGTCCGCCGGAAGCACCCTTGCCCAGTTCCACCCGCAAGGTGCCGGAACGCCCATCGGGAAACGCGTGCTTCAAGGCGTTGGAGATCAGTTCGGTCAGGATGAGGCCGCACGGGATGGCCCGGTCGATGCCCAGCGGCGTCGGATCGATGTCGAGCACCAGACGCACGTCCGACCGTGCGGCGGAGGAGTTGCGGAGCATCTCGTTGGCCAGCTCGGCGGCGTACTCGCCGAAGTCGACCTCGGAAAGGTCTTCGGACTGGTAGAGGCGTTCGTGGACCAGGGCCATGGAGCGCACCCGCTCGCGGCACTCGTCCAGGATGCGGCGGGAGTCCTCGTCCCGCATGGCGCCGGATCTCAGGTACAGCAGGCTGCCGATCACGGCCAGGTTGTTCTTCACGCGGTGGTGGATCTCCTTGAGGAGGAGTTCCTTCTCCCGCAGCGAGTCCATCAGGCGCCGGGCCGCCAGCAGGCGCTCGGTGATGTCGATGATCGACGCCAGCACCATCGGCCCCTCGTCGGTGCTGATCGGATTCAGGCCGATCTCCACCGGCACCTCGCTGCCGTCGGCGCGCAGGGCGAACAGGTCACGTCCGGCGCCCATGGCCCGTGCCGACGGCGCGGCGGCGTATCCCTCGCGCAGCCCGACGTGGGATTCGCGGAATCGCTCGGGTACGAGCATCTCCAGGGGCCGGCCCAGCAGATCCTGCCGCGGGTAGCCGAACAGCTTCTCGGCCTGGGTGTTGACGAGCACGATGTCACCCTTCCCGTCGACCGCGATCACGGCGCTGGGCGCGGCCTCGACGAAGAGCTGGAAGCGGCGCGAGGCGGACTGGTCGGCGGACAGACGCCTGACCTCGGCTTCCACGGCCCGGCGTCGCCGCACCTGCCCGGCAAGCAGGACGACCGCCGAGACCGCCACCGGCAGGGACAGTCCCGCCACCCACGCCATCGGGTTCGTCACCTCGTCACCGTCCGTTCGTGGTGCGACACCTGCCAGGGTTTCCCCGGAGGGAGAAAGGGGAGGTGTTCGCGACAACCAGGCGCCCGGATGGGATCCGGGACCACGGCGCCCCTGTCGGGGACTGATCGAAACGGTTCGCCCCTCAAAAGTCTACCATTTTTGTCATATTTTGTCGACCCATTGTGGCGGGGGTGCTGGATGGGCGGGAGGAAGGCGTGAGAGGCCGGGGGCCGCTGGAAACAGGAGGAGCGGTATTTCCCGATCCCATTACCCTCTTCAGGTTCGCTGGGGGAATCCATGGCCGGGGCCGGGAAGTCATAGATCCTCAGAAGGTGCGACTCCTTTCTCGAGGGGGTCCCCCGGGGGGCCTACAATGCTTTATTTTGGCTCTAATTGCCTATTTGGAGGCGATTTCAGGAAAATCGGCGGATTTTGAAGGTCACCAGGTCCGGGGGAGGGCTCGTCCCAATTTGATCTTCTGGATCGTGGGTCCGAGTTGCGCGTACACGGTATACAGCGTGGGGATGGGCCCCACCACACACGGGGCCAGGGTCGCTCGACGAGCATGAATCCGTGATGAGACAAGGGCAACGGAACAGAAAAGAAACCGGGTGAAATGAGTGGAAATGGGTTAAAAACATGGTAGAATGGGGTTTGCATCCATCCTGGCGATGGGTTGATCATCAGAGACATATGAGGACCTGATACTCAGGAATCCCCTTCATCCCCCGGGATCTCGCCCATATGAAGCTGGCAGGACAGCATGTCGACCTGAGGGGAACCTGTTTTCCGGACACCCTCCGATCACTCCGTGAAACCCGACACCTCAGCCAGAGCGAACTGGCCGACCTGGCCGGTCTCACCTACCGGACGGTTCACGATCTCGAACTCGGAAAACGGGGGCGGGTCCAGCAGAAGACCCTGTTCATGCTCGCCAAGGCCCTCGAAGTAAGCCTCGATGACCTGCTCTCCCGCGACTCCGGCCACGAAACCGCCCCCAGCAGCGGCAATGGCAGCAGCAACGGCAAAGGCAGCGGCAGCCCCCGCCCAGGACGACCATGGTGGCTGATTCCCGCCATCCTCGTCCCGGTGGTGCTGGTCGCTGGTTGGATGTGGGCCCTCCAGTTCGGTCACGCGCATGCCCGCTGGGCCGTCAAGGACGGCGCGATCGAGGTCAGGGACGGACTGTTCGGCCACAAGCTCTGGGGATGGAACGAATCCGGAACCGTGACCGGCGGTCTGGAGTCCCCCTGGGACGGAAACCGGCTTCTTGTCGCCACCAATCGCCTGGCTCCGGGGCGCGGACAGGTCATCTGCGTCGAAAAGGCGACCGGGGACACCCTCTGGGCGGTAAATCCGGACATCCCCGCCCTCGTCAGGGCTTTCGGGGAGGAGGACGTCCTGAGCGCCGAATTCGGCTGCCGCCTCATCGGACCCGTGGATCTCGACGGGGACGGCCGGCCGGCGGTCCTCGCCTATTTCACCCATGGGAAGTACTACCCCACGGCGCTCCCGGTCATTGACGAGGGGGGCCGCCGGGTCTCCCAGTATTCCCATCGTGGCCATCTCTTCGACATCCTCGTCCATGACCTGGATTCCGATGGCAAGGACGAGATCATCGCCTCCGGGACGAACAACTGCCCCGATCACCGGGGCGCCACCGTGCTGATCCTGGGCGAGGGTCATTCCGGGGGAGCGTCGGCCGACCGCTGGTGCACCCTGGGGCCCGGGGCGGAACAGGATTCCGCCCTGGTCCGGGTCGTCATCCCCGGGTATCCCGAGCCCATCATGGAAGCGCTCCAGATTTCCCGGCTGGGGGCATTCGAAATCCAGGTATTCCGCAATACGGGGCAGGATTGCCTCATCACGGTCGAGGTCGGCGGCCACGACCCGATGCAAAGGATCTTCGTGACCTTCGGCTCCGATTTGACGCCCCTGTACGCCGAGCCCAAGGACCGCCTGGTTGAGATCGCTCCGACCTTGTTTTCCGATCTTCCCCCCGAGGATCGTGGACCCGCGGATCGGGAATGGCTGACGAGGTGGCTGGCCGGTTATCGCCGGATCGCATTTGAACCCTGATCGATCGCTCGAAATCGGGGGCGATGATGCGGCTCCTGGGCTTCCATTCATGCAGGCCGTGGGCTCCAACATCTGCACCATTCCGGCCACTAGGATGGAACTCGGCGTGGGCGACTTCAACGCTTGGGACCTGGCGGTTCAACTCATTCGGGAGTGCAAACAGGATCGCAGCTCGGCCATGACCTCCTCGCCGTCGCGGGACTCGCCCCGCTCGACCTGGTCGATGCCCTTCTGGATCTCCCCCCGAAGGGACTGGAGCCTCGCCTTGAGCAGACGTTCCTTCTCGCGGTTCCCCCGGGGGGCCTACAATGCCAATACCTGGCTCTAATTACAAATTTAGAGGCGATTTCAGGAAAGTCGGCGTCTTTTGAAGGTCACCCGATCCGGGGTCAAGCTCGCCCAATGCTGGTCTTCCCGACCTGAGCCCGGGCCGCGTGTACACGGTATACAGCCCAGGGACGCGATATTGCGAGGATTTCCATGGTTTAACCGATTGAGATTGACTGCACCTGGGGGGGGGCGACGCCGGTTCAAGCGCCAAGCAAGGCAAGCGGAATGGCGCCCACTCCGTCGGCTCGCCTGAAGGCGCGAGGCCCGGGTCCGCAAGGTGGTGCTTCGGCGCCTGCGAAAGCTGGTGCAACCAGTTGCGCGACGGCAGCCAGGGTGGTGGCGGCGGCATACGCGGCCATCCAGTGCTCCATCGTCTCGGGACGGCGGACCGAGCTGCCCTATTCCCGCCAGTCGGACCCCGGCATGATGCGCCGCATGAACTCGTCGAAGAGGGGAACCGTGAAGGCCGTGTCCCCGTAGCTGGGATTCCAGGCCATGCCCTTCCTGATGATGTGGCTGCGGGTCGGGGCCAGGGACTGGACCTTGCGGCCCAGGATCCCGGCGATATCGCCCGATCGATGCGGCCCGGGCCCCAGTTCCGCCATGGCCCTGAGATAGCGTTTCTCGCCGGGAGTCAAGCGATCGAACCTGACCCGGAAGAATCCCGCATCCAGGTTGGCGATCACAGTCGCGGTCGCGGTATCGACGTCCGCCAGGGTGATGGTCGGCCCCTCGGACACGGCCCAGCTGTGCATGCCCCATTCCTGGATGAAGTACGGATACCCGCCGGTCAATGCGATGATCCTTTCCAGGGCCGCACGCTCGAAATCGACCCCCTCTCGCCTGGCTGGAGCAACGAGAGCATCTGCTGCATCCTGGGGGGACAGCGGTCCGATGGCCTCGAAGTCGAAAAGACGTTCGGCATAGGATTTTGCCCGCCCGAACTGGCCGGGCAACTGGGGCAGGCCTGCTCCGACCATGGCGACCGGCAACTGGAGCTGAGCCATCCGGTGCAGGGCGGTGATCAGCGCGGCCAGTTCCGATTCGGCAACGTACTGCAGCTCGTCCAGGAACATGACCAGGGCGGTGTCCGCCCTGGCTGCCGCTTCGCCGACCACCTCGAAGAGATCCTGGAGATCGTGCTCGAGGTCGCCGTTGTCCGCCAGTCCCGGTTCGGGGTCCAGGTCCAGGGCCACCTCGATGTCGTTGAAATGGACCTTGAGGGCGCCGACGAACCCGGCCAGCCCTCGCAAGGCCCGGCGGGCCAGGTCCCTGGCCTGCTCGTTCCTCGAAAGCCCGATCATCGCCTGCCTGAGCTGGGGAGCCAGGATTGCCGGCAGGGACCGGGATTCGGGCGCTTCCACCCGCAAGGTCTGCATGCCCTCGGCCTCGGCCTCCTTGCGCAGCCGGTCCAGCAGGACCGTCTTGCCGACGCCACGCAAACCGACCAACAGGACGCTTTTCGCCGGTCGGCGAACCCGGATCCGGCCCAGGGAGATGCGGACCTTATCCCGGAACTCGTCCCGGCCGGCGAGTTCCGGCGGAGGCGTTCCCGCACCGGGCGCAAAGGGATTTCTTATGGGATCCATGACCAAATTATACCAACTTTACCATGGTTTAGTCAATTTTGATAAACTTGCAAAACTTGCAATAACTAACCCGACCATCGACTCAATCATGACATAAATCCATTATCAGCAACAAGTAAACAACTTGCAGGCGAAAAAAGGAAACCGACTGGAAAGGGAAGCTCTGCTCCTGAGCCTTAACGCTGGTTCTCCTCAAGGAACAGGGTAGGGCCGGGATCGGCAAATTGATCAAGGGCCCGCCAATGGGATCCCTCTCTATTCCAAATAGTCTTCCACGAATTGCCGCGGGGTCAGGACCCTCACTCCCTGGAAACGATCCACCTGCAGCAAGTGGCGGTCTCCGCTCCCAATCGTTTGCACCTTCGCTCCGATGGCGCAGGCCAGGAACTTGTCATCTGTGGGATCCTCGCAGACCCGCGCCGCCAATGCCGGGACACTGACCAGTTCTCCGTTGGTGGCGATCAAGGCCAGGATGGGATTCACCTCCACGCCGGGGTATTTTTCGTTCAACCGGAGGCCGACAAGCCAATATTCCTCGAAAATCTCCGGGGTGAGGACAAGGGCCAACCGTTCTGAACGCCATGCGTCGAAAATTAGATGAGGGGGACCGTCAAAGAATATCCCGGACATCAAAACGTTCCTGTCCAGGATCACCCTCAACTTCTGCCTTTGACCTTTTTCACCGCTTCAACAACATCCGATTCCTTCAGACCGGCCTCCTTGACCTGTTTGCGGACCTTTTTGACCAGACCGTCGAACTGGTCCATGGACGGGGACTTGATGATCTTCAGGATGACCACATCACCCTCCCCGATCACGACAAACTGGGTGCCGATCTCCAGGCCGAGTCGTTTGCGGATCTCCTCCGGGATGACCACTTGCCCCCTCGATGACATCTTGGTCGTGGCTGGATTCATTGTTCACCTCCACTATTCGCGAATCTTATTGATAAGATTACCATCGAAAAGAGGTGGTGTCAATGCTGGTCGATTCTCCTCCCGGAGAAGCCCAGGGCCCTTGCCCACGACTTCAACACCGCAAGCTCCAAGCCGGCCCCCACCCCAGGGAAAGGGAGCGGGGACGCGCCCACAATCGAAATTGCCGCCCCCCGGGGGACCGAAACCCCCAAAATCAGCCTCCAATGAGGTGTTTAGAGCTGGTTTTCGGGTTTGAGCCCTTACGACAGGCCGGCTTCTTCATTGGCCTGGGTGACCGATTCCGAGGGTTGCCATAAGATCCGGAGAGGGTCCCGAGGTGGTCGCAGATTCGACCACCTGGGTCACCCTCATGCCCGTATTTCGTCAACCTTGGCCTTCCTGCTCTTACCGCCTTGCTTCCAGACCATGTCCAGCCGCCGGCCTGATTGGGCGCAATCCCGCAGGTACAGGTTGATGAGGGTCTGGTAGGGGATGCCCGTCTCCTCGGCCATCTGCTTGAAGTAGGCGATCGTGCCTTCATCCAGGCGGATGGTCACCTGCTTCTTCAGGCGGTCGGCATAGGGGTTCTTCTTTCCCTCGCTGAAATCGTAATTCTTTCTCATGGCTTCCATGTCCCGTACTGGGCCCGCTCTTTCCGCGTTGCCTTCCGGACTGAATAGATGGGGATGAGCCCGGAGGACTCCCGGTAACAATGGCAGACGACCAGGATCCTCAACCCGCGCTTTTCGAAGTTGCCCCTAGCCTTGTTTTCATCCCAACCAAAGTGCAGGTCTGCCATCTTTCATTATACCTACATTGTAGTTACAAAACAAGATTGAATGTGAAAGGCCCCCACTATTCAAACCCGGGAACCCCAATGATACCGGTTCCGCCATTTTCCTCGGCAGGAGGCGGCTCATGGGAATCATGAGCCAAGCAACGCCAAGGGAATGACGGCAACCCCGTCGGCACGCCTGAAGGCGCGAGGCCCGGTGTTGATCACCGCGGCATCGAGGAGATCGTCTCCGAGCTGCTCGCGCAACCAGATCAGGTTCCTGACGTCCGCGTCCTCGACAGCACCGCTCAGCTTCACCTCCAAGGCAACGATCTTCTGGTCGGCACGCTCGATGATGAGGTCGACCTCCCGGCGTGCTCCGTGAAGTCGCAGGTGCCGGACTCTGGCTTCCGCCGACTGGGCCTGGACGCGCACGCAGAGTGTCACCAGTGATTCGAAGAGGTGGCCGAGCAGCGTGCCGTCCCGCGGAACCGCGACGCTTGTCTCCTCGCCTGCCAGCAAAGCCCCGGTGGCGAGGCCCAGCATCCGTACGGCGAGGCCCGGGTCCGCAAGGTGGTGCTTCGGTGCCTGGGAAAGCCGGTGCAACCAGTTGCGCGACGGCAGCCAGGGCGGCACGGGATCGAGAATCCAGAGTCGCTCGAGAACCTCCCGGTACGGAACGGTCGCCGTCTTGGCAGGCTTGTCACCCTGGCCGCCGGTCGCGGCATCGCGGATGGTCTCGAACGAGGCTGTCGTCGCGGTGGCGGCGGCATACGCGGCCATCCAGCGCTCCAGCGTCTCGGGACGGCGGACAGAGTGCCCCTGGTCCTCGAAATCGGTGTCGATGATGCGGCTCAGGTATCCGTCGAGCTGCCGGCGCAGCGCACGATCCGAAAGTTGCCGGATCGCCGGAAAGCCCGAAGCGACGATCTCGCGAACGTAGTCGGCCAGCGTCACGTCGGTGCTGCCGGCGATCGGGGCATGATCGCCGCGGAGCAGTCGCGACAGGCTGACGGTCGGCTCGCCGACGCCACGCTCGGCGATGGTCATCGGCCGCATCCGGAGCGTCACGATCCGCCCGGCGCCCGAGTGCGATGGGGCAGCCAAGGGACTGGACGACCCGGTCAACAGGAAGCGGCCAGGCTCGCAGCCACGGTCGACTGCCCGGCGGACGGCGTCCCAGACCGCCGGGACGCGCTGCCACTCGTCGATCAGGATCGGGGCCTCGCCGTCGAGCAGGTGGAACGGATCCGCCTCGGCGATCGCCCGCTGCGCGGGGTTGTCCAAATACCAGGCCGTCCTGGCCCGCCGCTCGGCGGTCGCGGTCTTCCCGACGCCGCGCGGCCCCTGCAGGGCCATGGCGGGGAGTTCGGTCAGCAGGTCGTCCAGCTCGTCGTCCACGATACGTCGGCGGTATTCCATGTTTCTCACCCGTTGGCCAGGGTTGCGATCAAGCTGCGCCGGCGGGCGGCGCTGCTCCGTGCGGCTTTACTTCAAGATGGGGTTTCAGCGGATTATAGACTACCATTTCTGCGGCTTCTAGGCTACCATTTCTGCAGCCCATGGGCTACAATATCTGCAATATTCCGGCCACTCGAATGGACCTCGTGGTGGGCGACTTCAACGCTCGCGACCCTGGCGGTTAGCTCTACGCCCGGGATGGGGCGGAGAACTGGACAACTTGATTCTGGAGGGGGTCCCCCGGGGGGCCTACAATGCCAATATCTGGCTCTAATCGCCCGTTTAGAGGCGTTTTCAGGAAAGTCGGCGGATTTTGAAGGTCACCAGGTCCGGGGGCAGGCTCGTCCCAAGCTGATCTTCTGGACCCTGAGCCGGGGCCGCGTGTACACGGTATACAGCTCCGCAGCTGGCCTCACCACCGTCCGGGCCTGGGTCGCCCTGCCATCAAAATGGGGGTTTTCGTAGACATCCTTTACCCCACCTCCCCCCTGCAGTACAATCCCCGGGTATCCCAACACGTTAGCCAGCCCCCCGGGGGACACCAGCCCATGGCCCGCATGATCCCCGAAGTCTTCGACCCCGCCACCACCAGCGCCGCCGAGCGCACGCTGTTCTATGCGCTGCAGGACGGGCTGGATCGCGGGTGGACCGTCATCCACGCCCTCAGCTGGACCGACGGCCAGGGCCGCTTCCTCAGGCAGGGCGAGTGCGACTTCGTGGTGCTGCATCCGGAGCGCGGGCTGCTCGCGATCGAGGTCAAGTCGGGCGCCCCCCGCTACGACAGCGGGCGCGGGGTGTGGGTGTACGATGACGGGCACACGCTGAAGGATCCCTTCGCCCAGGCGCGCGCATCGAGCCATCACCTGGGGCGGATCCTCCAGGACCGCGCCCCCGGCTGGGCCCGGGCGGGCCTGCCCTTCGGCTACGCGGTGGCCTTTCCAGACGCCCGGGGCATCACCGGGAACCTGCTGCCCGAGATGACCCCCGACCTGATGCTGCTCGAGCCCGACCTCGGGCGGATCCAGCGGCGGTGCGAGGCGCTGCTCGAGCGGTTCTGGGACGCGACGGGGACGGCCTCGGCCGCGGCGATGCAGGAGGCGCTGGACGTCCTGCAGCCCGAGTTCGGCCTGGTGGCGGGGCTGGGGCCGGGCCCGGACGGCGTCCTGCGGCAACAGGTGCGCCTGACGCGGGAGCAGATGCGCGCGCTCGACTTCATGGGCGGTAACCGGCGGCTGCTGGTCCGCGGCGGGGCGGGCACCGGCAAGACGGTGCTGGTCTGCGAGCAGGCCCGGCGGCTGGCGCGCACGGGGCAGGACGTGCTCATCCTCTGCTTCAACAACAGCCTGGAGCGGCATCTGCAGGAGGTGATGGGGGAATCGGGCCCGCCGGTGGTGATCGCCACCTTCCACGGGCTGTGCCGGCGGATCGTCGAGGAGACCGGCGGCGGGCTGCCCGTCCCCCGGGATGCGGCCGAGCAGGCCGCCTTCTGGAACGAGACCTTGCCGTGTGCGGCCCTCGACCGCCTGGACCGGTGGCCCGTGCGGTTCGACGCCGTACTGGTGGACGAGGCGCAGGACTTCCTGCCCGGCTGGTGGGTGCCGGTGGAGGGGTTGCTGCGGGACGGGGCGTCATCGCAGCTGCTGGTGGTCGGGGACGAGCGCCAGGACCTGTACCGCCGCGGCTTCGAGCTGCCGTTCACCGAGCCGGTGTGCGACCTCGACCTGAACTGCCGCAATACCCGGCAGATCGCGCGTTGGGTGCACGAAGCGGCGGGGCTGGACGAGGGCGGAGCCAGGGATCCCCGCCTGGACGAGCTCCTGGACCGCCTGCCCGAGGGGCCCGAGGTCGAGGTGGTCACCGTGGCCGATGCCGCGGCCGAGGCCGAGGCCGTGCGCAAGACGCTGCACCGGCTGATCCACGACCAGGGGCTGTCCTGCGACCGGATCGCCATCCTGGGCAAGCACCGCATCGAGAAGTCGTGCTTTGCCGAGCGGCGCAAGCTGGGCAACGTGACGGTGACGGCCGAGGGGGAGGAGCCCATCCCCGGGGCGGTGCGGTATGCCACCATCCATAAATTCAAAGGCCTGGAGGCGGATTGCGTGCTGCTGGTGGGGGTCGGGGAACCCAGCGGGTACTTCACCCCCGAGGACGAGAAGCGGTTCCTGTACGTGGGCGGGTCGCGGGCAAGGTGGGGGCTGGTGGTTTTCGAGAGGGAGGGGGATCAGTGAGTTCCAAGGTTTCGCAAAAAGAACGGGAGGCGATCCTGGATAAGTTCCGGGAGATCAACGTCTGGAAACGAGGAGATGAGCGGGCCCCGAACAAGCCCCTCCTGCTGCTATTTGCCCTGGCCCGGGTTAGCCGGAATGAAGATCGGGAAGTCCGCTATCCCGAAATACATGAGAAGGTGGGAGGACTTCTTCGGGAATTCGGTCCACCGCGTCAGGTGGTCCATCCCGAATATCCCTTCTGGCGCCTGCAAAACGATGGGATCTGGATCGTGCGCGATACTGATAAGCCAGGAATGCCCGCCCGTAATGGCGACCCCAAGGTGTCGGTATTGGTAAAGCACCAAATATCTGCAGGGTTTAATCCAGAGTTCGACCAGGCCCTGCGTAACGATTCTGCCTTGATTGCCGAATCTGCGGGCATCATTCTCGAGGCACACTTCCCCGCCTCCATTCATGACGACATCTTAAGCGCGGTGGGAATGCAGTTGAGGGAAGCCTTCACACGACGGCAACGAGATCCGGCATTCCGGGAAAAGGTTCTCAGTGCCTATGGACGGAGATGCGCCGTTTGCGGGTACGATGTACGGCTCGGGAACCAACCCCTTGGGCTTGAAGCCGCCCACATCAAGTGGCATCAGGCCGGAGGTCCGGATATAGAATCCAATGGCCTTGCCCTTTGCACCATGCACCACAAAATGCTGGATTTGGGAGCCATTTCATTGTCACCCGAAAGAAAAATTCTTGTCTCCCAGGATGTTAACGGGCTGAATGGAGTCGATGAGTGGCTCCTGAGGTTCAACCACCAACGGATCAGCCATCCGCTGACCAAGGATCATATTCCCTCAGGTGAATTTATTAAATGGCATCGGGAACAGGTATTTAAAACGCCTGAACGAGAATTAACTTAATTTTCCTGATTTTTCGTTACCTGACCAACGGGCTGTTTTAACAAATTTCAGCAGAATTTGGGGCCAATTCTAAGTTAAATGAAAAAACAGCATACTCCCCAATTATTTAAAAAATGCAATCAGTAGAATCAATACTTTTTTCTGGGTCATCACCTGCGGCCCTTAAATTATCAATTAGGGCGTTAACCCTCATTGACCCAATTTTTTGCGTCGCCAACATTTCGGCCAAAATTTCCAAACCCCCGTTGGCAAATTCCTCGAATTGAAGTGCTATGTCCGTATCGGAATCTTCTTGAAGCGAAGCAATGTCCCTTGTTGCCAGAAGACCAATCAGGTCAATGGCATTAAAGGGGAAATATTCTGGCCGAATGCCATCAATTTTTTTTGATGGCTCGGCAAACGAAACACGGCGTCCATTTTCAAACCCCAATAGCGCTGCAAAAGCAAGGGCTTCCGCCATGGTGTCAAAGGTACCCTCTAATGAAAATTCCTGCCCCGCTCCTGCGAGCGACCGAACGAAATTTTCCTTATCCATGGGAACCCGAATACGCCTAGTCATTAGTTCTCCTTAAAGTTCAACAATTTGAGTATATTCGAACCCCGTCCTGGACTCCTCGACGAGACTAAAATCGCTCCCATCTATATTCACCAGGTAATCCTCCTTCTTCCGTTCGTCAAAATCGTGCCGAGTAGTAAAATATTTCATTAGATAATGTTTGCCGGTTTGGGGACCAATGGCCTCCTCAACCTCTCCACGATACTGTGTTGGAGTTACAAGTATAATAATTTGATCCGCAATACTTGCCAGTCGTGAAGCCACATGACGTCTGTGCCCTGGGTCCAATTGCCCAAATGGTGCATCCATGAAAATCGGGTACTGGATATAGTCACCAGCACCAACTGCCGCATGCTTATAATACTTGCGAGTTTCATCAATAATTCCACCGAGGAAGGCCAGGCTGAGAACTTGGCTTTCGCCCCTTGATGGATCAACTGCTTCCGGGGCTTGGTCATTGGTAAAAAGATCCACAGAGAAGTCATCGTTAACGATAACTTGATATGGAACAATCGTGATTTCATTATAAATTTTCTGAACTGAGGCCTCTAGCGACTCCCGAAAATCATTCGCCAATCTGTCTCGAAGGTCTTGTGTCATTTGGGAAATGCACTTCGCCGCGCGTATTCGGAGAGACACAAGACTGTTGACATGCTTCTTCTTTCCAACCTTTTCAATTTTTAAAGAAATTGCAGCTATCTCGCGTTCAAGTTCTGCCACTTTTCCTTCCAAACGTCCGATTTCTCGTTGCTTCGATTCGTAAAGCTCTTCTTCAGTTTCAACTGTTTTCTCAAGAACGGCAACAAGTTCAACGTTGCTGTCGACAAGTCGCCCTCTAATCTCGGCAAGTCCAGCTTCAATACTTTCAATTTCCTCACCTTCTTCTCTAATTTGTTTTTGAATATTAAATGCCGCCTTCAGGAACCGAGCCGCTTCTTCTTGGACATTTTTCATATGGGCCACCATATGAATTACTTTTTCCTCCGCTATTGGAATTCCGGCTTTAATTCGCCATCTTTCAACTCTCTCACGCGCAACAGATCCTGGATCAAGAGGGGTTTCACAAATGCACCGACCAGTTTCAAGCAAATCTTCAATGAACTGCTTTTTAATTCCTTTGGGGAGTTCTCCTTTTTGTCTCATCTGAGTGGTAATGGTCTCAAATTGAGGGCGAATCTTATCAAGAAGAACAAGTGCACCATTCTTTGAAAATTCCGATTTCAACCTCGCCCTTAGCTCAATTTGTCTTTGTTCGGATCGAACTCTGGAATTTTCCAACCGGCGACGTTGTTCTTCGAGGTCTTTGGAATTTTCTTGCCCAGCAAGCAGTTCTCTAGCTTCAAGTGCACTATTCTTATGACAGTCAGCTTCGCCTAAGCAAATTTCAAGATCCTCGCGATATACCTCTAGCCGTTCTTCACTTGCTCCCTTTTCCTGCACCAAGTCCTTAAGTTCATCGGGGCCTGTTTTTGCGAGTTCCCTTTCAAGCAATGAGATTGACTTGTTGATGTGGCGAAGGGTCCGGTCAAGGACTTCTACACCGAGCAGCTTTTTTGTTGCGTCAGCTATTGTTTTCTTTTGTTCATTGTTTGGGTTTCCCAACCTAGCTGGGTTTTCCCCCTCAAAAAAGAAGTATCTACTCAGTTCCTGGGGAATAATTCTATTAATTAACAATTGGGCCGATTCAACGTCCATTGGCTGACTTTCACCGCTTGGGAGTTTTTGTATCAGTGTCAACCTGGTGGGCAATGCATTATCATCCCGCCTGTCATTTGGTCCTTTTAGGTAGTTGATCTCCCGCCGAAGAAAATAGAATATTACTTCACCATGTTCGCTATTTCGGAAGTTTAATTCCACCCAACAAGGGAGGTCGTCACCATCCTTGGCCTCGTATACTGCCTGCCTATTTAATAACTTACCGCTTGAAAAAGTTGTTGTCCCATATAGAGCCCACGTCAGGGCATTCAGCATTGTCGTTTTCCCTGCCCCATTCACGGCATGGAGTAGGGTTACATTTTGGCCTCCAGCCGTACTGAATTTAACACGAGGAGTTTCGCCGTAAAAGCCACGAAAATTGCAAAGCTTCACGTCAAGAAAAATCATTATCAGTCCGTCTCCTTCGTGTCGTTCTGCGAAAAAACTCTTTTTAGAATTTGGACAATAGACTCAGGCATATTGCGCGGACGTAATTCAGACAGCCGTTCAGATTCTAAGCGGAGTATCTCACGAAATGCCTGATTCAATTTTTCCTGATCAATTTTATCAGAATTCACTGGGAGCCCTTTTCGTCAAAAACCGAAACTCCGTACTCTTTTCCCAATTTTCCAATGAGACTGCATGCTTGTCCAGAATTTTGTGAAAGCCTCGCAAATTCAAACGCCCTTAACAGCTCTTTCCGGACAAGTGATTTTATTGAGGCATCTGTCGCAGACCCGACCTGGGGAAGAACTAAAAAATCAAAGATGGTCGCCCGCTTTTTGCCTGGATGGCGCCTCAGCAAGCGACCTCTTCTTTGGATAAATTGCCGAGGGTTGGCCGTGCTTGCCATGATGAAGGCGGTCTTAATAGAGGGTAAATCTACCCCTTCGTCAAGACACCTAATTGCAACCAATGCCTGAATTGAGCCCTCATCAAGTGCGTCCAACAAACACCCCCTCATTTCAAATTCGGTCTCATATGTAAAACTAGCAACCCTCATCCCAAGTTCATGGGCAAGCCTAAAACATACGTTATCAATGTTTCGTTTTGTGTTTTCATCATCAAGGTCATCAGCCTGGCCACTTCCGCAATAAACAAGAATATGACCATCGTCTTTGAAATCGGAGGCGCTTTTGATTAACTGATCAACCTTCTGAGCAGCATTTGAGACAATTCGCGCCCTCTTTATAAGGAGGTTCTTAAGGATCTCCGACGACTTCGCGTCTTGGTTATTTCTACCGGAAAACCTGGCAATCTTAAGTGATAAATCACAAAACCGATCATCTTCTTCGTCCGTCAAATCAACGCGGAGAATATTGTAAACATAGGGGCACAAAACACCGTCAATCAATGCCTGATCCAGGCTGTACTGGGGCTCTAGAATTTCACCAAAATATTCAAGAATTTTTGAGGTCCCCCCTTCATCGCCATGCCTTTCCGGTGTTGCTGAAAGGCCAAGCCGATATTTGAACCCAACTGGCAAATTCTTATGATTTGCCCCTGAGCCAATATTATGGACTTCGTCGGCAATAATCAAAGTATTGGAAGGTAACCGTGGCAATAGGGACTGGAACCTTTGTCCCCGGAACCCATCGTTGGTGCATACAACGAAAAGCGGTGGGCTATTTGAATCTAGACTCGCAAGAGCGTCATCTAACCTATTCTGCCAAATTGAAGCTGATCCAAAAATGGAAATTGGGCAAAATTTAAACTTGCAGGCTTCTTCCTCCCATTGCTTTACCAAATGAATATATGGCGCAACTATAATTATGCTGTTTGAAAGTTTTTTCAAAACTAAGTTTGTCGACAATGCAAGTGCTGTAATCGTTTTTCCCGCCCCTGTTGCCAGCTTGAACACGCCCTTTCCGCCGGCACCGAACCAATTGCGGATGGCCTCCACCTGATAAGGTCGAAGGGTAAGTCCAGTTGGAAGTCCTGGCAACTCCCTGGTGGCTTTAAAATTCGCGTCACGGGACATTGTTCGGTTGTGTTCTCCGGTATCTTCCTTAGGTTTTCGCGCGGGGCAATATGGACGGAGGAGCGACCGGGCAACGTCGGTAAAGTTAATTACTGTCAATCCAGGATAGCAGTTGTCCCATAGTCGATCAAAATCTCGCTCGATTTCGTCTACATAAACAGCCGTTTGATCCCAGCTTCTATATGTGTTAAGTGTCTCATAATTGGAATCCCAGCCACCCAAAGACTCATTTCCTGAACCGCTAAATGCAATCCTATCACCACTTGCATCAGCAAATACACCTCCCTTCTCATGGAATAGTCCTGCGCTCACCGTGGCCGCCCCCTTAAAGGCAATACGAATTTCTAAAGTGTTGTTCGCAATCATCCAGGCAAGAGCTTCAAGTCTGCGGCGTGCAACTAGATCGTAGATATTTTCAAACTCACGCTTAATTGCATGTTGAATGATTGCATTTCGGTCTTCATATCCTTGATTGATAGCTTCAATATCCTCGGTTGTCAGGTTGGGGGATGCGACTAAATACATTTTACCATCGTTAGCAATTAGAGAGGCAACTCCTCTTGAGGCAACGGAAAGTCCAAAGCTCGTAAAAAACCCGACTGCCCGTTTGTACACCTGAGATGCAGCCAAACATGGCACGTAAAATTCTTTTACAAGATTGTGTTCCGCGGTGTTATAACGGATCCGGTGTTGTAAATCTCGCAACATTTTTTGCTGCCCAATCAAGTCCTCAATACTCGTATATTAAGGCAGGGCAACGAGATCGGTCTCGTTTACCCTATTGCTCGAAAATTGTAAAACAAATTTTTTTGGCTGTCGATTGCTTTTCGAGAGAAAATCTTCTTTGTAGTCGGCTCCCCTCCTCCGATTCTCCGTTTTGCCCTATACCTCTTTGGAAACGAGGGGAAAGGATCATTGGGGCTATATTCTTTTGTGATTCCCACACTTAGATTAAGGCATACAAGTCGCTAACACCCTGCATTTTTTTGTTGGCCGCAAGATACGAAATCCCTCTGTGCAAATGAAGACGGAGTTGAATTGACAGGCTTTCGTCATCTATCGGAATCCCGTCTTTTCGACATCTCTCTATCAACACCGCCCAATACAGCCCCTCAAGCCCGCCTGTGAACGTCCGCCAAGTCATCTCAATCGGATACTCAGTATCCTCCCGAAAGGCATGCGGCGGCGTAGGTTCACGCATGGAAACACAAAATGCCCACCGACACAGGACGTTCCAAGTCGGGATCTTTGTTCTCCTCTTTAATGTGGCTAGCTGGTCCTTTCCCGTCTTGGAAATCCTAACTGTCTCAATTGGCATGAGCTTCCTCCTTGAAGTACCCGACTTCGATTGTCGTCGCATCGCGTTTGTCGTCGTAGACCAATCTATAACTGTGCCCAATTGATGGTTTCAGGATTTTTAACGTTCGCCCGGTGATTTCCTCATCCGTTGAAAGCAAAACCACTTGATGGCTCGCGTGAGGAAAATAGTGTCGAACCAAATTATCGCGGTGGGTGCTGTCCAGGCGGCCCAAAGGTGTGTCGATAATTACCGGCAAGCTGCGGCCCGAAGCACGCGCCATACCCCACAGGATCGCCACAACCAGAAGCTGCCTTTCGCCCGCCGACAACCAATCCGTTAGGATCTCATCGCCGGCCTCATTCCGCAGGTGCAACTGGTAATTGTCCGGATCGATGGTTACCGATCGAACCATTCCCTGCTTTCGCATAAGATGACCGTAAGCCTCACAAATAACCTCTTCGAGTGCCTTGAGCCGTCGCCTCACCAAACCACTCCTCAGTTCAGCTAAAGTGGCCCTGACCCGTCCAGCATGATCAAGGATACGTGCATTGTCCGCCTGGTCTTGTGCGCCTCCCAGCACCTTGAGCAGGTGCTTATGGTAGGCCCGCTCTGCCTCGTCAACATGAACACCCAACAACCTCAATGCCTCGTCGACTTGCGAAATCTTCCCCTCGAGAATAGCAAGTTCATGGTGGGCTTTTGTTCGCCGGTTCTGCACCTCAGCCAACGCCGCGTCATCCGGAACTGCTGCCAACTTGCGGTCGATAGCCTGCAACTCAGAATCAATGTCGCCAATTTCCCTGAGAAGCTCACCCGCTCGCTTGCTGTCATTATCGAAGCGGGCCTCTAAGAGTTCCTTTGCCATAAGGTATTCCCCATCACTGGTATGGAGATAACAGTCTGTAGTAGCTGCACGAGAAATTGCATTGGCTTCCTTTTCGTAGAAATCCCTAAGTAGGATCTGCGTGGCCGCCGCAACCTTCTTGCGCTTTAATAATTGAGAGACCCTCTTCTGCTGATCCTCCAGTTGGCCCAAGACCGTTTGAGCAGATCTTGCTTTCTGCTCAAGGAGCATCTGCCGGATACAATCGACCAGCAATGGTTCGATCATTTTGAGCGGCAACGGACCTGACGCCAACTCAATGAGGCCCTTTTCCAGATCTCCACGTCGACCCTGAAGACTCTTCTGATCAACCTCCAGCTTTAGCCTTTGCTCGTAGAGGCGGCCACCCTTGTCCTCATACTCATGATCACACTTTTCGCAAATGGACGTCTGTCTATCGTGCGCCGCCAAGAGAGTGGCCCGCCTTTCGATAAGCTGCGACTTCTCAATTTTTTTTTCATTCCAATTCTTTTCTAGGCGCGCAGCCTGCTCATCGGCGCTTGTCTTCTTCGCGGTTTTCGTGATTCGCGCCTCCAAGGCCTTCAGGTCAACGCCCAACTGATCAATGAGATCGATTCCCAACAGGGACAAAACTCCACGCTCGATTAACTCGCGGGATCGCTGCGGATCGGCATAGTGCTTGATTTTCTCACCATCAAAGAAGAACAGGCCGGCCAAGCGGGCGGGAATGAAGCGCTCAACCTGATCGTTCCAGTCCTCTGACAACAGGCGGTCGAGCTGGCCGTTAATGAAAACCTGGACGTATTCCACGACTTTACCACCGCCATTGACCTTCCAGGATCTTTGGACCTCGAAGCAGCGTACTGCGTCCTGATCAACCGCCTCGAACTCGACCTCCACCATAGCCCCGCCCCTGGGGTCGGCGCTACGATGGATAGACTGAATCAAGTAATCCGGATAAGACGATCCGTTATGTTGCCAGATTTCGGACCGACGCCCATACAAGGCCAGCTGTATTCCTTCGAGTAGGGTAGTCTTCCCTTCCCCGTTCATGCCGCCGATCAGGGTCACGGGGCGCCCCTGGGCAGGGGGAGCCATGCTGATAGTCTGCTTTCCGGCGTAGACGCGGTAGTTGTGAAATGTCACGCGAGTGATTTTCATAACGCCGCTCCCTCATTAGCTGCCATTTCCCGTAGTTCATCCGGGTTTTCAGCAGAGCCTACCTTAGCCCGAGATCGCGCCCTCTCCAGTGCATCCTCTTCGCCGTCATAGAAACATCGCGTGATCGCATGTTTCAAATCGCGAAACAACCCCCGACGCAGCGCACGGTTTCTGTACTGGTGTTCTATATCTAATAGGTTGCGCACAAGTTCGTAGTGCATCTCGTTATCACCTGCGATTTCTCGCAGTAGCGCCAATGAATCCCCATTCAAGACCGGGTCTTCATCGTGTCTTGGCCCTGGATACTTCTCACCCGTTGCCTCGAAGTAGATTTTGGGGAGAATGTCTTCAATTTCGTGTTTTTCGCTTACCCAAATTCGACGGATTTCTTCAAGCTCAGCAAGGGTGATTAGCTCCCATTCCCGAACTTCTTCTGGACCGCGCTCCCGCACCAATCGCTGAGTTTCCAGCAGCCTCCGCAGCCAGTATGCCCGCGCCTGCTGAGTGTAGGGACCCTTGATCAGCCGACCACGGCCTTCCTGGTCTTCGAAGTACTGCACTTGTCCCGTCATTCGCCGCATGTCACGATTATTTTGGTCTCTAGCGCGGGCATCTTCGGACCGGAAATCCAGCTCATTTCGGATCTCTAGCAGCGGCGCCATCCATTCTTTCTCAACATCGTTTTGCACCATCGCGGTCATGGACTTGTCCTCATCAACTAAGGTGCAAACCCAGCATCCGAATCGACTGTTTCCACAACTAGGCGTATTGGTATCGACGACCAGCGGACATTCGCCGTCGGCCGTTGCCCCCTGGTACATAGTCAGCAGATCTTTGTTGTTGTACCCCCATGGATTCTTGACCTGCATCAGGTACATCCACACGTCGTCGTTCGTCCAACTCTCGATTGGAGTGTAAATCAGGCTGTTCTGCAGACTTGCATTTGGAGTGAGACGAGCACGCACTGACTTTCTTCCATGTCGCGCCATCGTGGCGGCTCTCTTCGAACTTTCCGCCGTGCGGGTCCCCAGGACGAGAATGGCTTCGCCGTTCTCCTGCACCGTCTGCCGAATGAAATCGTTCGCCGGGTGGATTTTCAGGCGCTCGGTACACCACCGAAATTTGAGGCGCGGCGCAGGATAACCGCGCCCTATTAAGTTGACCCAAAAGGTCTGGGTAACGCTGGGCGTCAATCGGTGAGGCACAACGGGTATACCATGCTCCCTGGCGGCGACAGCCATCACCTCAAGGGACCGGTTCACCCACAGTGCGACAACCGGGTTCTCAACCAACGTGTCCGTGCTGATCACATGGATGGGCTTGATTCGCTTCTCGGCCGGTAAACCCGCGACAGCATTCCAACATAGTTGCAGAATCGCCGTTGAATCCTTGCCGCCGCTGTACCCGATGACCCACGGGGTCTCATCTGAGAGATAAATCTCTTGGATTTCCTCATGTGCTGCAGCGATGACGGCCTTGAAGCCCTTTTCACGAAAAATCGATCGCGTTTCACCCGACATTCTTCATCCCCACATACGCATCTTCGACACGCTGCTCCTCGGGAGTCAGATCGATGCCGATATGGCGTTTGATTGCGTTCACCGTGAGGGTGACATTGTTCCGCGCCTTCTGGACGCGCCCTCCGGTCATTGCGCGACCCTCCCAAAGGCGATGGTTACTGCGCGCCCAATTGATTGACCGGATCTTGCTTAGGGGGCGCTTCCACGCTTTAGGGTCCTTTCTTAGCAAAGAGTTGCCCACAATGCCGAGAGCGTGAATCACCGTTCCGTGCGAGTGGATGAAATCCTCGCGGACTCCACCCGATGCCATGCTCCGCTCCTGCACCATCTTCCACTCGGGGATGTTCCTGGCAATGGTCTCCCAGAATTCCCTTGTCAGAGCCACGGCCTCTTCCGCGTCTTTGAACTCAACGCCTTCAAGAAGCGCCATGGAGCCACTGTAGAGGGCGCTTAGCGTCAGCAATTTGCGTGAACCCTTTGATAACGAACTACGTTCGAGCTCCACAATGTCCCGAAAAAAGTCGGATTGTAAAACGGCGAGGCGAACGGTCTGCGCCATTTCGTCACGATGGTCGAAGAGAACCCCGAGCGACTTGCTGGGCCGAACCGCATGGCGATTTAGGTCAGCGAACATCTGCTGTGAGCGCTTGAGGCCTCGATCGACAAACAGAACAACAGCAATGGTTTCGTCACCCAAATCCGGCCGATCTTCAAGGGCCTGCTTGATTGCTGCCCTGCGGTGCTGGCCGTCGTTGATGATGAATCGAGCGTCGAGAGAAACATGCAGGGACCCGATCTTGCGACCTTCCGCGGAATCGTCTGCTGGGTCAAACGCGAGATTTCCATCTACAGACGCCGTAATGGCTGAAAAGACATACCCTTTATCGTTTTTCGTCATATAGCGGGCAATTTCCGGGATTCTGGCCTTGTTAAGTGTCCTTTGGGCCCGCATTTCGGGGCGAACCTCTTCCTCGTCGTAGGAGAACAGCTTCCCTAATAGCCGCATTGGACACATGGAAACATAGTATTCTCGTCCTGCCTGAATTCCCCTAATTGCTGGAAATACATAGCCAAATCCAGGGTCCATGATTCCTCCTAACCTACTTGAAAATAGTGTAGAGTTGCAGTACTATGTTGAGGACAATAGCATGGTTTGTCTCTGGGTCAACAAAATTTTGGATAAAAAAACACAAACATGAACAAGACCACCACTGGACTAGTCTACTTAGACTATTGTGCAACCACACCAGTTGATCCGGATGTGGCTGAAATTGTTATGCGACATATGGTTTCCGAGTTTGGAAACGCTGGGAGTCGCACTCACGAACTTGGGGCTCAGGCCAAAAGGGCCGTCGAAAATGCCCGGAGACAGGTATCCGAAGCCCTTGGGGTCCAACCCAATGAGGTTGTCTTTACCAGCGGCGCCACCGAAAGCAATAACCTGGCCATTCTGGGGCTAGCGGAGCACGGAATCCGTTCTGGGCGGACCCACATCGTCACAACAGCCATAGAGCACAAATCCGTATTGGAGCCCTGCGCCCAACTCGAATCGCGTGGCTTCACTGTAACCTACATTAGACCAAACAAATCTGGTTCGATTGACCCCGTTGAAGTACTTGCCGCCACCAACAACAAGACTCTGCTGGTTTCTGTGCAACATGCCAACAATGAAACGGGGGTGATTAATCCCATCGAAACCATCATTCATGGTGCTCACAAAGCCGGCTCCCTTGTTCACATTGATGCCGCGCAAAGCTTTTGCAAGGTTCCCGGTGTAGTGTCGCTCAATGATGCCGATCTCCTCAGCATTAGTGGACACAAAATTGGAGCACCGAAGGGAATTGGGGCGCTAAGAATAAACCACCGTCGAGAGGTCCACAGGTTAATTAAGCCAATTTTGTTCGGCGGTGGACAGGAGTTTGGGGTCCGCCCTGGAACAGTTGCGGTCCCCCTCGTGGCGGGATTTGGCATGGCTGCTCAAATTGGATCGAACGAAATTGTCCGGCGTTATGAGGCCTGTCTGAAAACCAAATACGCCATCATGAATTTTATCAAAAACCTCGGGTTTTCAATCATTGGCTCGGGACCATCTCTGCCCAATTGCATTTCAGTTTGCTTTTATCCTATTGATGCTGAAGCCATTTTTGTCGCCCTCAAATCCTCCCATTGCGTTTCCAATGGTTCAGCATGCACATCTGCTTCGCGATCACGCTCCCACGTACTTGGGGCAATGGGTCTTTATGAAGATTTGATCGACTGCTCGATTAGACTTTCATGGCAAGAGTCGACACGGCTTGAGGATATTGAAAGCGCAATTGATCTAATTTCCAAATTGCGATAATTATTTTTCCCACATTCTTTTCGTGACAACAACGCGCGCTTCATTATGTTGCAATCTTACGGCAAAACGAGATGCTGTCTTCTGCCTTTTGTACACCATCAATCATTTAGAAATAAATCTATCTATCTGCACCATCACCCGCTTTTTTCTAAGAGTGTTGTTGGGGTGATCCCAAAATTTGCTCCAGATTCCAATTTTTGCGAATCTTTTTACAAAATCTTTGGGGCTTTCATCATTAAGTTTGTTTGTTTTATAGAATTTTTTCCAGGACGCGTGCACTTCTGAAACTGCTCGATCAAAGGCCCCAAAGTCCATATTTGCGGGATTCTTTCTGCTCTCCAACCCAAGCCTCTCAGCCACTATCCGCTTATTCTGGATTGTCCGGGTGTGTCTCTTCGTGTACTGAAAAATTGTATTTGCAAAATAATACTTTCCGATCCCACAAAGTTCAGAATCCAGGCCAGTTTTCCCGCTTCGTTTCCTAAATGACGAACACGCGCGCAACAACAAATATGAAATAAGATAGTCATATGCATCATGTCTTCCCTGAAAAATTTCATCATAAATACTCTGACCAGTGGGGGAAAAAATTCTTTCTGCTCCACCAGTTGCCATGTACTGAGGGTCTCGATAGCACGCAATCATAGCTGCACATAATTCCATCATTTTTATTGAACCATAAGGTCGAAACCGTCCATCGATTAAACTAGCTGTCTCCCTGTTGCCTTCTTGTTGAGTTCCTGACTTTCGCAAATAATTCCATCCGAGTTTTCGAAGCTGCCTATAAATGTCAATTTGCTCCCGGTTGTTAGCAACCAGCTCGGATGCCTTAATGCTGTTTTGGTCATTCGTGGCCTGAACAATATCTCGAACAAACTGCTGGAAAAAATCAAGGTCACCATCACTTCGAATTTCCATTGACACAACCCTAATTAAAACTTCGGCACGACTTCCTCTTGCGCCGCACCTCCCAATCGTTCTTGTAGTCTGTTGCCCGTTAATTATTTGTGGGGCTTGTATTACAATTTTCTTCGCCCCGCGTTCGGATTTTTCCATTGCATGCGTTCCAATGATGGTAATTCCGTTATTTAGGTGGAAAAATTTTTCCGGATTATTTGTTAATGTGTGCGCAATTCGGAGATTGGTTGGAGTCTTTTCACCCTTATATAGCCTAATATTTCGAGCAAAAAGTCGCTCCCCATACATTTCAAACAAACGCCTAATTTCGCTAATTTGAACTGAGTACAAATATGTAGAAATATTTCTTCCAAATTTTTTGCTGGTTTTTTCCGAATGGTTCAGCTCCCCTCCTCCTTTTACTCCAACTTCGACTTCTGGTAATGATGGTACAAGGTTTGAAAATGCCTGATGAACCTTGCAGCATTCCTTCCCGCTAAAAACCAAGTATCGACATCTGCCTACCATTTGATCGGCCGTTGCATGTTTTTCTGCGTCCTTGGCCACACCTTCTGCAACTCTTCCTGTTGTTACGAAAATTCCTGTAATGCGATAATCATTTTTTTGTGCGTGGAATTTTTGGTGAGCGGCAAAGAGTAAAGAACGCACCCCTGAATTTGCCTTATTATATCGTTTCCTGAAGTCCGCTTTATTAAGACGAAAACTATTTACAACTTCCGCAAGTCCGGCAAGGTCGTTATATTTTTCGGTATTCTTTTCTAGTTTGTCATGCCACTTCATTTGGCATATATAAATCATGCGAGTTTGGTCACAAATATAAACGATGTCACAGTTTTTATCCGCCGGACCCTCCACCAATGCGTTGAGAATTTCAACTCGATTATCTGGGTTGGTAATAACTGCTTGGGCAAACCAATATATAAAGGCTTTAGATCGCGAATCAATATCTCCTATTGAACAAACAATTTCGTCTAGATAGTTCTTTAATTCAACAAACGTTTTCACAAACGACATTGCCCCAGCCTCCAAAGTTTGCGTATTTTCTCGTCGCAATAACCATTTTGCCATTTGTTTTCTGCGTTTGCAATCTACTAATGGCCCATTCAAGGAATTCTGAACCAGAGTTGTCTGAATTCTGGGGACTTCCCCCTCCCCACCTGCCACTCTTCCCCCAACCCAGGAGCCGCCCCATGCCCCCCCTCTCCCGCTCATCCCGCAGCATCCTCTTCCGCGGCAACGCGGGCCACTTCCCCGGCGACTCCCTGTTCGACAGGATCGCCCGCGCCGTCTGCGAGGCCGAGTGCCTGCCGCGCAAGGAGCTGTACGAGGCATGGGAGACCGCGCTGCGCATCCGGCGGCACTTGCGCGGCGGACCGGTGGTCGAGCTGGCCGCCGGCCACGGCCTGCTGGCGATGATCCTCCTCATCCTCGACGACACCACCCCGTCCGCCCTCTGCGTCGATCTTCACCAGCCGCCCCGCCACCGCACCCTGCTTGCGGTCATGGAGCGGCACTGGCCCCGCCTGCAGGGCCGCATCGCGTACGCCCAGGACGGTCTGGAAAACGCGGCCATCCCCCCGGACGCCCTGGTGGCCTCGGTCCACGCCTGCGGCGCGCTCACCGACCGGGTGCTCGACCTGGCCATCGCCGGCGGTCACCGGGTCGCCGTGCTGCCCTGCTGCCACGATCTGCAGACCTGCGACACCGGATCGCTCGACGGCTGGATGGACGGCCCCCTCGCCGTCGACGCCACCAGGGCCGCGCGGCTGCGCCAGGCCGGCTACACGGTCAAGACGGCGCGCATCCCCGCCGACGTCACCCCCAAGAACCGCCTGCTGCTGGGCTGGCCAGCGGAGTCCGACTGATCCCGGGGCTCCCGGCTTCTCAAATTCCCATCTTGGGCCAACAACCACTTGACACCGATCCCAGACCTGCTATCCTCTTTCCAGCGCCGATTTGAACTCAGCTTGCGGGCGCTCTATAAATCCGGCTAAAGCGAGGGCCCCGCATTCTTGCGACCCCGCTTCGGCCCCAGGCTGAGCGGGATTTTTTCGTCCCGGACCCGACAGATTGACCAACCGACCGACGTCGACAGAACGCCGCCGATTTGACCCTGACAGCTTGCAGGGCGGGATACAAGTGCTGCTAAAGCGTCGCTGCACCCCTTCCCCCGGGTACGGCCGCGCCACGTGGTCCCGGGGGATACTGGAGGTGCGGCATGCCCGCCAAGACCGCCGTCCGGACGCGTCACCTGATGCGTCGCTTGAACATCTTCGGCCTCGACCACCTCGATCCCGTCATCCTGGCCGCCCTGGCCGACGAGCGGCCGCTGCTGCTCATCGGCGCCCACGGCACCGCCAAGTCCGAGCTGCTGAACCGTCTGGCGGCCGTCCTCGGCCTCGAGCACCGCCACTTCAACGCCAGCCTGATCAGCTTCGACGACCTGCTCGGCTACCCCGTCCCCGACGACGACCGCACCGGCCTGGTCTACCTGCGCACCCCGGGCGACCTGTGGGGCGCCGAGTCGGTGTTCCTCGACGAGATCTCACGCTGCCGGCCCGAGACCCAGAACAAGCTGTTCGCCGTCATCCACGAGAAGAGGGTGCAGGGCCTGGCACTGGAGAGGCTTCGGTACCGCTGGGCCGCCATGAATCCCCCCGTGGCCCTGGACGGCGATCCCGGCGACGGCCAGGACGCCTACCTCGGCTCCCTGCCCCTGGATCCGGCCCTGGCCGACCGCTTCCCCTGGGTGGTGGCGGTGCCGCGTCTGGAGGACATGAGCGTCAAGGACCGGCGCCTGCTGCTGGCCGGTGGCGGTGACCGGCCCGAGGATGACGGGGCCATCGGCGACCTGGTCGGCCGGACGCGGGCGAAACTGGCCTCGGCCGCCGCCACCGGGGCCGGCGACTGGATCACCGCCTACGTGGACGGCCTGATCGCTCCGCTGCACGAGGCCGGGCTGACGGTGAGCGGGCGCCGCGCGATCTCCCTCTGCCGTTCCGTCGCCGCCGTCCGGGCGGCCTGCCTGGCGCTGGGCCGCAAGGCCGACCTGCCTGGTGCCGCCTTCCTCGCCCTCAAGTGGGGCCTGCCCCACCGGGCGCTCGGACGCCGGATCGACGAGCCTGCACTGCGGGCCATCCACCGCCTGGCCGCGAAGACCGCGGCCGCGCACGAGAACTCGCCCTGGAGGTCCATCCGCGGGGAGGTCGATCCGGTCCGCCGAGTGGCCGTGGCTCTGGCCCATCCGGACGGCGCGGTCGAACGCCTGGAGATGAGCCAGCTGGTGCTCGATGCGATCGCAGCCCAGGAGCCGGCCCACCGGACCGCCCTGGCCCTGAACCTGCTGCCTGTGTTCTCGGAGCGCGACCTGCTGACCGCCATGGCCTTCGAGGAGCTGGCCAACCTGGCATCCCCGGTGCTGGAGTTCACCGAGGCGGGCGAGCAGACCATCCTGGCCCACCGCAATCGGGCGGGGGAGTGGGACCGCATCCTGGCCGCCGTCACCCGCCTGGAGAAGGCCGGCGCCCCCGACTTGGCCGAGACGGGCAACCTGCTGTTCGCCCTGTTCGCGGCGGAGCTGGGGGCGTTCGATCCGGACGAGGTGGTCGGACGGTACCGCCAGTGGCGCTCCTTGTTCCGCCGCACCCGCGCCTACGCCGGCGCCGAGGAGGCCGCGTGATGCGGCCCGGCATGGTCCTGGACGAACCCGCCATCCCCTGCGGCCGCGCGGCCTACGCCAACATGAGCGCGCCCCCGCGCATGGAGATCAAGATCAAGCCGTTCGTGCGGCCGGGCCCGGCCGGATCGGAGGCTGCCGCGGCGGCGGCCTCCCCGGCCCCCCTTGGCTCCCATGGCCTGTTCCCCATCGGCCAGGTCGATCTGGCCAGGCTGTGCCGCCAGGTCATTCCGCACCCCCGGAAACTTTCCGTTCCGAAAGCCAAGCAGCGGATCGCCGCCCTGGTCTACCTGTCGCGGCTGGCCGCAGGGATCGGGCCGGGCGATGTCCTCACCCTCTACGGCGAGGGCAACGACCTCCTGATGGACGAACTGCGGACCAACGCAGCTCTGCTCGATCCGGTGGCCCTGGGCCTGCCGGCCTTCGGGCTGGTCCGCAAGGTCAAGCGCGACCGGGCCCAGGCCGGGCCCGTCATCACCGATCCCGCCCTGGCCCTGGTCCTGCTGACCCGCACCGCGGGCAAGGTGTTCATCGCCCGGCGCTCCCCGCGCGTCTCCCATCTGATCCGCGACGACCACGTCTACCTGTTCTACGGGGCCCCGACCGGTTCCCCGCAAGGAGGGCAACCATGACCGCCACCGCCCTGTCGGCCGCACGGCTGGCCGACCGCATCTTCGACGCCATCCCCATCACCCAGCTGGCCTTCCTGAAGCTGCTGGGCCTGCTCGAGATCGAGCTGACCGACGAGGTCCGGACGGCCTGCGTGACCGTCGGCACCCGGTCGCGCCTGCTGCTCAATCCCGGCTTCGTGGAAAAGATGTGTCCCGACGACCAGGACCTGGTGATGCTCGTCCTGCACGAGCTGAACCACGTCCTGCTGGGCCACACCCGCATTTACGAGACGCCGACCCCGGCGCGCAACTTCGTCTTCGACGCCGTGATCAACGCCCACCTGTGCCGGTCCATGCCGTCCCCCGAATGCACCGCCCTGTTCCGGCGGCTCTACCGGGCCGACGTGTTCCCCGAGGCCATCCTGCGCCCCCCCGAGAACTGGCGGGCCGGCCAGGAAACCTGGGCCCTGACGGGCGCCGCCCTGGAGGCGCATCAGGCCCTGTACGGTGTCCGGTCCCGGAGGAAGCGCGGGGATCTGGCGGCCACCTACGCCGAGCTCTTCGAACTGCTGGAGAAGGCCGTGCAGGAGGGGGCCCCGGGACTGCCGGGGGCGGAAGGCCAGGGCGGAGGGCTCGACTTCGACCAGAGCCGTCTGCTGGGGAACCACGGCGACCGGACCGGCGACCTGGATGCCGACCTCGAGGCCGACCCCGACGTCCTGGACGCCGTCCGCAACATCGTGGCGCAGTGGCCGGCGCTGGAGACCTGTTCGGGCCGCGACCAGGGCGTCGATCCGTCCGAGTTCCGGTTGACCCCCGGCCAGTCGCGCGCGCAGGCGGTGCGGATCATCCGCGGAGCCCTGATGCGGGTCGCCGACCGGGCGGCCGGCGCGGACGGTCCGCTCTTGCCCTCGACCGCAATGGCACCCGGCGTCCTGCCCTACCGCACCCGCCCCGACCGCCGGGCCGAGGTGCGCGCGGCCTTCGGCGTCACCCAGCTCCTGTACGGGACCCGGATTCTGACCACCTCGACGGACCGGCTCTCCCGGGTCCACCTCTACCTGGACGTCAGCGGCAGCATGAACCAGGTGCTGCCGTTGATCTACGGCGCGCTGCTGCCCCTGCAGGACCGCATCCACGAGAAGGTCCACCTGTTTAGCACCGGGGTGCGCGACGTCACGTCCGCCCGCCTGGCCTCGGGCGCGGTCCTGACGGACGGGGGCACGGACATCGCCTGCGTCACCGGCCACCTCATCGATCACGGGGTGCGCCGCGCCGTGATCATCACCGACGGTTTCGTGGGGCCCATCCCCGCCGGCCACCTGGCGCAGCTGCGCAAGCGGCGGGTGGCCCTGGAGGCCGTCCTCACCGACGGCGGAATGGATGCATTCGCCCATGAACTGAACGCCCGGGCCACCATGCTGCCCGACCTGACCAACCAAGGAGGTTCCCGATGAACGCGACCAGGATCGAAACCGCCGAGCACGTCCTGCCCGGCCATCCCGACAAGCTGTGCGACGCCGCCGTGGACGCGGTGGTGGAGTTCATCCGCAGCGGCGACGAGTCCAACCCCGCCGATCCCGGCGGGCAGTGCGGCCTCGAAGCCTGCGCGGTCTTCGACGAGATCCACCTGACCGGCCGCATCGCCACCACCCCGGAGCGGCATCGCACCCTGGACATCCCGGCCATCGTCCGGCGCGTGTACCGGGAAGCGGGATACGGCGAAGACGCGGCCGGCTACCTCTGGGGCCCCGACCCCGACCGGCTGAAGGTCACCGCCCGCCTCTGCGACGACGGGTTCCAGGACGGGGAGCGCGAGTCGCGCCACCTCTCGGACGACCAGGCCGTCTGCATCGGCTACGCCCGCAACGACTCCGCGACCGGGTTCCTGCCCCCCGCCCACTGGCTGGCCCGCCGCATCGCCCGCAACCTGTACGACCTGCGCCTGGAGAAAGGCGCGGGGGAGGTGGGTCCCGACGGCAAGGTGCTCGTGACCGTCCGCACCGACGGCCTGGCCTGGACGCCCCTGCGCGTCTCTATCTCGCTGCACCACCACGAGGGCAGCAGCTGGCTGTTCCTGCGCCGGTTCGCCGAGGAGGCAGTCGAGCGCGCCTGCACCGGCATGCCCACCCCCGCGGTGGCCCTCAACGGCGCGGGCATGTTCGTCCTGGGCGGCCCCAACGGCGACAACGGCCTCAGCGGCAAGAAGCTGGTGGTCGACGCCTACGGCCCCACCGTCCCCATCGGGGGCGGCGCCTGGTCGGGCAAGGATCTCCGCAAGGTGGACCGCCTCGGCGGCCTGCTGGCCCGCAGCCTGGCCCTTCAGGCGGTCGGGCGCTGCGGGGTGCGGGAGGCCCTCGTCACCCTGGAGTACACCCCGGGCTGCGACCGCCCCGCGGGAATCTCGGCCCTGCTGGACGGCCGGGAGGAGGGGGAGGCGCTGTTGGCGCTGCTGGGCGATCCGGAGATCCGGAACCAGGCGGTCTGGGAGGAGTACGTGGCCTGGGGTGGGGCGCTGCCGGAGCTGGCCAGGTGGGGGCATCAGGTGGAGGGAGGGGGGTGGGAGGGGGAAGGGGCTGCCGCGATGGTTTGAAAGCTTGAGGTGGGGGCGACGCCCCGTGGGGTCGCCGCCTCACCCCGAGAGCGACCCCTCGGCTGGCTTTGAGCAAAACCTTGAGCCATGGTCCACCTAATCCTCGATTTCCTCCAATCGGTACCATTTGCAATTAGGGTCAGGTTGTTCTCGGACTTCGGGGGTGAAGGTCGGGGGAAATTGCCAAATAGTATCCTCGGGGAGGATTTCTCCCTTCACCACCGATCCGTGTGGGCGCCGGTGCGGCATCACTGGAATTGCAGGGCCCCTAACAGATCCTGTCGGAAATTTCTCCACAAATTTCAGAGTCTCCCAGGTGTCCCCAATGGGCTTGTACCGCTTCCAAAAACTGGAACTCATTGCACCCTCCTTCCATGGCTTTGGCGGACTGAGGTCATTCCCCATGGGCCTGATTCAAGCGCCACACTGCTCCCATTCCTGGTATACCCCGCTATTGAGGGTTCTAAGGAGCATTTCGATGGTGAGGGCGTGGTATCGATCCCACTCGTCCGCCATTGGATCGATGGTCGACCGGTGAGCGTACTCGTTCCTTGCAATTCGGAGTTGCTTGACGAGGCCAAGAGCGGTTTGGGGGTATTGGTGCTTCTCCTCGAGGAGATACCAGATATTTTCGGTCAGCTTCAACAGATCGCCCAGGTCCAGAAATTTGAACGCTGTGGGACCCGCCTTACCGAACCTCCTTTTGAATTTGTCGCTGATGTTGGGCAGAACCAAATCCGGCCACCACCGGTCGGACAGGGTCGGGAGTTTGCGGGACAGGAAGGCCCGAAGATCGCTTACCAGCTGGTCATACTGTTTGGAGTTCATGGCTCTTTCCTTTCGGTTCCGATTGCCACCTGTGAGGACGATGTTCATGGTGGGTCAGGGGGGGAGCTCGCGCAAGGGAAAAACATTGTAAATTGTTTAAA